>CAZTZE010000012.1:0-10531 GCA_964618215.1 uncultured Chloroflexus sp.
AGCCTGCGCGCCCGCGCCTCGGACTCCAATCTCCCCGGAACCTGGGGCTTCGGCCTGTGGAACGATCCCTTCGGCTCCGCTCAGGGCAAGCCTTTTGGCTTCGCCCTCGGCTTCGGCGGGACTGCCGGCCGTCTCCCTACCCTACCGAACACGGCCTGGTTCTTCCACGCTTCGCCGGAAAATTATCTGTCATTACGAGGAGGGCTGAGCAGAGCGCAAGCGAAGTCGAAGACCGACGAAGCAATCCCCGCGCGCAAGGAGATTGCTTCGTCGGGCAACCCCCAAAAGGCGGGGGCAGGCGAACGCCCTCCTCGCAATGACATCCCTCCCAACGGCTTCTTCGCCGGGACGTTCCGCTCGCCGCGCTGGCCTGCGCCCCTGCTCGCGCCCGCGCTGCTGGCCATGCCCCTCCTGGCCCTGCGACCGGCCTCCCGTCTCCTGCGGCGGCTGGCAGGGCGTATCGTCCGCCAAGATGGGAGCGCGGTGAGCGTGGATGTCACCCAATGGCACGCGTATTCCATCCGCTGGCAGGCCGATGCTGTCGTCTTTCTCGTGGACGGCGCGGAGATATTACGCACGCCCCTCGCCCCGCGCGGGCCGCTCGGACTGGTGATCTGGATTGACAATCAATACGCCGCCTGGAGGCCAGATGGAAGGCTGGGCTATGGCACATTGGCGAATCCCGCAGCGTGGCTGGAAATCGAGAACATCGTAGCATCTGGGTGATATTTTTCGGGGTTTCTTTACTTTTGTTTACAGATTTGCTATACTGTGAGCGTGGGTAAGTTGATTTACCATCTTTTTTCGGTTTTCGCAGCCTAATCAATTACCTTTAGACCGTCCGTATAAGCGGCTGATCCGCGAGTTAGCCCTCAAAAGGAATTCATAGTTCATGTTTAAGATCAAGAAAGCTAGTAAAAGTGACTTTTTCGAAAATTGGCCAAAAGACTGGCCATCTAAAGTTTATTACGTTAGTCAGCATGATGTTACAGAAGAACAATATCGGGGATTTAAGGAACTAATCGAATCTCGAGCTAGTGAAACAGACATTGAGAAGTTTCTGGCAAACAACAAGGAAGTTCTTTCTCTATCACTTTTAATGTTCTCTACTGGTCACCATGCCACATGGATTTTTCCAAAACAGTACATACGACCTCCATCAGGGGCTCCAGGTGGCATGATCCCCGATTACTTAATGGCAGGTTCAAGTAGTTCTGGTCTTTCATGGTGGATGCTCGAGTTAAAAGGTGCTAACCACGATGCATTCAAGACGCAAGGGAAAAGGGTTTTCTTGTCGTCCGAGGCAAATAAAGGCGTTTGCCAATTGATAAACTATATTGATATATCTACTCGATCTCAATGCTATTTGCGCGACGAGCTAAAGCTAAGTGGTTATCGAGAACCAAAAGGCATTTTGCTCATTGGAACAAATCTTGAGTCATCCAATGAACAAGTCAGAGAGTTTAAAGGAGCGTGGAATAGAATGAATCCACAAATTCAAATACGTTCCTACAGCGCGCTTTTGGATCTAGTAGGTAAAAAATTAGAGAATAGGAGAAAGGGTTAACACCGGACCCAGCGGACAGCGGCTACGCCGCTCGGAAACCGGCACGATTTGCCGGAAAATGCGCAACAATTGAGAAGGAGCCTCGCCGGTCCCGCCGCTGGCGGTGAGCCAAACCGTTTAGTTTCTTATTCCTTCCATAAAGTAATTGCAGATGCATCCTCCACTTAACCAGCAATTTTACGAAGATAAAAAACTACGCCGTGTCGTAATATCCGATGTATGGTATTTCGATGACGACACAGATAAATGGGTTCCTGCCAAGTTAGAACTCTTTGGTTACAGTTATGAAATAATCACCTACAAGAACGGAAAACCTTACCAAACCATACGCGGATCACAAAATGTATCACAAGATAAAGATGATAAGGAATTATCATACCGTATTCTTGAATCAGATGGAATGACCATCACTCTTGATAATATGCACTGTGGAAAGTTGCGCTTATCTTTGGCAAATTTTAAAAAATTGAAGGCCTATTTCGATGAAAAGAATGTTGTCTATATCCAAGAGGAAGAGACATTTAAAGATGAGATATTATCCATATTGCCCAAATTATTGGATGATTCAGAGTTGGTGCAAATGGTATCAAATTTTATAGAAGACGTGCCAACGGTCATTTACTTACATCCAGTATTTATTATTTGTACAGAGTGTCTGATTGCAATCCAAGCCCATAGGGGTAATATGGGGAATTCATTATTTTTGTCGGATGAATTTCAAAGAAGCTCAGTTTCTAAACTTGAACAAAGTAGAGTGGAAATATCACCCAGAGAAATAAACGTTCAGGTAACATTACACGTTAAAAACGAGGAAATTATTAAACCCTATTTGGATAATAGTTTTTTCCTGCTTGTAAAATTAATTAAGGATCGGCTTCATCTTGTCGAAGATGTCCAAGCAATTTATTTAACTTGTGTTTTTTTATACAAGGTAATAATCCGTCACTTTTCACAAAAATGGGCCAGTGAATATAATGAGTATTTTGTAAATATTGATGACTTATCTCTTTCAGAAGCGGTTCAACAATATTGTCTTATTGAAACTATCGATACTAATAGTTTACAGACATCCGGGACTTTTATTTACTATCTAATCGACCACGGAAAATTTGGGGGCGATAATTATCTATTGTGTTGTAATCTTTTTGCCCAGCAGCTTAATCCAATACTTGAAAAACAAAAAACCGAGAGTTTTGCTCACAAAATCAAACAATCCTCAATTATTAGAGCTTATACTATTAACGATATCGACCTAATGAGCGGACAAGAATTCGAGCAGTTTCTAGCCCTCTTGTTTTCGAAGATGGGCTATGAAACGGAGGTGACAAAAAAGTCTGGTGATCAAGGAATAGACGTGATTGCATCAAAAGGTGGAACTAAAATTGGAATACAAGCAAAGTGCTATTCTGGATCAGTGGGAAATGGCGCTATTCAAGAAGCAGTTGCTGGAAGAAATTACTATCATTTAGATAAAGCAATTGTAGTCACTAATGCTGGATTCACTAATTCTGCCAAAGAACTGGCTGAGGCGAATTCGGTTGTATTATGGGATCGGACTATTTTGAAGGATAAAATCACCGAATTATGGTGAATCTTGTCGCGACAGGAAATGGATGAAAATGGGTTTCGTCAGCCCTGCCACTGCCGACCTGTCTCCTGCCGGGAGGTGAGCCTATCCGTTATCTCTGTTCACCAAAAAAGATGAAGATATGCTCAAATCCGCCACGCTGCCCGCCATCAACAAGATATTTTTAAGAGAGATGTTCATGAAAAAGAGTTTTGCACTAATTACCTCATTGTGCGTGATCGCCATCAGTCTCGCCTGCCTGACCCCCACCCCGGCCCCGCCATCCACGCCCAACCCAAACGAAATCGCCACCATCGTGTCCGCGACGATCACCGCCCAGCCGCCACTACCCACAGGGCGCTTCGCGGACGCAAATCGTTGTGTCGCTGAACATGAATGATGATGAATATTTTCGGCGCGGATAAACTGCACTATAATTGTGCACAGAGGTGAACTATGAACATTCGCGAAATACTATCGGATATTCACGCACTCGAAGAAGAGCTTTTACATTTTGAGCGGAAATATGGTATCCGTTCCGAAACCTTATATGTTGCATATATAACTGGGGAAGAGCCAGAAGATGATGAGTGGGTTTTAGATTTTGGCGAGTGGGCTAGTGTGTATAAAACATGGTTGGCCCGACAAGCCGAATATCGTAATGAAATTCAACGTGTGCAACACCAAGCTCCCAGCCTGATTGGCCTTATCCAGGAAGCCGCATGAGTAATCCTTTTCGCACGCCGGAGGATTACGAACTCTATCTGTATACGCTTATCGAGAAGTATCCTTCAATCAAACGTTCTACAATTACGTTCATACGTCTTGGGTCAACGTTAACCAGAGTGGCCGGAGATATATATTTTGGGAATGATATTCGATTGGTAGTCCGGGAGCGTGTTTTATATCATCGTTTACCGATAGTATTGGATTGGTATGGATATGAAGTATATCGAGGGGAAGAAAAACTTTACTGGTATGATTCCCAACCGCACCCAGAAAATGAAGCATTACAAAGTACACATCCTCATCATAAGCACATTCCTCCCGATATAAAACATAATCGTATTCCAGCGAAACATATGAGTTTTACTCAGCCCAATCTACCTGCTCTCATCAATGAGATTGAGTCTCTGTAAAGGTTCATAAACCCTTAAATTTCCATGCTCGCACCGAGAAACGGCACAACCACGCCTGAAGGCGACTTGGGGTAAACGGCGGGAAATTTGCAAGAATAAGGAGATGATCATGAATAAACGACTGACACTAATTACCTCGTTATGTGTGATCGCCATCGGTCTCGCCTGCCTGACCCCCACCGCTGTCCCGCCAGCCACGCCCAACCCAAACGAGATCGCCACCATCGTGGCTGCGACGCTCACCGCCCAGGCACCCCTGCCGCCCGGCGCAACCGAGCCGCCGCCGGTCGAGACGCTTGCGCCCGCCTGCCTGCCGCTCCATCCCGGCGCGCAGACCCTGTCTCTGCCAGCCGCGATTGCAGCCGGCAATGCCGAAACGATCACACTTTACAACTTCCAGGGAGGAGCGATTGCCTTGCGTCCCGTCACCGGCATCTCCTGGATGTCAGAAAACCAGGTGCACCTGGCTGGCAGCCTCTCGCAGGGCGTGAACAATTTCCCCATCATCTATTATTCCTTGCAGAACGGCGGGACGCTCAAGTCGAACGTCAACAACGCCATCGCAAACCTTGCCTCCGCGCCCGACCTGATGGCGATCAAAGGCGCCGAGGGGAACCCGTATCTTTCGTTCGACACCATTGACATGATGGCGAACTCGGTCAACCAGGTATACGCCGGTACGCTGGCCGAACTGCCCGCCCTGCAGCCGCGCATGACCTGGAACCCTCCCCAGCAAGGAGGCCCGGGCAACGCCATTCAGCTGCTGGCGGTAAGTTACAGCGCAGGCCAGGGGCGCGGCGTGTGGTTTACCTACACCATGTATGGGATCGGCAATATCAATTTCCCGCCGTACAGGGGACTAACCTACCTTGACTTGGGCAACAACCAGACCACCGAATTTATCGCCCCAACCCTGGCGCTGGGAGGGATGTCGCCGGATCAGACCCTCATCGCGATTGCGACCGGCGGGGGCGGCTCGCCTTGGATCACGAATGGCTTTTTGATCCGCAACCTGGTCACCTGCCAGGAGACGAATATCTCTCTGAATCCCGGCAGCAATCTGGGCGCCGGTTTCATGGTCTTCTCGCCCGATAACCAGTTCGTCGCCTGGCTGGAAGCCAGCGGGCCTTCCAACATGGAGGCTCAATTCCGTCTGCGGGTGGCGCGCACGGATGGAACCAGCGTGTTCGACGCGCCAGCCGCTAATCTGAGCGGGTTCCTGGGCGGTGAGGCTGTCTCCTTCCCCAGGCCGGTGGGCTGGGCCAGCAACCACCTGTTGCTGTTGGAGATTTACAGCGAAACCCTGAACCAGTCGGTGCTGGTCCTCTGGGCGCCAGACCCGGCGCAACCGCTCGATCCGGTTCTGGGAGCAAACCAGTCCGCTCCCATCGCGGACGGCGCGTTCCTGGGCTTTGTCTATCCGTGAACTCTCTACCGTACACTTTTTAACGCGAATGCCGCGAATACCCTACGGGTACGATGTAGGCTAATGGCGCGAATAAAAACCAAAAAACATTCGCGAAATTCGCCTATTCGCGCAATTCGCGTTGAAAAAGGTTCAATCTGTAGTGACGGCTTCAGCCGTTCCTATCGCAGCAAGAACGACTAAAGTCGTCACTACGAACCTTCTCACGGAGGTAGATCATGCCAAGAAGGAAAAAGAGCGACAAAAAGAAAAGGCCGATTGCCGTCACCGTCATCGCGCTGGCGATCGTGGTGCTGTTCCTGATCCGTCTCTACCAGGTCTTCGAGCCTTTGATCCGGCAGCAGGTTTTCCAGAACGGGATTGCAGGGCCGCTCTTCGACGGCTGGAGGTTGACCGATTTGGGCCGGGCGCTGCTCTCCAGCGTCGCTTATTTTGTGCTGTCGGTTGCGGGCATCGTCGTCCTGATCGGCTTCCTGCGCCTGCGCCGCTGGAGCTGGGTGCTGCTGATGTCATGGACAGGGATTTCGCTCGCCATCACCCTGGTCAATTATTTCTTCAGCCAGCCCAACTACGCGGTGATGGCCTCCAACGTGATTATCGCCTTTGCGCTCAACATGGCCGAGGTTCAACGGATTTTCGGGATAAGGAGGGACGATGGATCGAGCCACTGATCGTCACACCGCACCAGCCGCCGCTTCCGACCTGGAACTGCTGCGCTGCTTCGAGCCGGCGGCGTACTTCACAAAAGGCGAACGGTTCTTTCCAACTGACGTTGCTCACTACGTCCAGGATTGCAGTCTGTGGGAACACCATCCCGATGGGCGCGAAGAACTCCTGGTCAAGCAGGGTGAACTTACGCTGGAAAAACTGGTCGAACCTCGCTCAGCCGCCTTCGGGTCAGTCCGCTTTCTGCGCTTTATCGAGAACCTCAACCTGACCGAAGCCGCCCAGGTGCTGGCCAACCAGGCCGCCCTGCGGCTCAAGCAGCGCAACTATTTCCATGCCGGGATAGGGCGGCTGGCGCGCGGCGGTTTCCTGCCGCGGCTGGCAGATGGCTTGTTCTCGCTCTCGTTCCTGCTGCGCGGCGAGGTCTCCGCCGCCACTGCTGCTGCGGCAGAACTCGACTACCACGCAATGTTCGAAGAAGATCCGAAATACGTCTACTATGGCCGCGTCGCCCGGCAAAATGGCTGGACGATACTCCAATACTGGTTCTTCTATTGTTTCAACAACTGGCGTTCCGGATATCACGGCGTCAACGACCACGAATCGGACTGGGAGATGATCGCCATCTACCTTTACGAGGCTGGCGGGCAGCTCATCCCGGAGTGGGTCGCCTACGCCTCGCACGATTTCAAGGGTGATGACTTGCGCCGCCGCTGGAATGACCACGGCGAATTAAAAATAGATGACGAGTACCACCCCGTGATCTATGTTGGCGCTGGGTCTCACGCCTCATATTTCCGCCCCGGCGAATACCAGGCGGAAGTCAACCTGCCTCTGCCAAGCAGGTTTTCGGGTCTGGTGCGCACCTGGAACAAGTTCTGGGCGGAGACGCTGGGCCAGCCGGCCGGGAATCCGTTCCGCATCCCGTTCGTGGACTTTGCGCGCGGGGATGGGCTGCGCCTTGGGCCTGACGGACCTCAAGCCTGGTCGCCGGTTCTGATTGATGAATCCACCCCCTGGGCCAGCCAGTACCGGGGTTTGTGGGGGCTTTTCGCCCGCGACCCAATCTCCGGGGAGAATGCCCCGGCCGGGCCAATGTACAACCGGGATGGCACGCCGCGCAGCTCGTGGTACGATCCGCTCAGCTTCGCCGGTTTGGATAAAGTCCCGCCGCCGCCGCAGACGCTTGAACTACTCAAGAGCAATTGCGCTAAAGTCGTCCGCCGCCAGGAAGAATTGGAGCAACTGGTCTCGGAGAAGGCTGGGGAGCTGCAATCGCTGGGCATCGAGATGAAAGGGATGGAAGGCAACCCGCACCTGGCAAAGCAGCACGCTGCGCTGGAGAAGAGGATCTCGGGCCTCGCGGGTGAAGTCAAGGGGCTGCGCCGTGAGCGTTCGGAGAATACGGCGCTGCTGCAGGGGTTGACCCAGCAACTGGAACGGCTGGATGCAGGCGAACAGGATGACCCGCGCGCCCACATCCGCCACCTGGCAGAGCCGGACAAGCCAACCCAGGCATTTCGCTTCGACCGCGCCGCCGAGACCTGGGCAGCCATCAGCCTTAGCCTGCTGCTGTTTGCCATTGCCGGCCTCATCTTCTTTGCCCCGCAATTCGTCTGGGCCGGCCTGACGATCATCTTTCTCCTGTTCCTCGTGGCTGAGTCCATATTACGCGCCGCGTTCGTGCAGACCATCGCACGCATCACCCTCATCCTGGCAATGCTCGCCGCGCTGATCCTGTTCTTCCACTTCTGGAAATGGATCATCGTCGCCGCGCTGCTGACCACAGGGGCGTTCCTGATGTTTCAGCGTCTGCGCGAACTGACGGGATGATATTGGTGGCAGGTTAGCGGCAGGAAACCATAATTCGCTGTTCGAGGTCGAAGGTAATGAATAAGATTCGTTCCGCACACCTCTCAATTCGCACTAAGCTAACTCTACCTTACATTTCCTTGGCTCTGCTGATCGCTATGGCCGGGGGAATTATTGTTACTCAGGTACTCTTAGGATCTCTGGAAGAAAGATTTACCAATCAGATCATTGAAACCCGGAAATTGGCTTCTGAATTAATGGTGCGTGAAGAAGATCGCTTGCTCGGTACATTACGGTTACTATCTCATATCCAAGGAATAGCTGAAATAATTCCCTTGGCGGACAAGAATAAAATCCTTGATCTCGTTTATCCAATTTCCTTCAATGCAGAAGAGGATGCTGTCCTGGTTCTAGATAACAGCGGAAAGGTTATCACGACCATCCTCAGATCTGAAGAAACGGGGGAATACCTTTTCCCCGAAATCAACGGGGATTTGACCAACTTGCCCTTTGTAGCTAAAGTGGTAAATCAAGAGATCGATGCAAAGGGAGATAAATATTCCGGACTTTCGTACGCGGATTGGGGTATTTACTTTTTTGTTTCGGGACCAGTAAAAAATCAGGATGGTAATTTTGTGGGCGTCATCCTAGTCGGAGAAACCCTGAAGAGCATCGTGGATAAGATTCGTGAAGAGACCTTAGCCCAAGCAACGATTTATGATACAAGTCTTAATCCTATAAGTTCTACATTTTTTGAGTTTCCTTCTCAGCCGCTCTTTGATTCATCAATAGTGTCTGAAAGCCAAGATCAACAAAGCCTGATGCGAGACTTTGAAAGCAGTAATATCACCTATACTGAGTTGCTAGGCACTTGGGAAGCACGAGATGGTGAAGATATAGGCATTATGGGGACGGCACTTCCTAAAACCTTTCTAGTACGAACAAGTAACATTACAAGATTCAACATAACATTAGTATTTGTCTTTGCTATCATCATGGCCATGCTGCTCGGTCTATACCTCTCAAATCTCATTACGCGACCGATTCTTATATTAAAACAAGCTGCCTCGGAGGTCGCAAAAGGAAATCTCAATATCCAGGTGGATTCTAGCGGCGGTGACGAAGTCGCGATCTTGGCACAATCCTTTAACGAAATGGTTACGAACCTCAGCCGCTCTGAAAAGGACTTGATATCTGCATATGATAAGACCATCGAGGGGTGGTCAAAGGCACTTGAACTCCGCGACGAAGAAACCCAAGGTCACACCTTGCGAGTTGCTGAATTAACATTAAGATTAGCGCGTGCGTTGAATATAGACGAAGGAGAAATGATAAATCTCCGTCGTGGCGCTTTACTGCACGATATTGGTAAAATAGGCATCCCAGATAAAATATTATTGAAACCCGGACCTTTCGATGATCAAGAGCGTGAGATTATTAAGAAGCATCCCGTTTTTGCCCGGGAAATGCTGAAGCAAATAGAGTTTCTCCATTCCGCCATGGATATACCCTCTTTTCACCATGAAAAATGGGATGGCAGTGGATACCCGAATGGGTTGGTCGGTAAAGAAATTCCCATTGCTGCGAGGATATTTGCCGTTGTTGATGTATGGGATGCACTTACCTCTAATCGCCCGTATCGAAAAGCGTTATCATATAAAAAAGCGCTTGATTATATCTGGAATAATTCTGGAAAGCATTTTGATCCAGAAGTGGTAAATGCATTCTTAGGAATTATTAAAGAGTATTTTAAGGAGAAGGGGGGTAACACCAATCCCTGACCTACAAAGTCCCCTTTCTGGGTTCTACCTAACTAATAAAATTGTAATGTTTCCAGCCTCTCTCTATCAGAAATGTTAAGATCTCTGACGTTCTTTCCTGGTATTATATAAATGAGTTGTTGACAGGTTCTTTCTGGAAATTGTCACCATTACTTTCAGGATTGAAGAAAGATAGGACAATAATGCATAAAATTCCCCTTCAGATTATCATCGTTGCTATTGTGATTATCGCCTCTGCGACGATCAATATCGGAGGCGTGCAAGCGAGCAAGGGAGTTGAAATCCTGGAAATATCAGTGCTTGCTCAAAGCAAGGCCAATTATGGTGTTGATTCAGATCTTAGCACTACACCTGCAATCTCGATGGATATCATTGAAGACAAGATCAACGACGAGACTCATGAATCTTCTGTACCTCCTGTAATTACCTACCCGCCTTCATCCTCTTCTATAAATCCGAATACACCCGATGACGCCGGCCCACCCGATGACGCCGGCCCGCCCGATGACGCCGGCCCGCCCGATGACGCCGGCCCACCCGATGACGCCGGCCCGCCCGATGACGCCGGCCCGC
>CAZTZE010000012.1:10631-78427 GCA_964618215.1 uncultured Chloroflexus sp.
TGACGCCGGCCCGCCCGATGACGCCGGCCCGCCCGATGACGCCGGCCCACCCGATAACGCCGGCCCGCCCGATAACGCCGGCCCACCCGATGACGCCGGCCCACCCGATGACGCCGGCCCGCCCGATGACGCCGGCCCGCCCGATGACGCCGGTCCACCCGATGACGCCGGCCCACCCGATGACGCCGGTCCACCCGATCATGCCGGTCCACCTGAAAATTCTGGCCCGAAAGACGAATAAGTTGGTGACGGGAACAGCAATGGAAGTGACAACGGTAATGGCAACAGCAATCCCAATGGCAACGGCAATGGGGATGGCAGCAGTAATGGGAACGACAAAGGCATAGACAAAGGTCCCTGAGAGTAACGATTACGGCACCCTCTCCCATGAAATAAAATGACCGGCCATTGCCGGTCATTTTATTTATCCACGTGAATTATTGCGATGTTTACTTGTTCTCAAGGTGGCATCCTTCGCAAAGTATCCCCCTGGGATAATGCCATTCCCATCGAGAACAACTGAACGGGCAAGATTACCTCACCCAAAAATTGGGAAATATCAGCCGGAGGATCACATCCAGAATCAGCCCGAGCATGAACCACATGCCGAAGGCGCGGTTGTTGACAAAAGCCTGGGGCGCAAAATAAAGCGGCCAGCCGCCCTGCCCATCCGGGAAACTCTCCGGCCGTGCCTCCGGTTTGGGCTTCAGGAATTGCGGATACATTTTCAGGAAGGTGGGCACCGCTACGAAAACCAGCAGCAACACTGGCGTGAAATACTTGACCACGATCAGGTAGATTACCAGTAAGTATGGCAAGATCATCATCGCCAGCACGGCGTAACGGGCAGCCTCCTCGCCGATCAGCACCGGCAGGGTATGGATCTTCTTGGCTTTGTCAATCACCAGCTTGTCAATGTGCTTGCCGAAGATGACCGTGGTCACGCCCAGCACATACGGCAGGCTGGCCCAGACCACGTTCCAGACCCACTGGCCGGTCAGCACGTAGTAGCCGCCGCCGATCATCAACGGCCCCCAAACGATCAGCACCGCCAGCTCGCCCATGGCGATGTATTTCAACGGCCATGTGTAGAACAAGACGAAGAACACGCCCAGGCCGAGCAGCAGCCAGACAACCCCGTCGCCGCCGCTGACGAGGAGCAGGTAAATGCCGCAAGCCAGCGCTAGCAGGCCGGTCACGGCGAAATAGATCAGGTGCTGGGTCTTGGTCAACAGGCCGTCGGCCACCGGCTGCGGGCCATACATGGTGCGGAAGTAATTATCCTTATCCACGCCGCGCACGTAATCGGTGTAGTCGTTGAATATGTTGTTGGCAGCATGCGCCAGAACGAGGCCAAGTACCAAGACCAGCCAGGTGATGGGGTTCACTTTCGCATGATCATGAAAGGCAAAGATGCCCGCTAACACTGCCGAGAAAAAGGTCATGATGAGAACGGCGGCGCGGGTCGCGATCAGCCACTTCGAGACAATGTCCAGCCGGTCCCATTCTTCTTTGGATACCTCTGGGATTACCTGTAAAGCCTTACGCCACATCGCGAAGTTCATCGGAGATGCTCCTTTTATGGACAAGAATGGCAAGATTATCCGTAACTGCCTCAGGCCTGTCACCCTGAGGGAGCGTTCTGTGCGACCGAAGGGTCTCAAGGCCAGTCGGAGGAGATTCTTCGCCGCTGGAAGAACACCAGCGGCTCAGAATGACAATCAGGCTGAACAGTTACGATTATACTTGAATTCATCCAGACGTATTCCGCGGCGTCCTTTGTGATTATTCCTACTTTCTTGTGATTTTCATCACACCAATGTGTGACTTCTCCCACTGGCTATTTAGGGCTAATAAATCCATACTAGACTAAGATTCTTATCTTAGCCCGGATTCGCCAGCCAGGCTATTGTATTATTTATGCAGAGGAGGAGCAATTCCATGAGTTCGAACAACCAAGTATTGGCTCTTCATACTATTAAGGAGAGATGATTCATGACCACCATTGCACCTGTTGAGCAATCAATATACGACAAAATCCTCGCGTCCACGCCAGAGGGCGAAAGATTAAGACTCTGTTTGCAATGCGGCAGTTGCAGCGGCGTATGTCCCTTCGGCAATCTAATGGTTTACCCTCCGCACAGGATGATCGCCTTCTTGCGGGCAGATCGCTTTGAAAATATACTGGACACCGATACAGTCTGGATGTGTGTCTCCTGCTATGCCTGCACCGCAGTTTGTCCATCCCTAATCCCATTGACGCCCGGCCTGATGACCAGCGCCAAGGAAGAACTGCTCCTGGCTGGCAACGTTCCGGCCGAGCTTCAAAGCGCATTAGAGGCCTCCCAGCGATATGGCAACCCGCAAGGAGAATCGCCGCGCAAACGAGCTGACTGGGCTAAAGATATCCAACCCGAGGTCAAAATTCTGGGAAAAGTACGGCAACCGGTGGATGTCTTGTGGTTCGTCGGCGATTATCCTTCCTATCATCCCAGAGTTCAACAGACCACAAAAGCACTGACCAAGGTACTCAACGCCCTGGGGGTGGACTTTGGCATTCTAGGGCCTGAGGAATTTAGCGACGGCGACTCGCAACGCCTGGCGGGTGAACGCGGCCTGTTCGAGATGCTGGCCGAGCGAAACGGGCTGGCCTTCAGCAGGTATCAGTTCAAAGAGATCATCACCGCCGACCCGCACGCTTACAATGCGATCAAGAATGAATATCCGGGATTGGACATCTCCTACCCGATCCGGCACTACACTGAGTTTTTGGCCGAGCGGATTGAGCAGCTCAAGCCCATGCTGAAACACGAGGTGAAAGCCAGGGTCGCCTATCACGATCCATGCTACCTGGGGCGCGCCAACGAAATCTTCGACCAGCCGCGTGCCTTGCTGGAAGCCATTCCGGGGGTGGAACTGGTGGAAATGGAACACAACCGCAAGAGCAGTCTGTGTTGCGGCGGCGGCGGCGGAGGGATGTGGCTGGACGGTTTCCAGTGGGAAAAGGCGCATGTCCGGCTTTCCGAGTGGCGCGTAAAAGAGGCGCTGGCCGTTGGAGCAGAAATCCTGGCCGTCGCCTGTCCTTATGAAACGCCCCGTTTCGAAGATGCTGCCAAGACGGTCGAGGGGGCTGGTCATCTGATCGTCAAAGACATCGTCGAATTGTTGGCTGAAGCGATGGCTGATTAGCGAGGTGGAAAAAATGAACATTGTCGTTCTGGTCAAACTTGTCCCGGACCTGGTTGAGGAACTCAGCGTTGACGCCAGCGGCGCCGCGCTCGACACGGCCTGGTTGCGCCTGATCATCAATGAATTCGACGATCACGCCATCGAACAGGCCATTCTGCTTAAAGAACGCGGTGGAGGCCAGGTAACAGTGGTCGCCCCCGAATTCGAGGGGGTGGACGAGGTGCTTTTTACCGCAGCCGCCAAAGGCGCCGACCGCTTGATCAAACTTTTAGGAGACTTCAGCGGGGTGAATAATCACGCCCTGGCGCGTGCCAGCGCAGCGGTCATCCAAGGGCTTCAACCCGACCTGGTGCTGACCGGTGTACAGGCTAATAATGACCTGGACGGGGCGGTTGGCCCACTGCTGGCTGAATGTCTGGAAATGCCCTACGTTGGTTACATTTCCGGCGTCGCACTGAAAGATGGGAAGTCCACAGCCCGCAAAGAGTACCCCGGCGGATTGATTGCCGAGATGGAGGTCACGCTGCCGGCCGTTCTGGGCATCCAGGCTGCGGAACAACCCCCGCGTTACGTGGCAGTCAGCAAAGTGCGCATGGTGATGAAGACCGCTGCGCTCGAAGAGCAGGCCGCAGCCGCGCTGAACCCCAGCGGCGGCCCGACGGTCGGACGCATGTTCCAGGCTGAGGCCGGCAAGCGGGCAGAGATGATCACCGGCAGCCCGGATGAGGTCGCCGACAAGCTCGTTAGCATTTTCAAAGAAGTGGGCGTGCTTTAGAGGAGGATTTCGATGAGCCAGGATATTTACGTTGTCGTTGAGCACCTGCGCGGGCAGGTGGCGGATATTTCTTATGTAATGCTGGCAGCCGCGCGCGCGCTGGCCAAAGCAACCGGCGGGAATGTCGTCGCCGTACTGTTAGGTCATCAGGCCGAAGGATTGGCCGGAAATCTGGCCGCGGATCAAGCGCTCTACCTCGACCACCCGGCGCTGGCCGACTTCACCTCAGACGCTTACCAAAAAGCGCTGGCCGGCCTGATCGGCGATAAGCAGCCGCGGGCGGTATTCTTCGGCAGCACATCCATCGGTTCAGACATCGCGGGTGGGCTTTCCATCAAACTGGACTTACCCTTGGTAAGCTCCTGCCTGAACTTCACCGCGGAAGGTAAATTCGTCAGTCAAATCTGCGGCGGCAAGATCATGGCCGAGGGCGATTTGCCCGGCCCAACCGCGCTGCTGACGATAGTCCCGGGCGGATATAAAGCCGAGCAAGCGCCGGGCGGACACTCCCCGACAGTGACCCGGCTCGAGGTCCCCGAGCTGGATGCGCTGCGCGTCAGATTAGCCAATTACATCGAGCCAGAGGCCGGCGATGTGGATATTTCCAAAGAAACATTGCTGATCGCTGTCGGGCGCGGCATCCAACAACAGGACAACATCCAGCTTGCCGAAGATCTGGCCCAGGCGATGGGCGGCGCGGTGTGCGCCTCGCGGCCGGTGATTGACCAGGGCTGGCTGCCGACCTCGCGTCTGGTGGGCAAATCAGGCAAGCACGTCAAGCCCAAGGTTTACCTGGCGCTGGGCATCAGCGGCGCGCCGGAACACGCCGAAGCCATCACCGACAGCGATATTATCATCGCCATCAACACCGACCCCAAAGCGCCAATTTTCGATTTCGCCAAATACGGCACTGAGACGGACTTGTTCGATCTGGTCGAAGTGCTGACCGAGAAAGTTAAAGCAGCCAAAGGTTGATAGACTAGACCTCTTGCAAAAGTCATCCCTTGATGAGTCCGCGCTCTCTAGCGCGGGCTGTGAGCGCAAGAGAGAGCTCACTTATCTAAAATATTTAAGCGAAGATTACCACTTATGCAAGAGGTCTACTAAATAGGAGCGTATCCGATGCCAGAACGAGTTGATTTTTGGGGCATCCCGTATACCTGGGGTTCGCCAGCCATCTACGTGTATACCCTGATGTTCCTGGCGGCCGCCATCCTGCTCGTCCGCTTCTACCTGCGCGCCAGGTTGTGGTGGCAGGTAGGCCGGCCGGAGGTGCGTTGGGACAAACTCCACGTGCGGATTGGCCGCTTCATCCAGTACGCCATCCTCCAGACCAAGGTGCTGGGCCAGCGCTATCCAGGCATCATGCACGTTGCCATTGCCTGGGCCTTTTTCATGTTCTTCCTGGGCACGGCCTTAGCCACGATTGATTCCCACTTCTACAAAATCCTGGTTGGTTATCCATTCCTGCTGCAAAAGCTGGTGATGGATACCTTCACCCTCGTCTTTTTCGTCGGCGCGGGGCTGGCGGTCTACCGGCGCTTCATCCAAAAGCCGCGCCGTTTGACGCTCTCAGCCGGCTTCACGTTTTCGCTGGTGATGATCATCCTGATCGTCCTGGGCGGACTGCTGACCGAGTCGCTGCGACTGGCCGTCGAAAAACCGGCCTGGGCGTGGTGGTCGCCGGTCGGCTGGTTGGTTGCAAAGATTTGGATCGCTACCGGCGCTTCGGAGGCGGCGTTGATGGGCTGGCACCTGGGCGTCTGGATCGCCCACCTGCTCATCGTCGTCGCGACGCTTGTCACGCTGCCGGTCGGCACGCTGTTGCACGTCCTGACCGGGCCGCTCAACCAATTCTTCTCGAAACTTGACCGCCCGACCGGACGCCTGGCCCGGATGCCAGAAAACGCCAAAGGTGAGCCGATCTACGCCAGCACCTTGCGTGACCTGACCTGGAAACAGTTGCTGGACGGCGACGCCTGCACCGAATGCGGCCGCTGCCAGGACGCCTGTCCGGCTTTCGCGGCCGGGACTCCGCTCAACCCCAAGCAGTTGATCCTGGGCGTGCGCGACGCGCTGCATCTGGACGGAGCGTCGCTGCTTAAAGGGGACGGGAAAGCGCCGCTTCTCGTCGGCGAGAAAATAAAGGATGAGGTGCTGTGGGCCTGCACGACCTGCGGTGCGTGCGTGCGCGAGTGCCCGGTGCTGATCGAGCACGTGGATGCCATCGTGGACATGCGCCGTTACCTGGTGATCGAAGGCCGCATGGATGCTGAACTCCAGGGCGCGCTGGAGAACCTGGGCCGCTACGGCAACTCGTTCGGCCAGTCGGATCGGATGCGCGCCCGCTGGACGCAAGCGGTGGAACCTAAAATCAAAGACGCTCGCAGAGAGCCGGTCGAATACCTGTGGTTCGTGGGCGACTATGCCTCGTACAGCCCGACGCTGACCGAAGTCACTCTCAAGACAGCCGAAGTGTTCCAGAAAATCGGTCTGGATTTTGGTATCTTATACGATGCCGAGCGGAACTCCGGGAACGACGTGCGCCGCGCAGGCGAAGAGGGCTTGTTCGAGATGCTGGTCGAGAAGAACGCCGCGGCGTTGAGTAAATGCACTTACCAGAAAATCGTCACCACCGACCCGCATTCCTACAACACCCTTAAGAACGAGTACCCGGCGGATGGCAACGGTCGCCTGCCTGTGCTGCATTACACAGAAATCCTCGACCAGTTGATCTGTTCCGGTCAGCTCAAATTCAGCAAGAAACTCGGCCTCAAAGTCACTTATCATGACCCGTGCTACCTGGGCCGCTACAACGGCGTGTACGACGCGCCGCGCCGGATCATCCAGGCGACCGGCTGCGAACTGGTCGAGATGCCGCGTCACGGCGAGCGGGCTTTCTGCTGCGGCGCAGGCGGCGGACGCATCTGGATGGCGGAAGGGGAAATCCAGGCAAGCCCTGAGCGCAGCGAACGGGAACGCCCCAGCGAATCCCGCATCCGTGAAGCGGTGAGACTGGATGGCGTGAATAACTTTATCGT
The DNA here is from genome assembly GCA_964618215.1 of uncultured Chloroflexus sp. Lineage (GTDB taxonomy): Bacteria > Chloroflexota > Anaerolineae > Anaerolineales > Villigracilaceae > CG2-30-58-95. Next base: position 17,637 of record CAZTZE010000012.1, read on the forward strand.
CGCCTGCCCCAAGGACATCACCATGTACCGCGACGCGGTGAAGACTACCGGCAACGAGGAGCGCTTAATCGTCAAAGACCTGATTGAATTAGTCCACGCCGCCTTATAAGCGCATGACGTGAGATTATGGCGAAACCAACCAAGGCTATTCATGCGAGACGCCGGTCAGTATCTGCTCTAATAAGTAAAGATGGCGTCAGGATACCGATAGCCGCCAAGCTCATCCTCAGCTTTTTGCTGATCATCATTCTGCTCAGCGCGATTTTCACGCTGGCAGGCATCCAACTGATCAGCAACCGCATCGTGGCAGAAGCGCAAGATAAAGTCCGTCATGATCTTAATTCCGCCAGAGAGATCTATCAGAGCGAGCTGGAACGCATTAACGATGTAGTCCGATTGACCGCTGGCCGTTTTTTTCTTACCGATGCAATGACCGCCGGAAAATTGGACCCGGCCACCCAGGAGTTGTCTAGAGTCAGGCTAAGAGAAGGGCTTGATATACTGACGCTCACAGATGCAAGCGGCAATATTCTTTTTCGAGCCAGTAATCCGGGCAGCTCCACGGATGGCAACGATTACGATGAACTTGTTTCAGTAGTGATAAGTAGAAAGGCGCCTGTTGCAGCGACTATGATTATATCTGGCGAGGAATTACGCCGAGAATCCCCATTGCTGGCCGAACAGGCCTATTTCAAGTTTATTGACACGCCGATGGCAAGAGTGAGAAATGAGACCGAGGAAACAGCCGGGATGATGTTGAAAGCCGCAGCCCCGATATTCGACTATCAGAATAAATTTATCGGAGTCTTATACGGCGGCGTCTTGCTCAACAGGAACCATGCTATTGTTGACGAGATAAAACAAACCGTCTTCGAGGGTATGAAATACGAAGGCAAAGACATCGGGACGGCAACCATTTTTCAAGACGATGTAAGAATTTCGACAAACGTTTTAAACACGGACGGCTCCAGGGCAATCGGAACACGTGGAAGCGAAACAGTATATGATCAGGTAGTAATAAAAGGCAAGCCCTACATCGGGCGCGCGTTTGTCGTCAACAACTGGTATATCACAGCCTACGAACCCATCCGCGATATCAATCGCCGGGTTATCGGCATCCTCTACGTGGGCATTTTGGAACAAAGATATCTGGACATCAAAGAGCAAACCATCCTTGTCTTTCTACTCATCGCCTTCGTGGGTGTGCTGGTATCAATGCTGCTGTCCTATTTTATTTCTCGAAATATCTCTGTTCCCATTAACAGGTTAGCCCTGGCCTCCAGAGAAATCGCGCGCGGCAATCTGGACGCGAGAGTAGGGACTATCTCCAGCGATGAATTGGGCGAGCTGGCAGACACTTTCAACAAGATGGCTTCTGCGCTCAAAGAACGGGATGAAAAGCTAAAAGATCTCACCCGAAGCCAACTGATGGAGTCTGAGAGATTGGCGCTTATCGGACAATTAGCTGCCAACGTGGCTCACGAATTGAATAATCCGCTGACAGGCATTGTCACCTATTCTCACCTGCTCCTGGAAAAAACAACAGCCGAGGACGCGAGCGGAGATTTTCTGAGAAAAATCGTTGTGCAGGCGGATCGCTGCAAAGAAATCATCCGTGGATTATTGGATTTTGCCCGCCAAAAGAAACTCAGCAAGGCATTATGTGATGTCAACTCAATTTTGATCGAGTGCGTTTCACTGGTAGAAAATCAAGCCTTATTTCATAATATTCACATCCAAAGCAATCGAAAAATAGATCTTCCGCTGGCTGTCATTGATCCCTCGCAAATCGAACGCGTGTTCATGAACATGATCCTCAATGCCGCTGAAGCGATGGAAGGCAATGGGCAGTTGACGATAACAACCCGGTTCGATCAAGATAAGAATTTCATAGATGTGGAGTTCGCAGACACTGGTCCTGGGATCGCCAAAGATAATTTGGAGAAGATTTTCGATCCCTTCTTCACCACCAAGGATGGCGGACATGGCTTAGGTTTAGCCATTTGCTACGGGATCATCAAGGAACACAAAGGTACGATTTCTGTGGAGAGCGAGCCAGGTAAGGGAACGACCTTTATTGTGAGACTGCCGGTGATGGTAAACGAAGAGGCCGTAATAGATGGGCAAGAAATATAAGATACTGATTATTGACGACGAGGAAGTGATTTTAGATTCTTGCACATTAATATTGGAAAGAGGTAATTATCAGCTCGCCACCGCCAGGAACGGTAAACTTGGGTTGGAGCTTGTAGAGGAATTCCAACCCGACCTGGTCTTTGTTGACCTAAAAATGCCCGGGATATCTGGCTTGGAGGTGCTTGAAAGGATCCGTGATCGCGATCCAAACATTGTGACCATCGTCATTACCGGCTATGCTACTGTCAGTTCAGCCGTGGAAGCGATGAAGATCGGCGCTTACGACTTCCTGCCAAAACCATTCGGCCCGGACGAATTCCGTTTGATCACTCAGCGAGGACTGGATAGAAGGAGATTGGTTTTAGAAACCATTTCCCTGCGAAGGGAAAAAGAAATGCTGAGAGAGAATTTTGCCGCCATTGTCTCTCATGAACTAAAGTCACCCCTGGGCGCGGTGCAGCAGAATCTGTTTGTGCTGGAGGATGAACTCTCTGACAAGCTCAACGAAGAACAAAAAATCAAGATTGAACGGATGAAGGTCAAGATCAACGATCTAATCAACCTCATTCATACCTGGCTGCGTGTGATTTCGGTGGATGTGAAGAAGCTTCAGGAGAACTTTAAACCTGCTTCGATAGCGACTGTGATTTCTAAGGCAATCGAGAATGTTCAACCCCATGCAAACCGCAAAGACATCGAACTCGTTTCATCAGTTCAAGAGTCATTGAGTCTCGTCAGTGGAGATGAAGGCACCCTGGTTGAAGTTATTGGAAATATTCTCGGAAACGGGATCAAGTTTTCCCGGGTCGGAAGTCGAATAACGATAAAGGCTGAAGAAAAAGAAAACAGCCTGTTCATCTCGATCACGGACACCGGGATTGGCATATCGAAAGAAGATCTCCCTTATATCTTCGAGGATTTTTATACCGGTGATACCGGCCCGGTAGTTGAAAAAAGCAGCGGCTTGGGACTAGCCATCTCGAAGCGCATTGTCGAAGCCCATAATGGCTCGATTTCAGTGGAAAGCGAACTGGGTAAAGGGAGTACATTTACAATCCGTTTACCAGTTCAATAAACAACGGTAGTGGTATTCGAGTAAGTGATGTGGTGTGGGATGGCATCCCGCATACCCTTGATTTGGCGGGATAACATCCCGCCCCACAAAGCGCATCACTTACTTTGAGCCACTACCTCGAGATGATACAATACACCGATATCCTAAAAAAGTGAAGGAGCTATGCGATGAACACTCAAAAGAAGTTGCTCATAATAGATGATGACCCCGATTATGTTGCCGGGGTCAGATCTATCCTTGAGAAGGCCGAATACAGCGTGGAGGTGGCCTACAACCCCAAGGATGGGTTTCAGGCCCTGCAATCCAAGCAGTACGATCTGCTACTGCTCGATATCATGATGGGCCGGGGTGCAGAGGGTATTGCACTCGCTCGGAAGCTGAGAAAGGATCCAAAACTAAGAGAAATGCCGGTCTTGATCATCACCGGCATCCGGGAACAGATCGCTTTTCTCTTCCCCGGCCAGCCTGTCCACCCCCACTTTGTCGAACTCGACGAACTGGTCGAGAAGCCAGTAGAACCCAAGCTTCTCTTGGAAAAGGTAAGTACCTTGCTGAAAATGGCCGAAGAGAAAAAATCCCAGGCGAAGAAGTAACAGGAGATAATCTATGGCTGTTGAACTTTCTTTCAGCAAAGAAATTGAAAACATCATGTATGCCAGCCACGGGAAGCCGATCAAGGACTGCCTGCAATGTGGCACTTGCTCAGGGTCATGTCCGGCGGTTGAGTTCATGGACAATTCGCCGCGTGAAATTATCGGTTTGATCAGCGCAGACTTCAAGAAAGAAGTGCTGGCCAGCAACACTTACTGGACATGCGCTTCCTGTTATCACTGTAGCGTGAGATGCCCGGCCGGGATTGACATCGCGGATATGATGTACTCCCTGAAGCGCTATTCGATGTGGAAAGGCGAATTCCAGGAGGGCTTGATCGGACCCGAGTTCTCTGAAAGCTTCGTGAAGATGATCATAAACTCCGGGCGATCCTTTGAACCGCTCCTGGCAGCCACCTACCTGCCCAAATTCAGCGCGCGCGACATCGTCCAGGAAGGTCTGATGGCCACCGGCCTGGTTCTGAGCGGGAAAATGCCCTTGCTCCCGAAGAAAGTCAAGAGGCTCAAGAACCTCCAGCGGATGGTGAGAAGGATCATCCCGATAGGAGATAAATCATGAAGCAATATGCCTATTACCCGGGTTGCTCGCTCGAAAGCTTGGGGAAGAACTATCACATTTCTGCACTCGAGGTCTCACGCGAGTTGGGCCTGGAACTCAAGGAACTCGAGGATTGGAACTGCTGCGGCGCGACCGCTTACTTCCCCGTAGATGAATTGCTGGCGTACACCCTGGTCTCCAGGAACCTGGCCATCGCCGAAAAGACTGGCCTGAAAGACTTCGTCGCCCCATGCAGCGCGTGTTACAAGAATGCGTACTTCACAAACTCCTACCTCCAAAAAGATGAAGACCTGGCCGAACACATAAATTACGCACTGGAAGCGGACAATTTGCATGTTGCTGGAACAATGAAGGTGCGGCACTTGATCGAGGTGTTCATCGAGGATGTGGGCATAGAGGAGATCCAGAAAAAGGTTACAAACCCGCTGAAAGGCCTGCGCGTGGCCCCCTACTACGGCTGTCAGCTTGTGCGGCCGAGGAAGGCCAAAGAAGATGTCGAGAACCCTCGATACTTCGAGGGCCTCCTTTCAGCGCTCGGCTCAGAGCCGATCGAATATGCTTCCAAAACACGCTGTTGCGGCGGCTCATTGATCATCACGAACAGAAAAGCTGCTCTGGACATGGTCCACAAGCTGTTGCAGGATGCAGTCAAGAATAACGCGAATGTGATTGCGACCACCTGCCCGATGTGCAACGTCAACGTGGAAGTGTACCAGAGTCAAGTTAACCGAGAATTCGGTACAGATTTCTCGATTCCCGTGATGTACTTCACGCAGCTTATGGGGATGGCATTGGGCATTGACCACGGACGAATCGGGGTCAAGGCATCCATGCTCTCCCTGGCTCAGAGTACAGAATAAGAAACAGGAGAGAAACCTATGAGTGAAAAAATTGGCGTATACGTTTGTCACTGTGGCACAAACATCGCGGGTGTAGTGGATGTCGCCGACGTCAGCCAGTGGGCGGGAGAAAAACTCGCTCCGAATGGCGTCGTCATCTCCCGCGATTACAAGTTCATGTGCTCCAGTCTGGGTCAGGAACTGATCCAGAAGGATATCAAGGAACAGGGCCTGACGCGGGTTGTGGTCGCGGCCTGCTCACCCCACCTGCACGAAAAGACCTTTCGCAACGCCTGCAAAGGCGCGGATTTGAACCCGTACCTGTGCGAACTGGTCTCGATCCGCGAGCAGGATTCCTGGGTGCACACCGATAAAGTCGCCGCCACGGAAAAGGCCAAGGCCATCCTCTCGGGCGGCGTGGCGCGCGTCGAACATCACGAAGCGCTCGAACCCCTGCGCGTGCCCATCCACCCGGATACGCTGGTCGTCGGCGGCGGCATCGCCGGCATCCAGGCCGCGCTCGAAATTGCCGACGCCGGCTTCCACGTTTATCTGGTGGAGCGCGAACCCTCCATCGGCGGGCACATGGCCCAGTTCGACAAGACCTTCCCCACCCTGGACTGCTCGGCCTGCATCCTGACACCCAAGATGGTGGACGTCGGCAATCACCCCAACATTACTTTGCTGACCTGGTCCGAAGTCCAGAAAGTGGACGGGTACGTCGGCAACTTTGTCGCCACGATAAAGCAGAAGGCGCGCTACGTCAAGATCGAGGACTGCACCGGCTGCGGTATCTGCTGGGAAAAATGCCCCAAGAAGGTGGTTGACGAAGTCTTCGAGGCCGGGTTGGGCAACCGCAAGGTCGTTTACACGCCATTCCCCCAGGCTGTACCCAAGTACCCGGTCATTGACGCCCCGAACTGCACTTACTTCCTGAAAGGCACTTGCAAGGCCTGCGAGAAGTTCTGCCCCACCGGGGCGATAGATTTCAACCAGCAGGACGAGGAAATCACCATCCAAGTTGGCAATATCATCCTGGCGACCGGTTATGACCTCTTCGACGTGCGGCGTATGCCTCAGTATGGCTATGGGAGGCTGGCAAACGTCTTCACCAGCCTGGAGTTCGAGCGCCTGAGCAACGCGGCCGGCCCGACGGGTGGGAACATCGTCTTGCGGGATGGCAAGACTGTTCCGAAAGCGGTTGGAATTGTGCATTGCGTGGGCAGCCGCGACCAGAATTACAATCCCTATTGCTCGGCCATCTGCTGTATGCAAAGCCTGAAATTTGCCCATCTGGTGCACGAGCGCACCGGCGCGCAGGTTTATAACTTCTACATTGATATTCGCACCCCGAGCAAAGGCTACGAAGAGTTTTATCAGCGCCTGCTCGAAGAGGGGACGCACTTCGTGCGCGGCAAGGTCGCCGAGGTGACCAACCTGGCACGCATACCGGAAGAAGAGGGCAAGCTGATCGTCCAGGTCGAGGATACGTTGATCGGCAAGCAGCGCCGCATCCCGCTGGATATGGTCATTCTCTCGGCCGGCATCCAGGCGCGCCATGACGCCAAAGAGGTCGCCAAATTGTATGGCATCTCGTGCAGCGCCGACAACTGGTACATCGAGCGGCACCCGAAAATGGACCCGGTGGCGACGATGACGGATGGCATCTATATCGCCGGCTGCGTGCAAGGCCCGAAGGATATCCCGGCCAGCGTGATGCAGGGTGCAGCCGCAGCCGCCCGGGTGTTGGGTAAGATCCAACAAAAAGAGATCTCCCTCGAACCCGTCCGCGCCACCGTGATCGAAGAGCATTGCTCCGGCTGCCGCATCTGCAATGACGTGTGCCCCTTCAGCGCCATTCTCTACCTCGAGGATAAAAAGGTGTCTGAGATCAATCCGGCATTGTGCCAGGGTTGCGGCACCTGTGTGGCGGCCTGCCCGGCTGGCGCCATCAGCGGCACTGGTTTCAGCAACGAGCAAATCCTTTCACAAATCGAGGGATTGTTGCTGCTCAATGTGAAACGACCGGTGGCAATACCTGCCTGATAGTGAATAGTAATCAGTGACCAGTGATCAGTAAATACTGATAACTGATAACTGATTAGTGATAACTGATCACTGATAAAACTGGAGAAGAAAACTATGACCGACTCATTTGAACCCGTAGTAATCGGCTTCACCTGCAACTGGTGCAGTTACCGCGCGGCTGACATGGCCGGCACCGCCCGCATGAAGTATGCACCCAACATCCGCCTGATCCGGCTGATGTGTTCCGGGCGTCTGGATCCGACCTTCGTACTCAAGGCCTTTGTTGGCGGAGCCGACGCGGTGATGATCTCGGGCTGCCACCCGGGCGACTGCCACTACGTCGAACAAAACTACAAGGCCCTGCGCCGCTTCCATCTGCTCAAGCGGGTGCTGACCCAGATGGGCATCGAACCCGGACGCCTGAAGCTGGTCTGGGCCAGCGCAGCCGAAGGCGCTTTCTTTGCCGATACCGTCAACAAGTATGTCGAAGAAGTACGCGCCCTCGGGCCGCTTAATTGGCCCGCAAAGAACATGGAAAGCGTATCCACACCCATCATGGAGGAGGTGCACGCATGAGCAAGCCAAAATTCGCAATGTACTGGGCGGCCTCTTGCGGCGGCTGTGAGATTGCCGTCTTGAATATCCACGAGAAAATCCTGGACGTGGATGCCAATTTCGATGTCGTCTTCTGGCCGGTCGCCATGGACGCCAAGTACAAGGATGTGGAGGCCATGGAGGACGGCTCGATTTTGCTGACCCTCTTCAACGGCGGCATCCGCAACGACGAGAATGAGCACATTGCCCACCTGCTGCGCAAAAAATCCAAGATTCTGGTCGCCTTTGGCTCGTGCGCTTGCGAGGGCTGCATTCCCGGCCTGGCAAACTTCAGCAATATGAAGGAGATTTTCGATACCTGCTACGAGACGGTCTCCACCGACAACCCCGAACACATTCGCCCGCAATACCACTACCAGATGCCCGAGGGCGAGATCCATATCCCGGAGTTCTACCCAGTTCTGCGCACACTGGATCAGGTAGTAGACGTGGATTACTACATGCCCGGCTGCCCGCCTGAATCGCACCAGATCGCGGCGGTGATTGACCTGGTCATTCAGGTGCTGCAAGGCAAGGCTGAATTACCGCCCAAGGGTGCGACCATCGGCGCCGGCAATTCCACTGTTTGCGACGAGTGCAAGCGCACACGCAACGTCAAGACGATCAAAGAATTCAGGCGCATCCAGTTTACCCATACCGACCCGGAACTGTGCCTGCTCGAACAGGGCATCCCCTGCAACGGCGTGGCGACGCGTTCCGGCTGCGACGCCCGCTGTCCAACAGCTGGCGCGCAATGCATTGGATGCTACGGCCCGGCGGAAGGTGTGATTGACTACGGCGCACGGTTGGTATCCGCCTTCGCTTCGGTCATTGATGCCAACGATCCGGCGGAAATTGACCGCATCTTGGACGGTCTGGTTGACCCGGCTGGTCAGTTCTATCGCTTCAACCTGGCCGGATCGCTGCTCAAAGCGGGTAAATCCGCGTGGAAAGGATAGTGTTCAGTGATCAGTGTTCAGTAATCAGTGGTCAGTGACTAGTCGTTGATGAGAACTGAATACTGAACACTGAAAACTGAAAACTGGTAACTGAAACGGAGGCAACTATGACACAACGAATCACAATTGACCCGATCACCCGGCTGGAAGGCCATGGCAAGATCGAAATCTTCCTGGACGATGATGGCAATGTCGCCAACACTTACTTCCAGATCCCCGAATTGCGCGGCTTCGAGCGCTTCTGCGTCGGACGCCCGGTCGAGGAATTACCCCTGCTGACCAACCGCATCTGCGGCGTCTGCCCCGAGGCGCACCACATGGCCGGCGCCAAGGCGGCCGATGCCGTCTATCACGTTGATATACCTCGCACCGCGAAAATGCTGCGCGAGTTGCTCTACATGGCCTTCTACGCCACTGACCATACCACCCACTTCTACGCCCTGGCCGGCCCCGATTTCGTCATGGGCCCGGATGCGCCGGTTGCCGAACGCAACATCCTGGGTGTCATCCACAAAGTGGGACTGGAAATCGGCGGCAAGGTCATCCAGATGCGCAAATACGGCCACACCGTGGTCGAAATGATCGGCGGGCGCAAGGTGCATCCCTGCACCTCCATCCCCGGCGGCCTGACCAAGGGTATCACCGAAGAACAGCGCAAGGAAATCGAAGAGATGGGCAAATGGGCGATCGAGTTTGCCCAATTCTCGCTCAAACTCTTCGCCGACATCGTCCTGGGTAACAAAGCCTACGTGGACCTCATCCTGGGCGACATTTACACGCACCAGACCTACTACATGGGCCTCGTGGACGAGAACAACAAGGTCAACTTCTACGACGGCAAAGTCCGCGTGGTGGACCCTGACGGCAAGGAATTCGTCAAGTACTCCCCGAAGGATTACGCCGAGCACATCGCCGAACACGTCGAACCCTGGACCTATCTCAAGTTCCCGTATCTCAAGAAAGTCGGCTGGAAAGGTTTTGTGGACGGCAAAGACTCGGGCGTCTATTGCGCCACTCCGCTCTCGTGCCTCAACGCCGCGGATGGCTTGGCCACACCGCTGGCCCAGGCGGAATATGAGAAATTCTACGCCACGCTGGGCGGCAAGCCGGTGCACCAGCGGCTCGCCACGCATTGGGCGCGCCTGATCGAGCTTCTTTATGCTGCCGAGCGCTGGGTGGAACTGGCAACCGACCCGGAGATTACCTCGCCGAACTTCCACGCCATCCCGACCGAGAAACCGACCGAGGGCGTGGGTATCGTCGAAGCCCCGCGCGGCACGCTGACCCATCACTACTGGACCGACGAGCGCGGCGTGGTGACCAAGGTCAACCTGATCGTCGGCACCACAAATAACTACGCGCCGATCAGCATGTCCATCAACAAAGCCGCCCGCAGCCTGATCAAGAAGGGAACGGTCGTTACGGAACCCTTGCTCAACATGGTCGAAATGGCCTTCCGCGCCTACGACCCCTGCTTTGGCTGCGCTACTCATTCCCTGCCCGGCCAGATGCCGCTCGAAGTCACTATTCGCAATGCGAATGGCGAGCCGGTTCGGGTTCTCAAGCAGTTCGTGGATTAGTCTGATAGTCAAGTAGACAAGTAGACAAGTAGTCGGGTAGTCAAGTAGTCGAGTAGTCGGGTAGTCGAAATGCCACAGCACTTTCGACTACCCGACCCCCCTGACCCGCCAACCACCAGACTATCAGACTATTCGACCCTCAGACCACTGGACTATCAGACTATTTGACTATCAAACTATCAGACTATGAGAACGATTATCATCGGACTCGGCAATCCGATTCTTGGCGACGACGGGGTAGGCTGGAGAGTTGCGGAACGAATCCAACAGGATCTTAACAATCCGCAATCGGTGGAGGTGGACTGCTTTTCCCTCGGCGGCCTGAGCCTGATGGAACACCTGACCGGTTACCAACGCGTCATCCTGATTGACGCCATCTTCACGGGTCAGAAACCCATCGGCACGGTGACGACTTTCCCGCTCAGCGAACTGCCGAACCTTTCAGCCGGTCACTCGACCGCCGCACACGATACCTCCCTGCGCACCGCGCTCGACGTGGGCCGCAGCATGGACATTCCCCTGCCCGAGGACGATCAGGTTACCATAGTCGCCATCGAAGCCGAAAACGTATACGACTTCTCCGAAAAACTATCGCCCCCGGTCGAGGCGGCCGTGCCGTTGGCGGTTGCAAAAGTGCTGGAATTGCTCAACAAGAAAAACTCACAAGGAGAGAGATATGATTTCCCATGAAATTCTCCGACGAAACCCTTTCTTCGGGCCGTTGACAGATGAGCAACTTAAAGCGATTGCCATGATTGCCGAAGAAAAGACCTTCCCGAAGGACACTCTGATGCTCAAGGAAGATATGCCTGCAACCAAGTTATGGCTGCTGCTCGAAGGGGACATGGACTTGATCTATAGCGGCGGCGGCGAGGGCGCGGTTGCCAACATCCTGGTCGGGTCAATTGCACCCGGCGAAGTGTTCGGCGTCTCTTCCATGATCGAGCCTTACAAATTCATCTCTACAGCCAGGAGCACAGCCCCGATCAAAGTCATCGAAATAGACGCCAACGCCCTGCGCGCGCTGATGGAACTGGATTGCAGGCTGGGTTACACCCTGATGCGTAACATCTCCCAGGCTGTCCTTGAACGCTTGAAGTACACCCAGGTCGAGCTGGCAGCCGCCAGAGCCTGATCCATCTAAAGAACCCTGTTTCTTCGAGAAACCGGGTTCTTGTTTACTTGTCTACTTGTTTACTCGTTTGCTTTTATAGCACCCTCTACTCGCTGGTCATGATGAAAAGCGGCTTCATCTCGAAGCTCTCGTAGATCGGGCGGTAGCGCTCGGTGTTGTAGAAATTCTTGACATCTACGATCTTCTTGATTTTCGTGACCACATCCAATGGAACATTGTCATAGCGACCGTTCTTCAATACAACCAAACGGCCATGGATGCCTTTCAGAATCAGGTCGAGCGCCAGGTTGCCGAAGGCCATCGGGGCGATTGAGTCGATCGCATCTGGATCGCCGCCGCGCACCATGTAACCCAGTTTTTGGTTGATGACATCCACCGTCTGGCCCTTATTGTACGTCGCAGAGAGGTCCTTTAACCGGGCCGAAACCGCGTCACCGATGCCGCCCAACTTGGCATGACCATAGGCATCCGTCGAATGGTCCGTGAAGATCATCTCACCGCCCTCGAACATCGCCCCTTCCGAGACAAGCACCACCGAATAATGGCTCGGGTTGCGATTACGATCGTAAACCAGCAGTTCAGCCAGCCGTTCGATATTGAACTTATGCTCAGGGATGACACAACGATTCGCCGCGCCGGCCATCGTCGGCAGCATGGCAGTGAAGCCGGCGTAACGCCCGAAGACTTCCAAGACCAGGAAACGCTCGTGCGATCCGGCGATGGTGCGCATGGCGTTGGTCAATGAGATTGTGCGCGTGACGCAGGTACTGAAACCGATGCAATAATCGGTGCCTGGCACATCGTTGTCCATCGTCTTCGGAATGGCGACCACTTTGACCCCCTCCTGGTACAGGCGCACACCATAGCTGAGCGTGTCGTCGCCGCCAATCGGGACCAGGTAATCCACACCCAGAAAATCCAGATTCTTCAACACCTCCGGGGTCAGATCGTTCACCTCGTCGGTATACTTATCCTTCAAGTGGGCAGGCAGTTCGGACTTCTTGACTTTACTCGGCTTGGTACGCGAGGTGTGCAGGAATGTGCCGCCGGTGCGTCCGGCCCGGTTGACGATTTCCTCGCTCAGAATTTGAAAATTACCGCTGTTATCGGCATCTTTATCCCGGATGGTTTCGAGCGCGCCGGCCCAGCCGCGGCGGATGCCGATAACCTGATAACCCTCCCGCAAAGCACGGATCGTCACCGCCCGGATGGCCGGATTCAGCCCCGGTACATCGCCTCCTCCGGTGAGGATCGCAATCACGCCTGGTTTTTTCTTTGCCATAACTTCCTCCTGCCGAGTAGTCCTTCGGCTATAAAAACGATTTCGCTAGATTACTTGAGTTTAGAGTTCGTTTTTGAAACTTGATAAAGCGAGAAAACGTGGCACAAAAAGCGCTAAAAAACCAAATCTTGAACGCGGATTACACGGATTTGACGGAATTACGCGGAATTTTTAGGAAAAATCCGTGAGAATCCGTGTACAAAGGCTTTTTCTGCCATAGGCAACTCTAAACTCAAGTAGATTATAACGTATTGTTTAATCCGCTACCGCCGCCACAGGCTGCGCCCGGTGGGCGAGAAATCCTTCCACCCCGAAAATGATCAGCGCCGCCCAGACAATGCCAAAACCGATGAAATGCGCTTGGTCAAAAGGCTCATGATAAACCAGCACACCGAGCAGGAATTGCAGCGTGGGGGCGATGTATTGCAGGATGCCGACCAGTGACAGTGGGATACGTCGCGCCGCCGAGGCGAACATCAGCAGCGGGACCGTCGTCACCGCGCCCGCGCCGATGAGCAGCAGATCCGACCCCGTGCCGGTGTGCAAGAAAGCCCCCTGCCCAGCCGCATCCGAATAGATCAAATAAGCCAGCGCGGGCAGGAACAGGATGCCGGTCTCCAGCGTCAGGCCGTGAAGCGAATTGAGCGGCGCGACTTTTTTGATCAACCCATATAAACCAAAGGAAAACGCCAGCGTCAGCGCAATCCAGGGCAGCGCGCCATATGCAAAGGTCAGGTAAAGCACGCCGGCCGCCGCCATCCCGATGGGAAGCCACTGCATCGGGCGCAGGCGTTCGCGCAGGAAAATCACGCCCATCAGCACACTGAGCAGCGGGTTGATGTAGTAGCCCAGGCTGGTCTCGACGATGAAACCGGCGTTGACCGCCCAAATGTAGGTCAGCCAATTGACGGCGATGAGCAACGCGGCGACGAGGTAAATGAGCAGCACGCGCCGGTTCAGCGCGGCGGCGCGGAAGACTCGCCACTGCTGCGTGGCAAGAATTACAGCCAATAACAGCAAAAACGACCAGCCGATGCGGTGACTGAGTAATTGCAGCGCCGGGACTTGATGCAGCCACTTCCAGTAAACCGGGAACAGCCCCCAGAAAACGTACGCCCCGATGGCGTACCAGATGCCTTTATTCATGTCTCTCCTTATTGTGAGGAATGCCCCCACCCTGCGGCGTGCGCGGACTTTGCTTATGCAGTGCCAGCATCTCTCCACCTGCTACACCATTATATCGTGCATGGCTTTTGCGGCGGGGTCGGCTTTTATTCATTCAATGCGTCTCAAATAACTGTTAATACTGCATCCATGTTATTCATCACATCATTGTTCCAGAAACGCAAAACCCGATAGCCTCGTGACTCTAGAAATGTAGTGCGCTCTGCATCATACTCCTCCTGTTCGAGATGTTGGCTGCCATCCACTTCGATAATCAGTTTCTTGCGCGGGGCGCAGAAATCTACAATATAGTTACCAATGGCATGTTGACAACGGAAATGAAAGTCAGCCATACGATGGGCACGTAATCGCGCCCAGAGTTTGGCCTCGGCAGGTGACAGGTTACGGCGCATTTCTTTGGCACGCCCAAAGATTTTGGGGGTTGTGCGTTTGTGGTACATACCCCCTCCTAGCCTCCCCCATTTTCAAAAACCGAAAATGGGGGAGGGACAACTTCATCTTGGGCAGAAATTACTTTTTCCATAAACACTCTACATTCCCCTCCCCCATTCGTGCTTTCCGAATGGGGGACCTTCGGCGGGAGGGGGTTATTTACCTTCCACAATCCTTATCTCTTCCTCACTCAACCTCCCTGCGGTAACTCATAGACCAACCTGTCTATCTGACCATCCGTTGACTCGATCTCACGCTTCACCATTTCGTACTCAGACCTGACATGTCTCACCCGCGCCATCGTTAACCAAATCGCTCGCGTGGACGCAGGCGCGTATCCGTCAGACTTTCGCGGAGACATGTCAGGCCTTAACCTTCTACCAAGAAAGACTTCGGAAGTCTGTCTTAATTCGCTTCAATTGGGGAGTCTTCTAAAAGACTCCCGAAGTCTGGTTCCGCCTCGATCTCGCGCTTCACCATCTCTTGCTCCTACGGCGTGCACGGACTCTGCGGACAAATCCCAAAGCCAGAATCCCGCTTTCGGAGCCGAATCCGCAAGGGAGAGGCGTCGTCTTGAGCCTGCCGAAGGGATTGCATGCTGTAGTAGGCATCGTCTAGTCTTAATCGAATTTTATTCTTTTCGATACATCTTCAACATTCTGCCTTTGAGCCGCTAATCGTTCTTGCTCAAGATCTTCGGCAATTTGTCTGTTCTCAATGAATTCCTGATATTTTTTGTTTGCCTCGCTACATGCCAAGATCAATGTGTCTCGATGATATTTTTCTACTTCATCAACAGTCGTCCCATCAAGCACTATCGTTTCGCCTATTACGGAAGCAATCCCACGACGGTGCATTGCTGTATATCTTGGCGGATTATTCCAAAAATGAATAAACAACTCTGCCCATTCATGTGACGGTCGTTGCGATAACTGAAAGGGTACTTTATATAATGCGCTTCCACGGGTACCATCATTCCGAGGAGTGCTAATTTGGTCAACAATTACACCAACGATTCGTATTGGCTCAAATTCAGAGATTCTTTTACCTACGCTTTGAGTTTCAGCCGTAAATGGCGCTTCACCTTCTGCACTGCCAAGAGGAGGAGCTTTAGGTCTTTTTCCCAACAGCGTTGTTAAAAGGTCATCATATTGAGCTTCAGAATATGGCGATGATGACAAATCGATATAGTATTTTCCTGATAACCAACTAGGTGCTGATTCAGCCCATGAAGGCTGTTTTAGGATGGGAATGAACTTACGTTGATTGCGAGTATTAATCCCTTCCGCAGTCATTATATCGCCTTCATATCCTACACCCCCTTGGCGATTATCTGAGCGCTCTTTGTATCTATGAGTACAAATAATCAATACATAATTGCTTTCGCGAACTGCTCGTTCCATAAACTCAGGAATTTGATCACCTGGGACGATGTGCCATTGATCTAAAGTTACATCAACGCCATCCCTTCTAAGGCGGGTTGCTAGATTGCGAACCCATTCTTTATGGGTATCGTTGTCCCATGAATAAGAGATAAAGACCTTAACCATGATTACCATATGAATTTTCCATCAAACGAGATGCCTAACACTTCGCGCCAGCGGACATGGCATAGGCTTGACGCACAAATCCCAAAGCCATAACCCCGCCGTCGGAGCTGAATGACTTATCCTTCCACAATCTTAATCTCTTCTTCCGTCAACCCATACAACTTATACACCAACTTGTCTATCTGACCATCCGTTGACTCGATCTCGCGCTTCACCATCTCTTGCTCCTGCGGCGTGCGTGGACTTTGCTTGTGCAGCGCCAGCATCCGCTCAACAAGCGACACCATCTTATCGTGCATGGCTTTTTCGGCGAGGTCGGTAAAGTTGATAGGGCGAATGGGAATGGCTAATATGTCTTGCGGGTTTAATTTTGGAAACACTTCCTTGCCAAAATTTGGTAAAGTCTTTCCGCCATACCAACTCATCAATTTAGAGTTGACAATTCCAAGAAGATACAAAATATTTACATCTGTATTCACAGAAAGCTTAAATGGGGTAATACTATGCCCATGATACAAGACTTCATCAGATGGAATAGTTGCTTGAATTCTTTTGCCTACCCCTGGAATTTCTCTAAACAGCAATCTTGTCCCCTCAAAAAAACGCGGGTCACGCGGGGCGGCAAGCCAAAGTCCATAACTTAGCCATTCGCTGCTCCAAGACAAACTATAACGAGAGACATCTTTGCCAGATAACCATTTTCCACAAGTTTCATCATGTTTGTGGTCAAAATGATACCCACGACGTTTTATCAATTCGGAACTTTGTCCTCTGTATTTGTCGTAGGGGGTAATTCCCTGAATCGCTTCACCAAAATTAGAAAATGTAGGAAATGTTCGTATCTTTTCAATAGCGCCTGCAAATTCAGGATTGACCCTGTAATCAATTACAAACCCTTTTGTATCCTTCCAAAGATTTGACGGCAGTTTCCACGAAGATTGTTCTCTATCAATTTCTATATTTTCAGCCTCGACCCCACGGTGTAAACGAAAGACTATAGTATTTACAGTTGCATCCTCAAATACATTTTCACCACAGATTAACAATTTTTCCAAATCTGCATTCTTAGCTATAAACTCGCGCAGCGCATCATTATTTTCAAGCCTTAACCAAAGCTCTGGTGTAATAAAACTAATATACCCGCTGTGCTTTGTAAGTTTGATTGCTTTTTCAATAAAGTAAACATAGCTATCAAATCTATATTTGTAAGTTTGAAAATGAGATTTTATGTAGGCTTTATCAGTGTCACTAAATAGTGCTCCATACGGCGGATTGCCAATCACAACATCAAAGCCCTGTCCTGGGCCTGCCGAAGGGCCGCCCTGAGCAAACACCTGCGGGAATGCCGCCTGCCAGTCAAAGGCATTAACGCGGTCGCGCTCTTCCTGCTTCACCAACATGCGGCCTTCGAAATAGTCATATCCAATCAACGAGTTTCCGCATTGGATGTTGCGTTCCAGATCGGGCAGAACGCGCTCCTGAAATAACGCCAACTGCGAGCCAATCGTCTCGTTGCTTTCGCCTTCCAGCACCTTCAAGAGCAAAGACAGTTTGGTCACTTCCACGGCCTGCGCGTCGATGTCCACGCCGAAGATGTTGTTGAGCAAAATTTCCTTTTTCTTGGCAGTCGTTAAACGCCACCCCGACCCCCCTCTGTCCCCCCATTTCTGTACTTCGAAATGGGGGGATGAAAGGGGGGTGGTTTGATAGATGGCAGGATTCTTCCCCACCGCCCATTTTTCAGGTTCATGTTCCGCGTCAGCGTACCATTTCAAATGCCAGTCCAGTAAATATTGATACGCGCTCAACAGGAATGTACCCGAGCCACACGCCGGGTCAAGGATTTTCAAACGCGCCGCCTCCCTCGGCGTCATTGACTCCCCTCTCCTGACGTGCTTTCCGTCAGGGGAGGGGTCCAACAATTGGCCCAATGTGTTGATCACAATATAATCCACAATATACGTCGGCGTGTAAAACACCCCACCCGCCTTGCGTACTTCGGGCTTCTCCTCGACTTTGGCCTGGTGCCCGGCCGTCAGCCTTATCACCTTGCCGAGAAAACGCTCGTACACCTGTCCCAAAATATCGGAGGAGATTACCTTGAATACATACGGACTATCGGGATAATACAGATTCACCAGAATCTCGCGCAGGACTTTATCATCCACGTTCAGACTTAACGTGAGGCTGTCCGCCGCGCTCGATTGCTCTTTCTCATCTTTGAAATGGAACAGGCCCGAGTTATAGCGCGCGTCCGCATTCTGGAATAACCGACAGAGTCCAGCATAAACATCTTTGCCAGCAGAGATTTCCTTGAGTTGCTCGTCGCGTTCCACGCCGCGGTCTTCGCAAATCCGCAAAAAGATGATGCGGTCAATCGTCATCTGCACAGCGTAGTTCAATTCCCGAACCGAAAGAGACGGGTTGCGTATCGCAATATTGCGCGCCAGCAGGTCGCGCCAGCGTTCGATTTCTGCCAGGAATGCGTCATCAACTTCGGTAGTGCCTTTCTTGCCTTTCATCCCTTCGGCGTAGCTGTCGAACGAACCTTTCAGCACCGCCTGGCGCGAAAAAACTGCCGCGATCTCGTCCCATTTCTGGACATAATCGCGATAGGTCAGCAACATCACCCGGCTTGTCGAAGCCTGGTCATTTTTGTCGGGCTTGCCGCGGCAATCGTAAACCGCGAACTCCTCGAAATCGGATAAAATGCTCAACGGCAGTTTGGCCGACCAGGCGTAGCGCCTTAACTGAAAAGCGGGGTGAATATCGTACTGGATGTTGACGGCTGGCTTCTTGGCTTCGACAAAGAACTTGCGCGTGCCCCCAATGCGGAAGGCATAATCGGGCGCTTTGGTCTCCCCCTCTATTTCCAGCGAGTCTTCGTGGATGACATCTTTATAGCCTTCGGCATAACCCTGTTCGTTATCCACGTCCCATCCCAGGGCATTGAAAAACGGATCAAGAAACTCGCGCCGCAACTGCGTCTCGTTGTACTTGCTCGAACGATACGCCTCGCGGTTTTGCTCGAAACGTTCCACTAACGCTCGAATCGTGTCAGGTACAGGCATGGCACATCCCTCGCTGTTGCATTGAGCCAATTATGGTAGCTGCTCCGCATAGCACAGTAGAAGCAGCTACCATTATAGACGAAAAGCCCCGCCATTTTATGAATGGCGGGGCTTTTCGTTACTAATCGCTCGCCAGCACTTCGGCGTGATACCCTTGCCGGGCCACAGCCGATAAAATCTGCGCCTCGCTGACCTGCGTCTCGTCGTACTCCACAACCATTTGCTGCTTTTGGTAACTCGCTGAAACCCGCTTGATCCCCGGCAGGTCGTCCTCGATGCTCTCCACTCGCATCACGCAATTTGGGCAGTGCATGTCGTCCACGCGAAATATTTTCTTAATCATAGCGCAACCTCCAACCGCAACCTAAATATTCACCGCAGAGACAGCAGAGTCCGCGAAGAAAACACAGGAAAAACTCTGCACTCTCCGCGCCTGCCCTGAGCCTGCCGAAGGGTACTCTCCCGAAGGACATCGGGACGATGTGCGGTGAAAAGATTTGCGCGGATCGCACAAATGTTGAGCGGTAATACTCTAACGTCTTCAACGCGGATGGCGCGGATTTTGCGGATTTCGCCGAAAAATATCCGCGCAATCCGCCCAATCTGCGAAATCCGCGTTAGAGTATTCCATAGCGCAGCCTCCAGCCTCAACTAAACGGGCATGTCATTGCGAGGAGGGCGCCCTTCCCGACGAAGCAATCTCAACGCATATCAGGAGACTGCTTCGGCAAAGAGCGCCTCGCAGTGACAGTTGCAAAATAAAATTGGGCGACCAAGGCAAATGTCGAGCGGTAATTTTTATACGCAGGACCTGCCCCTACTGACCAAAGACGATTACGCCGGTGTACATACCCATCGAGCAGGTAAAACGCATCACGCTCCCGGCTGGCTGGGGCGGGATATCAATTGGCACCGTGCCGGTCTCCGGCAACAATATCTGCACGCCCAACGCCGGGATGACAAAATCGCGCGCACATGAATACGTTTTCTGGGTGACCACTTTCAACAAAACAGGCTCGCCGGCAACGGCGTACAGCTTACGCGGCAAATAACCGCCATTACTGGCGTTGAGCGTCAGTGTGCTGCTGGCCGGAAGCGCCTCGCCAGCCTGAGCGGAAGGGAAGGCCGCCCGCGCCATGTTCGTGAAAGAGAATGGCGACCCAATCAAGTTGAGACCGCTATCTATCGTCACCAATCCCAGCGCCAGGATGACAATCGCGACAAAGCGCATGAAGAGCGCTTCCATCTTTGCGCCAATCTGCATGGCCAGGTAAGCCACGAGGAAAAACACCGGGCTGGTGCCAAGGACGAATGCGAACATGATCGCCGCGCCCTGCAGCGGGTCGCCTGTTCCAATGGCAATCGCCATTACCGCCTGCGTCACGCCGCAGGGAATAAGCACTGTCAACGCGCCGAGGAAAAGCGGCGTGAAATTCGCCGTTCCGTTTTTCGCCGAGCGGCGAATGTAGCGGGTGATGAATTTCGGCGGTTCGATGACGAAATATCGAAAAATCGGGTGGACGTTGAACATGCGCAGGGCATTGCCGACCATAAAAATGCCAATTGCCATCAACAGGATCGCCTGGGTGGCGGCGTTCAACTGGAACACCGAACCCAGCGCGCCGAGCAAAAACCCGAGCGCAGTATAGGCCGCCAGTTTTGCGCCCAGAAAGAGGAGGATGGGCAGCGTCAGATGACGGGCCGGTTGGCGCGTCACCCGCCTCTGCTTCCTGACGGTTGGGCGAGCCGGCCGGCTGAGAATATCCTGCTCGATTTGTCGCTCCAGCGAACTGGCCAGCAACCCGCCCTGAACGGCCAGACAGGAGAGTCCGCCGGTGGTCAGGCCGGTGATAAAGGCGAGAATGATTTGTTCCATTGAATACCTTTAACCACAAAGGACACCAAAAGGGCGCACGAAGGAATAGGAATTCCCTTCATGCGCCTTGTCCTTCGTGGTGAAAAATTTAGCGTTTCCCGCCGTCCCAAACAACAAATGGCATATTGATGACCACGCCGGGCTGTAGGATGGTCACTTCGCCGGCTATTTCGGCTGCCAGCACATCCGCGGCGGATTTCAGTTCGCGGACATTCGCCGGATCAACCCAGCTCACCACGTTCAGGCGGCGCAGCGGAGTGTAACCATCCGTGCCGGGCGGATTGTCGAAGACATCCGGCTGGAAGCCGAGGGGGCCCATGCCCACGACGCCATTGTCGAAGACATAGACATTTGCCAGGGCGCTATCCGGAACCTGCGCCAGCGATGGCACGTGGAAAACCGGCGACTTCATCATGTCGGTCAGCACCACGGCAATATCCCCATCCGAGACCTCGGTATGCGTAAAGTAGATTTCCTTCCCTTCGGCATACGCCCGTCCGACCGGCATCGCTGCCGTTTGTATTTTGGACTGCGGCTGGCAGGCCGAAAGGAGAACAACAGCAACCAGCATCAGAACGCCCAACATCTTGTAACGCATATTTTTCGACAACATTATAAACACCTCTTTGGATTGGAATGTTCCCGTCGTAGATTTTCTCCGCAGCAACACGGGAGAGTGGAACGGGGTCAGTTCGGGTCATTGCACAGCATAAACGTTCAGGTTTACTCGACCCGGTAACTTTTCAAGCGTAAACTATTGGATACCACAAAGACACTGCTGAACGCCATCGCGCCCGCCGCCAGCATCGGGTTCAGCAATCCCATCGCCGCAGCCGGTATCAAAACCACGTTGTAGAAAAACGCCCAGAACAGGTTTTGCTTGATGGTGCGCATCGTGCGCCGTGAGAGGGAAATCGCCCGCGCCACGCCGCGCAAATCGCCGCTGATCAGCGTGACCGGAGCAGCCGCCATGGCCACATCTGTTCCCGTGCCAATCGCAATGCCGACATCCGCTTGCGCCAGCGCCGGGGCATCGTTGACGCCGTCGCCCACCATGGCAACTATGTCGAAGGTCGAACGTCGAAAGTCACCTGACTTTTGACTTTTGACTTTTGACTGTAGTTTCTTCACCTCCAACGACTTCCCCTCAGGCAAAACTTCCGCCAAGACGACATCAATCCCAACTTGCTTCGCGATGGCCGCGGCGGTCTTGCGATTGTCGCCGGTAATCATGGCGACTTTCAGCCCCATGCGGTGCAGTTCGTCAATGGCTTCCTTCGAGCCATCCTTGACCGTATCCGCAACGGCAATCACGCCGCGCACCGCGCCATCCACCGCCACCAGCATGGCCGTCTTGGCTTCGGATTGCAGGCGCTTCACTTCATCCCTGAGGAACCCGTTTTCTTCGAGAAAACGGGTTCCTACAATTTTTTCCATCATGCGCAGGTTGCCCACCGCCACGGCGCGGCCATCCACCTCGGCCTCCACGCCATGTCCGGCCTCAGCCTTGAATCCGCCCGGTTCAGCCAGAGTCAGGCCGCGCGTCGTCGCTTCGGCCCAGATGGCTTCGCCCAGGGGATGCTCCGAACCTTTTTCGACCGACGCCGCCAGCCTTAATAAGTCATCAGTGTTCAGTGACCAGTGATCAGTGCTGCTCACTGACGACTGATCACTGGTCACTGATAACTGATCACTGATCACTATATCAGTAACCGCCGGCTGCCCCTTCGTCACCGTCCCGGTCTTATCCAGGACAACAACCGAAACTTTACCGGCTCTTTCCAACGCTTCGCTGCTGCGGAAGAGAATCCCCAACTCCGCGCCTTTGCCGCTGCCGACCATGACCGCAGTCGGCGTTGCCAGTCCCATGGCGCACGGGCAGGCGATGACCAGCACGGCCACCATGTTGATCAGGGCGCGGGTGAACAGGCTGACATCCGCATTGACGGGCAGCGGGACGAAGAAGTACCAGATGGCAAAGGTGAGAGCCGCGATGAGAATAACCACCGGCACGAAGATGGCCGAGACCTGGTCAACAAGTTTCTGGATGGGGGCTTTGCTGCCCTGCGCTTCCTCGACCAGACGCACGATTTGCGCCAGGGCGGTCTCTTTGCCAACTTTGGTAGCCTCGAACTTGAGCAGGCCCAGTTTGTTGAGCGTCGCGCCGATCAGCGGGTCGCCGGGTTTCTTTTCCACCGGCAGCGATTCGCCGGTCAGCATGGATTCGTCCACCGCCGAACGGCCATCCACCACCACGCCGTCGACCGGGATTTTTTCTCCCGGGCGGACAACCACCACGTCACCCACTTTGACTTCGTCCGCCGGCACTTCGAGTTCTGCGCCATCCCGCACCACGCGCGCAGTTTTGGCGCGAAGACCCATTAGCTTTTTGATGGCTTCGCTGGTGCGCCCTTTGGCACGCGCTTCGAGGAATTTGCCCAGTTTGATCAGCGTGATAATCACCGCGGCGGTCTCGAAATAGACATGTCCCGCCATCAGCCCAAAGGTGATCGGCAGGGAATAGAAAAACGCGGCCGAGGCGCCCATCGCAATCAGCACGTCCATGTTGGCCGAGCCGTTGCGCAGCGCCTTATACGCGCCGACGTAATACTGCCAGCCGACGTAAAACTGCACCGGCAGCGCCAGCGCCAGGAGCAACCAGTTAAACCACCAATGCGCCTCGCGCATCCCGCTCATCGCCTGCACCGGCAGATAGAAAAAGGCCGGCAGCAGCCCAAAATCCCTGCTCATCGAGAGCAAGAAAAGCGGCACGGTAAATATAAGGCCGGTGACGAGTAAATGCTTCTGTTGACGGATTTCCGCCGCACGCGCCTTTGCCTCGGCATCCTCGGCTTCCCCGCCCAGTTCCAACGCCTCGAAACCGGACCCCGAAACTGCCCGCCGTATCTCGGCCTGACTCACCACTGTGGGGATGTAGCGCACGCGTGCCCGTTCGGCCGCGAGGCTGACCGAGGCTTCCAGCACGCCTTCCAGTTTGAGCAGCGACTTTTCCAGGCGGCGGGCGTCGTTGTCATCCGCGAGACGTTTGATAATCAAATCCGCTTCGCCGCTGGCCACGCCGTAACCGGCGCGCTCGACACGCGCGACCAGTTCGCCGAGTCCGAGCAGCGACGGGTCAAAGTTCACCGTGGCGCGCTCGGACGAGAGATTGACGGCAGCCGTCTGCACGCCATCCAGTTTTTTCAGGTTGCGCTCGATGGTCGCCACGCAGTTGGCGCAGGTCATGCCGGTGATGGGGAGGGTTAATTGTTTGGCTTCTGTCATTTTGAGTTTCGGGTCTAAGGATACAGGTTGAAAGTCGAAGGTCGAAGGTCGAAGGTCGAAGGTCGAAGGTCGAAGGTCAATCATTCTGACAGTCTGACCTTCAACCCTTCGATAAGCTCAGGGCAGGCCCTTTGACTTTCAACTATTATTTACGCCGCGACGGGATAATTGATCTGCGCCAGCAGCGCCTTGATCTTGTCCTCACTCGCTGGCGCGTCGAAGACGATTTCGACCTTCTTGCTGGCCGCGTCCGCCTTGACGGACTGGATGCCGGCCAGCTCGCCCACCTCGTTTTGGATGGTGCGGACGCAGTGCATGCAGGAAATGCTGGGAACGGAATAAGTAACGGTAGTCATGGGGTTCTCCTTCAGTAGATTGGTAGATTAGGAATCGGTAAGTTAGTGGCGTGGACCTGACCCGCAACCCTAACTTGCTACACTTTGGTGGCCATATCGAACACTTCGGTAATCTCTTTCAACACGCGCTGACGCTCGGCGGGGTCATCGCCCTGCACGGCGGTGATGACGCACGAATTCAGGTGGCTTTCCAGTATCACGCCGCTGACCTTGTTCAGCGCCGCATCCACCGCCTGGATCTGGCGGATGATGTCAATGCAATATGCATCCTCTTCCACCATGCGGATGACGCCTTTCAGATGGCCTTCGATTATCTTCAGTCGTTTCAACGTATCTTCGTTTTTCATCTTTTACTCCTATCCCCCCCAGGGGGGTGGGGTAGCCAATATTATATCTAATCTATCCAATTTGTCAAGATGCCAGGTAAGTCTGCCGAGTAGGCCTTCGGTAGTATGGCTTTCCTGTAGTATCATACAGCCATGTTTAACCCCACCCGTCTCATCTTCCTGCACGGCCTCGAAAGCAGCAGCCAGGGCGAAAAAGCCGTCCTGCTGCGCAGCTTGTTCCCCGGCATATCCACGCCTGACTTTACCGGCTCGCTGGCCGAACGCATGGCGCAACTCTATTCCATTCTCGGCGATAAAACCGGCTGGACGATCATCGGCTCCAGTTTCGGCGGGCTGATAGGCGCGTTGTTCACCTGCCAACACCCGGGTCAGGTGCGCAAACTCATCCTGCTCGCGCCCGCACTCTCACTGCCCGAATTCGCCGAACATCTCCCCGCTCCGGTGGACGTCCCCACCATCATTATTCATGGCACGCAAGATGAGGTCGTCCCGCTCGTACCTGTGCGCGCCCTGGCCGAGAGAGTCTTCCGTAACCTTAATTATCGCATCGTGGACGACGACCACCGGCTGATGAAGACCGCCCAAGAGATTGATTGGCACGCACTGCTCGAAAGTTAATCAGGCCATTGTAATAAAAGAGACCGTCGCGGGCAGGACGGTCTCTTTGGGAACATATCCGGGTCATCCGCCCGCGAGGGCAAGCAATTGAGGCGGCAGCCAGAAATTCCCCAGGCCCAGCGTGCTGAGCGCCAGTGAGAAAAGCAGGATCGCAAGTCCAACCCCAATCAGGACGCGGTCTTTGAATTGATAGACCAGATTCTGCAACCACGTGCGCGGACCGATGCCGAAGGCGCGCAAGTCCATCGCGTCGATAATATCCTCGCTGCCAATGATGGCGTGGATGGTGACGGGCACCATCAGCGGGCCGAGTTTGCGGACTTGTTGGATTAATCCTCCCTGAATCTTTTCCAGTTCGTAGCCGCGCGCTTTCTGCGCGTCCATCGTCAACTGGAAGTCGCGGCTGAAGGTTGGGATGAAGCGCATGGTCAAATCCATGGCGTAGGCAATCTTGTCGGGCAGGCCAATGCCGCGGAAGGTGACGCCGTACAATGCTGGATTGAGCGAGTACGGAATGAGAATGGTCATGATGGCGATGCTGAAAACGCGCACGAACTGGCTGACACCAAAGAAGGCGCGCTCGACGGTGACATCCAGCGCGGGAGTCCAGCCGAAGATGCTGAACGAGACCTCGAAGCGGCGGATCAGGTGCTCCTGCTCATACACTTCCGTCCCGCCGCGGCCGGTCAGGAAAGTGAAAAATGCGAAGATAAAGACAAAGCCGATGATGAACAAAAAGGCGCGGCGGATCTCATGCCATTTGACTCCCGAGGTGAGCAGGACAAACAGCGCGATGGCACCAAAGAACAGCAGGAAGCGCACATCCCAGAATGCGAGCGTGGAGACGAGGAAACAGCCGTAGAAGATCAGCCAGGCGCGCGGATCGAACGACTGGATGAAAGAGCGGTCACGTTTGCGGTATCGCCAGGCTACAAGCATAGTAATCAGTCATCAGTCATCAGTGATCAGTTTCAGGAAGTGTTCAGTGGTCGGTATAACACCAACCACTGAACACTGAAAACTGAAAACTGACTAGCGACCCGATTGCTTCTGGACAGCGGCGTACGCGCCCACAAGAAGCGGAACGAGGATGGCGGCGAAGATCAAGTTGGGGCCTGCCGCGGGCAGGAACTCGCCCACGATGGCGGCCGCGGGGCTGAATCCGTTGATCCAGATATCCGAGATGGCCGCGAAGCCAATGCCGAGAATGTTTCCGAGCATGCCCCAAATGACGGCCTCGCCGGCATTGACATTCTTCCCAAAGGCAAAGCGGACGATGAGCACCAGCACGAAGCCGATCAGGATGGAAATGCCCGCGGTCAGCGCGATGGGCTGGTCGCCGAAGATGCCGGCTTCCGGTTGGTAGAACATCATGTTGGTCTGGCCGCGATTCAGGAAGTACACGAGGGTGGCAAGCAGAGCCAGCGCGCCGCTCACCCACAGGACGGTATCCGTGGCCTTCTTGCGGTTCGCGAACAGTGCGGGCAGGCCGGCGATGAATCCGATCAGGCCGTTGCCGATGCTCCACTGCGGCGAGAGGCCAAAGCCCGAGATGGCGTCGCCGAACATGTTGCCGACCGCGCCCGTGAAGAAGCCGACGATCGGGCCAAAGGTGTAGCCGAAGAACATCGGGATGGCAATGGCGGGACGGAGCGCAACCTGGCTCAACGAGGGGACGACAAACACGGTGGCGTTGAAGTACCACGAGAAGACGGCATACAACGCCGCGCCGATGGACATCCACACCACCTGGCGCGTGCCCACTTCCCAGGCCTTGTTGTCCTTGTTGAAGAAATAGACCGCGTAGGCGATCAACAGGCCGAGGATGACGAAGCCAAAGCGCAGGCCGAGCGTGGCATTGTCGGTCTGAAAGCGCTCGATGCCGAGCATATTGCCCAGCACGAAGACAATGATGGCAAAGATGGCAAAGATCGCCACCAGCCAGATCAAAACAGAAGACATTCGTTTATCCATCTCATTCTCCTTACTCTCTGCTCCCCTCTCCCTTTGGGAGAGGGGTTGGGGGTGAGGTCAAACATGCGCCAGCGCCTCGGCCCGCAGGAAACGCCCCGTCCGCGCGAAGCGGGAAACGTTCAGGGCGAGGAGCGAGCTGGGGACGACGCGGCAGGCCTCCAGTCGAGGGAAGTCGCGCAGCACCTCGTGCGGCGAACCGTCGGCCACGAGTCGTCCATCCGCCACGAGCAGGACGCGGTTGGCGTAGATCACCGCCAGGTCCACGTCGTGCGTGATGAAGATGACCGCCTCGAAGCCAGGCATTTGCAGGATGGCGTCCATGAAGTTCATGTAGTTCTGGTAGTCCTGCCCCGCGGTCGGCTCGTCCATCACCAGAATGCGGGAGCGCATCGCCAGAATGGCCGCGATGCTGACGCGCTTCTGCTGGCCGAACGACAGCGCCAGCGGAGGGTCTTGCTCAAAATCGGACAGGTTCACAATTCTCAGCGCCTCTTTCACCTCCTTTTCGATCTCCTCTTTGGGATGCTTGAGATTGGTCGGCCCGAAGGCCAGTTCCTCGCGCACCGTGGGCGCGAACAACATGTGGCTGGGACTCTGAAAAACATAACCGAGCGTGCTGGCAATTTCGGCCACGCTGGACTCGCGCGTGTCCTTGCCGTTGACCAGCACGCGGCCCGATTTTGGCTTGAGCAGGCCGATGGCATGTTTGACCAAAGTCGTCTTGCCCGAACCGTTCGGACCGAGCAATGCGATCACGTCGCCGCGTTTGATCTCCAGATTGATTCCATGCAGGACTTGGACATCCGACTCGTAGCCGAAGGCGACGTTCTCAAAGCGCACCAACGCCTCTTTCTCTGACCTTTGGCCTGCCGCGCCAGGCAGGACGTTGATCTCCGCTGTGGGCGGGTCCCGCCGCGCGCGTCGGAGGATGTCTTTTGCGGGCAATTTGACTTCGCGGTAATTCACCACTTTAGATAACCCGCTCACCTCCCCCAGGTAACGGATTTCGCTCTCGCTCATGTACATCACCCGCTCTGGATGGATGCGAAGCACATCTTCGACGCGATGCTCCACCATCAGCACGGTCATACCCTCATCGGCCAGGACGCGCACCGCGTCGAGCGTCTCGCCTGCGCTGGCGGGGTCGAGACTCGCCAGCGGTTCATCCAAAAGCAGGATCGAAGGACGCATGGCCAGCACACCCGCCAGCGCGACCTTTTGCTTCTCCCCGCCCGAAAGCAGAAAAGTATCGCGGTCGCGCAGATGGGTGATCTTCAAATGCGCCAGCGACTCGTCCACGCGCTGGTAGATCTCCTCGCGCGGCAGGCCGAGATTCTCCAAGCCAAAGGCCACCTCGTTGAGCACCTTCGTGCCGAGGATTTGCCGTTCGGGGTCTTGCAGGACGGTGCCAATTTTTTGAGAAATTTGCGAAAGTTTCCAGCCCGCCGTATCTTCCCCGTGGACTAGGACATGCCCGCTCATTTCCCCCTTATAACTGCGCGGGATGAGGCCATTAATGGCGCGAATGAGCGTGGTCTTGCCGCATCCGCTCGCGCCGGCGATTAAAAGAATTTCGCCCGCGTTCGCCGAAAAAGAGATGTCGTGAATCGCCGCGCCCTGTCGGTCACGGTAGCGGAAGGAAAGATTTTCGACGATGAGTGCGGGTTGGGTCATTGGGTGGTTGCGCGGAGCGGTTGGGTAGTTGGGTAGTTGGGTAGTTGGGTTGTTGGGTTGTTGGAGAGTTAGGGGAGGATGATTTCGAACAAATCGCCTATTTTAGCGTTGATGCGGGCTGCGGCGCTGCCGTTGACGAGCGAGACGATCAGGTTGCCGGTGCTGCCAAAAAGGGCGATCAACTCACCTTCGGGACGCTCGCCAAAGGTGTTCACCAGTCCGCGTATTTCAAGACCGCCCACCCGTACAACGATGCGTTCTTTGTGACTTAATTCGCTCCCAAGATGTTCAACGCAGATATTCGAAGCGACATTGCCGAAATGGTCAATGTGGATGACTTCGCCACGCCAACCGCGCGCCGTGCGTTGCGGCTTCGGCAACTCCAGACGGACCGGGTCAGTGATGGGTGTACCGAGATCGCGCAACGGCAGGCCGCCGGCCAGATGGGCGGCAGAAGGGGCGAAGATATCGCGCCCATGGAAGACGTGGCTGACATCCTTCAACCAGTACTGCGGCTTATCCAGGTGGACGATCTCTACCGGCCAGCCCTCCTGTTCGGCGCGCTCCAGGATCATGGTCAGCAAGCCGTTATCCGGGCAGACGAAGCGCTGCGGCCCGATCTGCGCGGCAATCGGCCGGCGCGCTGTCCCAACGCCGGGATCAACGACAATCATGTGGACTGTATCGTCAGGGAAATAAAAAGCCGCGCGGAAAAGGATCAGGGCCGCTTCGCGCACGTTCTGCGGTTGGATGGTGTGACTCAAGTCTGCGATCTGGGCCTGCGGGCAGATGCCCCAGATGACGCCTTTCATCACGCCGACGTTGCCATCTTTCAGGCCAAAATCAGTCATGAGAGAAATGATGGGCATGGTGCTTCCCTTCAGCCACATAGAGTAACACAACTATTATGGATAAGTTTCACACACCTGTCAAGCAAAACCTCCCCCGTGAAAACGTCCCGCAGGTTCGACTTCTACAATCAAATCCGGGGAAAAACCTGCGGGACGTTGATCGCCAACTCACACCTTATTGCCCATTTTGCGGAAAAAAGGCAACAGTTGAAAACGTCCCGCAGGTTCGACTTCTACAATCAAATCCGGGGAAAAACCTGCGGGACGTTAATCGTTAACTCACACCTTATTGCCCAAGTAGTTTTGCAAACTCAGCTTCAAAATCTTCGGCGTTCACAAACCCAAACCACTTCTTGACCACATTCCCCTGGCCATCCAATAAGTAGAATTCCGGCTGAACGCGGAAGCCGAACTGGCGTTGATACACTTTCGTCGCCGGATCATCAGCATCCAGGAAATAAAAAGTGATCTGCCGATAATATTTCGCTTCCAACCCATGCACGATGGGCGCCATAGCGCGGCAGGTGCTTCAGGTAAAGCGGAAAAATTCCATCAGGACGGGTTTGCCCGAAGCCAGATTTACCTGAGAGGGATCAGTGGCTTCAAGCTGGTCCCCACGCGGTGTGACGACGAAGATCGGCGTCGAGGTTGGGGACTGAAGGGTCTCCACCGCTGCTCCGGGGGTTTCCGTTTGCACGCCAGGCGGAAGCGCTGTTGCTGCTGAGGGAGGTTCTGTCAGCGCGATAGGCGGCGGCGCGGCCGGGGCGCAGGCGGCTAGTCCGATGACGGCCAGCAGGCCCAGGGTCCAGATACGGGTACGGATGTTCATAATCAATGCCTCCATGCTTTCTTATGTTACCATTTTCTATGATATTTGTCCAGTATATTATTTTTCTTTGACGCCCCTGCTTTCCTACGTTATACTATACCCGTTGCGACCGGCTCGTCTCGGTCGTTTTATCGGTATGACCAGCATCCAAACCACATAGTGCCCATCCGATAAACCCCCGGAACGCGGACTTTAGTCCGCCATCCCAGGCAGACTGATGCTTCGACAGGCTCAGCACAAGCGTCTGCATTCCGTTATTCGGATAGGCTCATAAGCATCAGGAGATATTCTAATGGTAGACTTCAAACTGACTTACTCAACCATGTTCAACCCACCAGAGGAACTGCACACGCGCTTCGATGCGGCATTGATCAAGCTCAAGGCCGGCCTCGGCAAAGACTACGGCATGTTCATTGACGGCAAGGATGTCTTCGCGGCGGAAAAGTTCGAGGACCACAACCCGGCGGACACAGACATGCTGCTGGGCACTTTCCAAAAAGGGGACGAAAAGAGCGCCTTGGCCGCGCTGGCCGCCGCTCGAAAAGCCTTCCCAATGTGGTCGCATATGAAGTGGCAGCAGCGCGTGGCTTTGCTGCGCAAAGCCGCCGATATAATTGACGAGCGGCTCTTCGAGATCGGCGCGGCGCTGGCACTGGAAGTCGGCAAGAACCGCATGGAAGCGCTGGGCGACATTGCCGAGACCGCCGACCTGATCCGCTACACCTGTTCCCAGATGGAAAAGAATGACGGCTACATCCTCGCAATGGGCAAGGACCCGCTGGTCGGTTACGAGGCTAGCAACGTCTCCCTGCTGCGGCCCTACGGCGTCTGGCTGGTGATCAGCCCGTTCAACTTCCCGGCCGCCTTGGCTGGAGGCCCGGCAGGCGCGGCTCTGGTGACCGGAAATACGGTCGTGATGAAACCGGCTACGGATACGCCCTGGGCCGCTCGCTGGCTGGTGGAGTGCTTCCGGGATGCAGGCATCCCGGATGGCGTGGTCAACTACGTCACCGGGCCGGGACGCACGCTTGGACAGGCGCTCATCACCTGCCAGGACGTGGACGGCGTCACATTTACCGGCTCGTTCGACGTGGGCATGGGCATCTTCCGCGATTTCTCGCAGTGCAGGTGGCTGCGGCCAATCATCCTGGAATTGGGCGGCAAGAACCCGGTCATCGTCTCACGTCACGCCGACCTGGAGCGGGCTGCCATCGGCATCCTGCGCTCGGCCTTCGGCTTGCAGGGACAGAAATGTTCGGCAGCCTCGCGCGTTTACATCCAGGCGCCGGTCTACGACGAGTTGACCGCTCGCCTGAAGGAACTGGCCGGGAAGCTGACCATCGGCGACCCGACCGAGCGCCAGGTCTATTTCGGCCCGGTCATCAACAAGAATTCCTACAACGACTTCAAGAACTTTACCGATGAGATTTCACGATCCAGCGGCGGGTTCCTGACCGGCGGTCACATTTTGAGCGGCGATAGGTACGACAAGGGATATTTCTGCGAACCCACCTTCGTCACCGACCTGCCCCTCAACCACCGGTTATGGAAGCACGAGATGTTCCTGCCGATCACGACCATCGCCAAAGTCAAGAACCTGGACGAGGCGATGAAATATGCAAATGATGTTGATTACGGCCTGACGGCAGGATTCTATGGCTCGGAAGATGAGGTCGAGTGGTTCTTCGATAACATCCAGTCCGGCGTCAGCTATGCCAACCGTCCGCAGGGCGCGACGACGGGCGCATGGCCCGGTTTCCAACCCTTTGGCGGTTGGAAGGCCTCCGGTTCGAGCGGCAAGAACGCCGGCGGCCATTACTACCTGCCGTTGTACATGCGCGAGCAAATTCACACGCTAATCAAGTAAATTTGGCAGATCAGGGTTATCGTGCAATGTGACAGTCACTTCAGAAGTGACTGTCACATTGCCGCCCACGAGCAGACATGGACCAGCAACCAGAACTCCTTCCACGCATCGGAAATTTTTTCATCCTGGTAGGCGCCGGGCTGATGATGATATTCATCGGCTCGATCCAGGGCAACGTACCCAAATTCGATTATTTCGGTTTCAGTCTGATCGCCCTGTTTTTGGGGTTTATCCTCCGCCGCCGCGCAAAGCCCCACCCCCAGTCCGGGCGTTTCAGCACCCTGGGCAAACTACGCGGCGCAGGCAAAGACAAGAAGGAAAAGGCAAAGCGTTAATATTTCATCCTCCACCAACGCCAAACTTCCCGACTGAGTAGATGCTGCGCAAATGACAAAATTAATCCCCCTTTCCGAAGCCATTTCGAAATATGTCCAAGACGGTGATACGCTCTACGCCGCCGGATTCACCCACCTGATCCCCTTCGCCGCCGGGCACGAGATCATCCGCCAGCGCAAACGGGACCTGACGCTTGCCCGCGCCACCCCCGACCTGATCTACGACCAGATGGTTGCCGCCGGCTGCGCCCGCAAGGTGATCTTTTCATATATGGGCAACCCCGGCGTCGGGTCGTTGCGCATCGTGCGGGCTGAGATCGAGGCCGGGCGGCTGGATTGGGAGGAATATTCCCATTTCGGCATGATCTCCCGCCTGCAGGCCGGCGCGGCCGGTCTGCCCTTCATGCCGATGAACCAGACCGCCGCCACTGACCTCGAGCGGGCCAACCCGCTCATCCAGCGCGTCACCGATCCATACTCCGGCAAAGAGGTGATCGTCGTCCCGGCGCTCAACCCGGACGTAGCCATCGTCCACGTGCAACGCGCCGACAGGGACGGCAACGCCCATTTGTGGGGCATCATCGGCGAGCAGAAGGAGTCCGCCTTCGCCGCGAAAAAAGTCATCCTGACCGCCGAGGAGATCGTGGACGAATCCGTCATCCGCTCGGATCCGAACCGCACGCTGATCCCCGGATTCATCGTCAGCGCGGTCTGCCACGTGCCGTATGCCTCGCACCCCTCCTACGCGCAGGGTTGTTACGACCGCGATAACGAGTTTTATCTTGAGTGGGATAAGATTTCCGCCGACCCGCAGGCCGTCAGAGCGTATCTTGACGAGTGGGTCTATGGCGTGCAAGATAGAAATGAATACTGGCAAAAACTGGGGCCGAAAGTACATGGGCGATTGCAAGTGAAGCCGCGGCCTAGCGCACCGGTGGACTACGGAAATTATTAACCACGAAGGACACAAAGGAAACCTTCATGATGAGGAACTTTGATTGATACCTTTCATTGATCTCAACGGCGACGGCCCGCCGCTCCACTTCGCCCATGCCAACGGCTACCCGCCGGAATGTTACCGCCCGCTGCTGACGGGACTTTCTGCACATTACCACGTTTTCGCCATGCACCAACGTCCGCTCTGGCCGGACGTTCAGCCTGATTCGATCAACGACTGGCATCCCCTCAGCGACGATCTGTTCCGCTTCCTGCGCAGCACCTGCTCGGTAGACGAACGGGATCCCGGCCCACTGATTGGCGTCGGTCACTCGCTGGGCGGGATCGTCACCCTGCGCGCCGCGCTGCGCCAGCCGGAACGCTTCCGCGCCCTCGTCCTGATTGACCCGGTGCTTTTTCCGCCAACCATGATCGCCGCCATGCGTCTCATCCGGATGCTCAGCCTCTCGTACCGGCTGCATCCGCTCGTCCAGGGCGCGCTGCGCCGGCGGCGGGTCTTCGAGAGCCGCGAGGTTTTGCTGAGGGGCTACCGGCGCAAGTCCATTTTTCGATATCTGAGCGATGCCAGCCTTGAAGCCTACGTCGAGGGGCTGACGCGCCCGCGCCCGGATGGTCAATATGAACTCGTTTACAGCCCGAAGTGGGAGGCGCGCATCTACATCACCGGCGTATGGCATGATACGGACATCTGGCGCGGCCTGCCCAAACTGAAAGTCCCGCTGCTCATCATCCGCGGCGCAGAGACGGACACCTTTTGGGAATCCGCCGCCCGCCTGGTGAAGCGAAAATTGCCTTCGGCGCAGATCGTCACCATTGAAAATGCTACTCACTTGGTTCCGTTGGAACAACCTGGGAAAGTGGTTGAACATATCCGAAACTTTTTGGACACGGATTACACGGACGGACACGGAAAAAGCACGGATTTTTCTACTGTTTTTCCGTGAAATTCCGTGAAATCCGTGTACAAGTCGGAACAAATCTGAAAGAGTCGCCCCGTTTTCGTGATCTACTGATTATAAAAAGCCTTCGCGGGCTTCGTTTCTTCGCGGTTCAAATTCGCTCTTCTTTGGGAGATAACATGACTGAACTTACCTACTCCTCCGCCGAACTTATGATCGTCAACGCCGCCCGCCTGCTGCAGGATGGCGAGACCGTCTTCGTCGGCGTCGGCCAGCCCAACCTGGCTTGCAACCTGGCCAAGCGCACCCACGCTCCCAACCTGGTCATGATCTACGAAGCCGGCGTGATCGGGGCCGAACCGGCGCGTCTGCCGCTCTCGATCGGCGACCCGACCCTGGTCAGCGGGGCGCTATCGGTGGTCAGCATGTACGATATTTTCACCCTTTATCTCCAGCGCGGCAACGTGGACGTGGGCTTCCTGGGCGGGGCACAGATTGACCGCTTCGGCAACATCAACGCGACGGTCATCGGCAATGATTATGCCCACCCCAAAGTCCGCCTGCCGGGTTCCGGTGGCTCGCAGGAGATCGCCGCCTGGGCCAACCGCTGCTACATAATGTCCCCCCATCAGAAGCGCCGCTTCCCTGAGAAGGTGGATTTCATGACCTCGGCCGGCTTCTTGAACGGGCGTTCTGAGCGCGTGAAAGTCGGCCTGCGCGGCGGCGGACCTATCGCAGTCGTGACCGACCTGGGCATCCTGGAACCCGACGCCAGCGGCGAGCTGGTACTGACCGCCCTGCATCCCGGCAAGACCGCGCAGGAAGCCATTGACAACACCGGCTGGCCGCTGAAAGTGGCAGCGAGTTTAAGAACAACAGAGCCTGTGATGGACAATGAGCTCAAGATCCTGCGCGAGGAGTTGGATCCAAAAGGGATATACCTGAACGGTGGGTAGACAGCGAAGAGTCGGGAGTCGGGATTTGAGAGTCGTCAGAAAGGAGAATGAAAAATGGAGGACCGGAAGAAAATTCGCGGTTTCAAAGTTCAACCCAATCGCCACGCCCACTAACAACTAACGACTCCCTGCTCCCAACTGTGAAACGCATTTTCCTCTCCCCCTCCGAGCCTCGTCTGCGCGCCGGCTGGCGGCTGCTGATACAGAGCCTGATAATGCTCATGCTGGGACTTTGCATCGGCATCCCCGTCATCCTGCTGCCGATGATGTTCGAGACTCCAGCGCACACCCTGCTGCCGCCAGAAATGGTGCTTCCCGAATTGCTTGCATCGCTGGCAGTGGAGTTCCTGGCGATTACAGTATCCATATTTATGGCACGGCGCTTCCTCGACCGGCGCTCCTTTGCTAGCCTGGGTTTCAAACTGAAGTGGCGGGCGCTCGTGGACATCCTGGCCGGGATTGCCATCACCTTCGTGATGATGGGGTTGATTTACATCCTCATGTGGTCATCGGGCTGGATCAAATTCGAGGGCTTCGCCTGGCAAACGCAACCGGTCGGCGCGGTTGTCGTCAACACCCTGCTCATCTTCCTGGCCTTTGTCCTGGTCGGCTGGAACGAGGAACTGCTCTCGCGCGGCTACCACTTGCAAAACCTGGCCGAGGGGATCAATATGACCTGGAGCGTGCTCCTTTCCTCGGCCGTCTTTGGCGTTCTGCACCTGGCCAACCCCAACGCCACCTGGCTCTCAGCAGTGGGCATCTCCCTGGCCGGGCTTTTCCTGGCCTTCGCCTACCTGCGCACGAAACAATTGTGGCTCTCCATCGGCCTGCACATCGGCTGGAATTTTTTCGAGGGTACGCTGTTTGGATTCCCGGTGAGCGGGATGGAATTCTACCGTCTCATCCGGCACACAGTCAGCGGCCCGGAGCTGTGGACGGGCGGCGCCTTCGGCCCGGAGGCGGGATTGGTGGTGTTACCGGCACTGGCGTTGGGCGTGGCGCTGGTGTATGGCTATACAGTCTGCTCAACAAAGTCCGCCCCCAACCGTTCCCCCTAACGCCCAATACTGTTTAGCTTAGATGGTCGGGCTCCCAAAGTGCCCCGAAGTGGTATGCCCGACGGCGTGCCCGCAGGGTGCTTCGCGAGGAGCCGTCTCTGCAGACTTATCTAAACAGTATTGCCCCAACGCCTTCCCACTAACGACTCACCACTGACAATGACTACTTTCCTCGCCTGCCTCCCCATTCTCGTCATCCTCATCCTGGAGGAGTTCAATCTGTCGCCAAAGGCCGTACATATCTACGTACTATCATGTCACTCCCACAAACGGATTCCCCCTCCTCTCCTCCCTCACCCTCGTCTCCAGCCCATGCCCCGATAATATCCGCGTCTCGTCAGGCAAGGTAAACACCTGCATCCTTATGCTCTCCACCAGCGTCTCCCAATCTCCTCCAGGTAAATCCGTCCGCCCAACGCCGTTTTGGAAGATCAAGTCGCCGCTGAAGAGGGTATTTTCTTCGGCACAGTAAAACACACAATGACCCGGGGTATGCCCTGGCGTGTGACGCACCTCAAAAGTGATATTCCCCAGTCGCAGGGTCTGGCCGTGACGCAAGTCAATGGTTGGCTCGGGGCCGACTTCGATGCGAAAACCAAACAGCGCCGCGCCGCCCTGCACCTGCCACAACGGATGATCAGCGGGATGGAGGGCGACAAGGGGCGGGGGATTCAGCGCAGCCGCAATCTCTGCCGCGCCGCCGATGTGATCGAAGTGGGCGTGGGTGTACCAGAGTTGTCCGATGCGCCAGCCGCGCCGTCGCGCTTCGGCCAGGATGACATGTCCATCCCAGGCCGGGTCAATGACCGCGGCTTCAGCGGTTTCGGGATCGGCGACCAGATAAGCATTGGTCAGCACCGGGCCGAGGGTGAAGGGGACGATTTCTAGAGGCATAGTTATCAGTGTTCAGTGTTCAGTTTTCAGTGTTCAGTTTTCAGTCATCAGTCATCAGTCGTCGGTGATCAGTCATTGGTAACTGATCACTGATCACTGATTACTGATCACTGATCACTGTGTCACGCGGGCAAAGATCAGGCTGACAAAGATGGCGACCAGGATCAATCCGAGGCTGACTGGGTAGACGACGGCCGGGTCTTGGGTATACATGTAGCCGGCCAGGAGCGGGGCCAGGATGGCCGTCAGCGAGTTGAAGGCCTCGGTGATTCCATAGGCCAGGCCCATCTGGGCCTGATGAATGAGTGGACGCACCTGGGCAAAGATCAACATGCGGGCGGCGCGGAAGCCGCCCAGCAGGAAATAGGCGGCCGCGTACCAGAGCGTGCCATCCCCGCGCCAGATCAGCAAAGCGAACATACCGACCGAGGCCTGCGCCAGCAGGAATCCGAGCCAGGCGTTGAAATGACCCAGCGTCAGGTTGAGCAGGGCATTCCCCAGGCTGCCAATTGAACCAACCAGGCCGATTTCACCCAGCGAGAGTCCACGTACGTTCTCCAAGAACTTGGGAGTGAACGGCTGGGGCAGGTACATGACGAACATGGCGATAAAGGCGACAGTCAAAAAGCCCAGAAAGCGCCGGTTCGAGAATAGACTGGCAGGCGGTGAATCTTGATCATGGCCGTCACGGGGCTGGGCGCGCAAGAACAATATTACCCCCAACGAAATCAAGAAGATAAAGGCCGCCACGAAATACACGCTGCGCAGGCCGAAGCGGTCGCCGATCCAGCCGCCGCTGAGCGGACCGATCACCGCCCCCAGGTTGAAGGCCGCCGAGGTCAGGGTCATGGCACGTGCGGGGGAAAGCCTGCCGCGCGCTGCGGTCACGTAGCTCTGCAGCGGCGCGGAGACGAAAGCCGTCAGGCCATAGAGCAACATCCCAATGACGAAGAACGGCAGACTGCGCGCCAGGGCCATCACGCAGGTCGCCAGCAGGCCAAAGCTCCAGGCGGCCCACAGTAAAGGTCGCCGCCCGAAGCGGTCTGAAAGGTATCCGGCCGGGATGTGGACGACCATCATCGCCAGTCCGAAGGCGCTCAATATGCCGGCGATGGTCATCGTGCTGGCGCCGAGCTGTTGGAGGTAAATCGGCTGGAAGAGGAAAAACATCCCCTCGCCCAGGCCCCAGGTGAAGAGCGAGAGGGAGATGAGCAGCAGGTCGGAAGTCATGCGCAGGCCTCGATGGTTTTCTTTTTCACCGCTGTACCCTTCGGGTATGCTTCGCGAAGCGCGCGGAGATCGCAGAGAGTTTTATTTTGTCTCCGCGCTCTCTACGCCTGCCCTGAGCGTAGTCGAAGGGTTCTCTGCGGTGCGAGTTTCAACCCTGCGAATGAAATCCGCGGCGGCCTTGAAAACCAGCTCGCGCTGCGCATCTTCGGTGATGACGTGCCCACTGCCCTCGATCCACATCATCTGCTTATCCGAGCTGCCCAAGTGCGCGTAAATCTGCGCCATGCTGTCCTTGACGATGTAATCGTCGTTCCGCGAATGGATGAGCAGCGCCGGCACGCGCACCTTCGGCAGCGATGCGTGCATCACGGCCATCAACTGGTTCAATTCCGCCACCGAGCGGATCGGGTTCTGGGGATAAGAGACATGCTGCTTGAAGGCCTCTTTATCGTACCAGTCCGCGCCCGGAGCCTCATTGCCCTTGGGCGCGTAAGGGATGAAGCGGGAGATTTGCTTCGCCCAGCGGATGCGCGGGTCATCCGGCAGTTTATATGGCGTGGACATGACGACGACGCCATCCACCCGCAGCCTGGTCGCCGTGACAAGGGACAGGATGCCGCCCATCGAGAGTCCAATGAGGAAGATGTGATCCGAGACCCCGCGCAGCAGGTTCCAGCCATCCTCGACCGAGGCCAGCCAGTCGGTGTAACGCGAGCGGATCATGTCTTCGGGCTGGGTAGCGTGACCCGTCAGCCGCACGCCGAGGACGCTGAAGCCTTCACGGGCAAGATACTCGCCCATCCAGCGCATCTCTTTCGGCGCGCCGGTGAAGCCATGGATCAATAAGCACCCCGTCTTGTTACCGGGAAAGAAGAAGGGTTCGGCGGTTGGGATGATCATAGTTGGGTGGTTAGGGGGTTGGATAGTTGGGTAGTTGGGTAGTTTGATAGTTGGGTGGTTGGGTAGTTGGGTGGGATGTCTTGAGCGTAAGTGGGGCGGATTGGCAATCCGCCTTGCGCGCTGGCAGCCAGTATTGCTAAAAGATCTCCAGCGCTGAAGAAAAATCCTCCACGGCGGCATGATCCTGCCAGATCCCATTATATATCCGAAACAATCGCTGCGCGCTTTGTTCGACAAAGTCATCCATCGCAGCCTGCGAAAGGTAAATATAAGGCCGCTGGTATAGCGCCTGGATCTTGTCGTCGCGGCGTTGATAGAAAGACTTGATGTAATGCAACTGGAGCGGCAGCGCCTCGGCCGGGAAAAAGTCCAGGGCGAGGCCGTCCGGGTTGGCGTCCAGAAAGACGCGCCAGAACAGGCAGTTGGGGTGATCGCGGACGTAGAGATGGTCAAGTCCGTACCAGTCTTTTTTCACCTCCCAGATGAACTGGCGGTCAGCGGCGAATTGCTCGGCGAAGCGTTCCTCGGTGGGGCGGCCAACCGCGACTGTCCACAGGTTGTCCGTGATTAGATGGAAGAAATATCCCATGCGGAAGGAGAAGTGTGGCGTATCAACAGCCTTTACACAAGCCAGGTAATGGCGGTAGAACTCCAGATCGGCGAGATCTTTGTGTGCGCCATCCGAGCGCTTGAAATGCGTCACTTCCGGCGGCGGGGTGAATTTCTCCCATTTTTCATCCGGGATGCCGGCGTCGGGGGCGACGCTGCCAATGGCGAAGGCGGCGGCGTCCAAGCCGGGAATGTGTTCGAGCAGGATTTCAGCCAGACGCAAGTGGGCGATCCAGGTAGCCATCCGTTTATCCCCGCATCCAGGCTGGATCGAGCGCGGTGATGCGCGCGTAGACTGGGCAGTCCGCGTCGTGCGCGTTCGGCAGGTAGCCGGTGCTGACGAGAAATTCGCGCACCACCTCGCCGCCCACGAAGACAAAGGTTTGCTTGAACAACTTCACCCACTCTTCGTGACTACGCGGGTGATGGGCATCCAGCCAGGCTTTGAACGAGTCGTATTCTTTTTGAATGGCAGGAATCCGCCGCGCATTCTCGATGACCGCCTCGATCTTCCTACGGTTGCGAATTATGCTGGCATCGGCCAGCAGACGGGCCACATCTTCGCCATCATAAGCTGCCACGCGCGCCACGTCAAAGCCCTCGAAGGCGCGCTGGAAGGCCGGCTGCTTTTTGAGGATCAGCAGCCACGACAGCCCGGCCTGATTGATCTCCAGCACAAGACGCTCGAAGAGGAGGTTGTCATCCGCCAGCGGGAAGCCATATTCCTCGTCGTGGTAGCGGCGGTTGTACTCGTCTTCGGGGTGGGCGCGGATGTATTCGCAATATGAAGGCATTTGCCTGTTTCCCATATTTTATGCGCCTTCGTGTCCTTTGTGGTTAAATTCCTTTGTTTCCGCCGCCGGAATAGTGGAGTTTTTCATCGCGAAAGGGAGCTATCCTATCACTTGAATCCCGCGCTCCATATCGCTCAAACACTCCGCACCATCATCCGTTATCACCATATTATCCTCGATGCGCACGCCGTTGCGACCCGGCAGGTAAATCCCCGGCTCGACGGTGAAAGCCATGCCGGGTTCTAGCAATTGCTCATTATCGCCGCGTATGTATGGATCCTCGTGGCTTTCCAGTCCGATGCCGTGACCGGTGCGATGGGTGAAATACTGCCCATATCCGGCCTTCTCGATCACCTCTCGCGCCGCCTTATCCACTTCGGCGCATGGCACACCTGGCCCGGACGCGGCGCGTCCGGTGGCGTTGGCCTCCTGCACAATCTGGTGAATCTTGCGGTATTCGGCCTCCACCTCCCCCACCGCGAAAGTGCGCGTCAGGTCGGAAATGTAGCCGTCCACCGTCGCGCCCCAGTCAATCACCAGCAGGTCACCAGGTTGTAGCTTGCGGTCGCTGGGCGAGGCGTGCGGATTGGCCGAGTTCGGCCCGCCGGAGAGGATCGGAGAAAAGGGCATCTCCGGCTGCGAACCATTGCGCAATAACTGGACGGTCAACTCGGCGGCCAGTTCTTTCTCGGTCATGCCGATTTTGATCAGCGGGAGGATCGCTTCCAGCGCGGACTGCGCCACTTTGACGGCCTTGCGCATGGCGGCGATTTCACCCACATCTTTTTTGATGCGCAGCGAAGACACCAGCCGGCTGGCATCCGGGAATTCGGCTTCGGGCGCACCATTCTTGACCTGCCGGAATTCCAGCAGACGCAGGCAGCGCGGCTCGACACCGATGCGTTTACCATCCAGTCCGAGCGAACTCAGCGCGCGACGGAAGACGCCATCCCATTCGGCGGGGTTTTCGGGATAGGGAAATGCCTGGAATGGCGATCCGGCCACTTTGAGCATTTCCAGTTCCGGCAGCACGATGACAGGGGGCCTATCTGGCGTGAAGATGACCACCACTGGCCGCTCACTGAGATGGAAATGCAGACCGGTCAGGTAGGCCAGGGATGGGCCAGGGTTCAAAATAACGGCGTCCAGGCCCGAGGTCCGCAAAGCGGCGCTGAGTTTGTTGAGACGGTTTTCGATCAAGAGTCCTCCAGAGAAGAGGCGCAAAACGTAAAGCGTAAAACGTAATCGTTTATGGTCTATCGTCCGTTGTCAGATGGTGAAATCGCTTTACAAACACCACCTTCAAAATCCAATCCACCAGGCCGGGGAAG
The DNA here is from genome assembly GCA_964618215.1 of uncultured Chloroflexus sp. Lineage (GTDB taxonomy): Bacteria > Chloroflexota > Anaerolineae > Anaerolineales > Villigracilaceae > CG2-30-58-95. Next base: position 60,313 of record CAZTZE010000012.1, read on the forward strand.
AGCGTATCAAATCCGATAATAATGCGGTAATAACAGGGAATAATCAAAGTCCGGCGCGGGCGTTTCGCCAGGCCGACCGTGCACCGGGCAACATACTCGGAGGTCATCCAGAGCCATTGCGGGAATTTGAGGCTGCTTTTCACGGCGTTATCGCCGGAGTGCTGGCCGAACTCGGTGGCGGCCGGGCCGGGGTAGATGCCGGAGACCCGGATGCCAAAAGGCACCACTTCGCGCCGCAAAGCATCGCTGAAGGCGCGCACGCCATACTTGGTGGCGGCATAGATGCTGTAGAGCGGCGCGGCGATCAGACCGGCCACCGAGGACATGTTGATGATGTGACCGGAGCGGCTGGCGATCATTTGCGGTAACACAGCCCGCGTCACCTGGATTACGCCGCGCAGGTTGACATCAATCTGAGTATCAATCTCGCGGCGGGGGTCGAGGTTTTCCAACCAGTCGAGGCGGCCAAAGCCGGCGTTGTTAAAGAGGATGTCAATGCGGCCAAAGTTGTCTAGCACGGTCTGGACGGCCTCCTCGATCTGGGATTGCTCGGTCACATCCAGCGGGACGGCAAAGGCCTGACCGCCAGCGGCGCAGATGTCCTCGGCCAGGGCGGTCAGCCGGTCCATGCGCCGGGCGGCCAGGACGACCGTCGCACCTTCCTTTGCAAATAGACGAGCCGCGTCTTCCCCGAAGCCGGATGAGGCTCCCGTAACCAGAACGATTTTATTCTTGAGAGAGATGGCCATGTTTTTTTCTGTGGTGATTGGAGAAATAAAGCGTAATGCGCCGAAGACCTACTCGGTAAAACGTAAAGCGTAATGAGTTTACGTTTCACGCTTTACGTTTTACTCCTCCTCCTGCGTTTGTTCATCCTGCCTGCGCCTCGGCTTCGGCGGCTCGGCAATCGCTTCCGCCGCGATGGCTATTTCGATGACCTCGTCTATGTGTTGAACAGGAATGATCTTCAGGTCATCGCGGGCGCGCTTGGGGATGTCCACCAAATCCTTCTGGTTGCGCATCGGGATGATAACGGTTTTCAATCCGGCGCGGCGGGCGGCCATCACCTTCTCGCGCACCCCTCCAACCGGCAGCACGCGCCCGCGCAGGGTGATCTCGCCGGTCATCGCCACATCTTTGGAAACCGGACGCCCGGTAAAAGCCGAGATCAGCGCCGAGCAAAGTGTGATGCCCGCCGAGGGGCCGTCCTTTGGAATCGCCCCCTCGGGCAGGTGCATATGGATATCCAGGCGCTCGAACACGTCCGGGTCAATGCCGAGCATGGCGGCGCGGGATTTGAGATAGGTCAACGCGGCCTGACCCGATTCCTGCATCACATCCCCAATCTGACCGGTCATCTGCAAATTGCCTTTGCCCTCCAGAACAGCGACCTCGACGAACATGATCTCGCCGCCGTTTTCAGTCCAGGCCAGGCCGGTAGCCACGCCGACTTCGTCCTTGCGCTCGGCCTCGGTCTCGAAAAATTGGGGTGGGCCGAGGAACTTCTCGATCACCGCCGCGCTAATTTGCTCTGGATACTTCTTCTCCTCCGCCTTCCAGCGCGCCACTTTACGGCAGACGCGGCCAATCTCGCGCTCCAAATTGCGCACGCCGGCCTCATAGGTGTACTCGCGGATGATCCGCTGCAGCGCCTGTGGATCGAAATTCAACCCGACTTCTTCCAGCCCGTTTTCGTCCAACTGGCGCGGGATCAGGAATCGGTTGGCAATGATAACTTTCTCCTCTTCGATGTAACCGGGAAACTCGATGACTTCCAGCCGGTCGAGCAGGGCGGGCGGAATCGGGCCGAGCGTGTTGGCGGTGGTAACGAACATGACTTTTGAAAGGTCGAAATCCAGGTCCAGGTAATGGTCGGAGAAAGCATGATTCTGCTCCGGGTCGAGCACTTCGAGCAGCGCCGCAGCCGGGTCGCCGCGGAAATCCGAACCGAGTTTGTCAATCTCATCCAGCATGAAGAGCGGATTGGCCGTAGCGGCGCGGCGCATGGTCTGGAGGATGCGCCCGGGCAGCGCACCGATGTACGTGCGGCGGTGGCCGCGGATTTCAGCCTCGTCGCGCACGCCGCCCAGCGAAAGGCGCACGAACTTGCGTCCCAAAGCCTCCGCAATGGATCGGCCCAGCGAGGTCTTGCCCGTGCCAGGCGGCCCGACGAAACACAAAATCGGCTGGCGTCCCTTTTTCGGGTGCAGCGAGCGCACCGCAATGTATTCTAAAATGCGTTCTTTGGCTTTCTTCAGGCCGTAATGGTCACGCTCCAAAACTCTGGCTGCGTGCTTCACGTCCAGGTTGTCATCGGTCAGCGTTGACCAGGGCAAGTCGAGGATCCAGTCAATGTAACTGCGGATGATGCCGACCTCGGGCGCCATGGGCGGCATTTGATTGAGCCGCTCGATTTCCTTCATCGCCGTGACTTTGGCCTGTTCAGGCAGGTTGGCCTGTTCAATTCTTTGACGCAGTTCATTGACATCCCGCGTCCAGATATCGCCATCGCCCAGTTCGGTTTGGATCGCCTTCATCTGTTCGCGCAGGTAGAACTCGCGCTGGCTCTTATCCACCTCGTTTTGGACGCGGCTGTGGATTTCGTCTTCCAGCTCCAGTACGTCCACTTCTTCGGCGAGCAGTTTGTTGATCCGCTTGAGCCGCTCGCGCGGGTCGGTCATCTGCAACAGGGCTTGTCGCTCTTCAAAATCGAAGGAGACGGCCGTGGTAATCATGTCGGATAACCAGCCAGGTTCGACGATGTTCAGAGCAAAGAGATGCGCCTCCTCAGGGATGGAGCGGTCGAGCTGAATACAGCGGTCGAACAGGTCGAGCACCGAGCGCATCAACGCCTGAGTCTGCCGGTCGGCAGCGGTCGTCTCGTAAAAGACCCGGGCGCGCACCTTGATGACCGGTTCCAGGCGGGTAAATTCCAGGATCTCGACCCGCCGCCGTCCCTGCACCAGGGCTGAACTGGAACCATCCGGCATACTGAGCAATCGCCCAACGGCCATTTCCACGCCAGTGGGCAGGAAATCCTGCGGCCGCGGATCCTCGACCTCCGGATCGCGCTGCGTCAGACCGATCACGGTACTGGTGCGCGAGTGAGCTTCCTGTATGGCCAGCAAGGAGGCCTGGCGGGCGACAAAGATTGGCGTCACCATATGCGGGAAGATGACCATGTCGCGCAGCGGCAGGACGAGCGCTTCGATAATCCCATCATCATCCGGCGTCAGGTTGGGGACACGGTACAGTTCGTCCGTGCGTTGCGTAAGCGCCAGGTTGAAGGCTTCTTCGTCGTCTGGGAAAGACCAATCGTTGTTCATAATTCCTCGTTTGTACGTTTGCACGTTTACAAGTTGACACGTTTGCACGTTTACACCATGCCAGCGTGACAACATTCCAACGTGTCAACGTGTCAATTTGTCAACTTGTCAACGTAATTCTGCCACGCGGTGCGGACTTCCGCAGTGACAAATATGCTGCCCGCCGCGAGGACAATGCTACCATCTTTTTCAGATAATTCCAACGCGCGTGCCAAAGCCGTCTCTACAGGTTTCACCGCTTCGGCACGGACCCCGAGCCTGTTCGCCGTTTCGACGAGTTGCTCCGGCTCAAGGGCGCGCGGGTGATCGGCCTTGGTGGCGAGGATCAAGTTCAGGCGCGGTTTCCAGGCCGCAAACATGCCAGGAACATCCTTATCTTCCGAGGCGCCAAAGATCAGGATCACCGGCCGGCCCGGGAAGTAATCCTCCAGCGCCTGGCACAGTTTCTCGGCCGAATCGATGTTATGCGCCGAATCGAGTATCACTGGCGGTTCGCGGCGGACAATTTCAAAACGGCACGGCCATTGGACTTCGCCAAAACCTTTTTGGATGGCCTCATCACTTACATTCAATCCGCTGGCTTTCAGCGCAGCATAAGCGGTGGCGGCGTTTTCGATCTGGTAGCGTCCGAGCAAAGGGATGCGGAGTATAACCGATTCTGGCGTAACGAGTGACGAGTGATGAGTGACGAATGATGGACTGACTGCCAGCGATTGTCCGTCAAGAGAATGCTCACTTGCTTCGAATGTCACCTCGCGGCCGACGAGCGTCAGTGGGGCATTCCGCTCCGCGGCGACTTTCTCCAGCACTGCCAGCGCCTCGTCAACTTGCGGCGAAGAAACGACCGGCACGCCTTCCTTGATGATGCCGGCTTTTTCCCCAGCGATCTTCGTCAGTGTGTTTCCCAGTACCGCCATGTGGTCGTAGGAAAGCGAGGTGATCACCGAGACGCGCGGCGTGACGATGTTGGTCGCGTCCAACCGCCCGCCCAGTCCGACCTCGATGACGGCGGCATCTACATTCTTTTGGGCAAAACAGAGGAAACCGATGGCGGTGGTGATCTCGAAAGTGGTCAGCAGCGGGATTTTGGCGACCGCCGGTTTGACCTGTGCGACCAGTTCGACCAGTTCATCATGTGAAATGGGCAGGCCGTTGATCTGTATCCGCTCGATGTAATCCTGCAAATGCGGCGAGGTATAGAGGCCGCTGCGATACCCGGCGACGGTCAGCGCCGAAGCCATCAGCGCCGAGGTGGAGCCTTTGCCCTTCGTCCCGGCCACGTGGAGGATGGGATATTTCTCCTGCGGGTTGCCGAGCAAAGCCATCAGGTCGCGCATCCGCTCCAGGTTGAAATCGGCCTGGGCCAGTTCGGAGGCGTGTTTCAGGCTATAATCTACGAAAGAGTAGAGATAATCGAGGGCCTGATTGTAAGCGGTTTCGGTGTCCATAAGTGTTAGCATTGTAAATCGTAATGCGTAAAACGTAAATCGTGATGAGGTATAGACATCCGAAGTCTTCGACATCGTCCCCGTAGGGGAGACTTCGGAAGTCTGCGCGATTTTTTGGGGGTAGCATGGGGACGGGCAAGTCAGTTTTTGTTGCTGCTTGACATTCCACCTCGCAAAGCGTACAATTTGTACAAAATGTACGTTTTATGCAAAGGAGTGTACTATGGTAACCACAACCGTCAAAAGCGGCGAGGCGCGCATCAAGTGGCGTGACTTGCTCGACCAAGTGTTGACCGGCAAAGGGGATGTGATGATCGAGCGCAACGGAAAAAGCGTCGCCGTCATGATCCCGGCAGCGGATTACGAACAAATCCGCGAGAAACTCCAAGAAGTACGGGCCGTGCGTGAAACAACCGCGGCCTACGAAGCCCTGCAATCCACGCCGGTGACGGTTAACCTAAAGAAAGGAACGGCGACCATCCCCATCGAGTTGTATCAAAAGCTGGTTGCCGAGCGGGAGGCGCGGTTCGATGTAATCGAAAGAATCCGTGCTTTGCAGCCTGATATTCCTCCTGAAGAAGTGGAACGGGAAGTTGCTGATGCGGTTGCACGCGTAAGGGGGCAGGATGCTGCAAGTGGTCATTGACACCAACGTACTCGTCAGCGCGGTGCTGTCCAAATCCGGCGCGCCAGCCGAAGTTTTGAATCTCTGGCGGAAGAGAATGTTCAGCGTGGTCACCAGCGAGACCGCCATTCAGGAAGTCCGGCGGGTATTGGATGGCTTGAGCACGGGTGGAAAATTCATCCTGCCCTCCGGCGAAGTTTCCGACTTGCTCCGGCTCATGCGGGAGGAAGCCCAATCGGTTTCCGGTCAAATCAATGTAAATGGGATCATTCCGCAGGATCCAACCGACGAGAAATTTCTCGCCATCGCCATCGAAGGCCAGGCAGATGTCATCGTCAGCGGCGACAAACACCTGCTGAACTTGAAAAAATACCAGAACATCCCCATTTTGACGCCCCGCCAGTTCCTTGACCGATTGACCCAGGAACCATGATCGGCCTCCTCACCCTCCACCTTCACCTCCCCGGCTGCGCCTCGCTGAAAGAGAAGCGTAGCCACCTCAAGCCGTTGATCCATCGCCTGCACCGCCAATTCAATGTATCTGTCGCCGAGATGGATTTGCAGGATAAGTGGCAGGAGACGGTCATCGCCTGTGCGCTGGTGAATATGGATGCCGGTCACATTCAGCGCTCGCTGCAAACGGTGGCGCGCTGGGTGGAAGGTAACTGGCCGGATGGCGCGGTGTTAGAGGATAAGATTGAATTAATTTAACCAACTGGAGGCACGATGAAGATTGCCATCATGGGAAGCGGAGGTATCGGAGCCTATTAGGGCGGCCTGCTGGCCCGCGCCGGGAACAAGGTGACTTTCATCGCCCGCGGCGCGCATCTGGAAGCCATTCGCAAGAACGGCCTGCAAATCAAGAGCGGGCACGGCACTTCCTGGTCAAACCGGCGCAGGCCACTGATAATCCGCTGGAAATCGGGACGGTGGAGCTGGTGTTGGTCTGCGTCAAGATGCCCGCCACCGAGCAGGCTGCCCAGGCTATCCGCCCCCTCATCGCGCCACAAACGGCCGTGATGAGCCTGCAAAACGGGATTGACGCCGCCGAGCATATCGGCGCGGTTATCGGCATGGAACACATGCTCGGCGCGGCGACCTGAATTGCTTCCTCGCCGCGAAAAAAGTCGGCGAGAGCGGCCGCGTCATCGGCGTGGATATGACCCCCGAAATGCTCGAGCGGGCGCGCGCCAGCGCGGTGCGCAGCAGCATGGAAGCCTGGGGCGCCTGCGTGGCCGGCGCGCTGGATGTGAAAGACTACAGGCGCGGGCTGGAGGAGGCAGGCTTCACAGAGATCAAAGTTCAGCCGAAAGGTGATGCGAGCGAACTTGTGGAGGCGGAAGCGCTCCAAGGCGCGATCTTCTCGGCGACGATCACGGCCAGAAAGTAGGGGCGAATGGTGATCTGCCCTACAACAACAAACCTCCCGCAGGGTTCTAAAACCTGCGGGAGGTTCACTTTACGCGCTCTTTCCCCGCGCCTTGAGTTCTCCCGGCAGCAGGCTGGCATATATGAATTCGTGCGTCGGCGTCGGGATACCCGCTTCCCGTCCCAGCCGTACGACCGCGCCATTCTGCGCTTCCAATTCCGAGGGACGGCCTTCGATGATGTCGCGCTGCATCGAAGCCATCGTGGCGGGCGGCATGTTATCAATAAAAGACATCGTCTTTTGAATGACACCTGGGGATAGCGTGATGCCGCGCGCTTCGGCGACCGCCGCGACCTCTTCCATCGCCCGCAGCAGCATATCACGCGTCTCCGTCACGCCGCGGATGACGCTGGCCGGCTGGCGCGTCACCGCGCCGACGCCGCTGATGGCGGCGATGAACAGGAATTTCTCCCACAAAGCGACGCGAATATCCACCGGGACAGCCACTGTCATGCCCTGGCAGCGTTCAAAGAGCTGGCGCAGTCTTTCCACACGCTCGCTCGTGCGGCCATCCAGTTCGCCGAAGGCTATACGGGGCGGAATGGCGACGTGTTTGATGTGCCCGGGAGCGGCAATGAACGCACTGACGTGGCACAATCCGCCCAGCACATGTTCCGCGCCGAGGACGGCCGCCAGTTGATCGGGGGCGTCCACGCCGTTTTCGAGCGGGATGACCACTGTGTTTAACCCGACCATTGGCTTCATCGCCTCGGCGGCTTCCGGCACCTGCCAAGCTTTGACGGCTAACAGAATGGCATCCACCGCGCCGACTTCGGCGGGGGTATCCGTCGCCCGCGCCGGATGGATGACGAAATCACCGGCGATGCTGTCCACCCGCAAGCCGTTCTGGTGGGTGGTCTTCAGATGCTCGCCGCGGGCGATGAAAATCACATCCTCACCGGCCTGGGCCAGCCGCCCGCCGAAATAGCCACCTACTCCACCGGTTCCAAAAACAGCGATACGCATGATAAACCTCCTCGCCAGTTAGAATTCCCTAGACTTCCGAAGTCGCTTGCCCCCGTTAGGGGGTGGAGACTTCGGAAGTCTCCACATTGCGGCGTAACACATCGGAAAGTACAGTGTTATGAACAATGGACTTTATTGCTTTTGACGGCCCTGTTCCAGCGCCTCCGCAGCCCGTCGGGCATAGGGTGAGGCAGGCCAGGTATCTATCACGGCATTGAACTCGCGTATGGCCTGGGCTTCCAAACCCTTGCGGCGGTAGGCTACGCCGAGATTATAGTGGGCAGCGGCCTCATGGCGGAGGCCCAGAAAGCCTTCACCGGCTTTCTGCAATATGCCTGTAAGTGCGGCAATGGCATTGTCAATTGCCCCTTGTTGCATTGACATTACAGCTCGATTAAGTTGTATAATCATCTTGCCGGTTGAGTCGGGCCACAATCGGCTCGCCAGAAGATAAAGAGCCTCTGCACGATCAAAGCGCTTGCGTTCCGCGAATGAGTTGCCTACATCCACGAGGAGACGAACGCGCATGGTAAGCACATATACGAGAAAGAGGAACAAGGCAGGATGCGTCGGGTAACCAGTCAGGGCGGTTAACCCGCTGACCGCCAGCGTAATCAAGGTTGCCTCTATGGCAAAGCGGAGTGACAGCCCCTCTCGCCGCAGAAGCGAGAGCCAGCCAAAGATCACAACGTAGGCGAAACCTTCAATCAATAGTAATACGGGCAAAGACATGACCAACCTCCAATAGCAAGAATTAGATTGCCTTAGTATACAACGGATATGATGAAACAGGATATTGACTGTAGTATTTATTTTGGGCATGACATTCTGCATTTGACTTGAAACCAAAAATGTCTAAATTTTTCAATACGGCGTCTGATTCCTTTTCGATGGATTTATCCGCCAGAGAGAGGGGATTATTGCATTGTCCTTCGGTTACCAGAGGAGGTGTCTATCGAAATTACTCAAAATGACGACTCAATCAATAGGATGGAGTGCAAAAACCTTTCGTCAACTCTAACAAACGGAGGAAGAAATGAATTCAATTCTAGCGCTCGTCATCGGCTTGGCGGCCATTGCAGTGGGATATGGCTTTTACGCCAAGAGGATCAACAAGAATGTTCTTCAACCCGATGACAAAAAAGCCACACCGGCCAAGATGTTCATGGATGGCGTGGACTTCATGCCAGCCAATCGCAACGTCCTGTTCGGGTACCAGTTCAAATCCATTGCGGCCCTGGGGCCAATCCTTGGCCCAATCATCGCCGTCCAATGGGGTTGGCTGCCAGCCCTGCTGTGGATCATCTTCGGCACTTTCTTCATCGGCTGGGTGCAAGACTACACCAGCATCATGATGGGAGTGCGTGAGGAAGGAAAATCCTTCGGCGCCCTCAGTTATCAGCTAATCTCGCCCCGCTCGAAGATAATCCTCCTCACCTTCATATACTTCTATCTCTGGCTGATCATGGGTGCCTTTGGCATCCAGGTCGGCTATAACCTGCTGACCATCACGGCCGTGCCGCTGGGCGTGATCATCGTGATCCTGGTTGGCATCCTGGCAGGCCAGATGACCTACAAATGGAAGCAGGATATCATCCTCACCTCGGTCATCACCGTGGTGCTTTCCTTTGTCGGCATCTGGCTGAGCACGCTCCAGCCTGTCAGGGACTTCTTCAGCCTGCTGTACGGCTACCACCTCGCCGAGGACGGAAAAACCCTAGTCAGTCCTACGCTGTTCCTGACGGTGACCCAGGCCAAGTTCGTTGGCAGCCTGTTGGTGGTGATCATCTGCTACTTCGGCGCGGTGCTGCCCATCTGGCGCTGGGCGCAGCCGATCAACTACGTGGCCTTCTGGATTGTCCTCCTGGGCGTCCTGGGCGGCGTGGTCGGCCTGCTGATCTGGCGGCCAGGCATGGGTGACTTCCCGGCGTTCACAAAGTGGACGATTGGTATCGGCCCGTTATGGCCGATCCTGTTCGTGACCATCGCCTGCGGCGCGATCTCGGGCTGGCACAGCCTGGTCTCCTCGTCTGGGACGGCGCGCCAACTCGAAAAAGAGACCGACGCGCTGTACGTGGGCGGCGGCGCGATGTTCCTGGAAATGTTCTTCGCCATCATGGCCTTCCTGACCGCCACGGTTGCATTCGGTAGTTTCCAGGGATACGTAGATGCCGGTGGCGGGGCAGCCGCGGCCAAGGTCTTCTCGGTCGGCCTGGCCACATTCATGAACCATTGGGGCCTGCCGATGACCCTGGGCACGGTTTACGGCTCGGTCTTCCTCACCCTGATGGCGCTGACCATCATGTACCTGGTGGTGCGCTTCATGCGCGTCGCCTCCGCTGAAGCGCTGGGCGATAAGATGCCGATCATGAAGAACGTCCATGTCGGTACGACCGTCGCGCTGCTCTTCACCCTGGCGCTGATCTGGCTGGTGCCCTTCCTGCAGGTCTGGGTGGTATTCGGCGCGGCCAACCAACTGATGGCCTCGCTCGCCCTGCTGCTGGTGACCCTCTGGTTGAAGTCCAAGGGCAAGAACTATCAGTGGACGCTCTGGCCCTTCTTGTTCATGTTCGTCACCACCATCGCGGCGTTGCTGTACAAGGCCTATGAGTCCTTCTTCAAGAACCTGCCCAAGATCGCCGATCCGGTGGCGAACAAGATCGCCAGTGTGGGCCAGTTTGCCACGGCGCAGATCGTCATTGGCGCTATATCGCTGGTGCTGGTCGTGGCTGCGTTGATCCTGGCATGGGACGCTCTCAACGCCTTCCGACGCGGCGCCCCGGCTCCTGCCAAGGCCAAAACATAACCGCAAGATGGCTCCAAGGGGCGGTATTTTCTTATTTTCCATACCGCCCCTCTTTTTTGTGATATAGTGTTTGCATGAGGCCTGTTCAGATTGATGTCTTTTCCCCGTTGCCTGAGGGCTGGGGCATCTGTATGTCCTGTGAAATGCTGATGGCCCAGGCAGAGATAGATAAACCGCCTCACGAGCGCAGTCTGGACGAATTTCCCGCGGAGTGGCAAGAGGACTTCCGCCGCCTCTCCGCGCTGATCCTCGACCTGGCGGCGCGTTATGGCGATCGCATCCTCATCCGCATCTGGGATCCGCGCTCGCTGCAAGGAATGTTCAAGGCCATTCGCTACGGCGTGCGCCGCTACCCAACATTCATCGTCGAGGGGTGGAAGAAAATCGCGGGATGGGACATCGCTGCCATCGAACAGGCATTGCTGGCAACGGGTATAATCTGAACGGTACAGGCTGCCCGAACACAGGAGAGAGCATTTGACAATCAGGGATATCTTCAAGTCGCTGGGGTACCGCCCGCTTCAATTGGCCCGCACGATCGGCGAGATGATTTATGGCGCGACCGTCTACGAGATGGTGCGTGACCTTCGCAAGGAACGTTCGCACCTCGAGCATTTATTCATCCTGATTGTTTTTGGCGATTTTCTGGGAGTTCCCGTCCTGCCACCTTATTACTCACTGCGTTTGCTTCCCTTCGTCGCGCCTGACATTACCGGCTGGAAGCGCAGTATGTTGCGCGAGCGCGACCTGACCGACCTGTGCGACCAGGAAATCACATGAGAAATTGGGGGTATGGGGGTGTGCGAACGGGCAAAGCTCGTTCGCACACCCCCAACCTCCACAAATTATTGAATATACCCAAATAAGGAGAACATCAGCATGAAAGAAGAAAAAGAAAAGAAACCCGGTTGGTTTGATGGTTTCAAGAGCGTCCTGTACGGCATGGCCGGTCACGACATGGCCCGCTATGCCCTCAAGACGCGCGGCAGCATGGAGCACCTGTTCATCTTGATCACCATGGGAGATTTGCTGGGCATCCCCATCCTGCCGCCGTATTACAGCCTGCGCCTGCTGCCCTACGTGGTGCCGCAGATCAGCACCTGGAAGCGGCGCATGTTGCGCGAAAAAGACCTGACAGATGCGTTAGCCTAGGAGCACCCCATGTCTATGCGTGAAGTCTTTGATAAGAACCCCGATAGGCGTTACATCATGTTCGGCGGCAAGGGTGGTCTGGGCAAGACCACCTTTAGCGCTGCAACGGCCTACTGGCTGGCAAAGCAGGGCCATAAAGTACTGGTTTTCTCTGTGGACCCGCAGGCCAGCCTCTCTGATATTTTCAAGCGCGATATCTTCGGCAAAGGGCCGGTGGAGATCATGCCCAACCTGTTCGCCCAGGAAATTGACGCCGACCGCCGCATCAAGGATTATCAGGAAGAGATCCGCCAGAAGATCCGCGATATGTACGGCCTGCCCGAAATCCCCGAGGAGATCGAGAACTATATCCAGGCTGCAGCTGCTGAACCCGCGATGGAAGAAAGCGCCATTTTCGATGAGGTGGTGGATATCGTCATCGGCGGCAAGTACGATTATTACATTTACGACCTCGTCCCGCTGGGGCATGCCCTCTACTACTTGAGCATGGCCTCGGTCTACGACGAGTGGATTGATAAGATCACCAAACTGCGCGAGGAAATGGCGGAATATGATCAAGTGGCCGCCGTGATGCGCCGCGAAAAAGAGACCGAAGAGGATAAGATCCTCAAAGAACTTCAGTACATCAAGTACCGCATCAACACTTCCTCCAGCATCCTGACCGACAAGCAGAAGACCGCCTTTTTCTTCGTGGTCGTGCCTGAGGAAATGATCATCCTGGATACGAAGAAAGCCGCCGGCCTGTTCGCCAAGTTCGACGTGCCGATCTCCGGCTATATCGTCAACCGCGTCATCCCGCCGGAACTGGCGGGTCAGAATATCCCCGCCTACCTGCGCAACCGCATGGAGATGCAGACGACCTACCTGAAAGAAATTGACCAGGTCTTCTCCGGCGAAGTGCTGGCGCGCATCCCCGAATTCGAGCGCGACATCACCGGCCTGCCCATGATCGAACGCATGGCAGATGTTATGTTTGGAGGTAAGCGATGATCGAGACACCTATGCAACAATATATGGCCCAAAGACCGAAGCTGAAGTACCTCTTTTTCGGCGGCAAGGGCGGCGTGGGTAAGACCGTGATGGCCGGCGCGGCGGCTATTTGGGCCGCCCAGCAGGGCAAGAAGACCCTGCTGGCCTCAACCAACCCGGTCCACTCGTTGAGCAGCCTGCTCGGACAGAATGTCTTCGGTAAGCAAACTCCTGTCGAGGGTGTTCCTAATCTGACGGCCTACGAGATTGATACGCACGATACGATCGAGAAATCCAAGAAGGAAATCCGCGAAAAAATCGAGTGGTTCCTCAAATACGCTGACATCAAGACCAAAGCGGACGAGTTTGTCGAATCGGCCACCATGAACCCAGCCTTCGAAGAGTCGGCCATGTTCGAGAACATGATTGATCTGATGTTCGACGACGAGTACGAGGTCTACGTCTTTGATACCGCGCCGACCGCCAACGCCCGCCGTTTGCTGGGCATGACCAGCGTGTACTCGATGTGGGTTAACAAAATGGTTCAGAGTCGTGAAGAGGCCAAGAGTCTGAAGGATCTGTTATCCTACAGTAAGAAAAAGCAGGAGAAAGACCCACTAATGGATTACCTGCTCAATTTACGTGAGCGCATGAGCCACGCCAAGACCCTGCTCACCGACGACAACCTGACCTCGTTTTTCTTCATCACCCTGCCCGAGGCGCTGCCGATCGCGGTCATCACTCGCTTCATTGGCTGGTTCAGCGAATTCAACATCCCTGTCGGCGGCGTGATCGTCAACATGCTGATTGACAAGAACAACGTCGAGAAAGACGCGCCCGATTTCGTCAAGAACCGCGTCGCCATGCAGGATGAGCACATGGAAACAATTTGGAAGGAATTCGACGGCCAGGTGCGTGCCATCTTGCCGCTCTTCGAGACCGAAGTGCGCGGCGTGGAGATGCTCGAACGAACGGCAAACCTGCTGTTCGCTTGATTGTCGGCCACGAACTGGCACGAAAAAAGCCCGACTCTACAAGGAGTCGGGCTTTTTTCGTGACATTTGTGTTTAACTTTCCCGTTCGCAGCGCTGCTACTCCAACCAGGCCCGCAGGGCGGCGAAAAGCGCCCGCGCTTCGCCGGCGCACAGATCTTCCAGGTTCAGACGGATGAGCACGTGCGGCGACTTGCGCTGAAGCGAGACCTTCAAGACCGCTTGCGGATATTGACCCAGGAATTCCTTCAACCGGCTCAACAGTGCTTCGCTTTTCTTGCCGGAGCAGGTGATGTCAAACCGTTCGCCCGAGTCCGTTGGGCGTGGACGACGCGCCGCTTCCAGTTCCACGTCCGGAGTGGAACGCAACTCGGCGCGCACGTACAATTCGTCCCGCCGCCCCAATAAATGACGGAATGCCCACACCGGCAGGTTTTCGCGCGCTTCCAGGGCGAAAAGCAATTCCACCGTGCGGAAAGGCGGACGCGCCTCGCGGATGGCCAGCCTGCCAGCCGAGTGCAGCGCCGTCAGCCAGCCCATGCCGCTCAACCCACCAAGTTCGTCCAGACCGGCCTTCAGCCACGCCAGCGCGTCTGTGGCGCGCCGGTAGTTGATCAGCGCCCCGGCAATGTACCAAATCAGCAAGAGGACGCACAGGCCAATCACCAGCAATTGCCCCAGATCCATACAAACCTCCTTGTTTCAATTTTACTCAGTTTAGCCCACTTATGGCATAATGTCAATTAACATTTGAACGTTACGACATCTCAACAGCGAATTATGGAGGCTACAATGGACTTACAACTCAAAGACAAGCGCGCCCTGGTCACCGGCGCCTCGCGCGGATTGGGCTACGCCGTCGCTCTCGGCCTGGCGCGTGAGGGCTGCCGCGTCGCAATCAACAGCCGCGACGAGAGCAAAATCAAGGCCGCGGCAAATGCAATCGCCAAGGAAACAGGTACACAAGTAACGGGAATAGCGGGCGACGTGACCGGCCCGGATGTGCCGGAACGAATTGTTGGCGAGGTTGTCCGCGCCTTCGGCGGATTAGATATGCTCGTCACCAACGCCGGCGGCCCACCCGCCGGTTTATTTGAATCCTTCGACGAAGCCGCCTGGCAAAAAGCCATTGATTTATCGCTGCTGAGCCACGTGCGCCTGATCCGCGCCGCGCTGCCGCATTTGCGCCAGTCGTCCGCGGCCAGCGTGCTGACCGTCACCTCGTACTCGGTCAAACAGCCCATTTCCAACCTGGTGCTTTCCAACAGCATCCGCGCCGCCACCGTTGGCCTGACCAAGTCGCTGGCGCTGGAACTCGGCTCACAGGGCATCCGCTTCAATTCCATTCTGCCGGCCTGGACGGAGACCGAGCGCGTCTACGAATTGATGTCCTTCCGCGCCAAACAAAACGGCACAACGCTGGAAGAGGAGATCGCCAAACAATCCAAAGACAGTCCGCTGGGACGCATGGGCACGCCGCAGGAATTTGCCAATGCGGCTGTCTTCCTGCTCTCGCCGGCCGCCTCTTACATTACAGGTGTGATGCTGACCGTGGATGGCGGAATGTATAAGGGAACGATGTAGAATTCAGGCCGGTAATTTGATCGTGCCAATTTTTGCACAGCACTCAACAATTCGCATGGTATAATTCGCCCCGCTCTGATGGAGCGCACTGGAGAGGTCGCGTAGTCTGGCTTAGCGCGCACGCTTGGAAAGCGTGTAACCGCAAGGTTCGCGGGTTCGAATCCCGCCCTCTCCGCCAGAAATGCAGACACCCGGACGCTTGCCCCTGCGTGCCACCTCTCGTACTACGGGGGGCTTCGCAAAAAAGCCGAATGATTAAACGAATTGACCCCTTTCACGCTTTCCTGGTTTTAATTTCAATTGCAATCTGCGTTGTTTTATTGATGGGAACTTTGCGCGTCTTTGCCGCGCCCCTGCCGGCCCAAATTCCCAGCGCAGTATCCGCCAGCCCTGAGGTGACACTGACGCCGGGCGCGGCGACACCCGAGGCGACTGCAAGCCCTACGGCCACTCCTTACAACGAGCTGGATTCTGCCGACACGACCGGGATCATCGCGCTAGCCATTGCCTTGGTTCTGATTGTGGTGGTTGGTGTGATCTGGGGGAATCGTTCCACCGCTAAGCCTTCGGCAACACGAGCCTCAAAAGCAAAAAAGAAATAATTCTCCGTTCTTACTCCATCCAATCAAAAGTTCTGGTCACCGCTTTTTTCCAGCCAGAATATAACTTTTCGCGCCGCGCGGCGTCCATCTGCGGCTTCCATTCCTTGTCTTTTCCCCAATTGGCGCGCAGTTCATCGTAGTTCTTCCAGAAGCCGACGGCCAGACCGGCCGCGTAGGCCGCGCCGAGAGCGGTCGTCTCGGCTACTTTTGGACGGATGACCGGCACATCCAGAATATCGGCCTGGAATTGCATCAGCAGTTCATTGAAGACCATGCCGCCGTCCACTTTGAGGGCCTTCAGTTTGACGCCGGAGTCCTTTTCCATGGCATCCAGCACTTCGCGCGTCTGGTAAACAGTGGCTTCCAGCACGGCACGGGCAAGGTGGCCTTTGTTGACGTAGCGCGTCATGCCAACGATTGCGCCGCGTGCGTCGGACCTCCAGTATGGTGCGAACAGCCCAGAGAAGGCCGGGACAAAGTAGATACCACCGTTATCTTCGACAGTTTTCGCAAGCGCCTCGACATCTGCCGATTTTTGGATCAAGCCGAGGTTATCGCGCAGCCACTGCACCAGCGCGCCGGTGATGGCTATCGAGCCTTCGAGCGCGTAGACGGCCTTTTGATCCCCAATCTTGTAAGCCAGCGTGGTCAGGAGTCCGCTGTTGCTTGGCACCGGCAGCTCGCCCATATTCAGGAGCATGAAGCAGCCTGTGCCGTAGGTGTTCTTGGCTTCGCCGGGGCTGAAACAAGTCTGCCCGAAGAGCGCCGCCTGCTGGTCGCCGAGATCGCCGCAGACGGGTACACCTTGTAGGGGCGACGCTTGCCGTCGCCCCTGGGTTTGCCGTTGCCCCTGGGCGACCGTGAAGTGCCTGTCCTGGGCGACCGTGAAGGTCGCCCCTACCGTGCCATAAATTTCTGATGATGATTTGATTTCTGGCAGCATGGCGCGCGGGATGTCGAGCAGCGCCAAAATCTCCTCATCCCAGTCCAGCGTGTGCAGATCCATCAACAGGGTACGCGAGGCGTTGCTCACGTCGGTGACATGCACGCCGGTCAGGTTCCAGATGACCCAGGTATCCATGTTGCCGAAGAGCAATTCGCCGTTTTCGGCTTTCGCCCGCGCCCCCGGGACATTGTCCAGAATCCACTTGATTTTCGGGCCGGAGAAATAGGTTGCCAAAGGGAGGCCAGTCTTGGCGCGCAGTCTGTCCTGGCCGCCATCGCGAGCCAGGTCATTGCAGATTGCGTCGGTGCGTGTGTCCTGCCAGACAATGGCGTTGTAGACCGGCTGGCCGCTGGTCTTGTCCCAGACAACGGTCGTCTCGCGCTGGTTGGTCACGCCAATGGCAGATATATCCGCGGACTGAAGTCCGCGTTCCGCCAATGCGCCGCGCATGACCTCCTGCGTCCGCGCCCAGATTTCGAGCGGATCATGCTCCACCCATCCCGGCTGGGGATAGATTTGCTGGTGTTCTTTTTGATCAACCGCAATCACGGTCCCGGCGTGGTCGAAGATCATGCAGCGGGTGCTGGTGGTGCCCTGGTCAATCGCGGCGACATATTTTGACATGATTTTCTCCTTGATATTTGGCTCATTGGGAATCGCCGTGATTAAAACCTTTTGGACACGGATTACACAGATAAACACGGAAAAAGCACGGATTTTTTAAGGTTTTTTACCACTTCGTGGCACACATCCGTGAGATTCCGTGAAATCCGTGCAATCCGTGTACGAATCACGGAAAATCCCAAAGAGCCAAAATACTTACCGCACAAACTGACTGACAAAATTCAAATACCCCTGCCGACCGCCCTCTTTGTTCCACTTCTCGATCGAACGGCGAATACGTTTGAGGCAGGCAATAATTTCCTCTATCGTTTTAGGTTCCATGGGTAACTTTGTTGGCCGTCCTTTTTTGTCAACAGCTTGCTCCCGTCCAAGCCTCCACTCGGTCATTGCCTTTACTGAACTCAGCGTTTCCTGAGCAAGAGGATTTATGGCAATGGATGGAAGCTGACGACCACGGCTTTCTTCCTGATAGGTGCGGATCAAAACTTCAATCGCCCTCAACGCTTCCCAATCTGTCATCTCGGGGTGCTTTTTATACACTCTGACAATGCCAAATTCGATATTCTGCAGAACATCCATATAACGGTCTTCTAAATCGCCCATTTTTTTCTCCTTGTTGAAAGCGTCCCGCAGGTTGTATGTTGAC
>CAZTZE010000013.1:0-78319 GCA_964618215.1 uncultured Chloroflexus sp.
CAACTTTACCCGAAAAGCCCTACTTTGTTAGCCTATTTTTGGCGAAGGTATTGAGTAGTGAAAACGATTTTAGTCATTATCGAACACGGCCTCTCTCTGGCTTATTTTCTCTATACTGACCTACACAAGCAATTGTTAGCCAGTAAGGTATGCCTGGTGTTGATGGTGCAGGATGAATTACTGCCGAAATTACGCGAGGACTTTACAGGTGTTCCCAACCTGGTATTTGAGAGCCTGCGTGAGGCCGAAGCGACTCGTTACCATCGCAGTTATCATTTCCGCTTGCAGGAAATCATCGAATACATCCGCGGCTCCAGCACGGACCGGCGCATCCCGCTGACTTACGTGGATACCAACCGCAGGCGCAAGATCCACGAGGCGCGCGGACGCTGGCGTTATGCCCTGTACGTTGCCCAGCCTGCCATCTACATCCTGCGTTATTCGCGCCTGGCCCGCAAGTTTTTCCTGTGGCTGCAACAGAAATTATTTACTCCGAATATCTATGGCGACCTTCTGGACAAATACAAACCCGACCTGGTTGTCTCTGATGCCGCCGGTTGGCGGCTGGACCGTTACATCCTGCGCGAAGTCAACCGGCGCGGCATCAAAACGGCGACGGCCATCGTCGGCTGGGACAATCCCAGTTCCAACGGGCTGGTCGGGGCGCACGTGGACTACGTCAATGTCTGGTCGAAAATCCATGCCTGGGAGATGAACATGGGACTGGATTGGCCGATGGACAAGATCCACGTCGGCGGGATGCCGCTTTACGATAACTATCTTTCAGGCAAATGGGCTGTCTCGCGCAAAGAATATTTCAAAGCACATGGCCTGGACCCGAACAAGAAACTGGTGGCGTTTGTCACCACGGCCATGAATATCACGCCCAACTTGCATCTGGTAGAGTTGATGGCCGAAATCATCTCCAGCGGCAAACTGGTCCAACCGGCGCAGTTGCTTGTCCGCCTGCACCCGAACCACTTCCGGCCCATCCCGCATTACGAGCAGGAACGCGAGGCCATTTACGAGTTGGCGAAACGCTACCCCAATGTGCATAACGTCGCGCCGCAGGCGCTGGCTGGTGACCTGCCGCGCTACTCCGGCGAAGACTTCCAAGAAAAAGGTTCGATGCTGGCGCACGCCGACGTGGTGGTGACAATTTACTCAACAATGGTGGTCGAAGCCGCCATCCACGATAAGCCGGTGGTGAGCGCCTGCATCAACACACCCTTCGGTTGGAAAGACCACTACTGGATTCCACTCTCTGAGGTTCCCACCTGGCCGACCGCGGCGCGGGTGGACGAACTGGGCGCCAGCCGCGTGGCTTTTACCGCTGAGCAGATGGTGGACGCGTTGAACCTGTATCTGGAAAACCCAGAGTTGGATGCGGAGAACCGTCAGCGTTTCATCGAGCAGGAACTGACTTACCTGAAAGCCGGTGAGGCAACCCAAAAGACAGCGGAGTTTATCCTTTCGCTGTTGGAGAAATGATTATGTCTGCCCTTCAATTCAAGATCGGTGAGCGTCTGGTTGGCGAAAAGACTCCCTGCCTGATTGTCGGTGAGGTGGCTCAGGCGCATGACGGCAGTCTGGGGATGGCGCACGCCTTTGTTGACGCGATTGCCAGCTCCGGGGCGGATGTGGTCAAGTTCCAGACCCACATCGCCCATGCCGAGAGTTCGGCGCAGGAACCGTTCCGGGTCAAATTCAGCCAACAGGACGCCACCCGCTACGATTACTGGCAGCGCATGGAGTTCACCGAAGAGCAGTGGCAGGGACTGGCCAACCATGCCCGCCAACGTGGGTTGCTTTTCCTGAGTTCCCCGTTTTCAGAAGAAGCGGTGGACATGCTGGAGCGTATCGGCATGCCGGCCTGGAAGGTTGCCTCAGGCGAGGTGAGCAATCCCATCCTGCTGGAACGCATCGCCGCGACGGGCAAACCTGTCCTGCTTTCGACAGGCATGAGTCCCATGGCCGAAATAGATCGTAGCGTTGCCTGGATCAAAGAACATAACCTCCCCCTGGCTGTATTCCAATGCACGTCGAAATATCCTTCGATGCCAGAGCATGTCGGGTTGAATATGTTGGGGGTTTATCGCGACCGGTACCAGGTCCCGGTGGGTCTTTCCGATCATTCAGGCATGATTTACCCCGGACTTGCAGCCGCGACACTCGGAGCGTCCTTCGTCGAAGTCCACGTCACACTCAGTCGCGAAATGTTTGGCCCGGATGTTCCGGTTTCCCTGACCATAGCGGAGTTGCGGGAACTGGCGGATGGCGTGCGTTTCATCGAGAAAGCGCTTGCCCATCCAATAGATAAAGATGCCACTGCTACTGCTTTGAGCGATATGCGCACCATCTTTGGCAAAAGCCTGGTGGCGCGCTGCGATTTGAAAGCCGGTCATACGCTCCAACGCAACGATCTCAGCGCGCGCAAGCCGGGTACCGGAATCCATGTCGAACACTTGGAAAAAGTTCTCGGAAAGAAGCTCAAACGGAATATGGAGACAGGTCAATTCCTGAGTCCTTTAGATTTAGATATTGATGGTGAGATATTATGACTGCCAAACGTAAAATTTGTGTGGTGGTGACGGCGCGGCCCAGTTACTCGCGCATCCGAACTGCTTTGAGAGCGATAAAAGATCACCCAAATCTGGAATTGCAGCTGGTCGTGGCGGCTTCAGCGGTGCTTGACCGCTACGGCCGGGTTATTGACCACATCAAGCGGGATGGCTTTCGTATTGACGCGCATGTTTATATGGTGGTGGAAGGTGAAAACCTGGTGACTTCCGCTAAGACTACCGGCATTGGCTTGATGGAGCTGTCAACCGTTTTTGATAACCTTGAGCCGGATATCGTGGTCACCATCGCTGACCGTTACGAAACCATTGCCACAGCCATTGCCGCGTCCTTCATGAATATTCCTCTGGCGCATATCCAGGGCGGTGAAGTGACTGGCTCAATTGATGAAAAAGTACGCCATTCTGTAACCAAACTAGCCGATTATCACCTCGTCTCGACTGAGATGGCCGCTGAGCGTGTCATGCGTATGGGCGAAGATCCAAAATCCATTTTTGTGACCGGTTGCCCATCGTTGGATATGGCTGCCGGGGTCCTGCAAGAACCTGGGTTAGCGATCAATCCATTCGAGAAATACGGCGGCGTGGGTGCGGATATGGATATTTCAAACGGTTATTTGGTCGTTATGCAACACCCGGTGACCACAGAATACGAACTCGCTCGCCACCACGTCACCGAGACGCTTTTCGCCATACGCGATTTCGGCCTGCCGGCCCTCTGGTTCTGGCCGAATGTGGATGCCGGTTCGGATGGGACGTCGAATGGGATCCGCGCCTTTCGTGAGTTGGAAAATCCTAAGAATATCCATTTCTTCAAGGACATCGCGCCGGATGATTTTTTACGCCTGGTTTATCGCAGCCGTTGTATCATCGGCAATTCGAGCGTGGCCATCCGCGAGTGTTCGTACCTGGGCGTACCCGCTGTCAACATTGGCTCGCGCCAAGGCGGCCGTGAGCGCGGCCCAAATGTCATTGACGTAGGTTATGACCGCCAACAAATTATGCAAGCCATCAAGTTGCTTGAGGAACGTCCTCGCCCGGAGAGCGTTATGTTGTATGGCGATGGACATGCCGGAGAGCGCATCGCGCAGACTCTGGCAAGCGTGCCTCTCAAATTCACCAAGCGCCTGACCTATTGATCTATGGACGAAAAAATCCTGGCTGTCATCCCCGCGCGTGGCGGCTCGAAAGGCGTGCCGCGCAAGAATATCCGCCCGGTATGCGGCAAGCCGCTTATCGCCTATTCGATAGAGACGGCGCTGACAGTCCGTGACCGGCTTTACCGGATTGTTGTCAGCACCGATGACCCTGAAATTGCGGAAGTCTCCCGGCAATATGGGGCGGAGGCTCCGTTCATGCGTCCGCCAGAACTGGCCGAGGACAAGACCCCAACCCTGCCCGTCTTGCAGCACGCGGTCCGCTTCGTGGAAGAGCAGGATAAAATCTGCCTGGACTGGATTCTGCTACTCCAGCCTACCAGTCCATGCCGCACGAGCGGTGACATCCTCGCCGCGTTGGACCTGGCTCACGCCGGAGGCTGCGACTCGATCATCAGTGTGGTGCAGGTTGCAACGCATCCTTTGTTTATCAAACGCATCGAGAACGACCGGTTGTTGCCTTTCTCGGAATCGTTTGCGGAGAAGGAAGGCACCCGCCGCCAGGATGCCCGCCCGCCCGCCTACGTCCGCAACGGCGCGATCTATCTCACCCGCCGCGACGTGTTGATGGAGCGCAATTCCATCTGGGGCGAGTTCATCCGTCCGTACGTGATGCCCCCCGAACGGTCTGTGAACGTGGACACCGAACTGGACTTAAAACTGGCTGAACTTATGCTCCTGTCCAGGACGAAAAACGGTTAGTTGATTTGACCGAGAAAACGAGTAATTATGAAACGAGAAGAAATCTTTGCCATTGCTCCCTGTCTGAAAGAAGGACCGCTCTCGGCGGCTGGCCTGAATTTTATTGAGATGACCCAGTCCATGGATGAGAGCAATTACAGCGCAATTCTCAAGACCTGGGTGACTCATTATCTCTTTGTCAGCACGGAAGCCGCCTTCAAAACCAGTGCGGACCCGACACCGGTCATCACAAAAACGATGGACGAACTCGCCACCCTGTTCGCGGCGGCGAAACACTTGGACGCGAAATTCCTCGGCGCGGCGAATTCCCTGCACGAGGCGCTCGATTCCATCGAAGCCAAAGAAGCCGAGACCAGCGACCACTACGGCAATCTGTTCAAAGCCTTCGATGACGAGCATTATTTTGAAGAGGCAACCAACCTGCTCCGCACGCGCCTGAGCCGAAATGGTATTGACCTCGACCAGATCGGCAACTGGGACGTGCTCGACGCCGGCTGCGGCGGCGGACGTTATTCAGCGGCCTGGGCCAAACTGGGCGCCAAAAACGTGACCGGCATTGACTTCTCCGAAATCGGCATCCAGACCGCCCACGAAAGGACGGCGGGAAAATTCCCGAACCTCAAAATTGAAATGGGCGACGCCCTTAACATCCCCTTCCCAGACAATTCCTTCGACTGCGTCTTCTCGAACGGCGTATTGCACCATTCGCGCGACTGGCAGAAGGGTACCCATGAGACGCTGCGTGTGCTGAAACCCGGCGGATTCGGCTGGTTGTATCTGATTGAAAGTCCCGGCGGCTATTTCTGGGACATCATTGAAATCCTGCGCGTCTTGATGGGCTCGATTGACAAGTCGCTGGCGCGCGCCAGTCTGCGCATCCTGGGCGTCCCCACCAACCGCATCTTCTACATCCTCGATCACATCATGGTCCCAATCAATATCCGGCTGACCGAGCAGGAAATCGAAGCCTGCCTTGCCGAAGCCGGAGCGAAAGACATCCGCAAACTCCGCCGCGGCGCCGATTTCGACCGCGCTGAACAAATCCACAACCAGGTTCCCTACGCTGAAATGAAATATGGCGTCGGTGAACAAAGGTACGTCTTCACCAAGTAACTTTGCGAGGAAGCGAGATTCTATGTGTGGCATTTCTGGCCTGGCCGGGCAAAACTGGACGCGGAGTCATCTCGAAAAGATGATTGCCGCGCAGTCCCATCGCGGCCCGGATGACACCGGGCTTTACATCAACCCCGCCAGGATGGTCGGCCTGGGGCACAACCGTCTCAGCATCATTGACCTTTCTGATGCCGGCCACCAACCGATGACCGACTCCACCGGCAGCCTGTGGATTGTCTTCAACGGCGAAATCTATAATTATCTCGAACTGCGCGCGGAAATGCCCGATTATCCATACCAAAGCCAGACCGATTCCGAGGTCGTCCTGGCCGCCTACCAGCGCTGGGGGGAAGCCTGTCTTGACCACTTCATCGGTATGTTCGCTTTCATTCTTTGGGACGAGGGCCAGCAGCGATTGTTCGCGGCGCGCGACCGTTTCGGCATCAAACCGCTCTTCTACCATCAGAAACTGGATGGAGACCTGCTCCTGGCGAGCGAGATCAAAGCCCTGCACGTCGCGGGCGTGGATCCTGAACCTGATCCTGTTGCCTGGGCTACCTACCTGGCCGATGGCCTGTACCATCACTCCGAGCGCACGTTTTGGAAAGGGGTACAGTCCGTCCTCCCCGGTCACTATTTGACCTGGCAGGCTGGCGAGTTGGCGCTGACCTGCTGGTACGACCTGTCCGAGAAAGTGACCGAAACCGACACCCGCCCGATGGATGCCGTGATGGAGGAATATCTCGCCCTGCTCGAGCAGAGCGTCGCCTTCCGTTTCCGGTCTGACGTGCCAGTGGGCATCAACTTGAGCGGCGGTCTGGATTCCTCACTCCTCCTGAGTTTGGTGCACCAGATTCAGGGTCCGGAAAGTGATGTGAAAGCCTTCACCTTCGTCACCGGCGACCCGGCCTACGACGAACTCCCCTGGGTCCGGCAAATGCTGTCCCAGACGCGTCACCCGCTCATTACCTGCCTGCTGATAGCAGCCGAAGTCCCGGAGTTGGCTGAGTCGGTCCAGTACCACGAGGACGAACCCTTCGCCGGTCTGCCCACGTTAGCCTACGCCCGTCTGTTTGAACGCGCCCGCGCCGAGGGCGTGATCGTCCTGCTCGACGGCAATGGCATGGATGAACAGTGGGCCGGTTACGATTATTACCAGTCAGCCTTGCAGGGCAAACCTGCCGGGTTGGTGCAAGGCACGAATGAAAAACCTGTGCGGCCGGAATGTCTGACGCCCGGGTTCCGCGCGCAGGCCGAGAAATTCTCTTTTACCTGCAAAAGCACAGGTACATGTCCCCAGGCCTCGCTGGACCCGGTGCGCAATCTGCAAGTGCGCGACATTGTTTATACCAAAATCCCGCGCGCCACGCGTTTCAACGACCGCATTTCGATGCGCGTCTCCACCGAACTGCGCGAGCCGTTCCTCGACCATCGCCTGGTTGAACTGGCCCTACGCCAGCCGGTCGAGCGGAAAATCCAGGGCGAGACGCGCAAATACCTGCTCCGCAAACTGGCTGCCCGTCTCGCTCCCTCCGGCGTTGTCGAAGCGCCCAAGCGCCCCCTGCAAACCCCCCAGCGCGAATGGCTGCGCGGTCCGCTCTCCGGGTGGGCCGGGGCAGCCATCGGGACGGCTCTTCAGAATTATGGCGGTGTCTGGCTGGAGCCGAAGGCTGTCCGCACCGCCTGGCAAGAATACATGCGCGGCCAAAGCGATAACAGTTTCTACGTCTGGCAGTGGATCAGCCTGGGTCTGTTGGCTGATAGAATGGGAGTTGTGCGATGACCCAACCCGAAGTCCTTGCCATTATCCCCGCCCGCGGCGGTTCGAAAGGCATCCCGCGCAAGAACATTCGTCCTTTTGCGGGATACCCACTGATTGCCTACAGCATCGCCGCCGGCCTGCAGGCCGAGACGGTGACGCGCGTGATTGTGACCACCGACGACGAAGAAATTGCGGAAATTGCCCGCAGCTACGGGGCCGAGACTCCCTTCCTGCGTCCTGCCGAACTGGCCGGTGACCGCACCCTCGACCTGCCCGTCTTCCAGCACGCCCTGACCTGGCTGGCCGAACACGAGGACTATCATCCGGAAGCCGTCGTCCACCTGCGCCCGACCACGCCCATTCGCCCGCCGGATATCGTGGACAGAACGATCCATCTGCTCCTTGCCCATCCCGAGGCAGACTCGGTGCGCGGTCTCACCCCCGCCCACCAGAATCCCTTCAAGATGTGGCTGATGGACGGCGAAGATAAACCGATCAGGCCGCTGACAACCCTCCCCGGTATCGAAGAGCCGTATAATGCCCCGCGCCAGAGTCTCCCTTTTGCGTACTTTCACAACGGTCTGATTGATGCCATGCGTCCGGCTACCATCCTGCAACTCAATTCGATGAGCGGCAAGACAATCCTGCCCATCATCTTCGATCCTGTTTATGCCGCCGATTTAGATACCCCGGATGACTGGAGACGTGCCGAGCAGATGGTTATTCATGGCGGACCGCTCATGGTCTGGCCGGGGCACCCGCGCCGCAACATGCCCGAAAAAGTCCAATTGCTGGTTCTTGACTTCGACGGCGTGCTGACCGACAACCGTGTCTGGGTGGATCAGGACGGGCGCGAGTTGGTAGCCGCCAACCGCAGCGACAGCCTGGGGATTAATATGCTCCGCCAGAGCGGGGTGGAGACGGTCGTCATTTCGAAGGAGACCAATCCGGTGGTGGCGGCGCGCTGCCGCAAGTTGAATGTCCCCTACATCCAGGGTGAGGACGATAAAGCGTCTGCATTGAAAAATATGCTCGTGGAACGCAAAATTGACGCTGCCCACGTGGTTTACCTGGGCAACGATATCAACGACCTGCCCTGCTTCCCGCTGGTCAGATGGGCGGTGGCAGTGGCCGATGCAATGCCTGAAGTGGCGCGTCAGGCCGATTACGTGCTGACCCGGCCCGGAGGTCGCGGCGCGGTGCGTGAATTGTGTGATTTGATTCTGGATGGCGGTCGCTTCTGAATTACAACTGTGTCGGCGGATAATATATTCGACTGAGCACGACCGTTCCGCTGACCGACCGCGAAGGCTCCTGGCCGCGTTCGCTGGTGACTTTGCCCGGCGATGTGCGTGAAACCAGAAAGCAAGGTATGCTCAGCTTCTGCTATAATTAATTTATACGAGGAGAGCAAACATGAATATCGAAGAACTGCTTCAAGACATTCACGGATTGAACAAGCGCATGCAAGAACTCGAGAAAAAGTACAGCATGTTATCCGAGGATATGTTTACCCTTTACCGGTTGGGCGAGTTAGAACAAAGCCAGGATTTGATTCGCTGGGTCGGATACTACGAGTTGCGACAGGGACGCCAACGTTCTTATACCTCCCTCTTGCGAGAACGATTACTCAGCCTGCGCAGCGCCTCGGCTGGTACGCCCATGCCGCTTTACCCTGTAGCCTGACCACATCCGAGGCGAGCATGCTCCCAAGTTTCGAGGAATACTGCCGGCTGATTGCCAGTTTACCTGACCGAGCATCCCCTCCCCAGAACTCTCGTTCACGCGCCCAAACATCCCCATCCTGATCGAATCCATCGAACAATTCTTGAAAAGCAAGTAACGGGCGAACCGCCAGAATCCAGGTTTTGGCACTTCAGCTCGACGGTAAACCCTCGGGCTCAGGTACGAAGTCGGCGGACTAGGTTTGCCATGCCAGACCGTTCACGGTCGGCGGATCTACTAACTTCAAACCAGATGCAATTTGGAGGCTCAATATGACAGAAATCAAAATTGGTAATACGCTGGTAGGTGATGGACATCCCTGCTATGTTATCGCCGAGATCGGCATCAACCACAATGGCGATCTCGAAATCGCCAAACAGATGATCGACGCGGCAGTCCACGCCGGTGTGGACGCGGTCAAGTTCCAGAAGCGCACGCCCGAAATCTGCACTCCTCCCGAACAGCAGAAACAGATGCGCGAGACGCCCTGGGGCTATATCACCTACCTGGATTACCGTCGTAAGGTCGAATTTGACGAGGCGCAATACCGCGAAATCGAACGCCACTGCAAGGAAAAAGGCGTCGCCTGGTTCGCCTCGGTCTGGGATGAGCAGGCGGTGGACTTCATGGAGCAGTTCGACACCCCGGTCTACAAAATCCCCTCCGCATCATTGACCGACCACAACCTGCTGCGCTATGCCCGCAGGACCGGCAAGCCGTTGGTGATCTCGACTGGCATGTCCACGATGGAGGAGATCCGGGCGGCGGTGAAGGTTGTCGGCAGCGAGAACCTGGTCATCACCCACTGCACCAGCGCTTACCCATGCGAACCGGAGGAACTCAACCTGCGCATGATCCCGACGCTGCGGGACGAATTCCCCTGTCCGATTGGTTATTCCGGTCACGAAGTGGGCCTGATCCCGCCCGTAGTGGCGGTGGCATTTGGCGCCTGCATGGTGGAGCGGCACCTGACCCTCGACCGGGCCATGTGGGGTTCCGACCAGGCCGCCTCGGTGGAACCGGGCGGTTTTGAACGGCTGGTCATGTATTTACGCGTCACTGAGGCCTCGTTGGGCGATGGCGTCAAGTGCGTCTACGAAAGCGAGAAGTCCTCGCTCACGAAACTCAGAAGGGTAAATTCGCAAGAGTAAATGACCGATCTTTTTTCCGCGCCCTCGCGACGCGCTCTGAGACTCTTTGAACTGACTCATCTGGCCTGGATGGCGCGGCAGGTGAGGCGCGTCTCCTGCCTCGCCTCCGACCGTCAGCCGGTCGTCTTTTTCAACGCCTCGACACGGCTTTCCGGCCTCAGTCAGAACGCGGCCTTTTCACTGCTGGCCTCCTGGGCCGTCCGGCTGACCGGGACTCCGGTTGTTCATTTCGTCTGCCGGGCCGGGATGAGCCGCTGCGTGCTCGGCACGGACGAGAGCCGTCCCAACCAGCCCATGCCGTGCGGGATGTGCATCCGCCAGTCACGCGCCAACTATACCGGCGCGGAGGCGCGTTATTTCAGCTATCAGCGCGACGCGGCGCTCGCGGCCGCACTCGAAGATTTAAGCCTCGACGAACTCCTGCGCTACCAACACCCACTGAACACTGATCACTGGTCACTGAACACTGACCACTTGCCTCTCGGCGCGCTGGTTCTGCCTTCGTTGCGTTGGAGATTACGACTCCAAACCCTGAGCGACGACGAACCGACCCGTTTCCTGTGCCGCGAGTTCATCCTTTCGGCCTGGAACGTGGCGCGCGAATTCAACGCTTTGCTTGAGGATGTCAGGCCGCAGGCAGCGGTGCTTTTCAACGGGATGCACTTCCCCGAGGCGACCGCGGCCTGGCTGTGCCGTCAGCGCGGCGTGCGCGCTATCACCCACGAATCGGGTTTCCAGCCCTTCAGCGGCTATTTCGTCGAGGGGCAGGCGACGATGTATCCCATCACCATCCCCGACGTGGAACTGACGCCGGAACAAAATGCCCGCCTGGATGCCGACTTGGAGAAACGTCTGCAGGGCGATTTCAGCATGGCGGGCGTCAAATTCTGGAACGAGATGCGCGGCCTGCCGGAGGAACTGGCGCGGCAGGCCGCGGCCTTCAAACAAGTGACGGCGGTCTTCACCAACGTCATCTTTGATACCACGCAGTTGCATGCCAACGTGACCTTCGCGGACATGTTTGCCTGGCTGGATGAACTGCTGGAAGTCTTCCGCGCCCACCCGGAGACGCTCTTCATCCTCCGCGCCCACCCGGACGAGGCGCGCCCCGGCAAGGCCAGCCGCGAGTCGGTGGCGATGTGGTTCGAGCAAAGCGGCGCAGCGGCGCTTCCCAACCTGGTCTTCATCCCACCCCAGGAGCGCATCAGTTCCTACGAGCTCATTCGGCGCTCCAAGTTTGTCCTGATCTACAACTCGACCATCGGCCTGGAAGCCACCCTGCTGGGCGTGCCGGTGCTGGCCGCGGCGCGCTCCCCGTTCACCGATTATGGGACGGTCTTCTTCGAGCCGGAGCGCGCGTCCTACCTGCGGCGGCTGAAGGCCTTTTTGACGGCGAATAGCCTAAAGGCCACAGGCAGGCTCGAGGCGTCGTCCCGAGGCGAAAGCCGAGGGATCCCGAAAGAAGCAGCCCGGCGGACGCGGAGATTCCTCTACTACCGAACATACTGTTTCTCTCTCCCGTTCGGCGCGTTCATCGAGTCCACCCTGCCCACCGGGTACGTGCGCCTGAAAAAATTCTCCCCCCATGATCTGGAGCAGTCGCCGATCATGCGCGCCCTGCTGGATGGACTGTTCCACGGAAAACGGTTCGA
This sequence comes from uncultured Chloroflexus sp., assembly GCA_964618215.1. Taxonomy (GTDB): domain Bacteria; phylum Chloroflexota; class Anaerolineae; order Anaerolineales; family Villigracilaceae; genus CG2-30-58-95. The sequence continues at coordinate 11,842 of CAZTZE010000013.1, forward strand.
ACTGGATGTCTAGTTGTTCGCTCGTCATCCGTGCCTATAACGAGGCGGCGCACATCGGGCGTCTGCTGGAGGGGATCAAACACCAGACGGTCAGGGATGTGGAAGTGATCCTGGTCGACTCCGGCTCGAGCGACGCGACCGTGACCATCGCTGCGCATTACGGCGCGAAGATCGTCCACATCCATCCGCAGGAATTCACCTTTGGGCGTTCCCTGAACCTGGGGCTGGCCGCCGCGACGCGTGACCTGGTTGTCATTGCCAGCGCACACGTTTACCCGGTCTACCCCGACTGGCTGGAAAAACTGCTCGAGCCGTTCTTTGATCCCCAAGTAGCCCTGACCTACGGCAAACAGCGCGGCGATGCCGCCTCAAAATTCTCCGAGCGGCAGGTCTTCGCCCGCTGGTACCCGGACCAGTCCAACCCACGCCAGGAGCATCCATTTTGCAACAACGCCAACGCTGCGATTCGACGTTCGCTCTGGAAAGAGCAGCCATACGATGAATCTCTGACCGGACTCGAAGACCTGGCCTGGGCCAAGTGGGTTTTAAGTCAGAGTTATACCCTCTCCTATGTCCCCGAGGCGGAGATCGTTCACGTCCATAACGAAACGCCGCGCGGCGTTTATAATCGTTACCGCCGCGAGGCGATGGCCTTCAAGCAACTCTATTCTGAAGCGCACTTTAATTTGTATGATTTTTTCCGCATGACTTCAGCCAATATTGCCAGCGACCTGTGGCATGCGTTGAAAGAGCGCCTTTTCTGGCAAAGCGCGGCCAGCATCTTCTGGTTCCGGACCATGCAGTTCTGGGGCACGTACCGGGGCTACCGCCAATCCGCCGAATTGAACTGGCAGTTGCGCCAGACGTTTTATTACCCGCATGGCATGGAGACGCTCGAAAAACCCGCGCCGCGCGTGGTCGAGCCGATTAGGTATAATAAAGGCTGAGAGGCTGCCATGACCACTCCTGTCCTGACTCAAGACCTTGAAACCGTTCGCAAGATTGTGCTAAACCACTTGAAGGGCTACCGCGCCAAAGTCTATCTGTTTGGTTCGCAGGCCACTGGCAAAGCGCGTCCCAAGTCCGATATTGATGTCGCTGTTCTACCGCTTCAACCGTTACCCGATCTATTGTTCTTCAGTATTCGCGAGTCGCTGGATGAGAGCGACGTGGTACGCCATGTGGATGTTGTAAATCTATCTGAGACAGATGAGGAGTTCAGCCAGCGGGTTACGAAAGAAGGTATTCTATGGAAAAAGTAAAAGAGCGGTTACATGTTGCACGCAAAGCGCTGACTACTTTGCAAGAATTGACCAGCAAACAAAACTTTACTGCCCTCGAACGTGATGCGGCAATACAACGCTTTGAATATACCTTTGAGGCGACCTGGAAAGCCGCACAAACTTTTTTGTATGAGCTTGAAGGCGTGGAAGCAAATTCTCCCAAAAGCGCCATCCGCGCTTCATGGCAAGTCGGTTTAATAGACGAATCGTCCTCCCAGGCAGCATTGCGAATGTGTGAAGCCAGAAAAATGAGCGTCCACACCTACAATGAGAAACTAGCCCAGGAAATTGCTGATCAGGTTCCTGGTTTTGCTCGTCTGCTTGAAGAATGGCTTTCGGCCATGGAAAAACGATTCACATGACCCGCTTCGCCGCCCTCGTTCCCATGCCTGGGCTGAGCCTGGTCGAAGCCCGCCATCACTCGCAGCGCGTGCCTGGCGACTCGGTATATGAACTTATGGTAGGTGTGCAATGAAAAGAATCAGCAAACAGGCTATTTCCGAATTTTCCCGTCAGATTGCCCAACAGTTTCATCCGCATAAGGTGATTTTGTTTGGCTCTTATGCCTATGGAAAGCCAACGGTGGATTCGGATGTGGATATGCTTGTAATCATGCCGTTTGAAGGCAGAGGCGCTCGTAAGGCAATTGAAATATTGCTTGCTACTGACCCTACTTTTCCGATTGACCTGCTGGTTCGTACGCCTGAACAAGTGAAAGAACGAGTTGAGTTGGGCGATTTCTTCATGCGAGAGATTACCGAAAAAGGCAAGGTGCTTTATGAAGCCGTTGACGCGTGAATGGGTACAGAAAGCTGAGGAAGATTACATTTCCGCGCAGCGCGAATATCGGGCGCGGAAATCCCCGAACTACAATGCAACTTGCTTTTTCGCTCAACAGGTAATTGGGAAATATCTGAAGGCGCGGCTTCAAGAGGCCGAAATCGAGTTTGGCAAAATACATGATCTTGTCGAACTATTAGAATTGGTTAAGCCCGTCGAACCACTCTGGCAGCCCTATCGCCCCATCTTCCGTCCCATTACGGTCTATGCAGTTCAATTTCGTTATCCTGGCGAGATTGCCAGCAAAGAAGAGGCCAAAGACGCTCTAAAAATATGCCGTGAATTTCGCCGCGCTGCCCGTCAAAGTCTAGGGTTGCCCGAATGCCCACCCTCGCCGCTCTCGTCCCCATGCTTGGGCTGAGCGCAGTCGAAGCGCCTGGGTTGAGCCTGATTGAAGTCTGCTATACAGCTAACGCGCATAAGGAGATAAACGAATGATAAAAGTCAAAGAACTGATTGAAATCTTACAAAGCCTTCCTGAAGATGCGCTCGTTTATGCATATGAAGGGGAAGTCGTTGCAATTGTGATCCGCTCGTCAGACAATAAAACGGAATTGGGTTACATTCCTGCAAGAGGATCCAAAGAGGACAAAGCATCATTCATTAGGAGTGGTGACCAGGAAAAGGAATGAAACTCGCCGCCCTCATCCCCATGCGCCATCACTCGCAGCGCGTGCCCGGCAAGAATTACCGCCCGCTGGCTGGGAAGCCGCTCTACCAACACATCATCGAGTCGCTGCTGGCTGTCCCGGAGATCGGTCAAGTTGTCGTGGATACCGATTCCGCGCCGGTCATGGACGGTCTGCAGGCGCACTTCCCGCAAGTGCGCATCCTGCCCCGCCCCGAACACTTGCGCGCCGACGCCGTCCCGATGAACGACATCCTACTATACGACACCTCGCAGGTCGAGGCTGATTTCTACCTCCAAACCCACAGCACCAACCCACTGCTGCGCGCCGCCACCGTCTCGCGCGCCATCCAGACCTTCCTCGCCGACTATCCCGCCCACGACTCACTCTTCTCGGTGACGCGCCTGCAGACCCGCCTGTGGGACGCGCACGGCCGCGCTCTCAACCACGACCCGGCGGTGCTGCTCCAGACCCAGGACCTGCCGCCCGTTTACGAAGAAAATTCCTGTATCTATATCTTCACCCGTGACAACCTGGCGCGGCGGCGCAACCGTCTTGGCGAACGTCCGTTGCTGTTCGAGATGCAGGCCGCCGAAGCCTGGGACATTGACGATGAACTGGATTTCGCCATTTGCGATTTCCTGCTTTCGCGACGGACGATTGATCACTGATCACTGATCACTGGTAACTGATAACTATGCCCACTGTCTTATTATCCGCCCCCTACATGCTCCCCTTCCTCGACCGCTTTCGCCCGGTATTCGAGAAATATGGCATTGACCTGCTCCTGCCCGAAGTCCACGAACGGCTCGGGGAAGCCGAGCTGCTCCATTACGCCGGCCAATTCGATGGCGCCATTTGCGGCGACGATGGTTACACCGCCCGCGTCCTGGAGGCCTGCGCGCCGCGCCTGAAAGTGATCTCCAAGTGGGGTACGGGCATTGATTCGATAGACAGCCAGGCGGCGGCCCGGTTGGGCGTTGAAGTCTGCCGCACACCCAATGCCTTCACCCTGCCGGTGGCGGATAGCGTGCTGGGCTATATCCTGGCTTTCGCCCGCCGCCAGCCCTGGATGGACAGGGCGGTGAAAACCGGCGAGTGGGATAAACTCCCGGGCCGTTCGCTGAGCGAATGTACGCTTGGCGTGGTCGGCGTGGGCGCCATCGGCATGGCCGTCGTCCGCCGCGCCCGCGCCTTTGGGATGAGGATTCTCGGCAATGATATCATCGAGATTGACCATGTTTTTATCGCCGAAACCGCGATCCAAATGACCTCTCTCGACTCTCTTCTCTCTGATTCCGATTTCATCAGTTTGAACTGCGACCTGAACCCGACCAGTTATCATCTCATCAACGCCGCTGCGTTGGCGAAGATGAAGCCGACTTCCATCCTAATCAACACCGCCCGCGGCCCGGTTGTGGACGAACCGGCGCTGGTCGCGGCTCTGCAAAAGGGTACAATTGGCGGCGCGGCGCTGGATGTGTTTGAGACTGAGCCGCTGCCAGTGAAGAGTCTGCTGCGGCAGATGGACAACGTGATGCTCGCCCCGCACAACGCCAATTCCAGCCCGGCCGCCTGGGAGCGGGTGCATTGGAATACGATCCGCAATTTACTGGAGGGTTTAGGATTAACAATGGACGACAAAAAAGGTATTTGATTTGGGCGCGTTTCATTTGAGTTGAGAGTGGTTGCTGTTTTGATTTTTTAGAGGAATACATTATGAAACAAGAATTCTATGTGATTAGTGAACATGACGAAGATGGCTTCTTCGTCGGTGAGGTGCCCCAATTGCGCGGCTGTTACACGCAGGGACGAACATTGGACGAATTATTGAAAAACATCCGTGAAGTGATTGAACTCTGCCTGGAAGACCAGCCCGAGGCTCAAAATGTCCTCCCGGAATTCATCGGGGTTCAAAAGGTGACTGTCTGATGCCTCAACTCCCGACGCTTCGAGCGGAGCAGTTGATCTCTGCTTTGAGAGATGCCAACATCTCCCCCGAAGACCTGCTCCACTTACTGCGGTAAAATCGGTACTATGTCCAATCCGAAATCAAAAATCGTTCTCATCACCGGCGCAGCGGGCGGAATCGGGCGCGCGACGGTGCATCTATTCGCTGAATACGGCTGGCGGGTCATCGGCGTGGACCGCGCTCCCTTCGCCTCCGCTCTGGGCAAGCCCTTCGGTAAGGACTTTCCCAACAACGGCCTGTTCATCCAGTCCGATATCTCGGATCCTGAAGCGTTGGAGGCAATTTTCGCCCAGGCGCGGGGCTATGCCGATCATTTGAATGCGCTGGTCAACAACGCCGCCCTGCAAATCTCCAAACCCATGCTGGATACCAGTGTGGAAGAATGGGATGCTGTCATGGCCTCCAATCTGCGCTCGGTCTTCCTGAGCGCCAAACTGGCCTACCCACTCTTCAAGGTGGCGGGCGGCGGGGCCATTGTCAACATCTCCTCCGTCCATGCCGTGCAGACCTCGGCCAATCTCGCCGCCTACGCCGCCAGCAAAGGCGGCCTGCTGGCGCTGACGCGCGCCATGGCGATCGAGTTCGCGCCGGATAACATCCGCGTCAATGCCATCCTGCCCGGCGCGGTGGATACGCCCATGCTGCGCGCCGGCCTGGGGCGCGGCCATGCCGGCGATGGCGAAATGCAGGAGCGGCTGGACAACCTCGCCCGTAAAACCGTCAGCGGCAAAGTGGGCAAACCCGAAGAGATCGCCCACGCCATCTATTTTCTCGCTGACGAGGCGCAATCCTCGTTCATGACCGGCCAATCCATGATCGTGGACGGCGGCGCGACGGCGAGATTGAGCACGGAGTGATGCGTGATACGTGATGCGTGATGCGTACTGCGTATTGCGTACTGCGTAATGCGTAACGACCTGCCGACTTTCGACCTTCAATCAAAATGACCGGACTTCGCCAGACTCTCAAGAAAATTACCCCTGCGCCTATTTGGGATGCAGCGCGTGCCACATACGACGCGCTGAATCGCCTTCCCGAAGTGCCTTCAGCCTACCTGCATCCCTGGCGGCAGGAGAGCATTTGTCGTCTGACTGGGCTGAAAGATATTCATCGCGGCCAACGCTGCTTCATTATCGGCAATGGCCCCAGCCTGCGCCAGACCGACTTGACCAAACTGCGCGGCGAATTCACCTTCGGCCTCAACCGCATTTACCTCCTGTTCCCCGAATTGGGTTTCAGGAGCACATATTTCCTCTCGATGAACGACCTGGTTATCGAGCAGTGCGCCGAGGAAATCCTTACCCTGCCAATGCCAAAATTCCTCTCCTGGCGCTCCCACCGCTTCTTTCCACCTGAAACGTTCCAACGTGCTAACGTGCCAACGTTTCTTTATACTACCTACACCGGCCCGAAGTTTGCCCGCAACGTCACCGGTCGGCTGTGGGAGGGCGCAACGGTCACTTACGTGGCATTGCAGTTGGCCTATTACATGGGCTTTTCGCAAGCCATCCTGATTGGCGTGGACCACAATTTCGTTACCAAAGGTGATGCCAATAAAACCATCACATCGCAGGGCGATGACCCCAACCACTTCGCGCCGAATTACTTTGGCAAAGGCTTCAAGTGGCAACTGCCCGACCTGGAGACCTCCGAGCGGGCATATCGCATGGCAAAGGCCGCTTATTCCGAGGCAGGCCGCGAGGTCCTGGATGCCACCGTCGGCGGCAAACTGACCGTCTTTCCGAAAGCCGACTACCTGTCTCTTTTCTAAACTTTCGACCTTCAACCCTTCGCTTCGCTCCCTGGCCTAGCCCGCCAGGGCAGGCAGGGCAAGCCTTGAACCTTCAACCTTCAACTTTCCAACCGCTTGTTACCATCATCACCCCATCCTACAACCAGGCGCGTTTCCTCGAAGCCACATTGCGCTCGGTGTTGGAACAGGATTATCCGGACATCGAATACCTGGTCATAGACGGCGCCTCGACCGACGGCAGCGTGGAGATCATCCGGAAGTATGCCGACCGGCTGGCCTGGTGGGTCTCCGAGAAGGATTCCGGCCAGTCGGAGGCGGTCAACAAGGGCCTGCAACGGGCGCGCGGCGAAATCGTTGGCTGGCTGAACTCGGACGACGTGTACCTGCCCGGGGCGGTCTCCGCGGCGGTGGCGGCCTTCCAGTCCCATCCCGAAGCGGGCCTTGTCTATGGCGATGCCCTGGCGATCGACGCGGAGGGCAAACCGTTCAACCTGATGCGCGCCCGGCAGTACACGCTGGCTGACCTGCTGGCTTTCAACATCATCTGCCAGCCGGCGGCTTTCATGCGCCATTCCGTGCTGGAAGATGTGGATTATCTCGACCCGGCCTACCAACTATTAATGGATAACCTGCTCTGGATGCGCATGGCGCAGAAAGCCCCGTTGGGTTATGTACCGCAGACTTGGGCGGCGGCGCGCTACCATGACCAAGCCAAGAACCGCACGCGCGGCGCGGCTTACGGACGCGAGGCTAAGGCGCTGATTGACGACCTGAAATCCCGCCCGGAATTTGCCGAAATCATCGCCGCGGACGAGAAGCGTATCATGGCGGGCGTCAACCGTTTCGATGCCTTCTACCTGACCGACGCCGGTCAGCCGCGTGATGCACTGTGCGCCTATGGGCGCGCCTTCCGCCTGCATCCAGCCACCGCCCTCGGCGACTGGAAACATGCCTTGCTGGCCGTTTTCTCGCTGCTCGGATTGCACAAGCTGCGCGCCATTTATGATCGTCTGCGCACTCGCCACTTGGGACTGAAAGAATAGACCATGCCACGCCGCAATTGGCTTTCCTGGCTTCCCGCTGCACTATCAGCCGCTTTCGGCTTGTCCCTGATCGCCGTGGCCTTACTTCCCTATGGAAGCATGAAGGCTTTGGCTGATGCGCTCATGCCGGATGGCAATTTCACTTCCTTGAAGGCAGGAAATGCCGGGGTATTCAGGGGGCTGCTCGCTGCGGGCGGGGTGGCCTTCCTGGGTTTGGCAGCGTTGACCGTTCTCCGGCGCTGGGGACTTGTCCTTTCTTTCTTCAAGCAATTTTGGGCGGATGCCCGCCGCTTTTTCGCCGCCCTGCGCCAGCACACGGACAAAGCCGGTTTCCTGGCGGCATTGCTGGTCATCATGACGCTGGCAGTCATTTACCGGCTGGAATACATCTATTCGTCTTTACACCATGACGAAGCCTATACCTGCGTGGCTTTTGCCCATTCTCTGTTCGCTGCCGCAACTGATTATCACCTGCCAAATAACCACGTTTTTCATTCCATCCTGGTCTATTTTTCAACCCAATTATTTGGCCTCCCGCCCTGGGCGGTGCGCCTTCCGGCTTTTACTGCTGGCGTGCTGCTCGTCCCGGCGGCCTATTGGCTGGCGAAACGCCTTTACGACCGCTGGACGGCCCTCGGCGCGGCGCTGCTGGTAGCCTGGTTCCCGGCGCTGGTCGCTTACTCCAATAACGCCCGCGGCTACACCCTCGTCGCTCTCTTTACCCTGCTAACCCTGGCGCTGGGCGATTATGTCCGCAAAGAGAAAAATCTCTTTGCCTGGGGGTTGATCAGCCTGTTCTCTGCGCTCGGCTTCTACAGCGTGCCGGTAATGCTATTTCCCTTCGGCGTGCTGTTCGTCTGGTTGTTCATAGAAAACCAGGCCTCCTCCGACGGGCCGTATCGCACGAAATGGGAATTCATCTGCCACTGGCTGGCAGCCGGTCTGGGGACGGCGTTCCTGACCGTTTTGTTCTACCTGCCGATCATGGTCTATACCGGTCCGCAGAAACTTTTTGCCAACGGATTCGTCGCCCCGTTGCCCTGGGCGGATCTGGCGGAGACGCTTTCCCATCGCTTTGCTGAAACATGGGCCGAGTGGACCTTCCGTCTCCCACCGGCTGTCATCCTCTTGCTCGCCGCAGGCTGGACCTTGAGCCTGGTCCTCCACCATCGGCTTTCAAACACCCGCATCCCTTTGCATCTAGCGGCGCTGCTGTGGATTGTCGTTTTGTTAATCGTACAACGGCCGAATGCCTGGTCGAAGGTGTGGGTATTCCTCCAGCCGCTGATGCTCATCTGGGCGGCCGCCGGGACGCTCGGCCTGCTGCGAAAAATCCGCCTGAACTTTGGGCGCGGCGTGCCGCTGGCGGCGGTCGTCTTCGGCCTGGCCTTGCTGGCGGGACTGTGGCGTGCCACCCGCTTGGCCCCTGAACTGCCGGAACTGTGGGCCGCGCGCGGCGACGAGGAGAGAGCCGTCCTGTTCGTCCAGAGTCAGTTGCAGGCAGGCGACCTAATCGTCGTCTCCCCGCCGGATGACGCCCCGGTGTGGTACTATTCCGAACTGCACGGCATCCCAGATGTTCATTTCGACGTAGAGACAGCCTTCGAGCGCGCCCTGGTGTTGGTGGATCCGGTTGAGGGTCAGACTCCCGCGTCGGTCGTCGTCGAACGCGGCCCTGATCCGGCGCTGCTGTCAGTAGAATCGTGCAGTCTGTTGGAAACGTTCGGTAAAATACAGGTATTCGATTGCCCGCGCAAGTAGCCGAAGGCCTATTTGGGAGAATTCATGAAAAACTTCCTCGTCAAGAAGGTTATCTTCCGTGAACGCCCCTGGATGTGGCCGGCCGCGCTGGCATTGATGCTCCTGGCGGGCTTTACCCTGCGCATGTACGACCTGACCGACCCGCCGCTGGATTTCGCCCCCACGCGCCAGTTGTTCTCCGCCATCAAGGCGCGCGGCATGTACTACCAGTACGTGACCGATGCTCCGGCGCGGCAGCGTGAAGTGGCCATCACTTTGGGTAACAGTATGGGCATCATCGAGCCGCCGGTGATGGAAATCATCGTCGCGCAAACCTACCGCCTGACCGGTGAGCGCCTGTGGATCGCCCGCATTTATTCGTCGTTGTTCTGGGTGGTAGGCGGGCTGGCGCTCTTCCTGCTCGTCCGTGAACTGGCATCTTCGACCGGCGCGGCGATCATTGGGACGCTCGTTTATCTCTTTGCCCCTTACGGGGTGATCGCCAGTCGCGCCTTTCAACCCGACCCGCTGATGGTGGCGCTTATCGTTTTCGCTATTTGGGCGCTCTTCCGCTGGCAGAATACCTCTAAGTGGAAATGGGCGCTTCTCTTCGGCCTTTTCGGCGGACTGGCGCTGCTTGTCAAAAACCTGTCCGTTTTCATCGTCGTTGGGGGATTCGCGGGCGTCATCCTGGGGGCCCGGGGGCTGAAACGCTCAATTCGCGACCCGCAGGCCTGGGTCATGGGCGGGCTACTGGTCTTGCCCACAGCAGTTTATACGATCTACGGAATGGCGACAGGTCTCCTGGAAGGGCAGTTCGCCCTGCGCTTCTTCCCGCAGATGTGGCTGGAGCCGGCCTTTTATTTCAGTTGGCAGAATCTGATGAGCAGCGCGGTCGGCTTTGGAGTGTGGACGCTGGGCGTGGTGGGCGTATTTCTAGCAGATGCACGCCGGGAACGGCCCCTGCTCCTGGGATTATGGATCGGGTATATCGCCTTTGGGATGACCTTCCCCTACCATTTCACCACGCATGACTATTATCATCTGCCGGTCATCCCGATTGCCGCGCTGTCCCTGGCGCCGGCCGTCAAAGTGATTTCTGAGCGTTTCTTTCAACGTAACCCGGGCCTGTTCCCGCGACTGGCGCTGGTTGTGCTGGTGTTATTCGGCGTGGCTGTGCAGTCCTGGTATGCCCGCGCCCGCCTGGCCTCCGCGGATTATCGCAACGAGGCTCCTTTCTGGGAAGAGATCGGTGATAAACTCGGCCATACGGCTGCGGTCATCGGCCTGACGCAGGACTACGGCTACCGCCTGGCTTACTGGGGCTGGCAAAGCTCCAGCGCCTGGTTCACCAGCGGGGATATCCAGGTTCGTTACCTGGCCGGGCAGGATTTGGATATCCGCCAAAAATTCGCCGAAGACACCGCCGGGAAACAATACTTCCTGATCACCATGTTCGGCGAGTTGAATAATCAGCCGGTGATAAAAGAGCTGCTCTATTCCCGCTATCCGGTCTATGCCGAGACGGATGAATATGTTATCTTTGACCTCCAGCATCCTGTTTCGCCTTGACCCTTGGCTGCCAATCGCCAAAATGAAAAGGGTGTGGTAACTGCTCAGGCATGTCACCCTGAGGGAGCGTTCTTTGCGACCGAAGGGTCTCCCAAAGCCAACCGGTGAGATTCTTCGCCGCTGAAAGAACGTCAGCGGCTCAGAATGACATCTTGTCTGAGTAGTTACAGGATGTGTTTCATATCAGTTGAAAGCGTCCCGCAGGATTCTCGCAATCGTCAAATTTGGTTCAATCCAACCTGCGGGACGGTTATCCCGTTGGCTACCAATCGAAAAGATGAAAAATCGTTATCTGATCACAACCCTCATCATACTGAATATCCTGACGATAGGCTTTTTCATCGTCCCGTATCTCAATGCAACTTATCCGGCAGTCGGTCATGACTACGCTTATTTCATGCCCCGCCTGGTTGATACCCACCTCCACTACAAAGTAAACGGATTGAGCATCCAATGGTATACCCCCAGCTTCGGCGGGGGATTGCCGGCTTATCCCAACCCGCACCAGATGCAATTCTCGCTCGTCCAATTGCTTACCTGGTTTGTCAACCCGTGGTGGGCTATTCTGGCCTCCATCGTCATCTACTCGGCGATTGGGTTTGTCGCCGCCTATTACTTTCTAAAGCAACTGCTCGGGCTGCAGCCGCTGGCGGGCATCCTGGGAGCGGTATTTTTTACGGTCAACGGTTTCTATTTTCAACAAATGGCCGTCGGGCATTTATCCTTCGAGACCTTTCCGCTGTTTGCGGTTATCGTGGTCATCATCGCAAATCCCAGGCTCCCGGGCTGGCTGGCAGGAATCTTTCTTTCGCTTATATATGCCCTGCTGATATATTCCGGCAGTTTTTACGTCGCTTTCATCTCTTTGCTCGGGCTTCTGGTCGTCATCCCTTTGATCTATTTGCTCAAACCCTCTTTGTTGTCCGCCAAGCGCTTGCTGGCAATCGCCCTTTGGGGAGGCGCCCTGACCGTCTTATTGTCTGGTTCGAAAGTTTATGCTGTTTCTGCCTTCATGCAGCTTTTCTCCAGAGCAGTCAGCGATCAATACAATACCAACTGGCTGACTGGTGTGGGCGGGATAACATTTCAGTTCATCGGGACAATGACGATCGCCCCGCTACTGGTGTTGATCGGAAAAAGCCCGATCGTTTTTATCGTCCGGTTGGCAGAATGGACCGGCTCGCCGTATAGTTTTTGGGAACTGGATGCGGGTCTATCGCCAGCGCTACTTGTACTCTTAATCGGCGGCGCGCTCGCCTTTTTGTCCCGCAAACCTGATAGAAAATTATCCATCCCGATAAAAAGACTCCTGGTGCTCGTCTGCCTGATCATCGCCATTCTGCTGGTGATCGAATTTATCCTGGCAAGTGGGGTGGTCTACCCTCAAATTCGCGATCTGCCATTCCTCAGGTCCATGCGAGTCAACTCGCGTTGGACATCCGCTTTTATTTTTCCGCTGGCGGTGGTCGGGGCAGTTATTTTCGATAAATGGACACAAAACTGGAAGTCGAAACAAAAAACTCTGGCCATCTTCCTCCTGCTTAATGGGATTGCCCTGGCCGGCATGTGGGCGTATTACCTGATCCCGATGAAATACCAGGTGCGAAATTTCGGGGTTGGTTACCCGCTAACCGCTTACGAAAAGATCCAGCGCGAAGGCGAAACCTTTGTCATGGACCGGATCATCCCCGACATCAACGACTGGGAGGTGTTCCAGGCATCCGCAAGCGGTTTGCGCCCGTTCGAGACCCTCTTCGGCGACATCGAAACTTTCCGCACCAACCTGCACGAGGGCTCGGTCTACGATATTAGTGATGGCTATTTCAACATGACCGACCCGACCGGCTTTGTATTTCCGAAAGAGAACCAGTCCATACCTTTCGAGCGCATCCCGCTCGCGGACCGGGACAAGTTGACCGATTTCATCCATCACCGCCAGCCAAAGTGGAACTTGCCGGTTGCCCAACAACTCCTGAATTGGGCTGCTTTGATCACGCTCGTTTTGGAATTGGGCAGTGTGGGCATTTATTGGGCAAAAACGAGGAAGCCTTTTGCAAGATGGACTTGGCTGTACCGGGTCGTGGTTCGGAGAAAATGATACTGATATGAACCTAAGCGATCAACACCCATCCTTTTTCTCCCGGCGCTGGGCTACCCTGCTTGTGATCGGCATCCTGTTTGTGCTGGCGCTCGGCATCCGGCTATTTGACCTGACCGATCCGCCAAACGATTTCTACATAGTGCGCCAGTACCGTTCGCTGCTCATCTCGCGCGGCATGTACTACCAAACTTTGACCAACGTGCCGGATTGGAAACGCGAGATGGCCGTCGCGCAATGGAAATCAGAAGCGCTGATCGAACCTCCACTGATGGAGAGCCTGGTGGCGCTCACCTATCGCTTGACCGGAGAACGCCTGTGGATCGCCCGCATCTATTCATCCCTTTTCTGGCTGCTGGGAGGCGTCGCACTGTATTTACTGGCCCGCGAGATGAATCTGCGCGCGGCCGGGGTCGTTTCCCTGGCTTATTATCTCTTCCTGCCGTTCGGCGTGATCGCCAGCCGCACTTTCATGCCCGATCCTTTGATGACCGCCCTGATCGTCTGGGCGTTGTGGGCGCTTTACCGCTGGGAGGCGCGCCGGACGTGGAGCGCAGCCCTGTTGGCCGGCGTTTTGACCGGCCTTGCCATCCTGGTCAAATCGGTGGCTGTATTCCCCTTGCTGGGCGCCGCCGCCGGTCTCGTTCTCAGCCGGGGGGCGCTCAAACGGATTATCCTCGACAAGCAGGTTTGGGCCGTCGCCGGGCTGACTGCCTTGCCTAATGTCCTTTTCTATATTTACGGCCTCTTCATCTTGGGGACGCTGGGGGATCAATTCGCTTTCCGCTTCTTTCCCAACATGCTCCGCGATCCAGGCTTCTACGTCAGTTGGGTCTTTACGGCCGGCGGGCTGGTCGGTTTTGAAGTACTGCTGATCGCGCTGGCCGGCATGCTTGTCTTTCAGCGAAGCGCTCAACGCAGCTTTTTGATCGGGTTATGGATCAGCTATCTGATCTATGGCCTGGCTTTTCCCTACCATTTCATCACCCATAATTATTATCACCTGCCGCTCATCCCGATTGTCGCCATCGGTTTGCTGCCCATAACCGGCCTCGTCATCGGGCAACTGGCCGCGCAAAAAGGCTGGTTACCGAGGGCCGGTTTCTTGGCGATCCTGTTCTTTGGCATCCTGATAAATATGTGGGAAGTACGCGTCACCCTGGTGCGGGAGGGTTACCGCCATGAGATCCCATACTGGCAGGAACTCGGCGATAAAATTGGCCACGACAAGAATGTCATCGCACTTTCCGGTGATTATGGCCTGCGGCTGGCTTATTTCGGCTGGATCAACGCCAGCCAGTGGCTGAACACAGCCGACATCTACCTGCGCGAACTGGCCGGGCAGGCCCAACCCGATTTTGCGAGCATGTTCCGCGAACAAACCGCCGGCAAGGATATCTTCCTGGTCACCTCGCCCCCCGAGTGGGAAAAACAGGCCGAATTGCGCGCCTATCTCACCACCCACTATAAACTGGTTGCCGAGGATGAGGGGGACGGCTATTGGATTTTTGACTTGCACCAATTCATATCTCCTTGAAGGCTATGATTTCTTCGAAATTACCTCTCGTTTCCATTGTTACTCCCTCCTACAACCAGGCGCGCTATCTGGAGACCGCCATCCGCTCGGTGCTGGAGCAGGATTATCCGGACATCGAATATATCCTCGTGGACGGCGGCTCGAGCGACGGCAGCCTGGAGGTCATCCGCCGCTACTCGGAGCGATTGGCCTGGTGGGTCTCCGAGCCGGATAAAGGTCAGACCGACGCGATCAACAAAGGTTTTGCGCGCGCCAATGGCGAAATCCTGGCCTGGCTGAACTCTGATGACACCTACCAGCCGGGGGCAGTGGCTGAGGCAGTCGAGTTTTTGCGCAGCCGGCCCGAGGTCGGGCTGGTCTACGGTGACGCCAACTTCATTGACCAAGATGGGCGCCTCATCGGTCGTTTCCCCGCCGCGCAGACCGATTACCGTCGTCTGCGGCGCGGCTACGTCCACATCCCCCAGCAGTCTGCCTTCTTTCGCGCTGACCTGTGGAAAAAGGTCGGCCCGCTCGACTCGTCGTTCTACTTCGCCATGGATTACGATCTCTGGGTGCGCCTCGCCGCCCTGGCCCCCATCCAATACGTCCCGCGCACCTGGGCCAACTTCCGCCTGCACAGCCACGGCAAGACTGTCGCCGCCGACGAGCGCTGCTGGCCGGAGATGCTGCGGGTGCATTATCGGGATGGGGGTGGCATATTTGCACCGATTGTGGCAAAATACTATATTCGGAAAATGCTTGCGCCGGTGATTGTGTGGCGAAGAAAGAAATACATGGTTGGAGGCGCCTCCTAGCAGTTTGTCGGCGAGAAAACCGCTAGACTGCTAACCCCTGCGCTCCCTGGCCTAGCCTGCCACCGTTCGTGCCGCAAGCAACGGCGGCATCAGAGAAGCGATCCTGTGGACGCCGGTGCGAGACAGCAGAACAGACAACGCTTCGGTTCCCAATGACAAAACGAGAATCGCTGGAGCGAGGGGAGCGTGCTATAATCGAGGTGGTGAGTGAGCGGGATGGTTTGGGTCTGCTGGAAGTCACATTCATTCCAGACCATCAAGGACAGGAGTTCTCCAATGAGTAATCAGGTTGCTGTCGTCGAAAAAAATATCCATCTATCTGCCGATCGCGCCAGTTACCTAAGCCGCCTGGCTCAGGTCAAGGCATTGAGCGAGGATCAGCTTATCGAGAAGGCGTTGGATATTCTTTTCAGCCTGGCCGACCTTTTAGACTCCCAGCTCGAACGGCAGGGCTATTCCTTCCTGTCAGAAGCTTCGCTCCAACGCGTCTGGGACAACGCCGAAGATGCCGCATACGATAACTGGAGGGAATTGTATGCTCTACCAACGCGGTGATGTTCTACTGGTTCCGTTTCCTTTCAGCAATCTGAGTGCAACCAAAGTCAGGCCAGCCATTGTAATCAGCAGCCGCCAATACCATTCAACGCAGCCTGACATCTTGCTGGCGGCTATTACATCAAAGCTGTCTGCGGCGCCTGACCTGCTTGACTATTCGTTGAGTGACTGGCAATCTGCCGGTCTACGTTATCCATCCGCGTTCAAGCCTGTGGTATTTACGCTGGACCCAGGCAGAGTGATCCATAACGTCGGCAAGCTCACAACGGCAGATATGACAGAAATAGACGGTCGTTTACGTTTGGCTTTGAATTTGTAAACAAGCCATACACGAGCCAGCCCCCGCCGAAAGAGTTGAACGGGTTGGAATGTTTCGGTCAGCACGCCATATTTACGATTGTCATCCTGTCCCTTTTCAGCCTTTCCATCCAAACCCACGCCGCGCCGCTGGCTGGCATCACCACTCGCGTCTCGCTCGCTTCCGCCTGCACACGCAAGGCAAGACCGTCGCGGCCGACGACCGCTGCTGGCCGGAGATGCTGAAAGTGCATTTTCGGGATGGGGGTTCGAGGTTGGGTATCCTGCCGGTCAAATATCTGATCCGCAAGGTCGCCGCGCCGCTCATCAATGCACGCAGGCGGTTCATGCTGCGAGGCGGGTAGATGGTCCTCTACACTGCCCAAAGGTTCGGCGCGGAAGGTATGAACATCTATGATGGAACTTTTTCGTTTCGGGTCAGCAGTTCCTCGATTTCCTCGATGAGAAAAGGCAGGTTGGGCTGGGTGAACGAAAGGTCGGTCGCAGGCAGGGATGATGTTTGATTTCAGGAGGAAAACGAATTGCTCGTATTCAACGAGCGACCGCAAGGGGTTCATGGCGAGCTGTGCGTCCGATCAGGTGAGACAGGCTGGAAACAGCTTCTTGCTGCAATAAAGCTTGAACAGCTTGATGATACTGCTCTTGGCGCTCACGCAAAATCTCGTAAGTGCCTGCCCACTCGCCCCAATCCAGCACCCAGGCGTCGTCTTCTACCTCCTCCCCCTGCTGGTAGGCGGCGTAGAATGTTTCGGTCAGCACACCGTATTTACGCTCGAACACCAGCAGATCCTCTTCGAGCGCATGGATGTCACGTAGAATTTCATCGAGTGTCATCGCGCGATTCCCTTTCAGACGGAAAACCACAAGCAGTCAAAATCTTACCATATGCACCGAGCGATTACAAGGAGTGAAACACGAACCGCAAACTGTCTTCGATGTTCAACCTGATCGTCATCCTGTCTCTTTTCAGCCTTTGCGCCGCTGGCTGGCATCACCACCCGCGTCTTGCTCGCTTCCGCCTGCACACACAAGGAAAGACCGTCGCGGCCGACGAGCGCTGCTGGCCGGAGATGCTGCTGGTACACTTCAGGGATGGGGGTTCGAAATCCTCGATCATCACGGCCAAATATGTCATCCTAAAGGCCATCAGCCCGCTCTGGAGGTTGAGGATGAAGGTGAGGCTGGCACAAAAGCGATGCTAGCGGTTTGTCGGAGAGGAGTAAATTGCTTGCCAGGATTGCCAAATCCAGGCTGAAACCGGGCGAACTGCGCTGCAATTCGCTGGATTTGGCAATTCAGCGGAGCTAAAAGACGGTTTTTTGTTGCTCTCCGACAGGCTGCTAGCGCCTGGACAATTTATAAAGTGGGATATAATATTTTCAGCCAGTCATCAAAGGCTAACACGGAAAAGGAGAACAACAGGTGAACGAACAGCTATTGCAACGCATCACAATCAACCCAAATGTAATGGCAGGTAAACCGGTTATTCGCGGCACCCGCGTTCCCGTGGAACTAATCGTAAGAATGCTGTCACAGGGACTAGCAGAAGGTGAGATATTGAGAGAGTATCCACGTTTGGAACCTGAAGACATTCGAGCGGCATTGGCTTACGCGTCTCAGGTACTTGCCTTTGAGGAAGTTATTCCCCTTTCTGTCGCGGCCTGAATGAGCATCCACATCAAATTCCTCATAGATGAGTCGACAGGCGCGTCTGTAGCTGAATACTTGCGGCGGGCGGGTTTCGACGTGTTATTCGTAGGCGAGACTATGCATCAGGCTGACGACGCAGACATCCTGACCCAGGCTGTGCATGAGAACCGGATTCTTATGACGAACGACAAGGATTTTGGAGAGCTTGTCTTTCGCAGTGGAAGAACCCATGCCGGTGTCGTGCTATTCCGGTTGCAGGACGAGAGCCAGGACAATCGTGTCCGCATTGCCCGGATTGTGGTAGAGGAATATCTGGAGCGATTGCCAGATAATTTTGTCGTGGTGACGGAAAAAGGCCTTCGCGTCCGAACGCGAGCTAAACCTTCTTGAGGCACGATGATGCTGAAGATTCTGCTTTTAGGCAACACTGGCCAGCTATTTCCGATCATCTGCATTTTTTCAGCAGCAGGGATTAAGTCCGTTTTGGATAGGCTGCTGACAAGACCCGCCTTTCCCGCTTATCGCCCTTTGGGTGAATGAGAATCTAAACCACAGAAATAACTGGAAAAGCGATAACCCTCGCCGCCTCAAGCCAAAAGATGACGTTACCGGACAGGGGACGGTTCATGCTGCGAGGGGGGTAGACGGTCCTCTACACTGCCAAAAGGTTCGGCGAAATCCCCCTCTTGACAGGACAAGGTTTTCGTGTGAGAATTCAAAATCTGAATGCTCAATAACCTCGTCATGATAAAAAGCCAGGAATACGAACTTCTCGATGCAATAGCACAGGACTCGATGGTCACCCAGGCGAGTCTGTCTGCCCGCCTGGGAATAGCCGTTGGCAGTGTGAACTGGTATATCAAACGGCTGATCAACTGTGGCTATGTTAAAGTCTCTCACCTTGATCGCACGCGGCTGAAATATCAGCTCACGCCAGAAGGCATGTCCATTCTGACGCAGCGCACGTTGCAGTACCTGAAAAGATCACTGACCGTCTACAATGATCTGCGCCAAAAGGCCAAGGGGATGGTGACCGACCTGAGATCCCGGGGTGTCACTCACGTATACCTGGAAGGAGATGACGAAGTGATGGATATTCTACGGCTGACTTGCATCGAGGCGGGGATGTCTTTTGATGAAAGATCTGACGGAACCGTCCTTAAGGCCGTGGGACAAGATTATCAGGTCGTCTCCCAGAACGTTGCCAGAATATAAAGCCTCTTGTGCGCTGGTTCCCCGGTGATATTCTCTCGGTATTTATGCTTCTTGCATAAATCTCTGAACTTGCTTTTATCGAAATACTCACAAATGACGGGATCTTGGTTCGGATATTTACGCAGTACCTTGTAGAATTAAGGAAAGTGCTAATATACTATGGCTTCTCGAGATATCTTCGCTTCACAAAATGAATGGGATTTGATTATCCGTCCTCAGCGCAGTTGGTGGGATCTGCATTTGGACGAGTTGTGGCGCTACCGCGACCTGATCCGGCTGTTCGTCTGGCGTGACTTTGTTGCCGCCTATAAGCAGACCATCCTCGGGCCGCTGTGGTATGTGATCCCACCTATTTTATCCACGGTGGTGTTCACGGTTATATTCGGAAACATCGCTCACTTACCCACTGACGGACTGCCGCCCTTCCTGTTTTACATGGCAGGAAACACGGTGTGGGGCTATTTTTCTGGTTGTCTGGTAAGCACCTCCAACACATTTACGGCCAATGCGGGGATTTTCGGCAAGGTGTACTTTCCGCGCCTGAGTATGCCGGTTTCGGTGGTCATCTCCAATTTGATTTCGTTTGCCATCCGCTTTGTGTTATTTTTGCTTTTTTTGGCCTATTTCATGCTGGCCGGGGCCGATATTCACCCCAACTGGTGGATTTTAAGCCTGCCGCTGCTGTTGCTCATCATGGCTCTGATGGGGCTGGGATTCGGCATCATCATTTCCTCGCTGACCACGAAATACCGCGATTTGCATCAGTTGGTGGGCTCTGGTGTTCAACTATTGATGTATGCCACGCCGGTGATCTACCCGCTCTCCACCCTTCAGGGCGGCTGGCGCTGGCTCATCCTGGCAAACCCCATGACGCCCATCGTGGAGGTCTTCCGCCTGGCTTTTTTGGGCGTGAGCGCCATTGAACCGGCTTATCTGCTTTACAGCGCCGCTTTTACGGTGGTGGTCTTTTTGGCCGGCGCGCTGATTTTCAATCACGTTGAAACCACGTTTATGGATACGGTTTGAGATGTCGAATATGGTAATTTCAGTCGAGAATGTTTCCAAGAGCTACCAACTCGGCGTGATTAACACAGGCACATTTCGCGGTGATTTGCAACGCTGGTGGGCGCAACTGCGCGGCTTACCAGACCCTCACCTTAAGGTTGACGAAAAGGATCACGGCAACCGCCAGGGAGAAACGCTCTGGGCGCTGAAAGATATCAATCTTCAGGTGCAGCAAGGCGAGGCGCTGGGAATTATCGGGCGCAATGGCGCAGGGAAAAGTACTCTACTCAAAATCCTTTCGCGCGTGACTGCGCCTACCAGCGGCGAGGTCAAAGTAAAAGGGCGCATTGCCAGCCTGCTGGAAGTGGGTACCGGCTTCCACCCCGAACTGACCGGGCGTGAGAATATCTACCTGAACGGTGCCATCATGGGCATGAGCCGCGCCGAGGTCGCGAACAAATTCGATGAGATTGTGGATTTCTCCGGTGTGGAGAAATTCATTGATACACCCGTGAAGCGCTATTCCAGCGGTATGTACGTGCGCCTGGCGTTTGCTGTTGCTGCTCATCTCGACCCAGACATCTTGGTGGTGGATGAAGTGCTCGCAGTGGGAGACGCCGAGTTCCAAAAGAAGTGCCTGGGGAAGATGGGCGATGTTGGGAAAGAAGGCCGCACGGTTTTGTTCATTTCCCACAGCATGCCGTCCATCATGCGGCTTTGTCAGCGTGCCATACTACTTGGGGGGGGAAAAGTTTTACGGGATGGACCGTCATTGCATGTTGTCTCCACCTACATGCAATCAGATCTAAGAACGACTGCAAAACGCGAATGGTCCGACCCGGGTAACGCCCCGGGTGATAATGTCGTTCGATTACGGTCCGTTTCAGTTCGGACTGAGAATGGCGCGGTAAGCGATGTGATCGATATTCGCTGGCCCTTTGTACTTGAAGTGCAATATGATGTAATCGAGTCTGGAGTCTGTCTTGTACCGGTATATCGCTTGACCAATCAGGACGGGACAGTCATTTTAACGACTGTAGATATAAACCCAAAGTGGCATTCGGTACCTAAGCCGATGGGACACTATACCAGTACGGTAAGGATTCCAGGGAATTTTCTGTCGGAAGGCAGTGTCTCGGTGCTGGTTTCGATAAACACTCTGATTCCGATCATCAAGCATGTCTACGAAAGAGACATCATTTCCTTCCAGGTAGTCGATAAACGCGAGGGCGATTCCGCCAGTGGTGGTTTTATGGGAGAAATCCAAGGAGTGGTCCGTCCGCTTCTGACATGGGATACAATCGGCCCCGAGTAACCAGGGATGGTCATTACAACAATAATACAGTCATTTTACCAATGGAATTCGAGAAGGTACCTGGAAATGAAAAAAAACGAAAAACCCTTTCGCCGCTTTTTCGGTCAATTAAAATTTAGAGTTTTATCTCAACCAGTGTTCTGGAGAACTCAAGATCCTGTCCTTCTGCCAAATACGTTCTTCAATAGAAATGAATTAAAGGATCTATGGGGGCATACACAGCGAATGTGCCACAAAGATCGTTATTTGTTGTCGCGGTTATCTGAAGCCCGAATCCAAGGGATTAGATCGTGGGAATATGGACGTCTTCTCACAATCCTTCGTGATTATCCTGAGCACTCCACCTGGAGGGTATTAGACGTTGGGACAGGGAATAGTACTTTCCCTGGATATTTGTTGAATGAAATTGGCATTGCCAGAATGATCACGTTGGATTATTTCTTGTCCTTGGAAGTCCAAACTGCCATCAATCGAGATCAAGAGTTAAAGCAAGGCATCGAAAGAGTGGCCGGTTCGATGCTCGAATTGCCCTTCCGATCGGGGTCATTCGATCTGGTGACCTGTATATCAGTTATTGAACATCTGGATGAGGATCCAATCTCCCACCGGCAACTCCCATATTCGGAGTATTTGAATCGAACGAAAATCGCATTAAATAATTTAATGAACGTTGTATGCCTAGGAGGCCGGTTGTACCTAACAACCGATGTTTATGTTCCTGGACTTCAAAGAACTGACAACTGGCGGTCAGGGGCTGGGGAAGGTGTTATTTGGTCAGCATATAAAATTAAGGATATTAAGGATGTGTTTTTAGATACAATTCTATCCAACGGTTTTAATGTGGTCGGCGGGTTTGATTATCTGCCTGAACATATCATTCAGAATAGTGACAGAAGTATCTATCGAGGCAGATATTTTTCGACGTTTTGCTTGTTTGCCGAAAAACGATTATGATGAACTACATGGATGACCCGCCAGGTAATCGAACGGACTATCTTTTTTTATTCGACTGATCTTTAAACCGAGATCACAATTTTGGCTTAGACAGGATTCCAAGCTGATGACTTACAAAGATGATCTTTATAAAAAATATGTTTCCACTCACATTGTTGGACGTAAACCTGTTCCAACCCTTAATGTTTTCAGAAAGAAGATGGTAATCTGGCAAGATATGTTTGGGAAATTTTTGCCGCAGGATAAACAAGCCAAAATCGCAGACTTAGGATGCGGCGATGGAAGGATTGTTTGGTGGCTGCAGGAGATTGGATATGAAAATGCAGAAGGTATGGATGTCAGTATAGAGCAGGTTGAAACGGCTGCCCAATTGGGGGTTAGGAACGTCTTCCATACAGATATAAAAACACACATCAAAAATAAAACAAGTTTTTATGATGTGCTTATCTTGCGGGATGTTATCGAACATTTTGATAAGGAAGAAATTATTGAGACATTAGAGGCTTGCCGAAATGCCCTGAAGGATAGAGGATGCTTGATTCTTCAAGTCCCAAATGCGGAATCCCCTTTTTTTGGGCGCATCCGGTATGGAGATTTCACGCATGAAATCGCTTTTTGTTCATCAAGTTTGTCACAGGTGTTCAATATTGTCGGATTAACTCAACATGAATTCCATTCAGTTGAACCAATTTTTCGCGGCAATCAATCAATTTTACGCCGTTTTTTATGGAAAGTCGCTAAAAGTCTATATAAAATGTTGCTTTTCGCCGAACTTGGACCGGGTGAAAGAATCGTGAGTCAAGATATACTAGCAGTCGCTACGAAGATGAATGTTAGTTGATAAATGGAGTGCAGGAATTATTTTATGAAAAAGAGCATTTTGATTATTGGGAATTATCCGCCCCCCTACGGAGGTATTCCGGTACATCTGGAATACCTCGCTCCGTATCTGGCTAGTCGAGGCTGGGATGTGCATGTTTTGCCTATCAAGCCAAGATCCATCCCCGTGGAACATATTGGCAATATTACTCTTCACAGCCAATATTTGGATGGAACGAATTTGTCCAACGAATTACATGAACTATATATAAAGAATTTTTGGGAGCGCAAGCAGCGCGAATTGCTTGTAAAACAAGATCGCAGCCTGATAAAGGCCAGCATGTATCTGGCTAAACGAGCGGAGGAAATAATACGTGAGTACGATATCCGCGCCATTAGCGCCTACCATATATTTCCTGCAGGTTTGACGGGCGCCTGGCTCGCCCGAGAGTTTGGCATTCCTCTTGTCACCAGTATCTTCGGCGAAATTTACAGCGAGTTTGCTTTGCATAGGAGGCGGCGGAGAGAAGTAAAGTTTGTGTTGGGTAATAGCAAGAGTCTGGTATCATGTAGTGCACATTGCGCAAAAAGCCCTAAAAAGCTCGGTTTGAATGTGAAAGTGGATGTGGCACATTATGGCATTGACACAACTGTTTTCTTGCCCAATATAGATGCAACCGATATAAGACGCCGCCTTAATCTGGTAAATGAAGACAAGGTTGTAATATTCGTGGGTCGGATGACGAGAGAAATGGGCTTACAAATCTTAATGGAAAGTATACCGAAGGTTTTGGAAGTCATGCCGAATATCCGCTTTGTCATTGCGGGTAGGAGTGCAGAACTGCTTGAGCCGGCACGTGATTTGAGGAATAAATTTATAAGGAATGTTTTTGTAATCCCCGATGTGCCCAGGGAAGAATTACCCCAATGCTATGCTCTTTCGACCATCAGTGTTGTACCGAGTATCAATGACCGCGCCTGCCTGGGGTTGGCGGCGGCGGAGGCATTAGCCTGTGGAAAACCTGTTATCATTACCAATATTGGAGGAGGCCCGGAAGTCGTAACGGAGGAGTGCGGGAGGTTGATCCCGCCTGAAGATCCATCAGCTTTGGCTTGCAGCATCATGAGTCTAATAAATGATGCCGAGTCTATCAAGCAGATGGGCCAAGCCGGTCGGTCAAGGGCAGTGGCATACTTTGATAAAGAGCAAATTAACCAACAAATGGAATTGATTTTCGATCAGGTTCTCGAGGCTGCGTCTCGGAACGATAAAAAATCGTAGAAGCAACCTGCTCGTGCATTATTGCTTTCGATTACCCTGCTCATAATGAAACAATGACCGATAACATTTTTTATTGGCTCAAGAATATATTAAGGCAGCTTCCTTTTCTCAGGAAGCTTCGACAGGGTTTTAACTGGCGATCCTGCCAATCTTTCTGGAAAACACTTTTTGATCACGAATCGGGGTCTTGGCGGAAAACTCGCCACGTTTCAAGAACAGCTCCTCGGGTGTTGATCGCTTCCAGCATGGGTGGTTTTCAACAGGGAGTTTTACTTGAAAGTACACTGGCAGTTGCCCTCACCCTGCGCGGCGCTAGAGTCGATACCTTACTGTGCGATAGTTTTCTGCCTGCCTGCAAACTGACAGAGATCGATGCGGTAAGCCCTGAAGACCTTCTCTCTATGCACTCCCAGCCTCGATGTTTTACATGTCATCCGGCAGGTAAGGCCATGTTTTCTCCCTTGCGATTGCCAATCTATTGGTTTAGCCGCCTGGTTCCGAAAGAGAAAAGACAAATGGCCCAAGAACTGTCTGCCTCCATCCCCTCCAAGCAGATTGGCGATTACATGCTGGACGGTTTGGCAGTAGGGGAACATGCCAAAGCAGGCACCTTGTGTTATTTCGGCCGCGGCGACTTGCAAAACGAACCGATGGCCGAATCCATCCTACGGCATTACCTCAGTGCTGCCCTGCGAAGCGGCCAAACGGCATAATCCCAATATTTAAGAGCGCCCATGCTAAAGCACAACTTGAAACTAAGAACATTGCTGATTTATCTCAACAATCACGTTATCTCGCGCATCATATTCAGCTCGATCCGCTTGTTCTGGTACCGGCATGTCATGGATTTCAAAATTGGAGATAAGAGTTCCATCTTGACCCATTTCAAAGTCTCGGAGCGTAAGAATATCGAAATCGGCAATCATACCGTTATCAACAATGCTTGCCGGTTCGATAATCGTTTCCCGATCAAAATCGGCAATAACGTCTCCATCAGCTATGGTACGAGCATTTTGACCAAAGGACATAATATTGATGATCCCGATTTTCGTACCATGGGTGAATCAGTGGTCATTGAAGATTACGTCTGGATTTCTGCTTTTGCGATCATCCTTCCGGGGGTTATCCTCAAAAAAGGGTGTGTTGTACTTCCAGGAAGTGTAGTGACGAAGGATGTGGAGCCATATCACGTTGTTGGTGGTAACCCGGCCATGTTTATTCGTAGGCGTAACCAAGACTTACACTATGAATTATATTGGGATCCTTGGGTCCCGTTTTGGGGATGATTATTATGAACTCAAAAAAAATTTTGCACGTGGTTCCGGATAGTGTAGCTGTTCAGAATAACATTTATCTTGGAAGCACCAAAGATATTCGGGGACGCACGGAGTATTTTCTTGCGCGGGCTATTCCCTTCGAAGAGCTTTTAGTAAAAAGCCGTTCCGACCAATACCTGCTGGAAAAGCTTAAGGCAATTGACTTGGAACAATACTACGCTATTATTTTTGATCTTGCACTTTATCCAAAAGCGATGAAGTATGTTCGGACGAGTTTTCCAAATATTAAGCTGATTGCTCGTTCTCATAACGCCTATTTTTACCATTGGTTGCATTACTTCTGGGCATCACATAAGAATTCCACCAATAGATATTCAAAAAAAACGCTAGAAAACAACTCTCAATATCTGAGACTTGCCATAGAACGCTTGAAGCTAGATATTATTTGTGCTCGTCTTTCTGATTATATGCTGACTATTGTGGATTGGGAGAAAGAGAATTATTGGAAATTTCTGATCTCTACAAAGAAAATCAGGACCCTTCCCTATTTCCTGCCCAAAGCATATGAAATCGAAGTGGCTGAAACGCCAAAAAAAAATCAGTGCGTATGCTTGATGTCAACTGGGACGGGTACGGTTCTTCCCCTGCTTCAAGATGCGTTATTGAATTTTAACAAACTAGTGGAGAAACTTGAAGCAAATAATCCCGAATGGAATTTTTTTGTTACCGGGGACTTGTCTCGTCAAATTAATGCATATCCCGATCGTGTTAAATTGACAGGTTTTCTGGAAAGCCCTTTGCCTCTACTTATGGAATCGCGCGCTATGGCTTTACTTTCCGATTATGGTTTTGGCTTCAAGACTAAGCTGCTTGATGCTATCCAATCAGGTTGTTATATACTAATTCCTAAAAAATTATATAATCGATTGCCTGTAGAATGTAAACCTTTTTGTATTGTGGTAGATTTAAACTCCGTACAGTCTTTCAAGGACGCACTTGAATATAGTAAAACGCCATTCCCCTCTGGTGATCTCAATGCTCAATTTAAGGAACGGGCGTTTTCTATTTTGGACGAACTTCTAATGACTGGGCAAAACATGTGATGAAGACTCTTAAAAGCAATAAACCATTCTTGGTGGTCGCCATCACCGCCTTGATCCTGGCCGGGTTGGTCGGATATATTGCCATCCAACTCGAACAAATATATCGCCAGAATTATCCATACCGCTCAGTGGACCCTGTGTATTATTCGTACTATAACGCTAGATTGTACGTCCGGTTGTCATACGAAAATCGTTTCTCACTGGCAGCGCAAGAATGGCTGGAAAACGAACGCCATCCGTTGCGGACGGTGCCACTCTTGCTCGTTGCACCTAGCCTGCTTGCTCAACCACAAGGCCATATGGCAACTTCTCTGCCGATGTATGCGATCCTGCTCTGGGTGATGGGCTGGACGGTTTACCGACGCACCCAGCATCTTTTTTATGCGCTTGCGATTATAACGTTGTTAGGCGCAACCAAATATCTGTACAACGGAGATTCTGGGCTTGCCGCGTACTGGCTGGATCCGCCGATGAGTTTTTTGTTCGGCGCGACGGCACTTTGCTTGGTCAATTCGCGTGGCAGAGATCTCCGCTGGCTTGCCGCCTTTGCGGTCTTGGCGGCCCTGACCGCGTTGAGCCGTTACGTTGCGGCGGGGTATCTCTTTTTTGTTTGCGCGCCACTGCTGGCATACTATCTCGCCCGGCGGTGGTGGCAAGAACGAAATATTTGGCAAACTGTGATCTTGCCGGCGGGAATCGTCGCGGCGATTATCATGTTGCTCGCCGGCGATTTCCTGCTCACACACTTTTCCGGAGTGATGGGGTTTTACTCATCCTACGGCTATGCACTTGGGCATGGAATTCAAGAGTCGCTAGCCCGGGTCATTCGCACTTTCAGCACAACGGTTTCTGCTGACTGGTTATGGGTGCTGCTGGCGATGGCCGTTTTCAACCTGTTTTTGATTTGGCGAAACAAAACGCGTGATTGGGAAAACTTGATAGTTTCGGTGTGGCTTTCAATTGCGCCATTCCTGTTGTTTGGCGTGATTCTTAGAGTGGTGGGGGCTAAGCATCTTGCCCTGATGGCTGTTCCGCAACTGCTCTTGCTATGTAGTGCGCCGATGTTCTGGCAGGCATCGTCAGAACGACGTGCGCGTTGGGCGATGAGTGTCGCGGCGTGTCTGATCCTGTGCGCAGCAGTGATGCTTACCGGCAAATCTATTTATCAGAATTATAATGTGGCAACCCATCCGTCTCTACAGGATCGTCGCGACAAGATATTTGAAGACGCGCTCGTGCAACTTCTCCAAGCCGAAGGCCACCCGATTGTCTGGAATTTTTATTTTGCCGAATATGCGTGGAAGCCCTCGATGGTGAGTTTTTTTCAATCAGGGGTTCTACCGCTTCCAGCAGGACAGGTATTTTTTAACGAACATCTCACTGCTTGGCAAGCTGATTACCCCGGCTTGAATCCGGATCAAGTGTTTGAACGAATCTATACTGCCACGACGCAGTGGGTAGATATCGCCGCAGTGCTGGCAGAGCCGCAACAAGCCATGCAAGCCGAGTGGCTGGTGAATGACTATAGCCGAATCGTTGCGGCGCAAATGTCTGCGCGGCTTGCGCAGGATCCCAACTGGGAAAAAATCGTCGAACTCGAAAGTGGACTATATGGAAGAGTCCTCGTCTATCGCAATTTGACTTCAAATGGATCGGCATACAAACAAGCCTTTTATGGTGGTTTGCATCCGTGACAAAACAGAGCAGGGGGAGCATATGTTGAGTCAGGGCACAGGTTGGTCGGTCATGGCGCTGGTATATAATAGCGAGCAGGCGTTGAGTGCACAGTTTCAAAAAATGATGGTGAATTTTGGCTTAGGAATATTCACTTGGCAAATTCGTTTACGGTTAATGGAGTAATTGCCTTGATCTCATTTTCCGATAAAATCAAACAACTGTTTTCCCAAAGCGTACCACTGAAACCAGCCTCGCAGGTGTCAACGCCATCTTACGTTGATTGGGCAAGCATACTGGGCAAGGATTGGGAACGCTGGCAAGCCGCGATCACCGCTGCCCATTGTGGTCCCCGCGTGTTGATTGCCACAAGTATGGGGGGATTTCAGGGTGGTGCATTGTTGGAAAGCACACTGGCTGTCGCGCTGACCTTGCGTGGGGCGAAAGTGGACATCCTGCTGTGTGACAGTTTCCTGCCTGGTTGCCAGTTGACCGAGATTGGGAATATAAACCCGAAAGACCTGCTCGCCAGCCAGCCCCAGCCGCGTTGTGCGACCTGTTATCCGAGCGGCAAAAGAGTCTTTGAGCCGCTTGGTTTGCCGATCTACTGGTACAGCCAATTGGTGATAAAACAGCAAGCGGCTGAGGCGCAGCGGATTGCGCAAGAAATTCCTCTCGGTGAAATTGAAAATTACCGGTTGGATAACATGGCGGTGGGCGAACATGCCATGGCGGGCGCGCTCCGCTATTTTGCGCGAGGTGACCTGCAAGGCGAACCGGCAGGCGAAGTGATCCTGCGGCTTTATTTGAAATCCGCCTTGTTGACTGTTTACGCGACGCGCGCGCTGGCGCGGCGCAACAAGTATGATGTGGCATGTTTTAATCACGGCATCTATGCGCCGCAAGGTCTCATCGGCGAAGTTTGCCGACAAGAAGGTTTGCGCGTCGTCAATTGGAATCCGGCGTACCGCAAGCACACTTTTATCTTTAGCCATAACGATAGCTATCACCATACGATGATCACCGAGCCGAAGCGCCGATGGGAGGACCTTACATGGTCGCAGGAACTCGAGACCCCGTTGTTGGATTATTTGCAGAGCCGCTGGGTGGGAACGCAAGATTGGATTTGGTTCCACGAGAAACCGGAAGAAGACCTGGCGCAGATTGCCCAAGAAACCGGCGTGGATTTTTCGCGCCCGGTAATTGGCGCATTGACCAGCGTGATGTGGGATGCGAAATTACATTACCACTCTAATGCTTTTCCCAATATGGTGGAATGGATCAAATACACGATCGAGTATTTCGCCCAGCGCCCCGATTTGCAGCTGCTCATTCGCGTTCACCCGGCAGAGGTACGCGGAACATTACCCTCGCGCCAGTTGTTGATGGCGGAGATACGAGGTTTGTTTCCGACCTTGCCTCACAACGTGTTCGTCATCCCACCGGAGAGTCAGGTCAGCACCTACGCGGCGATGGAACAGTGTGATACTGTAATCATTTACAATACAAAAACTGGTATCGAAATCTCGAGTATGGGTATCCCGGTCATTGTCGCCGGCGAAGCCTGGATTCGCAACAAGGGTTTTTCGCTGGACGCCAGTTCGCCAGTAGAGTACAGACGCCTGTTGGATCAACTGCCGTTGATGGAACGTCTGTCTCCCCAAGAATTGCAGCGCGCGCGCAAGTATGCGTTCCATTTCTTTTTTCGTCGGATGATTCCCTTGCCATTTATCAATCCGGTAGAACCAAAGGCCGCGAAGATGAGACTGGATCTTAATGGCCTCGATGAACTATACCCGGGAAAATACCCGGGTCTTGATATCATTTGTGAAGGCGTCTTGAAGAGCGCCGACTTCGACTATCCAGCTGAAATGCACATTCACGCCGACGCGCAACGCGCACACGCCAAAGAGGTGGAATGAAATTGCTCAAGATGCTGCGCTCGCATAATCGCCCATCCAATGCCGATCCGATTCAGCAGTACTTGGATGGTGGGCGATTGCCCTTTTCTCCGGGCTACAGCCCCTATCGTTGGGGCGTGATTCGACAGACTATCAATGACGCGATGCTGATGGGGCAATTCCGGCAACACCAAGTTCTGCCGGCTGGCTATGGTCAATATCTGGACGAACGGGTAGTCGAATATCCGTGGCTGCTGTCCCGGTTGGAACCAGCAGGTAATCTCTTGCTGGATGCCGGTTCAACGCTCAATAATCTGACACTTTTAGATCACACCGCGCTCAAGTCGTACAAGAAGTTCATTGTAACGCTCGCGCCGGAAAGCGTCTGCTTCTGGGAGCGCAGCATCTCTTATATTTTCGGCGACTTGCGCGATTTGCTGTTCCGGGACAATTACTTTGACGTCATTGCGTGCATTTCCACTTTGGAACACATTGGGATGGATAATACGATGATTTACACCAGCGATGAAACGTTCAAAGAATATGTGCGCGACGACTACTTGAGCGCAGTTCGCGAGCTCCGGCGTGTCTTGAAACCCGGCGGGAAATGTTACCTGACCGTACCCTTCGGGCAATACCAGTATGACGTTTTCCAACAACAGTTTGACGCCATGATGCTTGAACGTGTCAAAGAGACCTTTCATCCGACCGCTGTCATTGAGTTTTTTTATAGATATAGCGCGGGCGGTTGGAACACGGCGACCCAGGCAGAGTGCAGTGACTGCCAGTACTTTAATGTGCATAAAACAAAATACTTTGATAAGAATTCAACTCTGGATTTCGACGCGGACAAAGCGGCGGCGGCGCGTGCGATCGCCGCGCTGGAACTGACCAAATGAAACCGCATATCATTTCCTATTGCCTGGATTGGCATACCCAATCATTTTCTGCCAGCGCCTGCCTGCGCTGGAACTGTTGGAGATAACAGGCGCGCGCCTGGTGTGGGTGCCGATGTGGGATAACGTCGCGCTGAACTGGTCTTCCGATCCGTGGTGGGTCTCTCTGCCGAAAACCCTGCGTGTGGTCGCGTTTTTGGATGGGGTAGCACGCAAGTCTCAAGCAGCGGGTTTGCCAAATTGCAACGATGCTGAAGCGATATTAGCGCAAATTTAAGGAGCAGCCAATGGTCAGAGTCTTGACAATTGATGAAACCCTAATCACCGACGACGGCGATTGCTACGTCATCGCCGAGATCGGCCACAACCACCAGGGCGATCTACAGAAGGCCAAGGATATGTTCAAAGTCGCCAAAGAATGTGGTGTGGATGCCGTCAAATTGCAAAAGCGGGATAACAAGTCGCTCTTCACCCGGGCGTTGTACGATAAGCCTTATGATAATGAAAATAGTTTCGGCCCCACTTATGGCGCTCACCGCGAAGCGCTGGAATTTGGACGCGAAGAATATGTCGAGTTAAAAAAATATGCCCGTGAACTAGGTGTGACTATGTTCGCCACTGCTTTCGACTTCAAGAGTGTGGACTTCCTGGCCGAACTGGATATGCCGGCTTACAAGATTGCCTCCGGTGACCTGAAGAGTATCCCGTTGCTAAAATACGTCGCGAAGATTGGTAAGCCGATGTTGGTCAGCACCGGCGGCGCCGCGTTCGAAGATGTTCAGCGCGCCTGTGAGGCGATCATGCCGATCAACCCGCAGTTATCTCTCCTGCAATGCACTGCCTCTTATCCGGCTGAGCCACAGGATCTAAACTTGCGCGTGATCACTACTTACCGGGAACATTTCCCTGAGATTGTCATTGGCCTATCTGACCACGAAAATGGTATTGCCATGGCCGTGGCAGCTTACGTGCTGGGAGCGCGGGTGGTGGAGCAGCACTTCACGCTCAATCATACCTGGAAAGGCACCGATCACGCCTTTTCCCTGGAACCAATCGGAATGCGCAAGCTGGTGCGTGATCTCCGCCGTGCTCGGCTGGCTCTGGGCGATGGAGTTAAGCAGGTGTATCCCAGTGAAATAAACCCGATCATCAAGATGTGCAAGAAATTGGTCGCGGCGCGTGATTTGCCCGCCGGGCACCGATTGACCGAAGACGACGTTGCTATCAAATCTCCGGGTGATGGTTTACCCCCTTATGAATTAGACAACATGATCGGCAAGGTCACGCGGCGTGCTCTGACAGAGGAAGAAAATATTAATTTTGAAGACCTGCAATGACTATCGTACAGAGAATATATGTTTTTTTTGAAAAAACGAAAAAGCTCGAATTTCGAGGATAAGTTTAATGACCAAGAACTTGTTTGATGTCACCGATAAAGTGATCGTTGTAACAGGTGGACTGGGGCAATTGGGCAGACAATTCAGTTTGGCTTTAGCGGAACGAGGAGCAAAGGTGGCTGTTTTTGATGTGCGCGCGGACCCGGCCCT
The DNA here is from genome assembly GCA_964618215.1 of uncultured Chloroflexus sp. Classification (GTDB taxonomy): domain Bacteria; phylum Chloroflexota; class Anaerolineae; order Anaerolineales; family Villigracilaceae; genus CG2-30-58-95. The sequence continues at coordinate 44,617 of CAZTZE010000013.1, forward strand.
GGTTACCGAACGCTTCGGTGAAGCGGCAAAAGACCCGAATCTTCAATTCTACGCGGTGGACATCACCTCTCGTGCTTCAATCGAGACGGCAGTGCAACATGTCGTAGAACGTTGGGGAATTCCTCATGGGTTAGTCAATAACGCCGCGTTGGATTCGCCTCCTGATGCACCGGCCGGTGAGAATGGCCCCTTTGAGTCTTACCCTGAGTCATCCTGGGATAAGGTAATGGAAGTCAATGTCAAAGGCACATTCCTGTGTTGCCAGGTCATCGGCGGACGGATGGCTGAAGCAGGGCGTGGTGCGATTATCAATATTGCCTCAACTTATGGCCTTGTCTCTCCTGATCAACGTATCTACGAGTACCGCCGCGTGGCGGACGCACCTTTTTTCAAGCCCGTGGCGTATTCGGTCTCCAAATCTGCATTGTTTAATTTAACCCGTTACCTGGCGACCTACTGGGCCGGTAAAAATGTGCGTGTCAACACATTAACCTTTGCCGGGGTATTCAATAACCAGGACGAGCGTTTTCTAAAAGGGTACTGTGCGAAAGTCCCGCTGGGGCGCATGGCGCGGGAGGACGAATACAATGGTGCGATCATTTTTCTGTTATCAGAAGCATCCTCTTACATGACTGGTTCCAACATGGTTATTGATGGCGGTTGGACAGCGTGGTGATGTTCGATCAAGGTAATGATATGTTCCCAAGTGAGATAAAAAATTGGATGGATGGTCAGGAACGCTCGGCGGTTTCAGGCGAGTGGTTTGACAAATTGAATCCGGCCAATGGACAATTACTTTGTCGGGTGGCGCGTTCACGCGCCGATGACATCCACCAGGCCGTCGAGTCTGCCAAACGCGCCCAGTCAGCTTGGGCCGATACTCCGCCTGTTCAGCGTGGCCTGCTGCTGCATAAGATCGTGATTGGGATGCAAAATCGCCAATCTGAGATTGCTAAAATCGTCGCCGCCGAGACCGGAAAGTCATACAAGGATGCCTTTGGCGAGACTGGCGGAGCGATGCAGTTGGGCTTGTTCTATGCCAGCGAGGGGCAGCGCCTGTATGGACGCACGACCACCACAGGCACGCCAAATAAATATGCCATGACTGTGCGTCAGCCCATCGGCGTGGCCGGTCTGATTATTGCCGCTAACACGCCCATCGCCAATGTGGCCTGGAAGGTCTTCCCTGCCCTGGTCTGCGGCAATGCTGCGGTACTCAAGGCTGCCGAGGATACCCCTGCCACAGCCTGGATCTTTGGGAAAATTGCTCAAGAGGCTGGTTTGCCAGCAGGGGTGCTTAACATTTTACAAGGATATGGAGAGGAGGCCGGTGCGCCGCTGGTCGAACATCCTGATGTGGGTTTGGTCTCTTTCACCGGCTCGACTGAGGTGGGTCGCTACATCCAGCATGCGGCGGGGGGACGCCTCGCTCGCATCTCGCTCGAATTGGGCGGCAAGAATCCGCTTGTAGTGTGCGACGATGCCGACTTGGAGAACGCCGCTAAATGGGTGCTGCTTTCGGCCTTTAGTAATGCTGGCCAGCGCTGCGCCTCCACTAGTCGCGTGATCATCTTTGACGCAATCTACGAGAAATTCCGTGATATGCTTGTCGAGCGGACAAAGAAACTCAAGGTTGGCGTGGCGGATGACGATGACTTCGGCCCGGTCATCAACGAGGGCCAGTTGAACAATATGCTCGCGGCCGTCGAGCGCGCTCGTGAGGATGGCGCGGTCATCCTGACCGGTGGGACGCGCCTGACCGATCCTGATCACCAGAACGGTTTTTACATGGCTCCTACACTAATTGAGGGCGTGGACCCGCACGCTGAAATCTCGGAATGCGAGCTGTTTGGTCCGATCGCCATACTGTACCGCGTCAAAGATTTTGAAGAAGCGCTCGCTTTTGCAAATGACACGCCTTATGGCCTGACGGCTTGTATTCACACCCGCAGCCTGCACCGGGCAGTCCGTTTCTGTGACAAGGTACAGACCGGCGTAGTAGTCGTCAATGCTGGAACATATGGAAGCGAACCTCACATGCCCTTCGGCGGCCGCAAGCAATCCGGTAACGGATCGCGCGAACCGGGCACGGAGGCGCTGGATGTCTATTCTGAGCTAAAAGACGTATACATCAATATTGACCCGGCACAGGTATGAGTAAAATTCCTACTATCGTCGCCTTGATCCCAGCGCGTTCTGGCTCCAAGCGTGTACCGGACAAGAATATCCGGCCTCTGGCCGGGCATCCGGTCTTAGCCTACACGATTGCTGCTGCCCGACAGAGTGGTATTTTTTCGGCGGTGGTTGTCTCTACCGACTCGGAACACTATGCTGAAGTGGCCCGCAAATACGGTGCAGAGGCGCCTTTCCTGCGCCCCCTGGAACTGGCTGGTGATCTCTCTCCTGATATCGAATGGATCGAACACGCCCTGTACAAACTAAAGGAAATGGGCCGCTCCTACGATTGCTTCAGTATCCTGCGTCCGACCAATCCCTTCCGCTTACCCGAGACCATTCAGCATGCCTGGCAGGAATTCCTGGTTGAAAAGGGAGTGGACTCCCTGCGCGCGGTTGAGAAGTGTGGACAGCACCCTGGCAAGATGTGGGTGGTACACGGCAAGCGTATGACACCGTTACTACCGTTTAGCCAGGCAGGACAACCTTGGCATAGCACGCCCTATCAGGCTCTACCCGAAGTGTATGCCCAAAATGCCAGTCTGGAGATTGCCTGGACGCGTATTATTTTTGAGGAACACACAATTGCAGGCAATGTGGTCATGCCCTTCTTTACACAGGGCTACGAAGGCTTTGACGTGAATCAACCCTACGACTGGGAACTGGCAGAGAAAATGGTACATACAGGTCGAGCAGAACTGCCGAAGGTTGATGTTCTATAAGACGAATTTTTTCCATCATTGCTCTGGCGACTTAGTCCCCTCGAGGATGTATCGCGAAAGAGCACGTTTATACCAATTGATCAAGGAAATTATGGTTACCATCAAACTCATTCCCGTTGAAGAATTCCAGCGCATTCAAAACGCGGCGATTGATAAATACGAAAAACTCGCTTTGATCGCGGATATGTGCCGAGCCAACGCGCTGGCCGCGGTCAAGCGCGCCGGCTCCGGCCATCTTGGCTCCTCGCTAAGCGCCATGGATATTGTGGTCTGGCTTTACTACGAAGAGATGAATACTTTTCAAGTTGGCTTCGGCAGCCCCAATCGTGATATCTATTTTTCATCTAAGGGGCACGATGTGCCTGGTTTATATGCTACGCTCTATTCTCTTGGCGCTTTGCCTGAAGAGAAATTACTCAAATTGCGGCGCCTTGGCGGGCTGGATGGTCACCCTGATATCGGGATACCTGGAATCGAGTCGAATTCCGGCTCGCTAGGGATGGGTATTTCCAAAGGCCGCGGTATGGCCTGGGCCAAGAAATATCTTGGCCGCGATGGGCGAGTCTATGTTATGACCGGCGACGGTGAATTACAGGAAGGACAAAATTTCGAGGCATTGCAGGTTACAGCCCAGCAGCGCATTGACAATCTAACCGTCATTGTTGACCATAACAAAGTCCAGTCTGACAAGCTGGTTTCCGAGATACTCGACTTGGGTAACCTGGAAGAAAAGTTTTGGGCTTTTGGCTGGCACGTCGCCCGTTGCGACGGACATGATTTTCGTCAGATCGAACGGGCGCTGGTCGAATTTAAGATGGTTAAGGGAAAACCGCAGATCCTGATCGCCGATACACTAAAGGGACGTGGCGTTTCGTTCATGGAACATCCAGAGGCGCTCAAGACTGGGAAGGGACTCTATCCCTGGCATTCCGGCGCGCCGGACGATGCGGCGTTCGAAGTCGGATATCATGAACTGATTGAGCGGGTCAATATTCGCCTAGACCGATTGAGTTTGACGCCGGCTGCTCTGAAGGATATTCCACCGGAGAAATTATCCGGTCCGCGCGTTAACTTGGCGGGGGAACCACTCAGTCAAGCCGCGCAGGAGCGCCTGTCGGCGAAAGTCACGGATGAGTACGTTTCCCACGCTTACGGACAGGCACTGGTTGAACTTGCTGCCAAAAGGAAGGATATCGTTGTTCTGGATGCAGACTTGTCATCTGACTGCAAGGTGCGAGACTTCGAGAATACCTATCCTGAGCGCTTTATCGAGAACGGCATCGCCGAGCAGGACATGGTCTCAATGGCTGGTGGCCTTGCGCGGCAGGGCCTGCTGCCAGTTGTCAATTCTTTCGCCAGTTTCCTGGCATCGCGAGCTAATGAGCAGATCTACAATAATGCCAGTGAGAAAACCAAGATCATCTACGCTTTGCATTATGCTGGTCTGATCCCGGCAGGGCCTGGTAAATCCCACCAGAGCCTGCGCGATATCTCACTCTTCGGCGCACTGCCGAACTGCATTGTGCTACAGCCCTGCAATGCAGATGAAATGCGCATGGTTTTGGAATATTGTGTCAACAATGCCACAGAAAATTGTGCTATTCGCATTATTATTGGTCCCTCGCCGCGTAGGATACAACTACCTACAGGTTACCACCTGACTCCTGGTCGTGGCGTGGCGCTGACAGAAGGTCAGGACGCCATCCTGTTTGCCTACGGGCCTGTCATGTTGCATGAAGCCCTGTTGGCAAGTGAACTTCTCGCCGAGCGCGATTTCGGTTTGAAAGTAATCAACCTACCCTGGTTAAATCGCGTTGAACCTGCCTGGCTGGAAGAGGTCATTGCTTCGTATGGACTTGTTTTCGTGCTGGAAGACCATGCTCCGGTTGGCGGGCTGGCCGATCACCTTTTAAGCTTGCTGGCGGCGAGCCGTAAAAACCCGCTTGCCAAACACCGCTTGGTCACATTTGCAGTGGAAGGCTACCCTGCCTGTGGTACGCCCCACGAAGCGTTGCAATTTCACCAGCTAGACGGGGCGTCGCTGGCGGAGCGTATTCTTAAAGCCAGCGATTAGTCAAGAAGGGTGCCTTTCTTTCATAATCACATGCGCTTGGTAGTGTTGCGAAAGTAGTTTTCGACATGAAGCATATGAGCGTTCCCATTCCCATCTATGGCCTCGATTGGCATATTCACCAAAGCCCAGCACAGCGGGAATTGGTCAGTGATCCCTTGGGCCCATACCTTCAATTTGAACAATTTGGATGGGATGGAAATGTTTTGCCATCCTTTAGAACTGAATGGATTCAAACGAGTCCCATTGTATTTTTTCATTTGCTTCCCCCCCGTGACTTTTTACGTTATGACGATGCGCGTATCGTATGGATACCCATGTGGGATCAGGCCCGCAGATATGATCTGGCATGGTGGCAAAACCTACCAAAGAACTTGCGCGTCGTGGCTTTTTCCAGAGAGATTAGTGCCCGGGCTAGAGCTGTCGGACTGCACACGCTGGATTTGAGATTTTTCAAGTCACCAGACGAATTCATCCCTGCTCGTTGGGGAAGGGACCGTGTTCTTTATTATTGGAATCGAACTGGCCTTGTGGGTAAGAACTTTATTTCCCGTTTTTGTCAATCATTGGATGTCGAACTCTTGATCTACAGGCGCCAAATTGACCCCTTGATTCCCGCTGGTTTTGATTACCCTCTGCCGAATCGACTGGGAAAAACCCGCGTGCAGGAGATCACGGGCAACAAATTTCTACCCAAAAATGATTACATGGAAATTGTAAACCAGGCGAATATTTTCATTGCCCCGAGAATATCAGAAGGTGTTGGGCTGTCGTTCATCGAGGAGCTGGCACGCGGATGCGCTGTCTTTGCTTATGATGCACCCACCATGAACGAATACATCGTGCATAAGTCAAATGGATACCTGTTCCAAAAGTATGCCAATACTCGGTTGAACCAGCTTAGAGAGCGTATGAATCGGCGAACGAATCGTTATCTTATTCATGTTGGCAAGGCCCAACTGGGTGTCGAACATCCTGTCACCGATTGGCAGGATTGGAATGAAATCAATAATCTTGATTTGCAACGCATGGGCGAACAGGCTCGCCAACAACAAGCGGAAGGTTTTCGGGAATGGGCTGCATCCATCCCAAAATATGCTAGTTTCATCCTGGATTGGTAGCGATTAACATGGATAAACCGTTCGTCAGTATTGTCTTGGGTGCCTACAACCGCCACGCATTTTTGCAAAGCACAATAGAAAGCGTACGAAACAACGGCATGGATTTTTCGTATGAGATTATTGTGGTTGATGGCGGCTCCACCGACGGCTCGCTAAAATATTTAATCCATCAAAAAGACGTCATTACAATCATTCAGCACAACCGGGGTACCTTCCATGGCAAGCCTATCGAACGGCGCAGTTGGGGATACTTCATGAACTTAGGTTTCAAATGCGCCCAGGGAAAATATATATGTATGATAAGCGATGATTGCCTGCTTATTCCCGGTGCCGTGGAGAATGGTGTTAATTTATTTGAAAAGCTGCTTTCCGAAGGGCGAAAAATTGGCGCGATGGCTTTTTACTGGCGAAATTGGCCCGTACAGAAGGATTACCGGGTCGGTCTGACGCTTGGCGACAAGATGATTGTTAATCATGGCTTGTATCTGCGCACAGCTTTGACGGCAATCAATTGGATTGATGAAGAACGTTACCGCTTTTACCATGCCGACGGCGACTTGTGCTTGAAACTATGGCAAGAAGGTTATGAGGTGGTAGACTGCCCGGATGCTTTTGTGGAACATTACTTCCACGCTAATTCTAAAGTGCGCCAGAGTAATGCGGAGCTCCAGAAGCAGGACTGGCAAAGTTATCTTGAGCGCTGGAGAGGCATCTTCTATGATTCGATACAACGGAATACCGGAGGTCGGATATACCGGGCGTACACCGACCCCTGGCATACGATAGATAAATTCCCGCACTGTATTAAGATTGACGATCTCCTGCGTAGCCGGATAGCGCGCCTGAAGACATGGATATTGAGTGAGGTCGCGTATATAGCGGCCTTAAGGCATGGGAGGTTTGGCAGATTGAAATGAAACTTACCTCCGGATGCAAGAGTGATCAACTCTGATTACACGTCTGTTGCCTGTCGTCGGATCTTACTTGTTTTGCGTTTAATGCGTCCGAATGTAAGGGTTGAATAGCTTGAAAAGACAGGCCAAATGACTGTTTATCGGGATCTAAAACAGAATTAGACTTGGCAACATGTGTAACGGACACCCTCCTGTTCCCGACCTGAAAGATGAGCGCATCGCCGATTTGGAACGCCAACCGGCCGAATTCCAGACGACGATTCTCAGGGTTTTAAAGAGAATAATCAACTCGGCTGTCAGGTATGTCTCTATATGTTTTGGGAAAACCGTATCGGAAGCTGGAATTTGTGCAGGAATATTTGCGGTTCAGCCAGCTCCAACAGGTTGCACCTAGATTCTCGATGAGTTGGAAAGAACGCTATCCTTGTATTAACGATAAGACATCCACAACTGGCTTTGATTCGCATTACATCTACTACCCTGCCTGGGCCGCACGAATTTTAGCGCAAACGCGCCCGTTTTTGCATATTGATGTTTCGTCCACACTTCATTTCTGTACAATGGTTTCCGCTTGTATTCCGGTTGAATTTTACGATTATCGCCCGGCGAACCCGACTCTGAGTGGTCTAGTATCAAAGCGCGCAGATTTAACCGATTTGCCTTTTGCTGATAACAGTGTTGAGTCGCTTTCTTGTATGCACGTTGTTGAACATGTAGGACTTGGTAGCTATGGCGACCCGCTCGACCCGGATGGCGATTTGAAGGCTATTGCAGAACTGAAGCGGGTTCTGTCAATAAAGGGCACATTATTGTTTGTCACCCCGGTTGGCAAACCCAAAATTCGTTACAACGCCCATCGCATTTATAGCTATGAGCAAATCGTTTCCTACTTCTCTGGTTTTCGAATGGAGCAATTTTCGCTTGTCAATGAATTTGGACAATTTTCCATCAACGCCAGTCAGGCAGACGCTGACCGGCAAAATTATGGATGTGGCTGTTGGTGGTTTATAAAACCTTGAAACAGGCAAAAAAATGATTGTTGTTAAACTTATGGGCGGGCTGGGCAACCAGCTATTCCAATATGCTTTGGGGCGGCGGCTGGCTTATGAGCGTGGAACATCTCTCAAGCTGGATCTTTCCTGGTTCCAAACCCAAACACTGCGTTCTTATCAATTGGATCCTATGAAAATCTGCGCCGAGATTGCATCTCCTGGTGATATAGAAAAACTGACACGGGCGAACTGGGGTGGATTGAAAGGTAGGATTTATCAGGCTATTCAGCGACGAATGCCTTACTACCGCCGCCGCGTGGTAGCGGAGAAAGATCGCTTTTTTGACTCCCACGTAGTAAATAAGGGTTCTCGTAATGCTTACCTGATGGGCTACTGGCAAAGTGAAAAGTACTTCGAACCCATTGCTTCATTACTGCGCGAAGAATTAAAACTGAAAGAACCACTCTCACCTGCTTGCCAGGCTTGGAAAGAAAACATAAGCAGGCTGCAATCAACCACCAGTTTGCATGTACGGCGCGGTGATTACGTGAGTAACCCACATGACACCAAGGGCCCTTGTTCTCCAGCGTATTATCCTGAGGCGATCAGCTATATACGCCAGCGCCTCCCAGGGAGGACTATTTTTGTCTTTTCAGATGATATTGATTGGACGCGGCAGAATTTTAGTAGCTATTCCCCCATGGAATTTGTGAAACTCGAAAGTACGAATCGAGACCAGGAAGAGATGTGGTTGATGAGTTTATGTGACCATCATATTATTGCGAATAGCACTTATAGCTGGTGGGGAGCGTGGCTGGGAACCAACGCTGAGAAAATCGTCATCGCCCCGCAAAAATGGTATGTTGATAAAACTCGGAATACGAAGGATTTTATCCCGGAAACCTGGATCAGGATGTAAAAAATGGACGATCAATCCCCGCGCGTCAGTGTTGTGATGTGTGTTTACAACGGCGAGAAATTCCTGCGTGAAGCAGTGGATAGTATTCTCAATCAAACCTTTACCGATTTTGAATTCATTATTATTGACGATGACTCCACTGATAGCACTGCTGAAATATTGGATGGTTATACTGATGCGCGTATTGTGCGCATCGAGAATGAGAAAAACATTGGACCATTTGCGTCTGCCAACAAAGGAATAGCGGTGGCTCGAGGAGAATTCATTGCAAGAATGGATGCGGATGATATTGCCTTGTCCCAGCGCTTCGAGAAACAGGTTTGTTTCTTGAATGAGCATCCTGAGGTGGGAGTCTTAGGCTCCCAGATGATGACCACAGATGCAAAAGGGCAAGTCACAGGGGTTTATCGAGTGCCTCGAATACACGGGGCAATTCTGTGGAGGCTTTTTTGGGGTAATCCAATGGCACAGCCTACGGTCATGTTCCGAAAGAGGCTCCTAAGAGAACATGAAGGGTACGATGCTGCGCTTCGCGTCTCAGGAGACAAAGAACTATGGGCCCGGCTTATCCATAGGACCCGCTTTGCAAACCTGGCTGAAAGCCTGCTGAAGTATCGCCGACATCAGCGTTCAATTTGGGCCAACCAGGCGGATGCAGCGCACAGGGTGAGCCTGGCAGTGGGCCGAAAACTGGCATCCGAATATTTCGAAGAAGAAATATCAGAAGCAACCTGGAACTTACTCGACAAGTCACAAAATCCTCAGGCGATCTTGAATCTCGCCGAGATGGAACGCGTAGGGGCTATCATTCATCGGTTATACAATGCTGTGATATCCAGGGAGAACCTGAACCAGCAAGATTTGGACGAAATTCAAGAAGATATGATTCGCCGGATGCTTGCTGTCGGAAAAAGAGATGGGCGAGTTGCCATAGATGATGTGCCGCGCAGGTATTGGCAAACTGTTTTGCCTGGATCAATCCAGAAATTCGCTCGCTCTGTTGCGCACCCCAGGCGTACGTTTGCTCGATTGATAGGAAAGGATCGAATATCGAAACCTGAGACGCCAGAGGGTTCGAAGCCTTCCAACACAGTTGAACAACCAAAAGATAATGCTTCTGCCGTCTATGGTGAGAAACCGGAAGGAATTTCCATTGTTATCGTTTCTTACGAACGGCCAGGTGCTTTGAAAAGCTTATTAAAAAATCTGGCGAGGCAAGAATTAGAAGATATAGATACTGAACTGATTATCGTCAATAATTCGCCAAATGTACGAATAACCCCCTCCCGATTCTCTGCAATGGGGCGGTTGTTGCGTAAATTCCCCGATCCCAAGGTTCTTAACTCGTCATATAATTGGGGGCCAGGAATTCGCTATGCTATCGCCACGGCCGCGCAGTACAAAACGATTTTGTTCTTCGATGATGATATCTACCCGGTTCACCCCTCGTTTATTGCAAAGATGTATCGCACCTTCGAAACCCTTCAGCCCACCGACATCCTGACCTGTTGGGCGGATTTGTGGGTGGAGTGGACCGACGACTATGTATCTATGGTCTCGATGGGGTTCATGACGCCGGAGATCACCGAGCTGACCGAATGCGATTATTGCGGCACAGGCATCAGCATGTTTAACAAGAGGATACTAATGCATTCCAATATGCTCGATATACCATTGGCGTATAAATTCGCGGATACGGCCTGGTTCCCCTGGATTCCTGCCCTTGTGCATGGAACCCGAAAATATTATTTTCCTTCGTTTGGGATGTTGCAATTCCATAAAGAACAGTATCGAGCCTCGATTTCTCGACGTGATGGATATGAAAAATTCATTTTTACAGCTCGCAAGGCAATGCTTGATCGCGGCTATAAGCCTGTTCTCAGCAGGTCTCCATCCCAGCGATGGCGCGAAGGGTCACCTGAGCAATACGCTGCCCAAACTTTGCCAATTGTCACGTGGCCTTGGTAGGAGATAAATGTGGTAAGTATCTTTCAAACAGACTGGTTGGCGTCGAACCCTGTTTTTTATAACGAGAAAACGGGAAAAGCGAGTCATAATATCAATGATGTGATTGACTATGCCAATATCGAGTTTGATCCAGAAGGCTTTAATAATTACCTTGACTTTGGCTACTCGGTTTTCGAGCAGACTCCGGTCAGGCACGTCAAGTTTTTGCGCCATTCCTCCAGGCTGTGGGCAGATGAACAGGGCACGTTGAGTGTCGAGTATCTCGATGACCCGGTCGAGCAGTGGCTGGGCTACCGCTTGTCCGAAGAGGATATCATTGACCTGATCAGAGATAGAGTTCAGGAACAGGAGCACTCGGTCGAGGGAGAGATTGTCATTCCAACCAGCGGCGGCTATGACTCCCGCCTACTTAACTGGTGCATAGAAGACAAATCCAGGGTCCGTTCCTTTACTTATGGCGTATCCGAGAACCAGTCTGAGTATTACGAAGTGGTGTACGCCCGACGACTTTCCGAACTCCTGGGTACGCGCTGGGAGCAGATTCCACTGGGCGACTTTCACCAGTACTTTGACGATTGGGACAGGCTTTTCGGTGTTTCGACCCATGCGCACGGGATGTACCATTTCGAGTTTTACCACAAGATTCTGCCAAAAGTCGAGGGAGGCAACCCCTTTCTAAGTGGTATTATTGGGGATGCTTGGGCAGGGAGTGTAAACATTGCTCCGCTTGAAAAGAGCACCGATGTAAGACGACTCGGCTATGCCCATGGTATCCAGGCAGATTCTACGCAAAGTGAATTTACAGTTGATCACCCTTTGCTCTCGAACTATTGGGGAACGCAAAGAGGCCGCCTGGAAGACACTCGTCTGCGTGTCGTGGAAGCGATGCGCTTCAAGATCATTCTTTTGTGCTATCTAAGGAACGTCCCCGAACATTTCGGTTTTAAGTGGGGGTCGCCGTTTCTGGATGTGGATCTGGCCATGGCTATGCTTAATCTGCCGGCAGAACGTAAGCGTGACCGCGTCTGGCAGAAAGAGTTCTTCCAAAAGGTTGGGCTCGGTTTGGAATCAATGAATCTACAGGCGACATACCAGAGCACGTTGAACTTGCAAGGATTACGCAGGATACCTGTCAAGCCGCTAGATGTGAACTTACTAGAAGAGGTGATAAAACCGCATTATGTGGAATGGATCAACCGAACTTTACTGAATCAGTCCTTTGATTGGACAGAGAGGCTTCTAGGCAGACTGCTTCATGTTCGTAAAGTGGGAGGAGCGCTCAGGAGGCTGGGCTTTACGGATAAAGTAAGCAGACAGAATGAAGCATACAATGCCTATCTTGTTTTGCTGCCCGTTGAAAAACTGCTGCGAAGGCGGAACCAAGAATGACTTTCAATAGAAGGAGCCTCAAGTACCTTAAGCCTTCCCGGCGGGCGATTCAACAAGAGTTGGAGGCGATCAGAACTCATCTTCACATGAAACAGCTCAAGTCACTGGTCATTACAAAGGAGCAGTTTATTGACGGCGTCAAGACCGCTGTAGAAAATGAAGGCGCCTACGGCGCCGGACGTCTTGGCGCAGGAGAGGAATACTGGATGTATTACGCCCTACTGCGTCAACAGGGCAAAGACTCTCAAGCACGAAGGCTGGAAACGGAATTACCTCATTGCTTCATGAACCAGACTGGCCTGTTTCCTGCCACTGCTCAGTTCATCCAGGAATATAACCAGTTCTATGTTGGACACTTGCAAACATTAGATTGCATTGGGTTGTGCTATGGGCAGTGGGAACTCCCACTCGTACGCGCATACAGGCTGGATCAGAAGGCCCGACTGGTTCATTACTCTCAACAGGAGCCTGATCGCTCCTCTCCAAGCCGCGAGGGGTTGTGCTATTTGCCCTTATTCGCCGGCAAGAAGGTGCTGATCATCTGTCCGTTTGGCACTCTTCTAGCCCAGCGCGCCAACAAGGAGACCTTCGAGGCTGTATGGGCAAAGACCGGCAAGAAGTGGTTCTACCCAGCCAATGTTGATGCTCTTGAGTTCCCCTACGGGTTTGCATTGGAAACCCAACAGCGGTATGGAACGGTGTTGAGACTCTTCGAGAACATTGCCGAGGAGATATCTTGTCGGGACTTCGATGTTGCTCTCGTGGCAGCAGCCGGTTTGGGTAATCCAATTGTCTCTCACGTGCGCAGCATGGGTAAGGTTGCTATCTATTTGGGCGGTCATCTCCAGATCCTATTTGGAGTTTTGGGCAAACGTTGGCGGGATCGCAGGGATTGGCAGGAAAGGTATTTCAATGCCCGCTGGATCGATATGCCAGATGCCTGGAAACCGAAAGAACTGGTGCAAGGTGTGAAAGTATGTGATGACGGTGCGTATTGGTAATGGCGCGGAAAATGATGTAAATGTATCCTACCCCTGTCGCTGTTTTTCTCTATAACCGTCCCGACCATGCCCGCCAGTTACTTGACTCCCTGCTCAATTGCACAAGGCTGGAAGAGTGTGGTGTATATCTCTTTTGCGATGGCGTAAAAAAGCCTGAACACGCGGCGGGGGTGCAGGCCGCTCGTGCAGTGGCGCGAGAATTTGCCTCGCGCTTACAGGCAAGGGTGATCGAGCGCGAACAAAACTTGGGATTAGCGCGTTCCATCGTCAGCGGCGTCACAGAGTTGTGTGAACAGCATGGCCGCGTCATCGTGCTGGAAGACGACTTCATCCTGCATCCGTTCTTTATAGATTTCATGCTCCAATCCCTTGACCGCTATGTGGATGATGAACGCGTGGCACAGGTGGCTGGCTTTACCTTTCCCATCCATACTCTAGAAAAACCCGATGCTTTTTTCCTACCTCTTATAACCTCATGGGGCTGGGCTACGTGGCACAGGGCGTGGAAATTGTTCTCGTGGGATATGCGCTCTGCGCTGGAAATGTTGGACGCCGACCCTCAACTCCGCACGCGCTTTGATCTGGATGGCGCGTACGCGTTTGCAGATATATTGCGCGGCGCGGCAGAAGGTCATTTGGATTCGTGGGCTATTCGCTGGTATTGGCAAACCTTTTCGGCGAATAAACTCACGCTCTATCCGCGCCGATCATTGGTTTGGCAAAACGGATTTGATGAAACAGCCACAAACACAAAAGGGGCATGGCATGGCATGCAAGCGCCGTTAAATAGATTTATACAAAAACAATGGGCTTATCCCATCTTATTTCCAAGCTCAGTGCAATCTGATGAAATCGCCTTTGAGAATCTCGAGAACTTTTTACGACGCGGACCATCGCGCACGCCTCTATCGCGCTTAAAAGGAATGTTGAAAAGCGTGTTGGCCTGGCTGGTAAAATAGGCTTTGGTAGAGAATTTTCGCCGCATGGCGACGCTTGCTTCTACAGATGTGCCGTCCGGTGTACTTTATCGAAATGACATTGCCCCTATCATAATTCCCTTAGATTGATTGGAGAATTTTTAGAATGTTCCCTGCATCCCTTCTTAAGAAACTTGCTTCTCCCCTAACAAGCCATCTTTCTCAAATGGAATCCCGATTGCTAAAGGAGACTGAACAAAACCGTATCCTTGCGGCGCAACCGCTCATTCAAAACATAAAGAAAATGGGGGCGCTTGATTGCCTTGCCGATGCGGAGTTCAAAGTGTTTTCACAATGGGGAGAAGATGGAATCATACAGTACTTAATATCAAAAACCGCCATAAAAAAAAAGGTGTTTGTAGAGTTTGGCGTTGAGAATTACAGCGAATCAAACACCCGCTTTTTGTTGGTAAACGACAATTGGACAGGCTTGGTGATCGATTCTAACCCGGAATATATTAAACACATACGCTCACAAGAATACTATTGGAAATATGATTTGACAGCCGTTTGTGGTTTTGTTACAGTGGATAATATCAACGATTTGATAAAGAATGCTGGTGTAACAGGATCCATAGGAATATTAAGCATTGATATTGACGGAAATGATTATTGGATATGGGATACAATATCAGTGGTATCTCCTCAAATCGTCATTGTTGAGTACAACAGTTCATTTGGAAATCAGCGTGCAGTAACAATACCTTATCAGCCTGATTTTAATCGGGAGAAGGCGCATTTTTCTCATCTATATTGGGGAGCATCTTTGGCGGCATTTTGTCGTTTGGCATCTCAAAAAGGTTATATCTATGTGGGGTCAAATTCTGCAGGCTCAAATGCATTTTTTGTTCATAAAGACTCATTAAGCAATATCAAAGAGTGTGATTTTCAGAAATACTTCAGTCAGAGTAAATTTAGAGACTCAAGAGATGAGAATGGCAATTTGGCCTTTGTCTCCGGCCAAAATAAGTTAGAGATGATCAAAAACATGCAATTGCTTGATCTTGAAGCCAATCAAATTATGCAAATAAAAGATATTTACCAAAAATTCGATGAATAGATCATTAATCACGTGGGAACAAGCCGTGCTCTGGTTGCGCGGCCAGCCAGAACAACAAGAGTTGGTACGCGCCTGTTATTATGATGACCCATTGCTCGAAGCGGCGGAGCGCTTTGAGGCCAGCAAAGAATGGCAAGCCACGCGCGAAATTCTGCCGCACATTACAGGCCACGCGCTTGATCTCGGTGCCGGGCGCGGCATCAGCAGTTACGCGCTGGCAAAGGCCGGGTGGCAGGTCACAGCCCTCGAACCGGATCCCAGCCCCATTGTCGGGAGAGAGGCGATACACGCGCTCGCAGAGCAAAGCAACCTTCCCATTCATCCACTGGCTGGGCACGCGGAAAATATCCCGTGCGTTGATTCGCAATTCGATCTCGTGTATGGCCGCCAGGTCATGCACCACGCGCACAATCTAAAAACTATGTGCAATGAGATTGCACGAGTGCTAAAGTCTGGCGGCGCTTTCATTGCCACACGCGAACATGTCATCAGCAAAAAAGAAGATCTGCTTACTTTTCTCGACAGCCATCCCCTGCATCATCTCTATGGCGGGGAAAATGCTTATCTGCTGGATGAGTACCTGTTTGCCATTCGCGCCAGCGGCTTGCGCGTTCAAAAAGTCTTTGGCCCGTATGATTCGGTCATTAACTATTTTCCAACACCCGAAGAACAATTGCTTTTCCACACTTTCTCTCCGGTTCGTCGCATTTTCGGTAAAAAGATTGCGTCGGATTTGATGCATAACGTCCTGGCCGAAAAGATTTTCGTTCACACTATGCTCAAGCAGTTGGCATCCCTGCGCGATAAGACGCCTGGTAGACTTTATACATTTTTGGCGGTTAAACTGAAATGAGAGACATGGAAAGTATTCTCATCACAGGCGTTTCCGGCTTTCTCGGCCGCGTCATCGCCCGCCACTTTGCCCGCCAGGGATGTGCCGTCTTTGGCGTAGACCGCGCCTCTGTCGAAAACGCTCCGATTGCTGACCTGAAAGCCTACTCCGCCCTGACTCTGCCCGAACCCTGCTTTGAGTCTCTGTTGGCCGAATGGCAACCGCAAGCCATAATCCACTGCGCTGGGCGGGCCTCCGTGCCACAATCCATGCAAAACCCGGCAGAAGATTATCAGCAAGGCCCCGTGCTCACCTTTTTTGTTCTCGATGCGCTCCGGCGGGTTGTCCCTGAGTGTGCCTTCCTTCTGCTTTCCAGCGCCGCCGTTTATGGCAATCCCGCCCACCTTCCAGTCAGCGAAGATGATTCTCCCGCGCCCATTTCAGCCTATGGTTTTCACAAATGGCAAAGCGAACTGATATGTCAGGAATTTGCATCACTTTACGGGCTAAAAACCGCTTCCGCGCGTGTTTTCTCTGCCTATGGTCCCGGCCTGCGCCGCCAAGTGATGTGGGATTTGGCCTACAAAGCCCTTACCCAAAAAGAGATACTACTTCAGGGAACTGGTCAAGAAAGCCGCGATTTTATCCACGCCCACGATATTGCCCTTGCGCTAGAAATGATCCTGGCACACGCCCCTATGCAAGGCGAAGCCTATAATGTTGCCAACGGCGAACAAATCACCATTTCTGTGCTAGCCTTCATGATTCTAAATGCCCTCGGCCTCGATTTACTCGTGCGCGCCTCTGGTTTAGCCCAACCCGGCACGCCGCTTAACTGGCAGGCGGATATTTCCCGTCTTTCTGCACTTGACTACGCCCCAAAAATCCCACTCGAAGAAGGTATCCGCTCCTTCACGGCCTGGTGCCGCGAGGAAATCGAATGACCATGCCGCGCCGCATTGCTTTTTTTATCTACCTCGATGCCCTGTGGACGGGCGGGCTTTCGTATTATGAAAACCTGTTCCGCGCCCTGCGCGCTGTCATCTCTCCGGCCGACTACACCCTGCTTGGCCTGATTCCACAACGCGATCCTCTTTACGAACCCCTCTTGGCCTATTTGGATGAAGTTCACGTTCTCCCCGCGCCCTCGCTCCTCGACCTCGCCACCGAAAAAATTCTCTACCGGTTATCCCCTTCAACCCGCGCCCTGTTTCCGTTCGAACCAGCCTTATCGAAACAAGCCCGCCAGGCAAAGACGGATGTCCTGTTCCTGAAAAGCGACCCTGGCTCTCATTTTCGCGTCCCCACTTTGGCCTGGTTTCCCGACTTCCAATACCTGTACTACCCTCAAATGTTTTCCCCCGCAGAAACCGCCGCGTTGGAAAATGTCATCAAAGGCATGGCAAAACATTCCAGCCGCGTCATTCTCAGCAGTCAGGCCATGAAACAGGTTTTCGCGCAGGTCGCTCCGAGTTTTCTGCACAAAGTCCGCGTTTTGTCATTTGTCTCTTTTGTGGATGAATCTGTTTATGCTCAAAACCCGCGTCAGGTCTGTGACGAATACCACCTACCTGAAAAGTTTTTCTACCTGCCCAACCAGTTTTGGAAACACAAAAATCATGCTCTTGCGCTCGATGCCCTCACCCTGGCTCGCCGCCAAAATCCCAATGTCACCATAGTCTCCACCGGCATGTTTTCAGACTATCGCAATCCGCGTTATTCGTCCGAACTGCTGGCCGAAGTCTCTCGCTCTGGAAACCGGGAGCATTTTATCTTCCTTGGGCTGATTCCGCGCGAACATCTTTTCGCTCTCATGCGCCAATCGCTGGCCGTAATTCAACCCTCGCTGTTCGAAGGCTGGAGCGCCATCGTGGAAGAAGTGAAATCGCTCGGAAAAACCATCCTGCTTTCAGATCTGCCCGTTCACCGCGAACAAAACCCGCCCTCGGTCGAATACTTCAACCCCATTGACGCCGCATCGCTGGCCGAAAAAATGCTCTGCCTCTACGCCACCCACTCCCCCGGCCCCGAACTGGAACTGGAACGACTGGCCTGCCAGAACTTTGCACCCCGTCTGCGCCAGTTTGGCGAAACCTTTCTCGAAATTGTTGCTGAAACAACCCAATAACCCGCAAACATGACCGAAAAACCGCTCATCTCCATTATCACCCCCAGCCTCAATCGCGCCGGGATGATAGAAACCGCCATCGAAAGTGTACTGGCGCAAAATTATCCCCATTTTGAGCATATTATTGTGGATGGTGGCTCTACCGACGGTACACTGGAGATTCTTTCAAAGTACACCCATCTAAGGGCTTTTTCTGCTCAAGATGCGGGCATGTATGACGCCCTGAATCGCGGCCTGGCGCTGGCGCAGGGAGAAATCATCGGCTTTCTGAATACGGATGACATCTACCCCGACGGAACACTTGAGTCCGTTTCACACTTGTATAATACTCATCAGTTTGTACATGTCATTTTAGGAAATGTGAGTCTTTACGACAAAAACGGTTTGCAAAAAACAATTTCTATTGGGAGCAAACCAGACGACTTAATTTATAACATCACTCTCGGAACCCCTATTTTTAATGCCTGGTTTTTTAGCAAAGCGATATTTGAAAGAACGGGACTTTTTGACCCATCTCTAAAAATTGCCGGAGACCGCGACCTTTTGTTGCGGGTATGGTTGAGTCGTCCAAAAGTTGTTAAAAACGAAAGGGTCGTTTATTTCTATCAAATTCACGATGATTCTTTGACTTTTAGCAACCTTACGCAGAAAAACATCCCAATTTGGAAGGAATATCTGCTGATCATAGAGCGCTATCTTTCTCAAAGCCCCCCTGAAATTGCCCAAAGGCTATTAAGAAAATGGGCATATTCTGTTACGCTTGAATTGGCGACTCAAGCCATTCACGCGAAAGATATCAGACTTTTCTTGAAATACTTTGCGCGAGGAATGAAGTATGATGGGAGATGGGTTTTATCTTTCTTATCCCGGCTGATATTTTATTTGTTCAAAAAGATTTGGATAATTAATGGCCAAAATTAGCGTCATCATCCCTGCTTACAACCGCGCTCATTGCATCGCGCGCGCCATCCAGAGTGTGCTGGCGCAAACCCTGCCGGTGACAGAAATTATCGTGGTGGATGACGGCTCAACCGACGGGACAGCCGAACTCGCCCAATCGCATTTTGGCTCAACGATACGGGTGCTTCGTCACCCAACCAACCTGGGGGCAGCGGCGGCGCGCAATACGGGCATGTCTGCCGTCTCTGTTGATTGTGATTATATCGCCTGGCTCGATTCGGACGACGAGTGGCTGCCAGAAAAACTTGAAAAACAGGTGGCCGTTCTCAACGCCTCTCCATCTGTGGTGGCAGTTTGCTCTGCCTACAAAATGATTGAAAACAGACAGGAAAGCAACTATATCCCCGACGATCGAAGCCCCTGGGCAGAAGGACTGCTCCTTGGCTGTGATGTCGGCCCCGGCGCGACCCTGTTGGTGCGGCGCGAAGCCGCTCTCGCCACCGGCTTGCTGGATACCCGCCTGACCCGCTATGAAGATTGGGATTGGCTCTTGCGTCTTGCTCAAAAATTTGAAATGACGCTTATTTCCACCCCGCTGGCAAAAGTCCATCGCGGTGGCTGGCCCCGCCCCGAAATCGTAGAAACCGCTATCGAACAATTTATCCGCAAGCATCAGGCTGACTTCGACGCTTTAGGCCAACAACGCTCCCGAAGGGCGCTCTCTCGCATGTGGCTGGATGGTGCTTGGTTTGCTTACAATATGCATCCCCGCAATTGTTCGCTGGAGCGGTTTTATTTTTGGAAAGCCCTTCGCATCAGCTTTATTCAGCCTCCAGGTGTTTACTTGGGTTTTTTAGATTCATTGTTGGGTACACGCTGGTCTCTCCGGCTTCACTTCGCGGCGCAGTTTTCGCATATGGTGCGTCTCAAACTGCGCGGCAGGCGTCTGATCCATCTGCGCGAGGGGAGCAATGAACGCCGTGGATAACTTCAAAATCGCCTTTTTTTTACCTTCTCTGATGGGCGGGGGGGCAGAACGGATCACTGTAACACTTGCTAATGGGCTGGCGCAATGTGGTTATCGGGTAGATTTGGTGCTGGCAAGCGCAAAAGGGGGCTTTGTTTCCCAGGTTTCGAGCCAAGTTCAGATGCACGACCTGTCTGTTGAACGCGTTTTTCTGGCTTTGCCCGGTCTGGTTCGTTATCTAAGACAGGAGCGGCCAGATGTCATCATTAGTGGAATGACCCATGCAAACTTGATTGCCATTCTGTCCAAGGCTTTGAGCATGACCAATACCAGGGTTGTTATTGTTGAACACACTGTCTGGTCATGGATCAAATACCAATCCAACCTACGTATGGAAAAATTCTTATATTCCATCTGTAAATGGTTATATCCTCAAGCAGATGCTTTTGTGGCAGTCTCACATAGTATTCTCGAGGATGTCTCAAAATATGTTTCGCTCTCACCTGAAAAGTCTTTTTGTATCTATAATCCTGTGATATTCCCAAATTTTGACAACTTGAAAGAACAACCGGTTTCCCTTTCTTGGCTGGCTGATAAGAAAAATCCCGTCATCCTTGCTGTGGGGCGTTTGGTTGCGGAGAAAGATTTTGCTACCCTGATTAGAGCATTCGCTCTGGTTCGCAGGCGAGTTGTCAGCAAATTGATTATTCTTGGCGAAGGCGCCGAAAGAACCGCGTTGGAAGACCTTGTACGCGAACTTGGGCTGGTGGATGATGTTGTGCTGCCTGGCTATATTCAAAATCCATATGCTTATATGGCAAAATCGGACCTGTTCGCTGTCTCATCTCTTTATGAAGGGTTGCCCACAGTGGTGATCGAGGCGCTTGCCTGCGGCCTCCCCGTTGTTTCGACGGACTCTGATGCTTCTCGCGAGGCACTTGAAAATGGTAAATATGGAGTGTTAGTCCCACTAAGGGACGAGCTTGCCCTGGCAAACGCGCTTTTGACTGCTTTGTCTACAAACCATAATAAAGAAATTCTCTTAGAGCGTGCTTGTGAATTCTCTACGAATGCCGCTATTGAAAATTATCTGCGTCTGTTTCAATTTTTAGGGGTGAACTAATCATGGGACACTCATTTCATGTGCCTTTGCGCATCTTGTTTATTTCTACCAGCCTGAATACAGGAGGCGCAGAGAGTATGTTATACCGCTTGATTTCTGCACTGGACCGCGACTTATTTGAGCCTTATGTTATCTCTCTAACCAGCGATGGGCTTTTCGGCGAGAAGATCCGCTCGCTCGGCATTCCAGTGCGCCCGTTAGGAATGGACACGCGTTTACCGAATCCACTTGCCCTGCTAAAACTTACCCTGCGGCTTAAACAAATCCGCCCGGCACTTGTCCAGACCTGGATGTATCACGCCGACCTGCTCGGTGGCCTGGCTGGTTTTTTGACCCACACCCCAGTCGTTTGGGGCATCCATAATACTTCGCTTGACCCCTTGGCAGTCAAGAGCAATACCATTCGGATTGTGCATCTCAATGCATTTCTTTCTGGTTGGCTTCCACGCCGGATTGTTTCCTGCTCTGAAACTGCGCGCAGGGCGCATGTGAATATTGGATTTACCCCAAATAAATTTGTCGTCATCCCCAATGGGTTCGATCTGAACCTGTTTTGCCCCGATCCGACCGCCCGTAAATCCCTTCTCCAGGAGCTGGGGCTTTCTGCCGATACCTTTTTGGTCGGTTTGGTGGCACGTTTCGATCCGCTCAAAGACCATCAAAGCTTTATACAGGCGGCTGCTATCTTCTGGCGGGCGCATTCACAAGCCCATTTTGTGCTGTGCGGTGATGGGATTTCCTGGTCGAATGAAGCGCTGTCCGGGTGGATCGACGCGGCTGGTATCCGTCAGAATTGTCACTTGCTTGGCCGCCGCGACGATATTCCGCATGTGATGGCCGGGTTGGATATCAATACACTTTCATCTATTGGCGAAGCTTTTCCAAACGTGTTGGGTGAGGCCATGGCTTGCGGTGTGCCATGTGTGGCAACCGACGTTGGCGACGCCGCGGAAATTGTCGGCGATACCGGCATCGTCGTCCCACCGCGGGATGCCCACGCCCTTGCCGAGGGCTGGGAGAGGCTGATAAACTTATCAATACAAGAACGACACGAACTTGGCCAGCGTGCCCGGGCGCGAATTCAAACCCTTTACCAGATCGGGGAAGTTGTTCGACGCTACCAGCAACTCTACCGGCAACTCATCCAACGAGGATGAGGAGGGACCGATGAAGAAAATTTTATGCTCCATTCTCGAGTCTGACTTCAAATTGTGGGGGGTGTTCTTTCTTTACCCTGCGGCTGCGGCCCTGTTTGTTCAACTGATCCTCTTGCCCCTGCTTTTCCCGCAATGGCACGCCGGGGAGGGGATGCTGGCTGGCGGGGATTGGTACGGATTTCACCAACTGGCGGTTTCTCTGGCCGAAAAAATCCAGGCGCAGGGCTGGAGCGCCTGGGAATTGCGCCCTCAAGGGCAGGCCCCCAGCGGCATCGCGGCCATTTTTTATGTTTTAGTTTCGCCGCATCCGTGGACGCTGATCCCGCTCTATGCCGGGCTTCATGCTACCGCTGCATTCGTCTTGTTCACGATTATCCTGCGTTTGACCAAGAATCGTGTCCTCTCTTTTATAGCGGTGCTGCCTTTTTGGCTCTACCCCTCGGCGATGATCTGGTATACCCAGATCCACAAGGACGGCTACCTGATTGCCGGCACATTGCTGATCTTGTTGGCCTGGCTGCGGCTGGGGGATGCAGCCATCTGGAAGCGTTGGCAGGGTGTCTTGATTTCACTCGCCTTGTTGTTCGTGGGAGCGCTTTTAGCCTGGATTGTGCGCCCTTACAGTATGCAAATGATGCAGGGGGTATCGCTGGCGATTGTCTTGCTGGAAAGTTATTTATTTGCGCGCCGTTTTTGGAAGCGGGAATGGCGGCTCTGGAAGGCGCTGACGGCGGCAGCGATCGTGTGGGCCTCTGTGGTGGCTCTTTCCCCGTTTACGGTTGGCGGCATTGCTGCTCCCACTCCCACTCCCACTACCACTACCACGCCCCCTGTCCAGGCCAGGTGGATTTCGTCGGGCTGGCCGGCAATTGTGGAAGAAAAAGCCTATGCGTTGGCCCTGGTTAGGGATGACTACCGGTCAGGTTATCCGGAGGCGGGTAGTAACATTGACGTCTCGGTCAGTTTTTATAGCATGAGTGATATTTTGCTCTATCTCCCGCGCTCTGCGGAGATTGCTTTTCTCTCCCCGTTCCCGCCGGACTGGTTCAAGCCGGGGACGCTTCCAGCCAACACCGTTATGCGCCGGGTTTCTGGTCTTGAGATGCTCGGCGTGTATCTCGCGCTGGCGCTCCTGCCGTATGCAGTCTGGCGCTGGCGCGCCCGGCCGGATCTCTGGATCATTTTGATCTTCTGCTCTGGCATGATGCTCATCTATGGGTTGGTGGTCGCCAATGTGGGAACGCTCTACCGCTTCCGCTACGGATTTATCATGACATTGGTTGCCCTGGGGATCGCGGGCGGACTTGCCTTCTGGGAGGACCGAAAGAAGAAAGCGAAGGTATAATTCGCCCTATGTGCGGCATTACCGGCTTTCTCGATCTCTCTCATTCCCATAGCAGCGAGGAATTGCAAGCCCTCGTCACGCGCATGGCGGATGCGTTGCAGCACCGTGGGCCGGATGACTGTGGCAACTGGTGCGACCCGCAGGCGGGAATTGCCCTGGGCTTCCGCCGCCTGGCCATCTTGGACCTTTCTCCCACCGGTCACCAGCCGATGCTCTCGGCCGACGAACGCTACGTGCTGGTCTTTAATGGCGAGGCCTATAATTTCGCTGATTTGCGGCAGGAGTTACTGCCGCTCGGGCATACCTTCCGCGGCACCTCCGATAGCGAGGTGATGCTGGCCGCCGTCCGCCAGTGGGGATTAGAGGCGGCCGTGCGGCGCTTCAACGGCATGTTCGCCTTTGCCCTGTGGGACCGCCGCGAGCGCACACTTACACTCGTCCGAGACCGATTGGGCATCAAGCCCTTATATTATGGATGGGCTGGGACGACTTTCCTCTTTGGCTCAGAACTTAAAGCCTTGCGCGCCCATCCAGACTTCCGCGTTGAAATAGACCGGGACGCCCTTGCCCTCTATCTGCGCCATAATTACATCCCTGCCCCGCACACGATTTATCGCGGCATCCACAAACTCACTCCTGGCTGTATCCTGACGGTCAACCCGAATCAACAGCCCGCTTCGCAAAAGCCTGTTCCCTACTGGTCTGCGCGGGAAGTCGTCGAGCGCGGTCTTGCTCATCCCTTCGAAGGGGATGAAATCGAGGCCGTCGAAGCCTTGGATGCTCATCTGTGCCGCTCTGTGGGCCTGCGTATGATTGCAGATGTGCCGCTGGGGGCTTTTCTCTCCGGTGGCGTGGATTCTTCCACCATCGTGGCGCTCATGCAGGCTCAAAGCCACCGGCCGGTCAAAACTTTTACCATCGGTTTCCACGAAAGCGGATTTGACGAGGCCAAATACGCCAAAGCCGTAGCCCGGCATCTCGGTACCGATCATACGGAACTATATGTCAGCCCTGAAGAAGCCCGCGCCGTCATTCCGCTTTTACCGAAACTCTACGACGAACCCTTTGCCGATTCTTCGCAAATCCCCACCTTTCTGGTTTCGCAACTGGCGCGGCGGCACGTTACCGTCAGCCTATCGGGCGATGGCGGCGACGAACTCTTTGGCGGTTACAATCGTTACTTCATGCTCGATGCCATCTGGGAGCGCATTGGCTGGATGCCGCTTTCGCTCCGCAAACTGGCCTCCAGCGCGGCGAAAGCCGTCCCAACCTGCCTGTGGCCGACTCTTTTCCGTTTCTTACCCGACTTGGCGGATTTCCCCAATCCGGCCGATAAAGCCCAAAAATTGGCGGAGATCATCGCCTCCCCCTCGCCTGAAGCGATTTACCTCGATCTGGTTTCGCACTGGAAGCAGCCTGCCAGAGTTGTTCTAAATGCGCACGAGCCTGACACTGCCCTGCTCGATCGCTCGCGTTGGGCCGACTTGACCTCCTTCACCGACCAGATGATGTTCCTCGACCTGATCACCTATCTCCCCGGCGATATTTTGGACAAAGTGGACCGCGCCAGCATGGGCAACAGCCTTGAAGTTCGCGCGCCCTTCCTGGATGACCATCAAACGCTGGAATTCACCTGGAGTTTGCCGCGCCAGTATAAAATCCGGCGGGGACAGGGTAAGTGGATCCTGCGTCAGGTTCTTTATCGCTACGTACCTGAAGAGCTGATCGAACGTCCCAAAATGGGTTTCGGCGTGCCGATTGACGCCTGGCTGCGCGGCCCGTTGCGCGAGTGGGCAGAATCTCTGCTGGATGAGAGCCGACTTCGCAGGGAAGGCTTTTTCGACCCCCAGCCGATCCGCCAGAAATGGCTCAAGCACCTTTCTGGAGGACGCAACTGGCAATACCACCTTTGGGATATATTGATTTTTCAAGCCTGGCTCGAGGCGCAATCCTGATAAGGATCATCCCTGTGAAGGTTCTTCTATTCGCCAATACCGACTGGTACCTC
The DNA here is from genome assembly GCA_964618215.1 of uncultured Chloroflexus sp. Taxonomy (GTDB): domain Bacteria; phylum Chloroflexota; class Anaerolineae; order Anaerolineales; family Villigracilaceae; genus CG2-30-58-95. The sequence continues at coordinate 70,386 of CAZTZE010000013.1, forward strand.
TACAACTTCCGGCTTCCTCTGGCCCAGGCATTACGCGAAAAGGGTCATGCTGTGGTGCTGCTCTCTCCGCCAGGAGAATATGGCCCTCGCCTGGTGCAGGCTGGCTTTCGCTGGATTTCGTTCCCACTCTCCCGGCGGGGGATGAACCCGTTCTCGGAACTGATAACGCTCTGGCGTTTGGCCCGCTTGTATTCCCGCGAGCGGCCCGATCTCGTCCATCATTTTACGGTCAAGTGTGTGCTGTATGGCTCTTTGGCTGCAAAAATGGCTGGGGTGAAAAACATCGTCAATGCCATCACAGGACTGGGGTATGTATTCATCGGGAATGAGTGGCCGGTGCGCCTGCTTCGCTGCCTGGTCAAGGGATTCTACCGCCGCGCGCTGCATGGCACGCAGGTCATTTTCCAAAACCCAGAGGATCAGAGTCTGTTTTCGCGCAATGGATTGGTGAACAGGAAACAGGTCACCTTGATCCCAAGCTCCGGTGTGGATATTGAAAAGTTTTCACCGTCCCCGGAACCGGCAGGGGAACCGCTGGTCGTCCTGCCGGCGCGCATGTTGTGGGCGAAGGGTGTAAATGAATTCGTCCTTGCCTCCGGTATCCTCCGTCTGGCCGGAGTGCAGGCCCGCTTCGCCCTGGTCGGAGATACCGACCCGGGCAACCCGGAGGCCGTGCCAATGGACCAGTTGGAAAAATGGCGAAAAGAGGGTATCATCGAATGGTGGGGCTGGCAGGAAGACATGCCCATCCTGTACCACCAGGCGCATATCGTCTGTCTGCCCTCATACTACCGGGAAGGCACCCCCAAATCTTTGATTGAGGCTGCTGCTTGCGGTCGCCCGATCGTGACGACCGATATGCCAGGCTGCCGCGAGGTGGTGCGCCATCAACAGAATGGACTGCTCGTTCCTGTTAGAGATAGTCGGGCGCTGGCTAAGGCATTGAAAACATTAATCGGAGATGCTGCTCTGCGAAGACAGATGGGAAAGAAAGGCCGGGAATTGGCCGTCGCCGAATTCTCTCTGGAAAAGGTCATTGGGCAGACACTTGCTGTTTATGAAAAGGCACTCTCTGGAGGCCGGAAAGGTTAGCCAATGTTGGATACCTATGTTTTCGCTGTATTGCCGCTGACGTTTCTTCTCACGCTGGGCATGGGATGGCTGAGTATCAGGATTGCTCACAAGCTGAATCTGATTGATCAGCCGGGCAGTGCGCCGCATAAACAGCACCGCGCTCCCACGCCGCTTGCCGGGGGTATTGCCCTGGCCCTCACTCTGTCTACCGGATTACTGGTCAGTGGGCTGTGGCGGGTGCCGGAGGTGCGCGCCATCTTCTTTCCGGCCTTGATCGTGTTTGGGATTGGACTCTGGGATGACGCTCGGGGCTTCTCCGCCACCGTAAAGTTCTCGGCGCAAATACTAGCAACGGTGCTTTTGATGATCTCGGGCATTTACGTCCAAGTTTTTTCCTCTTTCCCGTTTTCAGCCGAATGGCCGCAATGGCTTCAGAATGGTTTGAATTGGGGGTTAACGCTTATTTGGGTAACCGGGATTACCAACGCGTTGAATTTGGTGGATAGTATGGATGGACTGGCGGTGGGATTGGGTGGGCTGGCTTTTGGTTTTTTTTCATTAGTGACCATTATTTCGCAGCAATTGTTCGTAGCTCATCTCAGCGCATTGATCGTCGGGGTTTGCCTCGGCCTGTATTTTCTCAACGCATCTCCTGCGCGCCTGTTCCTGGGCGATTCCGGGGCGCAAACGCTGGGGTTCATCCTGGCAGCAGTTGCCATCCTGTATGAGCCGCCGGCCACAGACCAGGCCTCCTCCTGGTTTGTCCCCATCCTTTTGCTCGGCGTGCCCATCTTCGATACCATGCTGGTCTTATTTTCTCGCCTCCGGCATGGCCTCCCCTTTTACAAGGGTGGTCTGGATCATACCTATCATCGCCTCGTAGCGCTGGGATTGGAACCGAGTCGAGCAGTACTCATCATGCAGATCACTGCATTGCTCTTGGGCTGTCTTGCCTTTGTGGCTCTGGCATTGCCACCTTTCCTGGCAAATGCTATCTTCTTCGCCTGCGTTCTTCTCGGGATTCTGACTTTATTGTTATTAGAATACGGGAAGGGCTTTCATTCATGAAGGAATTCGCTTCCCTGGAGGTAATCGAAAATGCGTTGAGCCGTTGGTGGTTGCTGGTGATACTGACCATCCTGGGAGGAATTGTCGGCTTGTTTTTTCCCGTTTCTCAGCCGCCGATTTACGAGGCCGAAGCAACAATAGCCGTGAGCATTGATTCCACGCAAGGGTGGATGTCTCAATACGATGAGGATTATACTTTCGGTGTAACTGGTGCCCTCATTGCGTCAACAGCGGTAATGGAACGGGTGGTTACACGAGCACAGGCACAAGGTTTGGAGATCCAAGCTGGCCAATTCCCTTATTACCTCGAAATCAAACAATCTGTCTGGAAATTAAGGGTGCGACACACTGACCCGCAAATAGCAGCAAAGTTGGCAAACATCTGGGCAGAGGAGGCATATGCTACGTTGGAGCAGAGCCGGCATCATGCGCTACTAGCGCAGTCCTTACATAGACAAGAAAATAGCCTCATGGATTGTCTTTCCTCTGCTTGTGCTGATTACACCATGATTGAGGTACAAGAAGCCCTGCGAACAGTGTCTACTCAACTAGTTGATGAAAAAAATGCCGGTAATGGAATTCTTCCCACTCTTATGTTCGCGTTCACTGAGGAAGCATTTCCTCCTGACCAGCCAGTTGCTTATGATCGAGGCAAAATGATTCTTGGGGGGGCGCTCATTGGTTGCGTGATAGGAATATGGGGGGTAAATCTTTGGCATATACACAGGCGAGTAGAAGGCGGCTCTCATGCATGAAATCCTGCGACGGGTCTATAATTTCACTCTCGGTGTCAGTTGGGGTGGGTTAATCCTTCTACTGCCGATCACCAGTTTGCCTTTCCTCTCAAAGCTGGCTGGCGGCACAATGGTCGCCCCGGCTTCTTTCATACCACTTATCTGGCTGGCAATAGCATGGTTTGTGCCTTACATTTTACGAAAAGGCACATTCCCTCGCGAAAGTCTTCCTCTCCTGCTTTTTGCTACGTTGGCAGTGGTCTCATCAGCCCATGCTTTTTTTATGGAGATACCCCCATTCAAGGGTCAAACCCAACTTAGGGAAGAATTATCTGCCATATTGAATCTGCTTATCGGGATTGCTTTTTATCTGGCTACGGCTGCCTGGCTAAACTCCCTGTCGAAATTACACGGCACTCTCAAATTCATTAACCTGAGTGGCCTGATATTACTATCCTGGTCCTTTCTCCAAGCGTTCTATCTCTTCTTCGTCGGCGGGCAATACCCCCCCATTATGCAACAAATTCAATCAACAATTTCAAGCCGCGGCCTATTTACTACTTCCGCGTTGCTCTCACGCATTACGGGCTTTGCCTTCGAGCCATCCTGGCTGGCCCATCAAATCAACCTTCTTTTCTTGCCAGTCTGGTTGGCTGCCTCAATAGAGCGTTTCTCCGCACATTCGTTTCGCATTTGGAAATTTACCTTGGAAAATTTTTTATTGGTCGGCGGAATGGTAATTGTCTTCCTCGCCTCCCGCGTGGGTACATTCGCCATTTTGCTGCTGCTTGCGTTTTCAGTGGCCCGATACAATCTTTGGCTAGGGCGTCGAATCCACGCAAGGATTTCAGCCCTTCTCCCGCTAATGGGTCGGCTCCTTCGAATATTGATTCAGGTGGGATTGAGTTTCGCAATTTTCTTGGCCTCGTTGTCAGTGTACCTCTTCAGCGCAGTAGGTTTGATTTATGCTCTCTCCCATGTAGATTGGCGCTTGGAACGGTTTTTTGATTTACAGACCATCTTATACTTTCTGCGCACATCCAATATCTATCTTATAGCAAACTTTTTTACTTTCGCTGAAAGGGTGGTTTATTGGGCAACGGGATGGCGGATTTTCATCGAGCACCCTCTTTTAGGCGTAGGATTGGGGAATGCTGGCTTTTTCTTCCCTAAATATTTTCCATCGTACGCCTGGTCGTTGCCCGAAGCTATGGATGTTTTTTATCGCGCCTCGTCCATCCCCAATATCAAGAGTTTCTGGATACGCATCCTGGCCGAGACCGGCCTGGTCGGATTTGCTGCCTTTCTGGCCTGGTATTATGTACTATGGCAGTCCAGCCGCTTTTTGCAATTCTCTTCCCAGCCTCTGTTTCGAACGATTGCTGCAAGCGGGTTGTTTGTGCTACTCGCCTTTCTAATTGAGGGCTTTAGCGTAGACACTTTCGCATTGCCTTATCTGTGGATATCTTTGGGAATCATTAGCGCAGCCAGCGCATTATACCGTAGCTCGATAAAAAACGCCGTACTTCCCTGATCGTTCTGCATTATCATATAACCGTGCGTAACTCCGACTCCTCCCTCTCTGACTGGTTCGTGGTCTCCGTGCGCTGGTTGACCGTCCTGGGATTGATGGTCTCCCTGTCCCTGCATGGACGCCTGGTGAACCTGCCGGGGTTGCTCTTGTTCGCTCTGGCGGTCTGGAACATTGCCATGACCTTGATGGCGGGGATGCTCCGCTTGCAGCGCCGCCACCGCTGGATGAGCCTCTTTTTGGATCTGGTTGTCGCCCTCTCGCTTTTCTGGCAGCAGGGCGGTTTTAGCGGCCCGGCATATTGGGCCGGCCTGCTCCCCATCTTCACCGCGGCGGTCACCTTCCAGATTGGCAGCGCTTTGATCCTCGCGATGCTGGTATCCCTGGCCGAAGTGGGGCTGGCCTGGCTGCTTATACCATCATTGACCACCTTGCCGATGGCGGGGATCGCGGCGGTTGCCCTGTTGATTATCGCCCTTTTGCTTGGCTTTCTGGGGCGGGGGCTGACGAAGAGCCGGCCGCCTGTGCAGCCTGAAACACCGCAGAAAGTTAAAAAAGGTGTCGAGAGTGGACGCCTGCGCGCGGTCTCAAACATGATCTCCACCCTGACCTCCACCCTGAACTATAAGCGCGTGATCGATTCGACTCTCGACCTCAGCCTGAGCGCGCTAAATTCCGATCCGGACGACCAACCCGACGACCGCTTGATCGGCGCGGTCTTGATGTTTTCGAAAGAAGAATCGCTCGAGGTCGCTTCCGCCCGGCGCTTTACACCGGCTGACTTGGGCATCGTCTTGCCAGGCGCAGAAGGGGCGTTTGCCAGGGCGATCGAAGATGGCAATCCGGTTCTCGTCACGAAGGTGGCTGAGGATCCGGAACTGAATCGCATCGTCGCCTTGCGGGTCTGCAGCCAGGTCTATTGTTTCCCTTTGCGCAGCGGGTTCAGCGTCTACGGCATACTGGTCTTCGGCCATCCTGAGCCAGATTATTTCACACCCGATCGGATGGAGGTGCTGGACATCCTTGGCCAGCAGACGGTGATCGCCATCCAGAACGCCCGCCTGTACCAGGACCTGGCCAACGAACGTGACCGCATCATCGAGGCGCAAGAGGAGGCCCGGAAGAAACTGGCGCGTGACCTGCATGACGGCCCGACTCAATCTGTCGCCGCCATTGCGATGCGCGTCAACATGGCCCAGCGCACGATGGTAAAAGACCCGAAAGCGGCTTATCAGGAATTGAGCCGCATCGAAGAGCTGGCCCGCCGCACGACCAAAGAGATCCGCCACATGCTCTTCACCCTGCGCCCGCTGGCCCTGGAATCGCAAGGGCTGGTCGCCGCCCTGCAGGCCATGGCCGACAAAATGAAGGAAACCTTTTCGCAAAACGTCATTGTCAACGTGGACGAAAGTTTGCTCGATCAGTTGGAAATGGGAAAGCAAGGTGTTATCTTTTACATTGTCGAGGAGGCGGTCAACAACGCGCGCAAACACGCCAAGGCGGCCAACATCTGGGTGCGTCTGCGCCCCCTCGAAGAGGGCTTGGCCCTGCTCGAAATCCAGGATGACGGCGTCGGCTTTGACGTGGAAGCCGTCAACCGCACCTACGATAACCGCGGCAGCCTGGGGATGGTCAACTTGCGCGAACGCAGCGAGCTGGTCAATGGACTGCTGCATATCCAATCCGCTGCGGGGAAGGGTACCCGAGTCCAGGTCTACCTCCCCCTGACCGAAGAGGCCGCCGACCGGTTGCATCACGCCGCGGGTATAGGCTAGATTTTCCCATCGAAAGCTGATCTGCCATGCCATTCGCCGCCGGGATACACTATTCCTTCCACGAGGGTGTTGACGTTCGCAAGCCGCCTGTGATCTTGATCCACGGGGCGGGCGGCAATCACCTCTATTGGCCGCCCGAAGTTCGGCGGCTGGCCACTTTGGTTGCCAACTGCGCAACCACATATCGCGTCTTTGCGCTCGACCTGCCCGGACACGGTAAATCCAGTGGCGTGGGGTTGCAGTCCATCAACGATTATGTTCGCAGCGTAGTGAATTTCATGGATGCCGTCGGGCTCTGGCGGGCGGTCATCGTCGGGCATTCGATGGGTGGCGCCATTGCACAGACTCTGGCGCTCGACCACGCTGAGCGCGTCGCCGGACTTGGCCTGATCGGGACGGGAGCGCGCTTGCGCGTGGTTCCCGCTATGCTGAGCAACACAGCCAATCCAGCCACATTTTCACTGGCAGTCCAGACGATCAACGAATGGGCCTTCGGGCCGCAGGCCGACCCTCACCTGAAAGCGCTGGCCGCCAAGCGCATGGCAGAGACGCGCCCGGCTGTATTGCACGGCGATCTTCTGGCGTGTGATGCTTTTGATGTCATGGATCGGTTGAGCGAGATCCGTGTTCCTACCCTGATCATCTGCGGTACGGAAGATAAACTGACCCCCCTTACTTATTCAAAAAACCTGGCTACGCAAATACCAGAAGCAGCTCTTCAGACCGTGGAGGCTGCCGGTCATATGGTTATGCTGGAAGAGCCGCGCCGCGTGGCCGGGGCCCTGACGGTATTTTTGAAGACAGTGCCATATCAACCGGGGACGTAGAGCGTAGGGCGGGAATCCCTTCCCACCGCTTTCTGGCCGGAACAGGCGGATAAGCCCCACAGGGGTGCTTCCCTAAAGGGACGCTACGCGGTCGCGAAAATCCGCCCTACTTTACCCCCAGAGAGTAGGGCGGGAATCCCTTCCCGCCGCTTTTTGGCCGGAAAAGGCGGATAAGCCCCACAGGGGTGCTTCGCGAAAATCCGCCCTACTTTAGCCCCAGAACCTCAAGGATGATCGGGCGCGCGTTCATCATCGCCCGCGCCCGGTGACTCAAGCGGTTCTTTTCGTGCATGGCAAGTTCTGCCATCGTCCGCCCAAGGATGGGGATCAAAAAAATCGGATCGTAGCCGAATCCATTCGTCCCCCGCTCCTCGGGGATGATCTCACCTTCACACTCACCCACGGCATAGCGCACTTCACCCCCAGGCATGGCGACCGCAACCGTGGCCCGGAAGCGCGCCGTCCATGGACGCGGCTTGCCCTGCAATTGCTGCAATAGATATGCGCGCCGGTCTGCATCGCTGGCGTTCGGCCAGGAAGCGAAGCGATGAGAGTGCAGGCCCGGCTTTCCACCCAAAGCATCCACTTCCAGGCCGGAGTCGTCGCCCAGGGCAACCAGTCCGCTGGCACGCGCAAAAGCCAGCGCCTTGAGGGCCGCGTTCTCGGCATAGCTCTGGCCGTCCTCGGCGACGTGGAGATCCAGGCCAATATCGGCGGGGAGAATGAGTTCCACGTCCAGATCGTTCAGCAGGGCCTGCATCTCGCGGACTTTGCCGGGGTTGCTGGTGGCTAAAAGTAACTTCGACATGATATCTTGGACACGGATTTCATAGATTATCATATAGTGGCTCAACAGAAGTGATATTCATGGTGGAGCGGGATGTTATCCCATAGGCATCAAGCTAAGATGCGAGAGAGCTTGAAA
>CAZTZE010000014.1:0-76109 GCA_964618215.1 uncultured Chloroflexus sp.
TTGAAGCCTGTTATTTCGCCGTTAGCCCAAATTGCCAATATGTAAGGGTATCAGAGATGGTACAGGAGATAGTGGGTAGAGGAAATGGGACAGGGTGTGGAAAAGAAAAGCCCCGCCGAAACGACGGGGCTGCGAATGCGGCAGGAGGTTATTCGTACCGGAACCGCCAAATCCCAATCGCAAAAAACACAGCCGCAAAGCCGAGCAGGACGCCCGCCTCGGGCAGGATGGCGACCAGTCTCTGGTCGCGCAGGGTCAGGTCGAGCAGTCCCTCCATGGCCCAGGTGGTCGGCAGGATTTTGACGGCATTCTGGATGACCTTCGGGAACAGTTCGAGCGGATACCAGCAGCCGCCCATCAGCGCCATAACCATGCCGAGCATGATGCTGAGACCCTGGGCCTGTCCGGCCGATTTGACGAACGTCCCCAGCATGGTGCCCAGGGCGGCGGCGGACAGCGCGCCGGCCACCAGCATGACGGCCAGCCCGCCCAGATCGTTACCCCAGTTCACTTTCATGACCAGGATGCCGAATCCCACCAGCAGGGACATCTGTACGAGCGCCAGGATGACCTGCCCGAAAATCGTGCCGAACAGGTAGGTGGCTTTCCGGGTGGGGGTGGTCAGGATGCGGCGCAGTGTGCCGGCCTGTCGTTCGGCGGCGAACAGTTCCGAGAGGCCGATGAGCGGGATGAAGACCCAGGTGATCAACTGCCCGGCGGACGAGTTGGTGGCTGGGTCGTACTCGATCTGGTCGGGAGAGTTGGCCCGCGTTACGGTGACGCGGTCAGGCGATTCGGTCATCAGGGACTGGGCTTCCGCCAGCGCGGCGTCAAAGTAGGCCTGGCGGTCCGCTTCGGTGGCGAAGGGCCGGATTTTCTCGGCCTCGGCCACGCTGGTATTGGCAATGTCCACTGCGCTGCTGACGCGCCCGATGACGGCCATCACAGCCCGCTGGGCGATCATGGCGTTGGTGTTATTGGGCTGCTGGCGCAGTTCCAGTTCCACGCTGCCCTGCTGGAGGCTTTCCTGGTCGAAGCCGGCCGGGATGACCAGCACCGCCGAGACGCGCCGCTGGGAGAACTGGCTCTCGGCCTCGGCGAGCGTAATCACGTCGGGGCGCACCGCGTCGGATTTTTCCAGCGCAGCCACCAGGTCCGCGGAAAGGGACGTGTGGGCTTCGTCCACCACTGCCAGCCGGATGCGGGGATCGCCTTTCGGCGCCCCCGTCCCGCCGGCGAGGATAACGGTAAAGACGACCGGCAGGATGAGGAAGAACAGCCATTCGGTAAAGCCGGTTAAGCGCAGGGTTGCATCTTTGAGCGCGATTGCGAAGATTTTTTTCATGGCGGCCTCCTATCCCTTCATCATCCCGCGCCGGTTGAAAAGGAACACCGCAACCGCGAACAGGAGCGCGCCCATGGCCAGCAGGGCGAACACCGGCGTCATGATGTCGGGCAGCGTGCCTCCCCGCGCCAGGGTGGTGAAACCGTCCACGCCCCAGGCGTTGGGAGAAATTTTTGCGATGACCCGGAACCAGTCCGGCATGGCTTCCAGGTTGACGAAGGTGCCGCCCAGGATGCCGAAGGTCAGCATGATGGCCGTACCGATGGCGGACGCCTGCCCGGGGGTTTTGACCATGGCGGTGATGAGCATGCCCCAGCCGGTGGCGCCGAAGACCGCCGCCAGCACCAGCGCCAGCACGGCCAGCGGGTCGCCCCACTGCAACTGGAACAGGAGCGTGGTGCCGAGGACGAGGATGAGTATCTGCGCCGCGCCGGTCAGGAAAATTCCGATCACCTTGCCGCCCAGCACCTGTACGCCCGTGGTGGGTGAGACCAGCAGGCGCGGCAGGGTGCCCTGGTTGCGCTCGGTGAGCAGGCTCCGCCCGCCGTTGCTGGTGGTGTACATCAGGAACATCAGCGCCATGCCGGGAGCCAGCAGGGCAAGCAGGTTGAACTCGACGGCTTCGCCGCTGGGGGTGACGTTGTTCAGAGTGATGGACGTTCCCTGCCCGGCCTCGTCTGCCTGGCTGACGCCCAGCGCCTGTCCCGCTGCCGCGGCGTCCTGGACCTGGAGCCTGCCGCTGGAAATCAGGCCGGTCACCGCCACCTGGCCGCCGACGCGCCCGACCTCCACCCGGTTGATGTACTCGTCCAGGATGGTTTTGATGACGCCGGCGCTGGTTGGGGCGGTGGGGTTGGCGTAGAGTTCAACCTGGACGGCTTCGCCGGAGGCGGACTGTCCCTGCCGGGGAATGATGCTGTCTGTGAATCCCGCCGGGACGATGATCGCCGCGGCGGCTTTGTTCTCGTCCACCATCTGGCGGGCGGCTGCCGGGTCGTCCACTACCGTCGGCGCGACCAGGTCGGCCAGGTCTTCGGACTGGAAGACCTCCACCAGGGCGTCGCCGAGTTGTCCGCCGTCCTGGTTGACGATGACGACCGGGATATTACTGATGCCGCTCGAACTGCCGGAAAAACTGCCGGTAACGGCTCCCAGGCCAAGGGTCAGGGCGAAGGGTGCGGCCAGCATCAGGATCAGCGCCGCCTTGTCGCGGAAGGCAAGTTTCAGGTCTTTGAGGCCAATTAAGAAGAGTTTACGCATGGGTGTCTCCGGAATTGGAGAATAGAGAGTAGAGAGTAGTGACTGTTCTCTCCTCTCTGCTCTCTAATCTCTCAAAGCTCTTCCCGTCAGGTGCAGGAACACCGCTTCCAGGTTCGGCTCGCGGATGTCCAACGAGTGAATCTTAATGCCGCGCTCGTTGGCTTTGGCGACCACCGGGGCCAGGATTTCCTCGGCCTGGCGGGCGACGACCGAGACTTCGTGGTTGGTGGCGGTGGCCTGCAAGACGCCCGGAATACCCTTGAGCGATTTCGCCAGGGCCTCGGCGTCTTCGTCTTCACCGATGTGCAGGATGAGGGTCTCGTTTTGGCCGACCTGCTCGGTGAGTTCCTTCTGGGTGCCGAGGGCGATGAGTTCGCCGTGGTCAATGATGCCGACCCGGTTGGAGAGTTCCGCGGCTTCTTCCATGTAATGAGTGGTGTATAGGATGGTCATGCCTTGCCGGTTCAGTTCCTTGACTGAGTCGAGGATGGCGCGCCGGGACTGCGGGTCAATGCCGACGGTCGGCTCGTCCATGAAGAGCAGGCGCGGCTTGTGCAGCAGTCCCACGCCGATATTGACGCGCCGCTTCATGCCGCCGGAGTAGGTTTTGACGCGCTGTTTGGCTTTGTCAGTCAGGCCGATTTGTTCCAGCACCTCGTCAATGCGGGTGTTGAGAGACTTGCCACTCAGTCCGTACATCTGCCCCCAGAAGACCAGGTTTTCGCGGGCGGTCAGATCGTCGTACAGGGCGATTTCCTGCGGGATGACGCCGATCAGGCTGCGGACAGCCATAGGCTCTTTCGTGACCGAATGGCCGCCTATGATCGCCTCGCCGCTGGTCGGGATGTAGAGCGTCGAAAGCACCGAGATGGTGGTGGTTTTGCCCGCCCCGTTGGGACCGAGCAGGCTGAAGATTTCGCCTTGCTGGATGTCGAATGAAATGCCTTTTACAGCGGTAAAATCGCCGTATTTCTTGACCAAATTGTTTACTTCTAAGATGGGCGGCATAAAAAACCTCCGAATAGGATTTTGTTCAGTAACTATAACGCACATCCCCGCATTCGGTTGCAGGGATGATGTGCACATTCTAGCGATGACTTTCGATCAGCGCTGAATGAAATTCTTGCTTTTTGTGCAAGAATTTTTGAACCGCCAAGCACGCGAATAACGCAAAGAAAACCTTTTTAAAAATCTTCGCGCTCTTTGCGGTGAGCCTTTTTGGTTCCGGCTTGTCCGGGTTAGGATATATCGAGGGGAATGGAGAAAGAAAACCCGCCGGGAGGCGGGAGGTTTTGTTTGCTACTTATGGTGCGGGTATGTGGTAGGGTGGTGGTGCGGCGTGCGGAGCATCGGCTTGATGCCGCGCAGCGCAAGGACGCGGCTCGAATCCACGACCGGCGCGGGGGCGGAATAGTCGAAGTCGGGCAGGGTTTGGCGGGATAGGGCCTGCTTCATGATTTTCTCAAGGTCGCGGATTATGTCAGCGTCTTCGGGGGTGACGAGGGTGAAGGCGTCGCCGCTGCGCTCGGCGCGGCCGGTGCGCCCGATGCGGTGGATGTAGGCGTCGGCGGTGGCGGGCATGTCGTAGTTGATGACAAGCGAAATGCTCTCCACATCCAGGCCGCGCGCGGCGATGTCTGTGGCGACCATGATCTGATAATGTCCGCTCTTGAATCCGCCGAGCGCCGACTGGCGCTGACCCTGCGTGCGGTCGCTGTGCAGGCTGGTGACCTTGAAGCCCTCGCGGCCGATCTGCTGGGCCAGTTTGTGGGCGCGGTGACGGGTGCGGGTGAAAATCAGCACCGAGTCAGTATCGGTCTGCTTGAGCAGTTTCAGCAGGAGGCGGGTCTTGAGATGTCTCGGGACCGGGAACAGGGCGTGCGCCACGGTGTGCGCCGGGCGGCTGAGGCCGATCGCTATTCTTTGCGGGTGGTGGAGCGTCTGGGCGGCGAGTTGCTCGATCTCGGGCGGGAAGGTGGCCGAGAAAAGCATCGTCTGGCGTTTGGCCGGGATGTGCTTGAGGATGCGCTTTACATCCGGCAGGAAGCCCATGTCGAGCATCCGGTCGGCCTCGTCCAGGACGAGGATTTCGATGCTGTTCAGACGGGCGTTACCCTGGGCGAGGTGGTCGAGCAGGCGGCCCGGACAAGCGACCAGGATCTCGACCCCGTTGCGCAGCGCTTGGACCTGGGGCGCCGCGCCGACGCCGCCGTAGATGGTCGCGCTGCGGATTTTGGTGCCTGTCCCGAGGTCGCGGATGACCTCGTGGATCTGCTCGGCGAGTTCGCGCGTCGGGGTAACGATCAGGGCGCGGGCGCAGTTGCGCGGTCCGTTCAGCAGTTTATGCAAAATGGGCAGGACGAAGACGGCAGTCTTGCCGGTGCCGGTCTGGGCTGTGCCGATCAGGTCATGTCCGGCCAGCGCGGCCGGGATGGCCTGGACTTGGATGGGCGTCGGGATTTCGTACCCGGCGCGTTGGATGCCCGCCAACAGGCGGGAATCCAGATTGAACTGGTTGAAGTTCACAATGGTTCCTGTTCTTCAGAAGTCAAGCGGGTTTCAGGGGGGATCGAGCGGAGGCTCAAGCGGTACTGCAACAGCGACTGCTGAAATGATTGTTGAATGTGATGAGTACAATACTCGATAGTAGGAGGGATGTCAAGGGGAAATTATTTGTCAGACAATTGACATCCTCCCCCTTTTTTGCTAAACTATAGATAAAGTTGTCAGACAACCAGATTTAGTTGGATGGTTGGGTAGTTGGATAGTTCTGTAGTTGGAGACCGGACTGCCGACCATTTAGCCATCGGAACTACTGCACTACCAAACTATCAAACTGCCCAACTACAAAATGCCCACCCTCCTCGTCAAAAACGCCTCACTTCTGGTAACGATGGACGACCACAAGCGGGAGATTCCCGAGGGTGGTCTTTTTGTGCGGGACGGGTTCATCGAACAGGTTGGCCTGACAAGCGAACTGTCGATGGCGGCGGATGAAGTGCTCGACCTGCGCGGCCACCTGCTCCTGCCGGGCCTGGTCAACACCCACCACCATTTCTACCAAACGCTGACCCGCGCCGTCCCGGCCGCCCAGGACGCCAATCTGTTCAACTGGCTCAAGACGCTCTATCCCATCTGGGCGCGGCTGACTCCGGAAGATATCTTCGTCTCAGCCCAGACCGCGCTGGCGGAACTGGCTCTCTCGGGCTGTACCACCGCTTCCGACCACCTTTATCTTTTCCCAAACGGCTCGAAACTGGACGATGAGATTGCCGCCGCGCGTGAGATCGGTCTGCGCATCCAGGCTTCGCGTGGCTCGATGTCGCTGGGCGAATCCAAAGGCGGACTCCCGCCCGATTCGGTGGTGGACAGCGAAGACGCCATCCTGAAGGATTCCCAGCGAATCATCCAGCAATATCATAACCCGAAACCCGGCGCGATGGTGCAGATTGTCCTTGCGCCGTGCTCCCCGTTCTCTGTCACCGGCGAATTGATGAAGCAATCCGCGAAACTGGCGCGTGAATACGGTGTCCATCTGCACACGCACCTGGCCGAGACCGAAGACGAGGAGCAGTTCTGCTTGCAAAAGTTCGGCCATCGCCCGGTCGGTTACATGCAGTCCGTGGACTGGGTGGGCGAGGATGTCTGGTTTGCCCACGCGGTGTACGTCAATGGCGAGGAAGTGAAGACCTTTGCCAAGCATGGCTGCGGCGTGACGCACTGTCCCACCTCCAACATGCGCCTGGCCTCCGGCATTGCCCCCATTCGCGAATACATGGCCGCGGGCGTGAAAGTCGGCCTGGGCGTGGATGGATCTGCATCCAACGATGGCTCGCATCTGCTCGCCGAGGCGCGGCAGGCAATGCTGTTATCACGCCTGCGCGAAGGGATCACGGGATTTTCCCTTTCCAGTGACCCCAACCGAAAACTCATGACTGCCCGTGACGCTTTGTATCTGGCGACGCGCGGCGGCGCGGCAGTTTTGGGCCGCACGGATATTGGCTCGCTCGAACCCGGCAAATGCGCGGATTTTTTTGCTATCAACCTCAACCGTCTCGACTACGCCGGTGCGCTGCACGACCCGGTTGCCGCAGTAGTCTTCTGCCAGCCGGTGAAAGTGGACTATACTATCGTCGGCGGCAGGTTCGTGGTGAAAGATGGTAACTTGGCAAAATTGGAAATTGGGAAGTTGGTAGAGAAACACAACCAAGCCGCGAAACGCCTGCTCGAAGGATAAAATGTCCGATATTCTGGTTCCGATTGTATTTGGCTGGCCGGCGATCCTGCTTTCGCTGACGGTTTCGGTCGTCGGCATCTTGAAGAAATGGCCCTGGTTGCTGGTTGTGGGCGCGTTGCTGTGCGCACCGTTTGCCTGGTACCTGAGCAGGTATCAGTCGCTTTGTTCGCTGGCAATCCTGCTGCCGCTGTTTCAAATCGGCGCGGCGGTTGCGCTGTGGAAAGATCGAAAATGGCTCGCCTGGGCGTTCCTTTCCCCGCTTGCCTTGACGATCATTGGACTGGCTTATCTTGTTCTCGCCCAATAAGAGACAACTTGAATATCATAATCGGCGAAAAGGCTTCTTGAGCGAGAAAAAATGGGACACGGATTTACCCTGCGAATACGCTGGCACAGATGACACGGAGTTACACGGATAGGGCAAAAGAGAAAAGCAAGTATCCGCGCGAATCCGTCAAATCAGTGTTATGCTTGCTCGAAAAGGTTTTCAAATGGATGGGAAACGCCCTTTGACCAAAGACGAAATCGCCGAAATCGTGCGTGGACTTGGCCCGGTTGATTGGGTGCAGGTCAAGTTGCTGGCCGCACTGCCATCCGAGAGGCGGATTATCCCCGCTTTGCAAGCGCAGGAGTTTTCCATGGCGGGCTTGCGCGGTACGTTCTTGAAGCGGTTTCCTGGCCTGACACTCTCCGAAATCAATATGAAAGTCCTGGCGTATCTGACGCCTGTTCGGATGGAAGCAAAGTGACCGCATTCTCGTTTTACGTTCGTGTTGTCAATGCCCTGGATGAAATCGGCGCGCCCTATATGATTGTGGGCGCTTTTGGCGGCTATCCCTTTGGAATCAGCCGAGTGACGTATGACATTGACATTCTTGTGGATTTACATGAGCAGGATTTTGATGCTTTGTCACAAGCATTTCCTCTTCCGCGTTATTATGCCGACCCGGAAATGATGCGAAATTCTGTTGCGATGGGAATCCTGTTCAACATCATTGATACGGGCGAAGGCGTAAAAGCCGATTTAGTGCCGCTGAAACGGGAACCGGAATATCAGGTTGCCTTTGAACGACGGATTCGCCGTAAGTTCACGGTGAGTTCAGGAGAAACCTTCGAAGCCTGGGTCGCTCAACCCACCGACATCATCATCGGCAAACTGCGCGCCTGGGACGAAGGACGGTCGCTCAAGCATCCCAACGACATCCTCTCCATCCTTGTCTTCTGTCTGAGCGGGTTCAGTGAATATGTGGTTGACATGGAGATTGTGACCACAGAAGCCACCCGCATCGGGCCGGAAACGCTTGAAATGTGGAATCAACTCGTTGCCCGCGCGCAGGCCGAAGTCCGGGCGCGTGACGCATGACCCTGTAATGGACACACACCTTCCTGAATTCGCTTATAAATACTTTTGGGACATCAACCCAGCCGAGCTGGATGTCGCCGCGCACCCGCGCTACGTCATCGAGCGGCTGCTGGAATACGGGGATTTTCCTGAAATCCGCTGGTTGTTTGGGAGATTCAGCCGCGATGAGATCGTGGGCGTACTTAGATCTTCACGGCGGTTTTCGCGGTTGCGAGCCAGCGCCTGGGCCAATTATTTCGAAATTCCACGCGAAGGAATACTATGTTTGAGCAAGTCTTACCTGAATCGACGCGCAGCTACCTGGCCTTACTAGCCCGGGAAAAAATCAGCCAGCCGTTTTATCTCGGTGGCGGCACAGCGGTGGCTTTGCATCTCGGTCATCGTTTATCCGTTGATTTGGATTTCTTCACGCCCGACCATTTTGACGTTCACTACCTTGAGAATGCCTTGCAGGAGATGAAAACCTATCGCCGCGAACGACTGGCGGAAGATACCTTGCTCGGCGCGCTGGAGGATTTGCGCATCAGTTTCTTTCGTTACCGCTATGATCTGTTGGAACAACCGATCGAGGCGCTCGGAACAAAAATCCTGCAATTATCTGATCTTGCCGCGATGAAGATCGAGGCCATCTCACAACGAAATGTCAAACGTGATTTTATTGATCTCTATTGCCTTGCCCGGCAGACTGGCATCACGCCTGAGAAAGCCATCGCGTATCATCGCTCGAAATATGCCGGTTTGGATGTCAACTTGACCCATATTGTGCTTTCCCTCGGTTATTTTGAAGAAGCGGATGCGGATATCATGCCCTCGATGTTGATATCCATGTCATGGGAAGATGTGAAGAAATACTTTGCTCAACAAAGCAAAGAACTTATCCGAAAATTGGCCGTGTAATTGCACCTCGCAACCTGCAACCCCTAACCCATATCCCGCATCACTTCCGGAGTCCTCATGCCCTCTCCATCCCTCACCAAAACCCTCATAGATGTCGCCATGGGCCGCAAGCCCGCCGACCTGGTCATCCGCAACGGACAGTGGGTCTGCGTCCAGTCGGGCGAAATCGTGCCGGATACCGATATTGCCATCAAGGATGGGCGCATTGCCTATGTCGGGCCGGATGCCTCGCACACCATCCGCAAGGATACGCTGGTCATGGACGCGGGCGGCAAGCATCTCGTTCCCGGATTGCTGGACGGCCACATGCACATCGAATCGGGCATGTTGACCGTCACCGAGTTCGTCCGCGCCGTCATCCCGCACGGGACGACCGGCATGTTCGTTGACCCGCACGAGATTGCCAATGTCTTCGGGCTGAAAGGCGTCAAGTTGATGGTGGACGAGGCGGCCAAACAGCCGATCCACGTTTGGGTGCAGATGCCCTCCTGCGTCCCGGCTGCGCCCGGATTTGAGTCGTCCGGCGCGGAAATCAGCCCCGCAGAGGTGGCTGAGGCGATGAGCTGGCCCGGCATCATCGGCCTGGGTGAGATGATGAATTACCCCGGCGTGACGCGCGGCGACGAGAAAATGCTGGCTGAATTGGAGGCCGCCCGCGCGGCTGGCAAGGTCATCGGCGGACATTACCCCTCGCCAGACCTGGGACTGCCGTTTCATGGCTACGCGGCGGGCGGCGCGGAAGATGACCATGAAGGCACAACGCCGGAGGATGCCATCGCCCGCGTGCGTCAGGGCATGAAGGCCATGCTGCGTTATGGTTCAGCCTGGCAGGATGTGGCCGCCCAGGTCGCTGCGCTGACCAAGATGGGTCTCGATTCGCGCCGCTTCATCCTCTGCACGGATGACTCGCACGCGGCCACACTGGTTCAGGATGGTCACATGGACAGGGTGGTTCGCCATGCCATCTCCCAGGGTTTGCCGCCAATGACCGCCATTCAAATGGCGACCATCAACACGGCCGAACATTTTGGCTTAAGTCGCGAAATCGGCCTGATAGCGCCCGGCCGCTGGGCGGATATTTTACTGGTGGACGATTTGAACGATTTTCACGCCGAACTGGTTATTGCCAAAGGTCAGATGGTGGCAGAAAAAAATAAGTTGCGTGTCAATCTGCCTGATGTTACCTACCCCGAATGGGTCATCCAGTCGGTTCATCTAAAGCAACCGTTGACGGCGGACGATTTTCGGATACGCGTTCCCTCGCCCCTCATCCCTCTCCCACCCTTCGACTTCGCTCAGGGCAGGTTGGGAGAGGGGAAGGGGGTGAGGGTGAACGTCAACGTGATCGGCGTTATCGAGAATCAGGCGCCTACAAAGCACTTGCAAATGGTGATGCCGGTCAATGATGCCGAAATCCATCTCCCACCCCTTGCGTCCCCCCTGTCAGGGACGGGGGGGATTGAGGGGGGGCTGGCAAAAGTTGCCCTCGTCGAGCGTCATCGCGGCACAGGCGGCCTGCAAGTTGGGCTGGTGCAGGGATTTGGCTTCACCCAGCCGTGCGCCATAGCCTCCACTGTCGCGCATGACAGCCATAATATGATCGTGGTCGGCACGACCGATGCAGATATGGCCCTGGCGGCCAATAAGCTGGCCGAAGTTGGCGGCGGGCAGGTGGTGGTGAAGCAGGGCCAGGTCATCGGCCTGGTCGAGTTGAACATCGCCGGACTGATGTCCACTGAGCGTGCAGAAAAGGTGGCTAAGAAAGCGATTTCAATTCTGGATGGCTTCCGTGCCTGCGGTTGTCAGCTCAACAATCCCAACATGACCCTCAGCCTGCTGGCGCTGGTCGTTATTCCAGAGTTGCGCATTTCGGATAAGGGTCTGGTGGACGTGACCCGCTTCGAGTTCTTGCCGGTTGTGCAAGGCCCTGCGGTATAGAAGGTGTGTAAATATGGCTCATTACCCATTTCGACGTTTGCAGTCTGACCTGGCTGATCTGATTGCCTCCTTGCCGGCTGAAAGCAAGCTGCCGTCTGAGCCTGTCCTGGCGCACCAGTTGAGAGTCTCACGGTCCACCTTGCGGGAGGCCATGCGTTCGTTCGAGGGGCAGGGGTTGATCCGCCGCCGTCAGGGCGTCGGGACGTTCGTCGTCGGTCAGGTGCCGGTCATTGACAGCGGGCTGGAGGTCCTGGAAAGCATTGAGACGCTGGCGCAGCGAATCGGGTTGAGCGTCTCCATGGGTGCGCTGCAGGTCGAACAAATCCCCGCCGATGAGATATGCGCCGGGGCGTTGAATTTGTCCACTGGTGCACCGCTGACGCGCGTCGCGCGTATTATCTTCACGGACAGCCGTCCGGTGGCTTATTTGGTGGATACTTTACCCAGCGATGTGCTTTCCGCTGAGGAACTGAACGGGACGTTTACCGGTTCGGTGCTGGACCTGCTCCTGCGCCGCGGCGCCCCGAAGCTCACTCAGTCCCGGACGGACATCAAGGCCGTCGGCGCCACATCGGAGGTGGCGCGCGCCCTGCAAATCCAGCGCGACGACGTTCTGCTCCACTTCGCAGCCCAGCTCTTTTCCGAGAGCGGCCGCGTGGTGGATTATTCATTCAGTTATTTCCTGCCCGGTTATTTCCGCTTCCATGTGGTGCGGCGGGTGGGTTAACGCAGAGAGTAGAGAATAGAGAATAGAGAGTAGAGAGTAGAGAGTAGAGATTCGTTTTTTATCACTACACACTACACACTACTCACTACTCACTACTCACTACTCTCTACTCTCTACTCACTAATATCTATTCTCTAATTCCGGAGGTTTTTAAAATGCGTAGTTTTGCTGGTCGGGACATCCTGTCCCTGAAAGATTTTGAGCGTAACGAGTTCTTCCACGTCTTCGACGTGGCGGCGGAACTGGAGCCGATTGCCGTCAGCCGTCGCAACGACGATATGCTCGCGGAGAAGACGCTGGTGACGGCTTTTTATCAGCCGTCCACGCGCACGCGCCTGGCGCATGAAGCGGCCATGCACCGCCTGGGCGGTCACGTGACCGGCTTCGCGGATGCGAAGATGACGCGTGCGGGTGACTTCTACCAGGAGTCGATCAAGGATACGGTCAAGATGCTGGAGTTCTACGGCGACGTGATCGTGATGCGCCATTTCCAGCAGGGCGCGCCGCACGAAGCCGCCAAGTGGGCCTCGATTCCCATTATCAACGGCGGCGACGGCTGGGGCGAACATCCCACCCAGATCCTGACCGACCTGTACACCGTGCTGAAAGAGAAAGGCACGATTGACGGCCTGACCTGGCTGGCGGTGGGCGACATGCGCATGAGAACGATGCACTCGCTCGGCTATGCCCTGAGCCAGTTCGACTGCCCGATCACCTTCGTCTCCCCGCCGGATATGTCGCTGACTGATGAGTTCAAGGCTGAACTTAAGCAGTTCAGCGTGGACTTCAAGGAAGCCGAGCACGTCGAGCAGGCCATCGCGGATGCGGACGTGATCCTGGTCGAACCGGTCGTCCAGCCGGACTATACCAAGTCGCGTGACGAGCGCGCCGGGAAAGATGTCGGCCTGACCCCCGCCAACTACAAGATCACGCGTGAACTGCTGGAGAAAAAGGCCAAGTCGGATGCCATCCTGCTGCATTCCCTGCCGCGCATGGACGAGGTTCCAGTAGATGTAGATATCACCCGCTGGTCGCGCTACTGGCAGGAGGCCTTCAACGGCGTCGTGATGAGGATGGCGTTATTGGCGCTGGTGCTGGGAGCGATGGAATAAGAGTCAAATAGTCTGGAGTCTGATAGTCGGATAGTCTATGAGACTATTTGACTGAAGACTATAAGTCTGATAGAGGAGATGCTGGGATGACGAAGGTCAGACGGTTCGAAGATTTGATTTGCTGGCAGAAAGCGCGTAAACTGGCGAACAGCATTCATGGCCTGACCCGTCATCCCGAATTCTCGAGGGATTTCAGGCTGCGCGACCAAATCCTTGATGCGGCTGGCTCAGTGATGCACAATATCGCCGAAGGCAGCGATGCGGGCACGGACCCTGAGTTCGTTCGCTTCTTGAAGATGGCGCGCCGTTCTGCCAGTGAAGTACAGTCCGAGTTGTATCTGGCTCTGGATCGTAAGTACATCACAGAAGCCGAACTGAAACAGGCTTATGATCAGGCCGATGAAGTCAAGCGATTGATAAATGGCCTGATCGCCTATCTGCGCAAGAGCGGACAAAACGCCGAGCATCGAATCGGCGAGACCCAAGCCGACTACATCCTCGATGATCATGACGGTGACGAACTTCCCGCTGATTTTCTTTCGGCTGGCGATGACACAAATGACTATCAGACTGACAACTATTAGACTGATGACTACCTATACAAACTACCCAACTATCAGAACAAGGATCGAGGCGCGAATGGAAATAGACAAGAAGGCTGTCAAGGAATGGAAAGCGGAATATAAACTTATCAACGAAATGGAACATGAAGAATTGAAGGAGCGCCTGGCGCATGAGACCGTCGAGGAGAGTGTCAGGTCGTTTTTTTCCTGGAACAAGCTGATCCTCGCTTTCTCCGGTACACCGGATGAACCTGAGGAGTTGCAAGAATCTCGGGCTGATTTTTATTTATCCTTGATCAAGAAATGGGAACAAATAGCCCGGAGAATGAAGAATGTTTGACGATCCTCGGGCGTTGCAAAACATCATTGAGTTTCTGGACGAACACAAAATCCCCTATATGGTGATCGGCGGATTGGCGGTCTCTATTTGGGGAGAGGCGCGCGCCACGCACGATGCGGATTTTAAAATCAGCATAGACATACCTTTGGCGGAATTTAGAAAACTTGTGCTTGACCGGTTTCCAGAGCGCCCGACAAAAATACCCGCGCATAAAAAGAGTCCGCATGTTCTCCAAATCTGGGCGATGCCCAACGTGGCAACAGACTTGTTGATAAGCTTACTTGACTATGAAAAAGAAGCCATTCAACGAGCAGTTTCGGCGGAAATTATGGGTACTCCCACGAGAGTCTGCACGGCGGAGGATTTTATTATTCACAAGGCCATCGCAAACCGTGGAAAGGATTGGCTCGACATTCCATCCATTTTGATGCGCCAGCGCGGCAAACTGGACCTGGCCTACATCCGCAACTGGCTGACGCAATTCGCCGAAGCGCTCGAAAACCCTGAAATCCTGACGCGTTTTAACCACCTCTACGAAACCATTTAGTCTGCTAGTCTGCTTGTCCTGCCTTTCATGGTTGACCAAGAGACCGGAAGACCAGAAGACCAGAAGACCAGAAGACTAGGAAACTATATGACTACGATAAAAAACTTCGAAGACCTTGAGTCCTGGAAAAAAGCCCGCGAGCTGGCCGGAATTATCTATGCGTTGACGCGCAAAGAGAAATTCTCGCGTGACTTTGGCTTGCGCGATCAGATTCAACGCGCCGCTGGCTCTGTGATGCACAACATCGCAGAAGGGTTTGAAGCCGGTTATGACCCTGAGTTTGTCCGTTTTCTCAAAATGGCGCGCCGGTCTGCCGGAGAAGTCCAATCTGAGTTATATCTCGCTTTGGATGCAGGCTATATTACCTCGGATGAACTTAAGAAAGCATATGACCTTGCCGTAGATGCTAAAAAACTCATCAACGGCTTAATCACTTACCTCAGCAAACACTAGCCGACAATAAGACAAGGAGACTAATCCTATGCAAACTGATTTGAGAGGCCGCGACTTAATTGGCGACCTGGATTTCACCAAAGAAGAAGTCGAAACCGTCCTGGACGTGGCCTTCGACCTGAAGCGCAAGCGCGCCCTGAATGAGCCGCATCCCTACCTGCGTGACAAGGTGCTGGCGATGCTGTTCTTCTTCTCGTCCACGCGCACGCGCGGCTCGTTCGAGGCCGGCATGGCCCAACTCGGCGGGCACGCGGCGTTCATCGAAAGCAAGACCACCCAGATCGCGCACGGCGATACGCCCAAGGAAATCGGCGAGATCTTTGGCCGCTACTTCGACGGCATCGCCATCCGCCACGTGGACTGGGGCATCGGCAACGGCTACCTGAACGCCGTCGCCAAGGCCTCGCGCGTGCCGGTGCTTAACATGCAGTGCGACATCTATCATCCCTTCCAGTGCCTGGCCGACCTGATGACCATCGTCGAGAAGAAAGGCCACGACCTGCGCCGCAAGAAGATGGTCGTCTCGTGGGCGTATGCAGCCTCGTACCAGAAGCCGATGTCCGTCCCGCAATCGCTCATCCTGCAGATGCCGCGCTTCGGCATGGATGTGGTCCTGGCCCATCCCCCGGAATTCAAATTGATGCCCGACATTATGGAACAGGCGAAGGAACAGGCCAAGAAATTCGGCGCGGGCTTCGAGGTGGTGGACGATATGGAAGCCGCCTTCAAGGACGCGGACATCGTCTACGCTAAATCCTGGGGCGCGATGGTGCAAACCCCGGACCCGGAAGAGGGCGCCAAGATCATCAAGAAATATCCGCACTGGATCACCGACGAGAAGAAGATGGCCCTCGCCAAACCGGATGCCATCTACATGCACCCGCTGCCCGCCGACCGCAATATCGAAGTCACCGACGGCGTGATGGATGGCCCCCAGTCGGTCGTTTACGATGAAGCCGAAAACCGCCTGCACGCCCAGAAGGCTGTGATGGCATTGACGATGCGTTAGTA
Organism: uncultured Chloroflexus sp.; assembly: GCA_964618215.1. Lineage (GTDB taxonomy): Bacteria > Chloroflexota > Anaerolineae > Anaerolineales > Villigracilaceae > CG2-30-58-95. The sequence continues at coordinate 15,794 of CAZTZE010000014.1, forward strand.
AATTAGTAAATTAGGGATTAGTGAAATCATGGAGGCAGACGGTGACTGAAAAAGAGCAACGAGGCTTTGAGGACTTGGATTGCTACAAACTGGCGCTTCAGGTGTTCAAAGAGGCTTACCGCGTCGCCAAGAGTCTGCCTCCCGAAGAAAAGTACAATCTGGCTCAACAGATGCGTCGTGCTGCGACGAGTATTGTTCTTAATATCGCTGAAGGATATGGCAGGTATCACTACCTGGACAGCCTGCGATTCTATTACTATGCGCGTGGTTCCTTGAGCGAAACCTTGAGCGCATTTATCCTGTGCGACGAAGCGCACTATGCGCAGGGCGAGTTGCCCGGCCAACGTGACCTGTGTTACAACGCTTTGAGAACGCTCAACGGCTACATTCGCTATGTTCGTGCTCAGCAACAAGGCAGTCAGGAATACGGCAATCGCGCCATTCACGAGGAACATGCTCTATATGACACTTCTTTTACTGAAGGTAGTGAATCTGCTGATATAGTTTCCCCAGTTCCATGACCCACTAATTTACTAATCTACTGTTCTACTAATCTACAGGAGTCATTCATGTCCGAAAAAACTCGCAAACTTGCAGTTGTAGCAATTGGTGGAAACTCACTAATCAAGGACGAAAAGCACAAGACCGTCGAAGACCAGTACCAGGCCGCCAAAGAGACCACCTTCCACATCGCGGATATGATCGAGTCCGGCTGGGACGTGGCCATCGGTCACGGCAATGGGCCGCAGGTCGGGTTCATCCTGCGCCGGTCGGAGATCGCCGCGAAAGTGGAGGGCATGCACGAGGTCCCGCTGGACGTGTGCGGGGCCGACAGCCAGGGCGCCATCGGCTACGCCCTCCAACAAACTTTACAGAACGAGTTGTACCGGCGTGGTATCAAGAAGAACGTCGCGACGGTGATCACGCAAGTTCTCGTGGACAAGAACGATCCGGCCTTCAAGAACCCGTCCAAGCCCATTGGCAGTTTCATGGACGAGGCCGAGGCCAAACGCCGCGAAGCTGAAATGAGCTGGTCGGTGGTCGAAGACGCCGGGCGCGGCTGGCGTCGCGTGGTCGCTTCGCCGCTGCCGAAAGAGGTGGTGGAGCTTGAGTCGGTCAAAACCTTGTTGAACGCCGGCGTGGTTGTCATTACGGTGGGCGGCGGCGGCATCCCGGTGATTGATGCAGGAAATGGCGTTTATCGGGGGGTGGCGGCCGTCATTGACAAAGACTACGCCTCCAGCCTGCTGGCGCAGCTCATCAAAGCCGATCTGTTCGTAATCTCCACCGCGGTTGAAAAAGTTGCCATCAACTTCGGCAAACCCGACCAAAAGTGGCTCGACCGGATAACACTGGCTGAAGCCAAACAGTATCTGGCCGAAGGGACGCACTTTGCCAAAGGTTCGATGGCGCCCAAGATCCAGGCCGTCGTCTGGTATCTGGAGAACGGCGGCAGGCAGGCGCTTATCACCAATCCCGAAAACATCGGGCGCGCCTTGCGCGGTGAAACCGGCACCTGGATCGTGCCGTGAGAATCAGCCTTGTGAGGGGCTTCGGTCCTTTGCAAGGTTGTTTTCTATCCTGACGGCAAAGTGACATTTTGATTATCTTTGCCACACAGCATGATGCAAGAGTTGTGCTAGAATCTTTAGGCAAGTGCATTAGATTTAGAAAAGGAGGTGATGCGTAGATAAGTTCGCGGATGTGCTTCGTGTTTTGCCAATTCAACCCTTCCACCCATTTCTCTTTTAGGAGGAGAATTTCATGCGTAACATAGTTTTTCGCTTTATCTTGCTGGCTTTGGCTGCCATCCTGCTGGTGACAGCCTGCGCCCCGAAGCCCACTGTCACACAACCCCCCGTCGCTCCACCCGCGGCTGAACAACCCCCTGTCGCGCCACCCGCGGCGGAAGAGGCCAAACTCAAGGCCTGCTACATCTACGTCGGCCCGATTGGCGACATCGGCTGGACCAATGCCCATGATGTTGGCCGCCGCTACGTGGACGACAAGTATGAATGGCTGGAAACCGCCTACGCCGAGTCGGTGCCCGAAGCGGACTCTGACCGCTTTATTGACCGTTTCGTCGTGGAAGAAAAATGCAATGTAGTCTTCACCACCTCCTTTGGCTTCATGGATGCCACGCTGGCCGCAGCCCAGAGGTACCCGGATAACTACTTCTTCCACGTTTCCGGCTACAAGCGCGCCCCCAACATGGGCACCCTGATGGCCGATTTCTATCAACTGTACTATCTGAACGGCCTGATGGCCGGCGCGTTGACCAAGAGCGGCAAGATCGGCTACGTGGCTGCCGTCCCCATTCCCGAACTTGTGCGCCATATTGACGCCTTTACGCTGGGCGTGCGCGAGGCCAATCCCAACGCCACCGTCGAGGTGCGCTGGATCTTCGCCTGGTACGATCCGGCCAAGGCCCGCGAAGCGGCTGAAGCCCTGATCGCCACCGGCGTGGACGTGCTGGCCTTCACCGAAGATACGGCGACCGTGGTCCAGGTGGGCGAGGAATACACCGCCAAGGGCCAGCCGGTTTACACCTTCGGCCACTATAGCCCGATGGCGCAGTTCGGTCCGAACTCGATGATCAGCGGCCAGCTGGTCAATTGGGGCTTGATCTACGAGGACATTCTCACCAAGATTCACTTGGGCATTTACACCACCAAGAATCTCGAGAATGTGGACTACTGGGGCCTGTTGAGCGGGGGCTGGCAGATGGGCGCGCCGAGCAGCGTAGAACTGGGCGGCGATTTCGGTGTGCCGATCAATCCCAAGTTCGTGGATGCGCTCAAGGCGGTCAAGGTCACCGACCCGCTGTTGGGCGAGATCAGCGTCCACGACCTGGTCTTCAAACGCATCGAGCAAATGAAGGACCCGGCCGTGCTGTTCGATCCTTTCAGCGGCCCGATCAACGACCAGAGCGGCGCATTGAAGGTGCAGGCTGGGCAGCGTCTCAGCGTCTTCGAATTGAACACCATTGACTGGTTCGTCGAAGGCGTGATTGGCAGCGCCAAGCCTTAAACCCGATTCCATGTTCGAGTGGGCGGGGGACACACTTTGTGTCCCCCGCCCGATTTCAGTAATGGTAGCCTGCTGGCTACCATAATTCACAGAGAGGTTGAATATGCCAGATGACCAGTCAGCCATTATGGTTGGGAAGTCGCCAACCATTATCATGCGCGGGATCGTCAAACGATTCCCCGGTGTGATTGCAAATGACGGGGCTAATCTGGAAGTCCGCAAGGGGGAGATTCATGCCTTGCTCGGCGAAAACGGGGCGGGTAAAACCACCCTGATGAACGTTCTGTACGGCATCTATCACCCGGATGAAGGTGAAATCTGGGTCAACGATCAACGCGCGGCTATTCATTCGCCTCAGGATGCCATCCGGCTGGGAATCGGCATGATTCACCAGCAATTCCGGCTGGTGCAAACCCACAGCGTGACCGAAAATGTCATCCTGGGTTTGAAGGGGAAATTTCTCTTTCCCGAACGGGCGGCGCGAAAACGCATTCTCGAACTGACCGAAAAATACGGGATGAAAGTGGATCCCGATGCACGCATCTGGCAACTCTCGGCTGGCGAACAGCAGCGCGTGGAAATACTCAAGGCGCTCTATCGCGGCGCGAAAATCCTCATCCTGGATGAGCCGACCTCCATGCTCACACCCGGCGAAACCAGGGACCTGCTGAACACCCTGCGGCGGATGACCGCCGAGGGACACACGGTTGTCTTTATCACCCACAAATTGGAAGAAGTCATGGAGGCCAGTGACCGCGTGACCGTGCTGCGCCAGGGCAAAGTCATCGCCACGCGGGAAACGGCCACGACCGGCGAAAGCGAACTGGCCCAGTTGATGGTCGGGCGTGAGGTGCTTTTCAACTTGGATAAAAAACAGGTTGAAACCGGGCCGGTGGTTCTCGAGATTGATAAACTGTCCGCCCTGAACGACAAAGGCATGCCGGCCGTTGTTGATCTTTCATTGGAGGTTCACGCCGGAGAAATTCTCGGCATTGCCGGCGTGGCCGGCAACGGCCAGCGCGAACTAGTCGAGGCCATCACCGGATTGCGGGACGCGACCGGCGGGCGCATTGCCGTCAACGGCCAGGATATTACCCACGTCCCGCCACGCGCCCGCATCGAGCGCGGCGTCTGCTGCGTCCCCGGCGAACGCTGGACGGCGCTCATCCCCGGCATGAGCATAGCCGATAACCTGATCTTAAAAAATTACCTGCAGCCTCCCATCGGGCGCGGGCTGTTCCTTGATCGCGCGGCCATTGCCGCGTATGCCGACGGCCTTATTAAAGATTATGCCATCATGACCCCAGACCGGCGCACGCCGATTAAAATGCTTTCCGGCGGGAATATTCAACGGGCTTTACTGGCGCGGGAGATTGCCTGCCGGCCCGCGCTGCTCATCGCCGCGCATCCCACCAGCGGCCTGGACGTGGGTGCCACCGAGACTATCTGGCAGTTGCTGCTTGCCGAGCGCGAGCGCGGCACAGCCGAGCTGCTCATTTCGGAAGACCTGGAGGAAACCCTTTCGCTCAGCGACCGCGTGGCGGTTATCTTTGAGGGGCAAATCATGGGCCTGTTCCCGGTCAAGGATGCCAATCTGGAACAGATCAGCCTGATGATGGCCGGCGCCCTGCGCCTGCCCGTGCGCAGCACCCTTCGACAGGCTCAGGGCAGCGCCTACTTGGCAGGAGAACCCGCATGAAAATCCCCCGCCTCCGCTTTGAACGACGCCTGTCCTCTCCTCAGTGGCTGCAGGTGGCGGCGCTGGTTGCCTCGCTGCTGCTTGCCATGCTGACCATTGCCGTCATTTTCTATGCGCTCGGCGTAAATCCCCTGATCGCTTTTCAACGCATTTTTCGCGGCGGGTTCGGCAGTGTTTATGGCCTTAAAGAAACGGTGACCAAATCCATCCCGCTCATGCTGGCCGGGGTTGGGCTGACGCTGGCCTTCAAGGGGCGCATGTACAACATTGGCGCGGAAGGGCAGTTGTTCATCGGCGCGATCGTCGCCTCCGGTTTGGCGCTCGAATTCCCTGAGTGGCCAGCCTATATCCTGCTGCCGGTCATGTTCCTCGGCGGCTTTCTCGGCGGCGGGCTGTGGGCTGCTATTCCCGCCATTCTTAAAGCGCGCTTCCGCGTGGACGAGGTGCTGACCAGCCTGATGCTGGTTTACGTTGCCAGCGATGCCGTCAAATATCTGGTTTATGGCCCCTGGCGAGGCACGGATACGCGCGGTTTTCCGATTACAGATCAATTTTCTGCGACCGCGCAGTTACCGCGTCTTATTGATTCGCGCATTCACTACCCGACCCTGATCCTGGCCCTCCTGCTGGCAGTGTTGATCTACCTGCTGGTCGCGCGCACCAAACTGGGTTACGAGATCCGCGTCACAGGCGAAAACCCGGATGCGGCGCGCTATGCCGGTATGAATTACCAGAAAATCGCCCTGCTGGTTATGTTGATCAGTGGCGGTCTGGCCGGCTTGGCCGGAGTGGGGGAGGTGGCCGGTATTCACTTCCGCTTGCGTCCGCCGGAGGGCATTTCGCCCGGTTACGGCTTTACTGCGATCATCGTCGCCTGGCTGGCGCGCCTTAATCCACTGGCGGCCATCCTGACCGCATTCCTGCTTGGCGGACTGCTGGTGGGCGGCGACGCCATCCAGATCGCCCTCAACCTGCCGGCGGCGACCGTCCAGGTCTTCAACGGCGTCATCCTGCTCTTCGTCATCGCAGGTGAACTGTTCACCCGTTACCGGATTCGACTGGAGTTTTGATATGTTGGAATTCATCCTTTCGGTTTTGCGCGCCGCCATTCCGGCAGGAACGCCGCTGCTCTACGGCACGCTGGGTGAAGTCTATGCCGAACGTTCCGGCGTGCTTAACCTGGGCGTGGAAGGCATGATGATCATGGGCGCTGTGTCCGGCTTTGCCGTCGCGCAGACCACCGGCAACGTCTGGCTGGGCATTCTGGCGGCGGCGCTGGTCGGCGGCCTGCTGGCGCTGATCCACGCTTTTGCCAGCGTCAGCCTGCGCGTCAACCAGGTGGTCTCCGGCCTGGCGCTGACCATGCTGGGGCTGGGGGTCAGCGGCATGATAGGCAAGAAATTTGTTGGCCAGCCGCTTGCCGCCCGTTTGCAGCCCATTAATATCCCCGGCTTGAGCGATTTGCCGCTCCTCGGTGAACTGCTTTTCCGTTTCGATGTGCTGGTCTATCTGGGCGTCCTGCTGGTGCCGGTGTTGTGGTTCGTGCTTTACAAAACCCGCCTGGGCGTGACATTGCGCTCGGTCGGCGAAAACCCATCCGCAGCCGACAGCCTGGGCGTCAACGTAGTCCTGGTGCGTTACATGGCCGTTGTGTTTGGCGGCATGTTGGCCGGTGTGGGCGGCGCGTACCTTTCGATTTCCTACGCCCCGGCCTGGATCGAAGGCATGACCGCCGGCGCGGGCTGGATCGTCATCGCCCTGACCATCTTCGCCATCTGGGATCCGCGCCGCGCCCTGCTCGGCGCCTACCTGTTCGGCGGCGTGCGCGTGCTGCAATTCCGCCTCCAGCCGCTGGGCATCTCGCCAAATCTGCTTAACATGCTGCCATTCCTGCTCACCATTCTGGTGCTGTGGGTGAGTTCCGGACAGGCGGCGAAGCGGCGCATCGGCGCGCCGGCCGCGTTGATGACGGCCTACGCGCGCGAAGAGCGGTAAAGACTTGCGAATTACCGCTTGCGGGATGCCATGCGCAAACGCTTGGGTGCGCCGACGGCGCTGGGTACGCCGTATGTGCGAGGCGAGAGAGGATTGTGAGCCGCCTCCACAAGGTTAACCATGCTTGATGCCTTTTTTGACGAGTCTTGGTTGCCAGGGCAGTCTGGTGATGATTTTTTTTTCTGTCGGTGATAACGGCAGATCGAAGGCGGCTGCAATCACTGGTGCGAAAATTTAGACACATTCCGAGACTCAAAGTCAAATCGGAACTTAAGGCATCATCGTCTCCCCCGGTCATTGTCAAGGGATTTCTCCGCGAGTTGGCTTTCGAGCCAGACATATCGATCGTTGCGGTGGTCTGGAGCGGTAACAGGAAAAATATCGTTGATTATGAGGCGCTTTACCAGCATCTTGTCGCCCAATGCGCTTTTCACACAGTCAAATTGCACAAGAGAATAGACTTATTCGTTGACAAAAGGTACACGAACAAGAAGCAGCAGCAAGAACTAGAAAAAGAAATCAGAGAGGCGATAGCAAGCATTCCGGGCAACGTTGTTCGGGTCTTTCAAGAGGAATCGCACGTTGTGAAGGAGCTGACTGCGCCGGATTTCGTGGCATGGGCTTACATGCAACGTTTCTGTCGTTCTAATGCCGAGTATTATAGGATCATTCGCGCGAGAGTGGTGCACTTCGCCGATTTAAGCGAAAAAGCGACCCTCCCTGGGCACCGATAACCACCGCATGAAGCGGAGTGAGACTCCCAAAGGGGAGCCAGTTACCCAGGCCTTATGAGTCGCTAAAATTAGTATACAACAATTCGGCCGATTGTCAATAACCAATTTTCAGCAGAGGCTCGATGGGTAAATTTACGGGTTACAAATGTTCAAAGTGTGGTCAGGATTATCAACCTGATGAAATCACCTACACCTGCCCCAAAGATGGCGGCAACCTGGACGTGGTGTTGGATTACGACGCCATCCGTCAGAAATTACAACCCGAAGACCTGACTTCCCGCGCCGAGGACTCGCTCTGGTGCTATCTTCCGCTTTTTCCCGTCCCCGATCCGGGCGGCGAAGCGGCGCATCGGCGCGCCGGCCGCGTTGATGACCGCCTACGCCCGCGAAGAGCGGTAAAGACTTGCGAATTACCGCTTGAACATGAAAACCGAGTTGGGCGGCTTCCGTAGATAGAATTGCCCTACGGCCAGAGAAGGCCGAAGTGAGGATGAAATAGCCCATGAAAAACTCAGTGATCGAAGTAAAAGGCTTTCGCAAAACCTACGGCAAGCACGTTGCCATGGACGGCATCAGTTTCGACGTAAAGCAAGGCGAAATATTTGGCTTACTCGGCCCCAATGGCGCTGGAAAGACCAGTACATTGGAATGCCTGGAAGGCCTGCGCGCTCCAAACGGTGGCTCGTTGCGGGTGGCAGGCTTAGACCCAGCCAGCGAGTCCCGCAAACTACGAAACCTGATCGGCGTACAACTGCAATCGGCGGGATTACCGGAAAGCATCACGCCAGACGAAGCCATGAAATTCTTCTGCGCCTATCACAACGTGGCACCCCGCTTCGACTTGTTGGAACGGCTGGGCCTGGCCGAGAAACGGAATTCCCAGTTCTTCGAACTCTCCACCGGACAACAACGCCGTCTGTCACTGGCTTTGGCGGTGGCACATAACCCCCAGGTGCTCTTCCTGGACGAACCCACCGCCGGACTGGATGTGGCGACCCGCGTCGAGTTGCATGGCATGATGCGAGAACTGCAAGCCGGCGGCGCCACCATCATCCTTGCGACACATGATATGGCCGAAGCGGAACAGATGTCAGATCGGGTGGCTATCCTGTTGCAGGGTGAGATCGTCAATATCGGCACTCCAATGGAGATAACGGCTACCGGCGCGGGGCTGACCAAGATCTCTGTGCGGACACAAACATCCAGTTTATCTGTACCGGGGCTTGCCTTCCCGGCTGTCAGCCAGCACACGTTAAAAGACGAATACAGCATCTACTTCAGTTTCGATATTGGCCCTACGGTGTCCGCCATTATTGCCCATATCGCTGCCCAGGGGGATGCGCTGATCGACTTGCGCGTGGAGCGGCCATCTCTGGAAGATCGTTTCCTTGAAATCACCAACGCTGGAGTTGCCCAATGAATGCTTTTATCCACCACTTCACTTTTGAATTTCGAACGGGCATCCGTAACAAACAGTTGCTATTGATGAACTATTTATTCCCTCTGGGTTTTTACCTGATGATGGGATTTGTCATGGCCGAGATCAATTCCCCCTTCCGGGAAGACATCATCCCGGCGATGGTCGTATTTGGCATCCTGGCTGCAACGTTGTTGGGGATACCTGATCCGCTGGTCAACGCCCGTGAGAACGGCGTTTTCCGCAGTTATAAGATCAACGGCATTCCATCCATCTCGATTCTGATCATTCCGGCTTTGACGACCATTCTGCATCTGGTGATCGTGGCAGTGCTAATCACAGTCACTGCGCCTTTGTTCTTTGACGCTCCCTTGCCAGTAAACTGGCTCAACTATGCCCTGATCTTTGTCGCGATGGCATTTGCTTGTGCAGGGATAAGCGTCCTGATCGGAGTGGTCTCCCCCAGTTCGCGCATGACAGTGCTATGGTCACAGCTTGTTTTCGTCCCATCCATGCTGTTGGGCGGCCTGATGCTTCCATACAGTATGTTACCGGACATTGCCGGAAAATTCGCGCAGCTTCTACCTGCCACTCAAGCGATGAATGCCTTCAATGGTTTGGCAATGGGGAAAGTGTCCGCTTTTTCCCCCTGGGGTTCGGTCATTATGCTATTTGCCAGCGGCGTTTTGGCGTTTGGACTGGCCGTCTATCTCTTTAGTTGGGACAGTCGCAACACGACGCGGCGTGGGCATCCCTTGCTGGCATTGCTGGTATTATTGCCGTATGTTGTTGGAATATTCTTGTTATCGTAATCAAAAAAAAAACTGCTCAAGAGCAGATCGTCAAACAGTCCTTTTTCGGTTCCGGCCTGTCCCCGTACTTTGGGGGCTTGTCCGGGTTAGGTGGAAAGTATGAATAAATTCATTGGCTACCGTTGTTCGCTCTGCGGGGCGGAGTACCTGCCCGGACAGGTGACCTATACCTGCCCGAAAGATGGGGGCAACCTGGACGTGGTGCTGGATTATGAGGCCATCCGGCAGAAATACCAGCCTGAAGACCTGACCTCGCGCAAAGAGGAATCGCTCTGGCGTTACCTGCCGCTGCTGCCCGTCTCTGACCCCGGCGGCGAGGCGACCCCGCTGCGCGCCGCGGGCTGGACGCCGGTCTATGCCCTGCCGCGCCTGGCCGATAAACTTGGCCTGCGCCATCTCTGGCTAAAAGACGAATCTCGCAACCCAACCGCATCCTTCAAAGACCGCGCCAGCGCAGTGGTTGTGGCGCGGGCGCGCCAGATCAAAGCCGAGGTCGTCGTGACGGCCTCCACCGGCAACGCCGGCGCGGCTCTGGCCGGCATGGCGGCCGCGATTTGTCAAAAGGCGGTTATCTTCGCACCCAAGACTGCTCCCCCGGCCAAAGTTGCCCAGTTGCTCGTCTTCGGGGCGCGCGTGCTCCTCGTAGATGGCACTTATGACGATGCTTTCGATCTATCCATCCAGGCCGCCAATGAATTTGGCTGGTACTGCCGCAACACTGGCTACAATCCCTTCACCGCGGAAGGCAAGAAAACGGCCGCGTTCGAGATTTGGGAATGGTGGAGGGGAGAGAGTAGAGAGTCGAGAGTAGAGAATAGTCCGGCTAATCTCTACTCTCCACTCTCAATTCTCGTCTCTGTGGGCGATGGCAACATCATCTCCGGCATCCATAAGGGCTTCAAGGATTTGCTGGCTTTGGGCTGGATCGGGAAAATGCCGCGCATTATCGGTGTGCAGGCCGAGGGTTCCGCGGCGATTGCCAATGCATTCCGGGCTGGCACGGAAACAATCATTCCCATCTCAGCCAAAACGCTGGCCGACAGCATTTCGGTGGATTTGCCACGCGATGGCGTGCGCGCCGTGCGCGCGGCGCGCGAGACGGGCGGAACGTACATCACCGTCAGCGATCAAGACATCCTGGCCGCCATCGCTGAGTTAGGCAAGGCAGGCATCTTCGCTGAACCAGCCGGGGCCACGTCTTACGCTGGGTTGGTCAAGGCTGTTGCGCAGGCTGTGGTCGAGCCAGCGGACACGATCCTGGTGATTAATACCGGCAGTGGGCTGAAGGATGTCCGCGCCGCCATGCAAGCGGTGAAGGAAGCCCCGATCATCGAACCGACTTTGGAGGCGGTGAAAAAGGCAATATGAGACGCGAATGGAGTTTATCCACACGTTACTTTGTGCTCACGTTTGTCCTGGTCATCTTGATTTTATTCTTCTGGGGCATTCGTGAGATACTCGGCCCATTGGTGGTTGCCGGGTTGGTGGCTTATATCCTTAACCCGGCGATCGACTTTCTGAAACGCCGTGTCCGCATGGGACATAAACTGGCAGTCAACCTGGTCTACTTCATTGGTTTGGGCATGTTGTTTGCTGCCCCGGCGCTGATTGTGCCGTTATTTATCAACGAACTAAAATTGTTGACCCAGGATTTGCTCGATATGCTGGATCAATTGCAGAGCATATTATCCCGGCCGGTCATGATCGGCGCTTTCAGCGTTGATCTCGGATCCATTCTTCCCAAGCCGGACGAGTCGCTGGCTCTCTATATCAGCAAGCTCCCAGAGAATGCTTTGCACATCCTTGAGAGTACTTCGCGGAACGCGGCCTGGTTCCTGGTCATCGTTATCACCATCTATTATCTACTCATGGACTGGGATCATGTCCGCGAGTGGATGATCAGAATCGCGCCCCCTGCTTACCGGCTGGATGTGCGCCGAGTCTACATTGAGGTCAAGCGAGTCTGGGCGGCCTACCTGCGTGGGCAACTGGTTTTGATGTTTATCGTCGGTGTAGTTTTCACTGTCGTCTGGACGGCGATCGGCCTACCCGGCGCGATCATCCTGGGTATGCTGACTGGCTTGTTCAGCCTGGTGCCTGAGATCGGCCCGTTGGCAGCCACCCTGCTCGCGTTGGCCGTTGCCCTGCTAGAAGGCTCAACCTACCTGCCTCTATCCAACTTCTGGTTTGGGGTTCTCGTCGTCGGTATTTACGTAGTATTGATCAACTTCAAGAATATCTGGCTGCGCCCGCGCGTGATGGGGCGCAGCGTGAACCTGAATGAAGGCCTGGTGTTTGTTGCCATTATCGCGGCGGTCATCTTTAGCGGCGTATTGGGAGCTTTGATCGTTGTGCCGATGGTCGCTTCGGCGATCGTCATTGGTCGCTATCTGCGGGCGCGCATTTTGGGACTTCCGCCGTTCCCGATCCACGATACGCCGCTGGTACGAGAATTGGAAAAAATGCAGACAGACAAGAAAGTTCGGCCAAAGCGAAAACCTGCACGGAAATAGGTTGAATATGTCCATCACCTTCTCTATCGTCGCCCCCGTTTTCAACGAACAAGATAACATCCCCGAACTCTATCGCCGCGTCCGCGAGACGATGGACTCGACCGGTGAACCCTGGGAGTTGATCCTGGTGGACGACGGCTGCATGGATGGCTCGACCGACCGCATCCGCGAGTTGGCCGCGCAGGACGCGCGCGTTCGTCCGATCATCTTTGCGCGCAACTTTGGTCACCAGATCGCCGTCACGGCCGGGCTGGATTATGCCCGCGGGCAGGCGGTCGTCATCATAGATGCCGATCTGCAGGATCCGCCCGAAGTCACGACTGATTTGATCGCCAGATGGCGCGAGGGGTATGAAGTGGTTTACGCCGTGCGCGCCGAGCGGGAGGGTGAGACCTGGTTCAAAAAAGTCACTGCCTCGCTCTTCTACCGCCTGATCTATCGCATCACCGATGTAAAGATCCCGCTGGATACCGGCGACTTCCGCCTGCTCGACCGCAAGGTTGTGGACGTAATGAAGGGGATGCGCGAGCGGCACCGCTTCCTGCGCGGTATGGCTGCCTGGGTTGGTTTTCGTCAAATTGGCGTGGAGTACAAGCGTGGGGTGCGCTATTCCGGCGTGACCAAGTACCCCTTCAAGAAGATGTTCCGGCTGGCGCTCAACGCCATCACCGGCTTCTCATACTTTCCGCTGCAAGTGGCGACGTATTTGGGTTTCATCTCTGCCGGGATCAGCATCTTGGCGATACCGGTGGTCATCTACCTGCGCGTGACCGGCTCGCAGGCATTCTACGGGCAGGCGACTACCCTCATCGCCGTCCTTTTTCTCGGCGGCGTGCAACTGATTTCACTCGGCATCCTGGGGGAATATATCGGCCGCCTGTACGACGAGGCCAAGGGCAGGCCGCTGTATATTGTCCGCGATGCGCCGAAAGATTAAGAGGCGGAACCACCCATGTACGAATCCCATCTTTCCCGCCATGCACGTGACCGCTACGGTCTTGAAAGCCTGACATTCCAGAGTCTTCAGCAGACACGTGGAATAGCTGCGCAGATGAACGTTTCGGCTGCCGACCTGTATGCGCTCGGTCTTATTGATGAAGTCCTGCGCTTACTCCTCCGCCAAAATGAGATGCAGCATCCGGGGCTGATCGGCCGTGCGCTTGACTGGTTGGAAAAGGGATTCGATTCACAATTAGTACGCAAGACGCAGGTTAAATTTGCTGAGGACTTCCCGCCAGCTCCAGTTTACCGCGCTGAAATGACCAGCGACGAGTATATTGCGTTGGAATCCGGGGGTATCCCACGCCGGCAGACCTCGCTGGAAGGGCTAATTCTCCTTCACCTTCACAATGTGAACGCGGCAGCTGAGTCATTGAGTGAGTTGTTTGACGACGCCAGCCTGCAAAAAACGACCGCCTATCCAGCCATCATTGAAAATCTGCATACCTTTTTCAGCCGCCAACCCAGCGCCGGCGCGGGTGGGGAGAATTTGATCCAACTCTTGCGTGCCCCCGCGCTGGCCTCGCCGCACTCGTTGAGCGGCCAACTGGAGTACATATTGAATCGTTGGGGCGCGCTGCTGGGCGAGGGTTTCGTCAGCCGCCTGCTGCGCGGGCTGGATTTCGTCAAAGAAGAGATCCGCCGCAGCGGAACAGGCGGGTTCACCGGCCATGCGCCGCTGCCATCTTTTGGGCATGGCGAGCACGAGTACGAACGTTTCAGCCCGGATAAGGACTGGATGCCGCGCCTGGTGCTGATCGCCAAGAACAGCTACGTCTGGCTCGATCAGTTGTCGAAAAAATACCAGCGTTGGATCAAAACGCTCGACCAAATCCCTGACGAAGAACTCGACACTTTGCGCCAGCGCGGCATCACCGGCCTGTGGCTGATTGGCCTGTGGGAGCGCAGCCGCGCTTCGCAACGCATCAAGCAGATGATGGGCAACGCGGACGCGGTCGCCTCGGCCTATTCGCTGATGGATTACCAGATTGCCGCCGATCTGGGTGGCTGGGAGGCGCTCGGCAACCTGCGCTGGCGGGCGTGGCAGCGCGGCATCCGTCTCTCGGCGGACATGGTGCCCAATCACATGGGCATTGACTCGCGCTGGGTCGCCGAGCATCCCGACTGGTTCCTTTCGCTGCCCTACCCGCCCTACCCCAACTATTCCTTCAACGGCCCCGATCTCTCCAGCGATCCGCGCGTCGGCATCTTCCTCGAAGACCATTACTACGACAAAACCGATGCCGCAGTCGTCTTCCGACTAAGCAACTACCCAACTAACGAAACAAAATACATCTACCACGGTAATGATGGCACCTCCATGCCCTGGAACGATACCGCCCAACTGGATTACTCCAAGCCCGAAGTGCGCGAGGCTGTCATCCAGACCATTTTACAAGTGGCGCGCAACTTTCCCATCATCCGCTTCGACGCGGCGATGACCCTGGCCAGGAAGCACATCCAGCGCCTGTGGTTCCCGGAGCCGGGCGCGGGGGGCGCGATCCCGTCCCGCGCCGAGCACGGCATGACCCGGGCCGAGTTCGAGGCGGCCATCCCCAATGAATTTTGGCGCGAGGTGGTGGACCGCGTCGCGGCCGAGGTCCCGGATACGCTGCTGCTGGCCGAGGCCTTCTGGATGATGGAAGGCTACTTTGTCCGCACACTGGGCATGCACCGCGTCTACAACTCCGCCTTCATGCACATGCTGCGGGATGAGGACAACGCCAAGTACCGCCAGGTGATGAAGAACACGCTCGAATTCGACCCGCAAGTGCTCAAGCGCTACGTCAACTTCATGAACAACCCCGACGAAAAAACTGCCAGCGAGCAGTTCGGCGCCACCGACAAATACTTCGGCGTCTGCACGCTGCTGGTGACACTACCCGGCCTGCCGATGTTCGGCCACGGACAAATCGAGGGCTTTCGCGAAAAATATGGCATGGAGTACCGCCGCGCCTACTGGGACGAAAACGTGGACGAGGGACTGGTGCGCGGCCACGAATGGCGCATTTTCGCGCTGACCCATCGCCGCCACCTCTTCGCCGAGGTGGATAATTTCCTGCTCTACGATTTCTTTACCCCCGAAAGCCATGTCAACGAAGATGTATTCGCCTACTCCAATCGCTTCAATGACGAGCGCGGTTTGGTCGTCTATCACAACAAATACGCCGGGACGCGCGGCTGGGTAAAAACCTCGGCGGCGTTCATGGATAAAGTCGCTGGTCGCTTGGTGCAGAAGTCGCTTGGTCAAGGGTTGGGCTTGCCGGATGAAGGCCATGTGATTTTCAAGGATTATGTCAACGGGCTGGAATATATAAGGCCAAACAGAGAGATGGTGGAAAAAGGGTTGTATGTGGATTTGAAAGGCTATCAATGCCACGTTTTCCTGGATTGGAGTTTCGTGGATTCTAGAGAATGGAGAATGGTTTGCGAAGCATTGAACGGCGCGGGCGTGCCATCGGTGCAGGCGAAGTACGATGAAATGTTTGCGCCGAAAGTGGAGCAGCCGAAGAAGGTCGCGAAGAAACGGGTTGTGGAGAAAAAAGAGACCCGCAAGAAGGCAAGAAGCAAGAGGGTGAAAACAGCGACGAGAAAGCGAAAAATGAAAGTGCTATAATGAATACGAACTTGGAAAGTTTGCGGACACGCGCAGCAGGCCAGGAACCGTAACTAACCACAGGCTCAGATAAGGAGTTAAAGATGAACATTGCGACAGTTGACGAAGCCAGACTGAAAGACGTGGTCAAGAATGCTGTCTTGGAAGTTTTTGAGGAAAGGCGAGACTGGCTGGCCGACTTGCTCAGTGAGGCATTATTGGATATTGGCCTGGGGTACGCGATCCAAGAAGGCGAGCAGACGCCAACAGTCGGCCGCGATGAAGTATTCAAGAGGCTTGAGGCCGGCTCATGAACACCCAGTTCAAAGAGAGCTTCAACAAAGACCTTCGCAAGATCAGAGACAAAGACTTGCTTCATCATGCCAAAGCCATCATTGAAACTGTCGAGCAGGCACAAAGTTTGGGTGAGATACCCAGCCTCGAACGATTGAAAGGCTGGAGCAAGTATTACAGCATCAAAGTTGGTGACTACAGAGTTGGTATCGCCATAGAAGGGGATGTGGTAATCTTTGTTCGCTTCTTGCACCGAAAGGATATCTACAGGTATTTCCCATAGGTGTGCGCGTCCGCAATACTCATGCACGCCACCCTCGCCATATACGCGGCTTTCTGGCAGCGTTGGTTGGCACAGTTGGACGATGGCTTCATTTCGCGTGGCGCGTCGGGCGTGGCGGCGTGCTGAGACGTTCCAAGACACGCCTTTGCAAAGCGAACATTGCGTTTGACTGCGAGCGGATATACACTACGACAAGAAAGAGAGTGTAACTATGTCATCTACAGCAATTGCTACAGTGGCAAAAATGATGGAGTCTTTGCCAGAACCCGCGCAAGGGCAAGTGGTAGAGCATCTGCGCGAGTATCTTGAAGACTTGCAAGACGAATTGCAATGGGATGCCCTCTTCAAGAAGACGCAACCGCAACTTGTCGCCGCCGCACGACGCGCAAAGCAGGAAATTGCTCGAGGTCTCGCAAAACCGATGGATTACGACCAACTATGAAATCCGCGACGTTGCCCTCTTTTTGGTCTGCTTACGCGCGTCTGGACGAAAACATCAAGCACAGTGCCAGAAAAGCCTACCGTTTGTGGGCAGAGAATCCTTTTCACCCGTCTCTGCACTTTGAATGTATCAATCGCGAAGAAAATATCTGGTCGGTAAGAGTAACGCGCGGCTATCGTGCTGTTGGTGTTTTTGAAGGTGATACGGTCACGTGGTTTTGGATTGGCAGGCATGACACCTATGAGCGTTTCTTCTCGTAGGGGAACAGACGACCACATGCGTGTCTGGGAACATGCGCATACCAACCATCCTTCGATCAACTCAGGGCAGTCGCCATTCTTTGCTTTCCGCGAAGGATGGTGTTATTTTTTTCGGAAACGTGTACAATAAAGTCTACTGGATATGCCTGCCGTCAATAACCTCACCCGCCTGCTCGATTCACACAAAATCCCCTACACGGCCTTCGAGCTTCCCAACGAAAAGCTTGGCGCGACGGAAACGGCGCGCTTGTTGGGCGTTCCAGTTGAGACCGTCTACAAGACCATCGTGGTGACGCGCCCGAAGCCCGGCAAACCAATCCTGGCTGTCATCCCTGGCCCGAACCGCGTAGACTTGAAACTTCTGGCGATTGTCTTGAACGAGAAAAAGATGAGCCTGCCCAGCGAGCGCGAGGCCGAGCAGTTGACCGGTCTGCAGGCTGGCGGCATCTCCCCGCTGGCGCTGCTCAACAAGGGTTTTCAGGTGGTGATTGACGCCTCGGCGCAGAATCAGGCCGAAGTCCACGTGAGCGGCGGGCAGCGCGGGTTGAATATCCGCTTGCCGGTCGCCGCGCTGGCCGGGTTGACCCGGGCGCGCTTCGCCGAGATCAGCCTCCCGGAATAAGATTTTCTTTTCTCAAAGCAGAAATTTTGTCCTATAATATACAAAATACCAATCCGGGAGAGATCATGTCTGAACAAACACCCAGTTCCGAGCCAATCATCGTCTGCCGCGATGTGCAGAAATGGTACGGCCACTTTCAGGCCCTGAAGGGGATTAGCATGGATGTAGAGAAGGGGGAAGTGATCGTCATCTTCGGCCCATCCGGGTCGGGGAAGTCCACCTTCATCCGTGCGCTAAACCGCCTGGAGGAACATCAAAAAGGCAAGATCATCATTGACGGCATCGAGTTGTCCAATGACATGCGCAACATCGAGAAGATCCGCATGGAGACCGGCATGGTCTTCCAGCAGTTCAACCTGTTCCCGCACCTGACCGTGATGCAAAACATCACCCTGGCTCCCATCCAGGTGCGCAAGTGGTCGAAGGAGAAGGCCGAGGAAGTGGCGATGCAACTGCTTGAGCGGGTGGGCATCCCGGAGCAGGCGCAGAAGTACCCCGGTCATCTTTCGGGCGGTCAGCAGCAACGGGTGGCGATTGCCCGCGCCCTGGCCATGCAGCCCAAGATCATGCTCTTCGATGAGCCGACCTCGGCCCTCGACCCGGAGATGATCAAGGAAGTGCTCGACGTGATGATCGAACTGGCGCAATCGGGAATGACCATGCTGGTGGTGACGCACGAAATGGGCTTTGCGCGCGCCGTCGCGGACCGGATGTACTTCTTTGATGAAGGCTTGATCGTCGAGAGCGGCTCGCCGGATGATATTTTCAAAGACCCAAAGGAAGACCGGACGAAACTGTTCCTTTCGCAGATTTTGGAACATTGAGTCCACTGCAAAAAGGTCAAGATCAAACCACCGAGACACTGGGACACCGAGGCGATAACGAGGAGAGACTTCGTGTCTCTGTGTCTCCGTGGTGAATATTCAAGGTTTTAGCAATGAAGTCAACATTAGAAGAGCCAGAGGATTGCACCTCTGGCTCTTCTGCTCACTGATTACTGGTCACTGTTCACTGCCCACTATCCCTTGATCACCACCACTGGTTTTAGCCGCGCCACCTTGCGCGCGATCCCGGCCGCCGTGACCGTCTCGACCACTTCATCCACATCTTTGTAAGCCCGGGGTGACTCCTCGGCTAGGCCGGACATCGAACCAGCGCGCACCTTGATTCCATTCTGTTCCAATTCGCGGCGCAGGTCGTCGCCGCGGATTTCGTGTTTGGCTTTCGAGCGCGACATCACCCGCCCTGCGCCGTGGCAGGAGGAGCCGAACGAGCGCTGCATGGACATTTCCGTACCCGCTAAAACCCACGAAGAGGTGCCCATACTGCCTGGGACCAGCACCGGCTGGCCGGTGGATTGATATTCGGGTGGCAGGCCGGGAGATCCAGGGCCGAAGGCGCGTGTTGCGCCTTTGCGATGGACACAGACTTTCATGCGTTGACCATCTATCTCGTGCGTTTCAACCTTGCCCATATTGTGGGCCAGGTCGTAAACCTGGCGCAGTTCCCAGCCTTTCAGACTGCCAGCAAAGATCTCCTCGAAGGCGCGCCGGGCGGAGTGGGCCAGGATTTGCCGGTTGGCGAATGCGAAATTGGCTGCCGCGCGCATCGCGCCCAAGTAGGCCTGTCCCTCGGGTGAATCCATCGGCGCGCAGACCAGTTCGCGGTCGGGCAAGACGATCCCGTAATGCTTTACTGCCGCCTGTAGTTCCTGCACGTAATCGGTGCAAACCTGATGCCCCAGTCCACGCGAACCGCAGTGGATTTGCAGCGCCAGGCAGCCAGCGCGTAATCCCATCACCGTCGCGGCCTGTTCATCAAAGATTTCGTCCACTACATCTACTTCGATGAAATGGTTGCCCGCGCCGAGCGAACCGAGCTGGCTCTGGCCGCGCTTCTTGGCGCGCTCGCTGACTTTGGCCGGATCGGCTCCCTCGAGGCAGCCGCCCTCCTCAGTGCGCGCCAGATCCTGTTCGCTGGCGTAGCCGTTCTTGAGCGCCCAGCGTGAGCCTTCGCGCAGCACGCGTTCCAGTTCGGGGATGTTGACGCGCAGCACCCCTTCTTGCCCAACGCCGCTCGGACAGTATTTGTTCAGCAGCGTAGCCAGCGTGTCCAGGTAGTCCACTGCGCTTGCAAATTCAATCCCTGAAGCCAGCAGGCGCACGCCGCAGTTGATATCATAACCGATTGCGCCGGGCGAAACCACGCCCTGCGGAAACTCGGTGGCCGCCACGCCGCCAATCGGGAAGCCGTAGCCCTGGTGCATGTCGGGCATGACGACCACCCTACCGACCAACCCGGGCAGGGTTGCCGCATTGACCGCCTGCTCCAGCGATTTGTCGTCCATGACCTGCTCAAGCAGCCTTTGCGTGGCAAAAATACGCACCGGTACGCGCATATCTTGACGATAAGATTGCGGGATTTCCCATTCGTAGTCGGAGATTCTGGTTAAATCTTGCAGGCGGATCATGGCTGCCTCCTGGAGCGAAAACCGTAATTCGTGATTCGCTATCTGTAAATCGTGCTCGCGGGATGTTTGGCTTGAGCAATTCACGAATTACCAATTACGAATACCGTTTCATACATCAAACACAATCTCTACCTCATATCCTCGTCCGGTTTGCCGGATTTGCAGATTGTGGTACGTCACGGCTTTGATGGCTTTATCTATCGAAATAATCGGCGCGCCTTCCATCTCGACCTTCAACACTTGACTTTTGACCTTTGCTTCAAATCTATCGAATGCCAGGCGTTCCTGTTCGGCAGCGTAGACCAGTTCCGAGAGAAAAGTGACGAGCAGACTCTCTGGATCCGGCGCGGCAATCTCGAAGGTCCGCCGCGCACGCGGACCTTCGGCCAGCCGCACACCCGCCAGGGCGTTCATGCCGATCGCAGACTCGGTGAACAGCCCGGCCATGTCCGCGGCCCAGACGCGCAGGCACCAGTCGGCGGTGTGGGGGAGTTCTTCGTATGGCATGACTCAATTGTAACCATTTTTCTTGCATTTTGTACTGCGTCATTGTATACTTTATGAGTTGATAAGAGATTCAAAGCAGGCTTAGGCTTTATTCCGATTGTTCTTGGTCGTCGTGTGGAGAAAACAATGAAACCATCCCGTTTTGTTAATCTACTGGTTGTATTTTTGTTCGTTGCCGTATCCTTTGGGATTTCTGGTGCTGTCTCAGCCGCCCGTCCTTCACAGCAAATAACGGGGTATATCACTGGCAATGGACCATACACTGAAGGCTACGGTGAGTGTGGTAAATTCAGTATTACGTTCAACCCAGCTGGCGGGCCGGTGACCGGGTCCTTACAAATGACCTGTCCTATCCTCAATTTAGATACAGGTGCAAAAGTTGGTGAGCAGACAATGCAGGTAACATTGACCGGGACTTTCGAGGGCGGAGATGGGGGTGTTGTGCGTGGTGTTGTGGCAACTGGACAGGTGTCGTGGACATTTTCTATTACATGTGATAATTGCATCAACGGAACCAAAAGCATGGTGGGCGTTGTCTGGGGAGGGAACCTGTATGCCAATGGTACCGGCAATGGATGGTTTAATTCACACGATTTCTTGTGGAATGTCACCTACTCCGCGCAGGACTTCCAGGCTGGGCTGGCGGCGCCAATACCCACCCTGGCCTCCGCAGACGATCTTAAACCGCACCCGGCCGTTGATGAAAACTTGTTGGACGTGATCAACGGGCCTTCCTCGGAGGTCGTCAAGGCCTGGCCGGATTTGGATGCCTCCATTACGGAGATCCTCGATCAGGACGATGCCATCATTGCACGCGATGATCAGGGCAACTACTACGTCATTGATAACCAGGGTATGAAAAGGCCGCTGTCTGCGGACATGCAATCCAATCTTCAGATGAACAACGAGTTTGGACTCCTGCAGAACGCCAATCTGCTGTGGGCCAGTCCGGCGGTTCAGGCGTTTGTGGCTGCCAACGGCGAAGGTGCGCTGGATGCGGTCACGGGTAGCGGCGAATACCAGTATTACACCATTCCCATATGGCTTCAGCAGCGGCATTATATGAAGGTCAGCACTCGCTGCGGCGACGGCTCTTGTTCGGCTTATACTACTATTTCGGTGCTGAATTCATCCATGTGGTTCCCACAGCAGGCTTTCGCCTCCTCAGAGCACAGCAGCATTCGCGGCACGATCAATGGCGGCGGCGACTTTATCTACGACCCATTCCCTGCGAGCGGAGTGGAGCTTGCCTCACTGTCTTACGTGCCCCGAAGCGGATTGCAGAATACCGGAAATCGACCCTACCTGGGTGTGCAGGTATTGGATACCACCGACCGGGCCTATATTCAGATGGTCCAGCGAGGCTCGCCTGCCGATGAGGCTGGGTTGGCCGTTGACGACCAGATCGTCAGCGTATCGGGCGTGTACCTCGATGATTCTCAAAATACGCTGGCGGCGTTGATCGGCCAGCATTTGGGCGGGGATCAGGTGGAATTAGGGGTGATACGTCTCGGGGAAACCGGCGTTACTCCGATCACCGTCACATTGGCAACCATGCTCTCGCCGGTCATCGTCACGCCCTCGGCTGAAATCACCGTGACCGACAATACCGAATTTGCGATCGACATCGGATTCAACGGCGCGACCGCTCTGCTCGTGCTGGCCGATACGGCCCACGTGCGCGAACCCGTCACCGGGTCCGAGGTGGATGTGCCGGCCGGAATGGCCGTCATCGTCCTGACGGGCTATGCGATTGGAGATCCAATTCCGTTCGGCGCTGGCGACATCAATGCTTGGTGGCAGTCCCCGGAACCAGCGGCGACCGTCCAGCCCCAGCCGGCTGCCGGACCTGACACTCCTTCACCCACCACCCTGTTTCTGATAGGGTTGGGCACTGTATGTCTTTGCCTGAGCTTGAGCGTTGTTGTGATCGTGATTGTCATTGTCACCTGGAAAAAGCGGAGGCCGGTTAATCCACCAGATGAGAGGGTGGAAAGTCACGCTGTTGCAATGAGGAATAAATCAGGTTTTTGGGGGACTTTCGCAATTTTATGCGCAGTCCTTGCTTGTTGTATTCTTGCCGGCGGCGGTGGTTTGTATCTTTATAACACTAACCAATCTCTTGTAAGCGGTACCGCCACAGCATACGCTCTTTATGGACCAGCCACGGCGACTGCAGCATCTCAGATGCTTACTCAGGCGCCAGGTAATCCGGCCATGCTGGCGCCTGATTGTGCGAAGATCGTGGCCTCCATTAAGGGACTGGAGCCCGGTGACCTAACGGCATATACGTCATCGCTGGCCGGGAAATGGGTTATCAACTGGCGGACGAGGATTGTGTTTATCCAGTCTTTTCCATCCGCCCCGGTTACAGGAGCTTATATTGTAATAAACGCCATGACCGACGATGGCTGTGGTATGGGCATTGAATCTCCCGAAGCAACTAAAGGGGACTTTCAGGTGAATCAATACATCCATGTCTCTGGCCAAATCAGGAAAATAAATATGGTTAGCGGAATTCCAACTCTTGAAATCAGTCTAACTACCAGCCGCGTCAACCCGTAAACAGGTTACTTTTGTTGGAAGAGATTTGAATTCAGTGTTTGTTGACTTGCCCTTTATATTGTTGTACACTGTTATAACAACAAGGAGCAAAGACTATGCTTATCCCGGGTGGGCGTGGCGGTCGAGGCAAAGTTTTGGAGCGGGGGATGTCAGAATGAATTGTCCAAATTGCAGTAAACCCAATCCGTCGCAGGCGCAGACCTGTGGCAATTGTGGGCTTTCTCTGCGTGCCCCCGTTTCCCCTTCCATTTTACCCTCCGCTCCCCCAGAGGTGCTTTCTGCCGCACATTCGCCAAGAACGCCTGTCCCAACTTCGCAAAAACCCGGTTGCCTGGGCTCACTCTTGAAGCGCGTTCTGGCTATGCTGGCGGCGACCATCGTTGGCTGGTTGTGCGGACTCGTCAACGCCATGTTTCTGCCGGCTTTTGTTCAGACCCAGGATACTGCCTGGCTGGTTACGCTTACTTTGTCAGGCGCACAGATGTGCCTGAGTTTTGTGATTGCGCTTGCGCTCGGCTTGTCTTTTAGACGGAAGACTGCCTGACGAAATAAGAAGTTGTAAAAAGAGGCTTCCATGTTAGTAAAATTTTTCCCAGGAAAGTTAGCCTGCTTTGCAGCCCTGATGCTACTCGTATTTCTATTGGCAATGCCTTCGTTCGGAAAAGTCAATGTTGTAGCGCAGGCGGGCGATACCAGCGATGAGGAATTGGCTAGAACACTCGTCTTGGAAACCGCCAGGGGAATGGGGTTGTTTGATCCAGAGAATCCCGAGATAAATACCTTGATTGGCGAGTACGGTTGTAGCACTGGAAATGCAATATATGATGTGGGTGGTGGTGGGATATTCACCCGCGCTTTTGCAATTGTTTTTCCAACGGCTGCGGATGCTGAAGCATATGCCACTCGGTTGTTAGCAGGAGAGGTTACTTGTGGGCATGGTGATGAACAGAAGTCACCATGGTGGAGAACGAATTCGGTGCCAATCACATTCCATGGTATACAGGCAGTACAGTCCAATGATATTGATGATGGAGTAGAAGGTTATCGGAGAGATTTCCTGGGTTGGCCGATGAAGAATTTTTTTATTGGGTGCTGGGAAATGGGGATTAATGGTAATCGGCAGACGGGCTGTGCCGAGTATATGTATAATGTTGCTTTGCAACATGGTCTTGGGGAGAATGTTTTACCTGACCCCAACCCTATCGAGCCTGATCCGTATATTGACCCTAACCCGAATCCAGACCCAGCGCCCAGCCCGATTGACCCGCAAGTGATAAGTATATTGCAGTCCATCCTGAGTACGCCGGCTCTGCCTATCACCGGCGCAATAGCAGGCGGACTGGTGGCCTGGGTCATTTCAATGTTGGGCGGCAGCCGAACAGTTTTGCCCACACCTCCCCGTCCACCGACGGGAGGTGTTCGTCCCGGACAGGTGGGACCAGATGGCAAGATCTGGTCACCGGGCCAGGGCTGGGTATCAAAGTCCACTTACGATTATCAGCAGAAATGGCTGCAAAAAGGATGGCGGCTCAACCCGCAGACTAATAAGTTGGAGGTCCAACCTGGAGCGGTTAATGATTCTGGTCAGGTCTGGTACAAACTGCCCCACGAGATGGATGAAGGCGACAGTCATTATTGGGTGGATAAGGCTAAGGTCCAGGAATGTGAGCGCAATCTGGCTGATGGAATGGTCTGGGACCGTAACCTGGGCTGGCAGGCGACCGAAGATTTGAATCGTTTTGAAAGCGAACGGGAGGGGATCCGCCAGCGGGGGCGGGAATTTTCTGCAGAGAAGAACGCCCAGATCCAGCGCGAACTTAAAGAGGCGCAAGCCCAGCGTGATCGAGCCTTTCAAGAGAAGATGCGGAAGATAGATGCCCAGCGCGCTGGCGAAATCAAAGCGAATATGGAGATGTACCAAAAGCGAGCCCAACAGTATATGGATTGGGACAAACAGTTGGAGAACGCTGCTTATATCGCTCAAACGGTTGAAACAGTTGCCGATGTTGGTGTTGCTGTCTGCGCCCGCCTGACCGGCCCGGCAGGCAAGGCTATCGCTGCGGCTTATGAGACAGCAAAGGAAGCCGCCACAACAGCAGATGATGTTATCGCTTCGGACGATGTGGTTGGCAAGGCGGAGGAATTGGGAGACGATAAAATCAAGGACGAATACAAAGAAAAAATCAAAGAGAAAATAGAAGAGAAGGTCACGCCGTACATTCCGAAATTTGTGAATCGCATTGCGAATCAGATCAAGCGCCCGATCAAAAAATTCATTCTTAGAAAAACAGGAAAAACCGGCCTAATCATATATCAGGAAGCTGAGAAAAAATTCCTGGATTACGCAAAAGAGAAGGGCGAGGAATTTGTGGAAGGACAAATTGAAACTGCTGTCGAAGAAATTAAAAACAATATAGATCCAAATCTACTCACAGGCATTTGACATTAACACAGGCAACTCAGGAACAGGTCTATGGACACTTGGCTTTCCTTCTCCCAATTGATCGCCCTCAGCCAGCAATGCGGTATCCCGCGCGGGGCGCTGACCCCGCTGATATTCAGCCGGAGGGATGAATCCCCGGCCCCGCTCCCGCCCTTCTGGGTGAACACTAAAGGCGGCTTTACTTCACAGGCTTTGCCGTTCCTGCAAGTCCTGGCAGACCCTCATGCGGTGAATGGGATTGCGTTTATCCTGCCTGATTTCATTGTCGAGGGCAGTCTGTGCTATCCTGATCCAGCCAGCGGTCATCCGCAAATCTCTTTATTGAACAGCGGAGAGGGGCTGCACTTGCAGTCTCCCATTCTGCGCCAATCCTTGTTATCAGTACTAGAGGGTCAACTTTTGCAGGAAGCTGCGGATTTCCAACCTGTAGGATTATCGTTGCCTATATTGGACGCCTGGCTGCTCTGGGCAATGGTGGATTTGGGCCGGGAGCGTGAGAAGCCTCCCATTGTTTCACTCGACGACCTTGCCCAAGCACTCAACCGCTCTTACAACCTGCTTCAAAACCTGGCTGCCTGGTATTGCCGGGCTTTGGAACTGGAACAACCGTCGAGGTATGAGCTGAAAGCGTCCATCCAGCGGCTGGCAGGGCAGGGCTTGGTTGTGACTAGCGAGGCCGGTGGAGTACATGCTGCGGGTGTGACCCGGCGCCTGATCCATGAGTTCAGCGACCTGAATGCCTTTCTCATGCTCAAAACCAGCGTTCTGCTGGATGAGGATGAAGGCGGCCTTGGCAGTATGCGTAACTGGATTTTCCAAGGCGCCTCCGGTATGGGGCTGCTCTTTTTTGTCAACGGGGAAACGGCTGAAATGGTCAGTCTTTCTCCTGCCAACATTCTCAATTTGGTAAAACGCTTATTGCAAGACCCATTCCGCTTCTTTTCCAAGAAAGGGAATATCCCAGCCAGGAAACCTACTCGTGTTCGCATGCCACCCCCACCGGAAAAACTATAAGAGTTAAATGGACTTTGAAGAGGCTTATCAACACTTTCCTTCCATCAGCGCCGGCTCCAGAAAGGCTGCAATGAAAAATATACTTTTCTATATTCTTCTATTGACTGCGTTGGCTTGCAATCTGATCGTGCCTCCAATGACTTCAGTCCCAGCAACGTCCATCCCTGATGCGCCTTTCTGCCAGCCAAGCCAATCCATTAACGAAGACGCTAACGGGCAAACCATCCGTTTAAACAAGGGAGATTTCCTGCGCGTTGAACTGGATCAAAATGCGTCCACCGGCTATGAATGGCTGGTAGACAGGATCGAACCTGAGAAGTTGACCGATATGGGAACAGACTACAGCTATGGCGCGAACCTCCCACCGGGCAGCGGCGGCATCCAGCAATTGTGCTTCCGGGCGGTGGAGGCCGGTACGACCAACCTGCGGCTTATCTACCGCCAGCCATGGGATGTGAAGGTCACACCCGATGCGTATGGACCTCCTGATTTTGAAATTACGATTGAGATCAACGAGTAATCTAAAAGGTACCCTCATGGATTTCAAACAAACCCAACAAGCTTATGTCCGTCTGAAAGATCAACTCGAACAGGGTCGCATCACTGCTGAAGAATTCGAAGCCCGCGTTAACGAAATGGTTGTGACCGACTCTGCGGGTGTGCTTTGGCAAATGGGTGTCAAGACCGGCAAATGGTATCGCTTCGATGGTCAAGGATGGGTGAAAGATGTTCCTCGGGAATTTAAGCGATCTTCCACAGCCGCTCCCGCGAAACCCGCATTTGTCCCCAGCCCTGTGTCGCCGCCCCCTCCATTTGTTTCACAAAGTGAGCCGGTCTATCCAAGCCCGAAGCAACCGAAGAGAAACTTTTGGGTAAGTGGATTCCTGATTGCTGGAGTTCTGGGACTATGCTGTCTGGTCATAGCGGTTGGAGGCTGGCTGGTCTGGCGCAATAATCCAATGCCTGTGCCTTCAACTCTACCGGTCATCCCTCCGTTAGTTCCTCCATCACTGGTTTCGCCCGAACCCGGCTTCACGGCTGGGCCCGGGTTTCCCCCTGACTTGGTTCAATTTCAAGATGACTTCTCAAATCCAGGCAGCGGTTGGGATACCTATCAGGATTCTGATGGTTCAGCCGACTATTCCAACGGCAGTTTCCGCATTAATGTGACAAGCGCATCCTACCTGCTGTGGACGAACCCAAACCAGTCATTGCAGAACGATATCAGCATCCATGTGGACGCCACAAAAGCTGGCGGCCCGGATGACAATGCCTTTGGTGTTATCTGCCGTTATCAGGACAGCGACAATTTTTATTATTTATTCATCACCAGTGATGGATACGCCGGTATTTCCATGTTCAAGAATAACGAAGGGATACTGCTGACAGGCGATGCGCTGATTCCCAGCGATGCCATCAACCAGGGCGCGGCGACCAATAGCATCCGCGCCGACTGTGCAGGCAGTGCACTGACACTGTATGCCAACAACCAGCAAATTGCCAGCGTCACCGATTCGAGTTTTAGCGGTGGCGATGTTGGCCTGATTGCAGGGACGTACGAGACGCCCGGTGTGGATATCCTGTTCGATAACTTTATTGTCTTCAAGGCAGGGTATTAAAAATAGAGTATCTGTTTGCAAAACTAAGGAGGAACCATGTTTGCTTCTATTCCGTTCGATGTGCCCGGGCCGGGGGTGCTGATCGTGGCGGCGGTGTTCAGTCTCGGCGCTTTGATCGTCCTGACTTTGTTCATTACGATTGTCGAGTCTGTGGTGATGCTTTTACTTAAGTGGGGCATGTTTCGCCGCATCCTGTGGGCTTCTTTGCTGATGAACGTGACTTCCACGATCTTCGGAGGTGTGCTGATCGCACTGGGACTGTTCAGCGATTCATACATTTGGCTGGCGGTTGCCTTCGTGCTGTCCGTGCTAATCGAGGGCGGCGTATTGATGTTGATGAAGCGCGGCGCGGCGCGTCAAAACTGGATTGCTAGTCTGGTTGCCAACCTCGTGAGTTATCTGCTCATCATTCTGCCTTTTGTCTGGCTGACTGCTTGATGAAACAACTAAGCCTGCCTGCGCTGACCGGCCTTGCTCACGGCGTCTCGGATGCTGTGGCGGGAAAGAACGCAGCCAAAATCATGGGCATCCCGCAGCAAACGGGGACGTTTTCTTTCACGCTGGATGTGTGGTGTTTTGGAACTAACCTTCCCGGTCAGACCGGGAACAAGGCATACACAATCGTCGTGGAATGATTGGTTATCAGGGAATGAAAAAGCGGCCTGTTAGTCCGAGGTAGCCGTCCCACTGATTCTGCACGTCGGCATATCGGAGAACTGGCCTCCACATTAAAAAAAATGGAGGCCAGTATATTTACACAGAGAGAAAGGCAACCAGCAAACCTTCTGCGTCCGCTGACTGGGCTGCGAAGCTCCGTTTCACTTGCGGACCTTCAGCCTGTTTCGCGCCCGATAGCGCGTTCATACCCCGCGCCGCTTCCGCGAACAGCCCATCCAGGTCATCGGCCCAAACGTGCAAGGCCCAATCAGCCGTGTGCGCTATTTCTTCGAATCCCATCTCGCCCTCTGCTCACCTGTCATTCGTACTTCGCTTCTCGCCCCACCCTCCTCGCTCCTCCCTCCTCGCCCCTATCCCTGAACCTCACCGGCTCAAAGAGTTGCGGCGCTGCGACGTAAATGCCGCGCCCGCTCACAGCAATCGTCTCATCTTGTAGACGAATTTCACCGCTGGCAAAAACCTTGCGGCCTTCCTGTCCAGCGAGATGAGCTTCCACCTTGAACTGCTGTCCCAAAGGCAGCGGATGGCTATAGTTGATCTCCAGGTTGACCGCTGCGACTCTATGTCCGGCCAGCCAGACGGCTGCGCCCATCGCCTCGTCGAGGATAGCCGCTGAAGCGCCGCCGTGGGCGTGACCGGGCGGTCCTTGCTGGGCTTCATTCAGGCTGAATTCAGAGGTGATCGTTCCATTATCGCCCACATACCAGGCGAGACCAATGCTATGCGGATTATCCGATCCGCAAACGAAACAAGAGCCGTGTTCGGGTAATTTTCTCATCTAAGTTCCTCGACTGTATTGTAATCTATAAGGAGGTATCTTCTCAAAAAGTGGGGGAAGGGGGGTGTGGAAAAACGGGCAAAGCCCGTTTTTCCACACCCCCACCCCCTTTTATTGAGAAGATACGTAATCTATCAGGAGTGTATCCTTATCGGCGCGGGTGAAAAAGGTGCGATAGGCGCGGGTCTCAGCCAGGAGAGACTGGATGGCCAGGCTCAATTCTTGTCCCCGGTCGGCCTCGCGAAGCACCCTGCGGGTCGGCAGGTATTGATTGGCGGCCTGGTTTCCAATTGACAGCTGCAAAGCATCCCCGTCAGCTTCGAAAACGATATTCCCATTCGCAGCCAGCCACTCCAACCCCAGGCGGACGGCGATCTCAGGCAGGGCGCAGGCAGCCGCCAGTTCGGAGAGGCGCGTCCGTCCGCCTTTCTTGAGGATGGCAAACTTCGCCAGCCCGGCCAGGCGTCGGAGAAAGGTCTCGGGTGTGTCATTGGTCGGGGAAACGGCGAACAGGCAGACGGTGCGGGGTTTGACGCGCTCGATTGCCGCGCTGAGCACGTCGCGGCCGGGAGGCGTCGTCCAGATTGCCAACACGTCTGCACGTTCCAATTCCAGGCGGTCGCGCCCATTGACTTCTTTTTTGTCCGCGCCTTCTGCCCAGATCATCGCTTTCACACTGGAACGTTCTAACGTTTCAACTTGTAAACGCGCCAATGTTTCGAACGGTCTTTCCACGCCGCGATAATCAATCACTTCAATCGCTGATTTCGTAACCTCAACCGGTTTTTCTTCGATCAGTCGCAGGTCAACGAACTCTAACGTGACCTGGCGCGTGCCGCGCCAGTCGCTGGCGCGCAGGGTATAGGCCAGGTCGAACCTTCCGCCTGCCCGGCTGATGAGATCGGGAAGCTCTTCGCCGCCGCCATTCCACCACAGGACGGTTTGGGCATTTCCGTGCTCATCTTCGACAGTGAGTTTCAGGTGTTCTTTGTTTCTTCCGATCTCGGCGGCGCTCTTGAGCCGTAGATTGTGTGTCGCCAGGATGAGCTTCTCGTTGCCGGGGCCAAAAGGGGCCAACTGCTCGATGGACTCTGACAAGGCGAGGTCGAGAGCTGGCAAGTCGAGCCAGTCATCAATTTCAAGCGTCGGTTCGATCGCCTCCTCGCCGGTCATGCCGGCGACAGTTTTTGAGATCGCCTTACGGAAGGCCGGCAGTTTTTCGGCCTCCAGCGCGAGGCCGGCAGCCATCGGGTGACCACCGTAGTTGAGCAGCATCTCGCGCTGCGCAGCAATGGCGTCGGTAATGTTGATTCCCTCAATCGAGCGGGCGGAACCTCGCGCCGGCTCATCCGCCGGCACCGAGAAGAGGATCACGGGGCGATGGTAACGGTCCACCAGGTGACTGGCTGCGATGCCGATCACACCGCCCGGCCAGGTTGGATGCGAGAGAACGATGAT
The DNA here is from genome assembly GCA_964618215.1 of uncultured Chloroflexus sp. Lineage (GTDB taxonomy): Bacteria > Chloroflexota > Anaerolineae > Anaerolineales > Villigracilaceae > CG2-30-58-95. Next base: position 47,022 of record CAZTZE010000014.1, read on the forward strand.
CGGCTGGGCGAGCAGCGCCGGGTCGGCGCGTAATTGCGCTTCCGCGGCCAGTGTGACCTGGCGGGTCAGCAGTTGGCGTTGGGCGTTCAACCCTTCCAGTTGGGTGGCCAGCAGGCGGGCGCGGGCCAGGTCATGGGTGGTGAGCAGTTCGACAGCCGGGTTGGCGTCGCCTAAGCGCCCCAATGCGTTGAGACGCGGCGCGAGCGTGAATCCGATGTGTTCTTCGCTGATATGGGCTGGCGTCAGTTCTGCGATTTCCAGCATCACTTTGAGGCCCAAACGCTGTGTAGAGCGTAAAACTTGCAGCCCCTTTTGGACAAGATAACGAGCGTCAGCGCGCAAAATGGCCAGGTCGGCCACCAAGCCCATTGCCGTTAAATCAAGTAACGAGTGACGAGTAACGGGCAGTGAGTGGGAATCTCCCATGCCGGACTCGCCACTTTCTAATAACGCTTCCGCCAGTTTATACGCCACACCTGCCCCAGACAGGCTGGCAAGGGGATGTTCCAGCGGTAAAAATTTTGGATTGACAATCGCAGCCGCTTGCGGCATGGTCGCCGGCAGATCGTGGTGATCGCTGATGACCACATCCACGCCGCGTGAACGAGCATAATCCACGGCCTGATGCGCGGTGATGCCCGTATCGCAGGTCAGGATGAGCTTCGCGCCAAGCTCGATAATTTCAGCCAGGCGGGGAATGTTGACGCCATGCGACTCTTTTGCCCGCACGGGGATATGATAGGTCACGTCCGCGCCGAGGGTCTGCAGCGTGGAGACGAGAATGGTCGTGGCCGTCTGGCCGTCCACGTCGAAGTCACCCCAGACACAGATCGGTTCGCGGGCGCGGATGGCGGCCTGGATGCGGTCAAGGGCGGCGGAAAGGCCGGGGAGTTGGGTGGCAGGCGTCGGGTTGTAATGCTCCGGGGAGAGAAAGGCGCGGGCGGCCTCGGCGGAGGTGAGTCCGCGTCGAATCAAAGCCTGGCTGACAAGCGGGTGCAGGTCGGGCAGGGGGGCGGGAGAGCGGAGGGGAGCAGATTCAATCCAGCGCATTTAAATATAACCGCGAAGGGGCGAAGAACGCGAAGAGTTTGGAAAACTGCGAAGAAGATTTTTGACCCAAATATCTTCGCGCCCTTCGTGTCTTCGCGGTTCAAAATTCAATTTCTTGGATTTGCTCGAAATTCACTACGATACTTTCAAATTCGGTCTCGCCATCCATTTCATCGAGCTGGCCGGCCTGTGTACCTCGATTGCAATATGAGCGATAGGGACAGTAGGCGCACCTCTTCTCGTCGCCGGTGAGGGGAAAATCGCGCTGCGCGAGGATCTCGGCGACCAGCCTGGTCAGCGTATCCCAGTCACGCTTATATTGGGTGGCGGTATAAGGGAAACGGGACGGTTCTTGCGGATAGTTCGCATACCAGTAAATCATTTCGACTTGCTCCGGCTGGAAGGCTTGTCCGCTGTTCAAATGTACTCCAGTGCGGACGAGTAGAGCAGGGTAGACGCGGGTTTGCAGGCGGGTAGCCATCCATTCGTCTTTGGGTCGTTTTTGGTATGTCTTCCAGTCAAAGATAACCGCTTTTTCACCCGGCGTGGCGGCGATCAGGTCATACTTGGCCATCAGGCGATGCCCGCCAAGCGGTGCGGAGAGGGTCATTTCAGGGTACAGGCTTCCGAAGTTTTCAAGGCCTCGAAAGTCTACGAAATTCTGCCACCACTGGCTCAGGTTGGGCGAATTTGTCATAAGGCCTAATTTTTCCACAGGCAGTCCGACCAGGCGCTGCTGGACCAGCCGGTGAAAGAACAAGCCTTCTTGTTGGCGGCGTTCGTTTTCGAGAACCGGCTCAGTCTCGACCGCCGGCCAGGCCAGTTCCTCGACATAGCGCAACTGGAAGCGGCGCGGGCAGTCGGCGTAGTCCTGCAAGGAGGATTGGGAAAAGGTGAAGGGAGTGGGGATTGTTGATTTGTGATTGGCGATTGGCATGGCAGCACCCGTTAGAGTCGCTCTCTCACCCATACCAGTACATTACCAGGTGTACCAATGCGGAAAGGCAGGCTCTGCAGATTGGAATTATTCAGAAAATGTTCACGGTCGTGGGTGATAAACCAGTCGGGTCGTACTTGTAATGCTTCGGCAAGAACCAATGCGTCAGGTGAGTAATCTACTAATTGGTTGGCTGTGCTGATATTCTCGTCAGAGGGAGTTTCTCCAATATCCACTCGTGTTTCATCAAGTAGCTGGGCAAGGTCAACAAGCAGGTGCGGCGCTTTGCGGCTGATCACAGCCTCTGCTTCTTGCATAACACTTCTGCCAACAGTGAGGCATAAAATATTGGACTCGCCGAGATGAAATAGCAAACGCGCCCCCCCTGTTGGCGACATCAACGCTGCAATAATGACGCTCGTATCCAGAAAGAGTTTAGGATTTCTTCGACTTGACGGCATATTCTTCCCGCACTTCGCGCAGAGTCGTCAGCATGGATTCCAGTGTTTCGCCGCGTGATTCCAGTTCCATGCGAATTGTGTCAGCGAGATCGTCCACGCGTGAGCGGTATGGTTTGAACAGAAAATCGCCATCGCCCAGGTCAACGATGGTGAAAAAGTCGCCCTCATTGATCCCGTACTTGCGGCGCATTTCTGCGGGGAGCGTGAAAGTCCCTTTACTGCGCACTTGGATATTTGTGACCATAGCACACCTCCGAGCGGCGGAATTTCGGAATTTCTGCCATCATTATATCACCTTGCCGCGCAGACTGATTCATCATAAAAAAATACCCGCCATATTGGATTTGGCGGGTATTATTCAGGCTGATGGGCTGTTGTCTAAGGCACGGCGACTGTGAAATCGAACCGCTCGGAGACGACGTAACCGTTGGCGTAGCGCACCCCCACGACCACAGCCAGCGGATCTACACCGCCGGGCATTTGAGCGGTGGAACTCTTGGCGGTAAAAGTCACTTCGAGCGTGGCCGTTATACCGCGAGTGGCGTGGTCACCGCCCCTGGCGACAACTCCCTTGCCGGGGTATTGCAGGTCGGGCAGCGCCATTGCTGAAATGAATGGCTGGTCACTGACTACCCCAACGACCACGGTGTAAGATTCCCCGACATTCATTGCACTCGGCAGACCGCTTACCAGGGTAATGGTCGGGACGGGGACGCTTGCTGCTGAAAGCGAGGCAGCTAATACGATTGAAAGCGCGATCAAAATGGTGGATTGGGTGAATTTTTTCATCTGTTTTCTCCATCATGATGTTTGGTTCTTGAGGACATATGTAGACAGTATACTGAAAAATTTGAAAAATATGATTGACAGTTTTGCAAACGTTTTTCCATTCCGTACACAAATTAACCGCGAAGCACGCAACCCCCAACCTGCAGGGTGCTTCGCGTAGAATGGGGGCGAGAGAGCGCAAAGCATTCTTGAACTCCTCACCTGCACTTGCCGCAGGTGCAAGTGTAGCGCCCTTTGCGGTCTTAGCGGTTCGATTTACGGGTGATAGAAATTCAGCGCCCTACCCCGCAGCGGACATTCGCAACCGCAGCCCGATGATTTCGCTTATCATCCCTGCAGGGGAAAGGGGGAAGTGTTTTTGCGTTTTACTTACTTTCTAAACCACTTCTTTCCCAGCGACTTTCCTTGTTCAATAAAAAATATTTTTACCTCATCCCATGCCACATCAATCAGCAATTCGGGTTGAATATCACGTTCGGCGTTATCAAATAACATGAAACTCTCAACGGCCATTAGCGCAAAATCGCGTGACGTGGGATATTTTCTTTCGCCCGCTATCAACAAGTCTTCGATTGAAATTTGTTTAGCAATGACATATAGATCATAAAAATCTTTGCGACTACCGCGCCCGATGACTGCATCCAGCTTCATTAAACCAATATCCAGCAAGGACGCGACATTCACATTCTCTAATTTCAAAAACGGCACAAGCAGTTTGTATCCATAACTAAAAAAACCCACATGGACATCATCCAACAGAAGCACAAGATTCCCGTCTACATTTTCAATGACCTGTCCATTGCGTTTTTCCACAGCGTGGATGATTTGTTGGCGCGTTCTTTCGTGGACTTCGTCGGTTTCTGAAAAGAAATCCAAATCCGCTGACTTTCGGTGTCCCAATTGCAATGCGAGAGCAGTTCCGCCTGCCAGATAAAAAGGTGACATAAACTCCTGTTGACCAGCCCATTTCAGCAGGTCACGCATTTCGGTTGTGACAATTTCCCAATGCGGTGAAGTTAATGCGACCATATACTTTTCTTCTGGGCTATTTCAGGCGTGAGATCTAAAACTGCGCACCACAGGTGGTAGCGTCTTTTGGGCAGGAGTCTCGAACCATTTTCACTGACCCACTTCTGCAGTTGACTTATCCCATAAAAATCAAACAGCCAGCGGATTTCAACGCGGTTGCCATAAGCGAGAATTCTCTCAATGACCAGCAACGCGTGCTCACGCGGATCTAGTTTTGAAAAAATATATTCCTGGAAAAATGGCTTTGCCGAAATCGGGATGGCGCTTTGCATATTTCGATTATACTCGCAGATTTTCTTGCTGGTCCTCTTTCACGCCGAAGGTCCCCGCCTGTCCCCGAAGGGGAAAGTGGACAGCACCCTCCCCCGCAGCGGAGATTCGCGCCCACGCAGTCCATACATAACGCGGACAGATTCCCCATCGCTATTACTCCCTCACCATCTGGTAAAATCAAAATGCGGCCGAAACATTCGACGCCAGCAAAATTCGCCTGTCCAAAAACCTTTGCCCCATTTGCGGCGGGACAAAAACGCAAGGCGCGACCACCTTTACCGTTGGCCTTGGCTTCGGTGTAGTTGTTTTGCGGAGTGTGCCTGCCACCGTCTGTGACCAATGCGGCATGGACAGGACACCACCAAATGTCTCGAAAAAACTGTCAATGACGCCCGCCAACGTCACAGGCAAGGGGAAGTGACCGCTTACATGCCCGCGTAAGAATCAAGAACTCGGAGACTTTCGTCTCCGAGTTCATCTTCTCAAGTTCTTCTAACTCCCCGCGCTTTGGATAATGTTCATATCCGCCCGTAATAACTCATTGACCAATTCATCCACGGCAACTTTCTTCTGTTCAGCCAGCCGTGTCAAGAATTCGTTGACATCTGATTCCAAATAAACGGGGAAATGAAACTCAGCATCTGCGCGATAAAACTTGCCGCGCTCTGCCACCGAGAAGTCGTAATGGTCTTTCACTTACACACCTCGCGCCGATGGCCCACTTTCAACACAATCAACTTCGTTACGAGATGTTCCATTTGATAGATGATTCGATAATCGCCAACGCGATATTTGAAACATCCTTTCCATTCATCGCCTTGCATTGCCTGATGCTGGATGAGTTCCGCGTTTTCCCCAATCCAATTCAATTTATCGAGTAGGTGTGTCCGTATTGTTGACGCAATATTCCTCAAATCTGACTGCGCTTCTGGCGTCAGGATGACTTGATATGCTTTCATCCTTCAATCTCGTCGCGGAAGAACATCAAATCCATACCTTCACCTGCCTGAGACTGTTTGATTGCCTTTCGCAGTGACTCGGCAAATTCGAGGCGCAGTTCACTGGCAGGCTCGTCAATGCTGGTAAGCGCATCCATTAACTGCGTCATCCACACTTCGAGCCGCTTGTCCACTGCACGTTCGACGAGAGTCTCAAACTCATTGGTTGATAATTGATTGAGTGTTTTGTTCATGGGTACCTCTCAATGACTTTTGGTATTATATCTCGTTTTCATCCTTCATCCTTCCGCCTTCATCCTTCTCCCCTCGGTTTATGGAACTCCACTCAAGCGGACTCGACCATCAGCCCGAAGCGGCTTCCATGTTCTGAGCTGGTAGGTTGAGCTTGTCGAAACCAGGTGGCTTCAGCCCCGCTCATCTTTTTTTCGTATTTTCTAATGTCTACTCTTTGGCTGAATCAACAATTCCTTCACGTAATGCATAAAGGGCAGCTTGTGTACGATTTGCCAGGTGAAGCTTATCGATAATCACATTCAAATATTTCGCAACAGTACGCTCCTTTAAAGATATTACACTCGCGATTTCTTGATTACTTAAACCACGTGCAATCAGACGCAAAATTTCAAGTTCACGTGGAGTGAGCGGATCTGAAGTATATATTGTATCTGAAGGTTGAGATATTTGATGGAGTACTCTAAGTGCGATAGAAGGGTGTAGAGAGGCCTGTCCACTAGCCACATCACGAATAGCTTGTAAAAGTTGTTCCCTGGTGGCATCTTTAAGCAAATAACCTATGGCACCAGTTTTTATGGCCTGAAATATACGTTCACTTTCAGCAAAACTCGTAAGTACTAAGATGTTTGTGCTTGGTGCTATTTCCTTTATCTTTGGAATAGTGGTTAAACCATCCATATGAGGCATTACCATATCAAGAAGAACCACATCTGGTTTCGTTTTTTTTACCAAATCAATGGCTTGTATTCCATCCGCAGCTTCACCCACGACTTCAATATCTGGGGTATATGACAAAATTGCTACCAATCCCTCACGAACTACACTTTGGTCTTCAACTACGAGTACGCGTATCTTTTTTTGTGATCCAACTTTTTCTGAATGAACATGCGTATCTATATTGGATGTTTTAGTTGATTTTTCCTTACCGCTTGGTCTGGCTTTGAGCGTTTTGCTGTATAACCATCCTGCGACAGCTGCGCTGATAATGGCAAAAAAAGCACCAAGAAAATCTATAAACAGATTCATAGGAGTTATCCTTTCACCGAATCAATCACCTGAGGGTTTTATTTGATCAGTTAGTGTAAGTCGGCTAATAAAAACACCAGAGAGAATTAATGATGTCAATCCGACAAACCACGAGAGCATGTTGAGGATAAAATGGGTGTCAATTATTTGATCACTTACTTTTATAGTGTTCAACGGATTCGTTTTGGAAACGGACCAGAGGCAAAAAACCCAAGGTAGCATAAACATAATATGAAACACAACCATAACGATCGGTCTGTGGTGAGATTTACCGTGCTCATCCGCGATTATCATTATAAATGAGGCGACACCCAATAAAGCCATATCAGCACCAGCATCACTTAAATCCGCCCCAATAAATGCTCTCAAAAAAAAGTCCAGTAGGAATAATACTATTGGAATTAAGTAAATCTTAACCAATTCCGGTTTAGTATCTAAGGCTTGTATTATTGAATCTGCTACATATCCAAGTTTGTCTTTCATAAGGAAACTCCAAACTGGGTTGTTGCATATGAAGTAGATACGCCTGTCCAAGAATACATATTTTCCAACATATTTTTGTTGCGAATTTTGTATTATCTCAAATCAATTAGTTATTATTATAGAGCAAACACTTTCAACAGTAAACATCTACTTGCACCGTTTCAGTCAAATTACTGAATTCTGTCGATCTTTGGTGACAGTCACCAATACTTTTGTCCCCTTACCTTGCCTTGATGAAATATTTAATCTTCCCCCGATCTGAGTTGCACGTTCTTGCATATTCCGTAATCCCATTCCATGGTTGTCTTCGTCCCCAGGATTGAAACCGCAGCCATCATCCTCGATCTCAAGTACAACATTCGATCTATTTTGCTTTAAGCGTACCGTCACCGATTTTGCGTTTGCGTGCCTAAGCACATTATTTAAAGCCTCTTGTGCAATAAAATATAGCCCCACTTCTTTAGATATGGGTAAAGTAATATTAGCGTCTGCGATCAGCCTCGCCTTAATATCTACACGACCTTCCACTACTGCTAAACGATCATGCAATATTGTCACAAGACCTTTTCGTTCAATATCAACCGGTTGCAACTCATGTAGGAATAGTCGAATTTCCTTTAATGCTTGTCTAGCTGTGTCACTGATACGAGAAAAAACTTTTTCATTAAAATCCGTCTCGCCATGTTTGTCTGCAGCCTTTGCTGCTTCTGCAAGAGCCACCAGCCCATATAAATTTTGCAGAACAGAATCGTGTAAGTCACGCACCAACCTTTGGCGCTCTAACAGAGAGATTGTTAGTTGACTCTGATGTTTGCTTTGTATTAACTTTGCTATTTCTTCTGCTACTATATTAAGACGTGCGATTTCGTCGTCATTATAGATAATATCTTTTTTTCGCGCCAAAATAATCAAGCCTAATATCTTCCCCTCTATCGATAGGGGTGCGGCTAATAATGATTTACCACCAATCATCCGTATCGAGTCAGGAATAGTCGGGTCAGTGTTGATATCGTTGATCAAAATAGGTTTTTGGAGTACTAATATAGACCTAATCAACTCATTCGTCATAGATAAGTAAAGCATTGTGTTTAGTAAGTTCTCTGAAATGCCATAATGGGCAGCTAATACCATTCTACCAAATTGAAGATCGTTTATATTCTCGACCAACAAATAAATAGCACTTACATCACTTTGAAAACTCGGAACGATTTGGCTGATCACTTCCAATAAAAAGTCATCTAAATTTGATGTACGATTGGCCGCGCTGGAAATTGCATATAATAATTCAAGCATTTCGCTTCGCAAAGACATAATAGCCTCTCTATTTGTTTCAATAGAATTATATATCAATTGTTGGGATTTACATATGATGTTATTTTCTTTCCCACCCACCCCATCAGCGCGGACATCGCCAGACTCATCTGCGCGTCCCCCTGCCTGCCCGAATTCCACGTCACGATCAAATCCTTCTTCGCGCGCGTGATCCCCACGTACAACAAGCGCAGGCGTTCCTTCACGTAATCCAAACGCGACTGCGCCGTCGCTGCGCCTTCTTCGTACCAATCGTACTCGCTATTGGATTCCAGCGCGCTCAACTGCGCCAGCGCCTCCGCTTCCAGGTTCAGCCCGCCGCGCACGAACCACTTCTCCGAAATATAACGGTCATACGATTGCAGCGACGGGAAGTCGTAATTGTTCACGCTCATCAAATACACCCTGTCCCACTCCAACCCCTTCGCCTTGTGCAACGTCGTCACCACCGCCGCCCCGCGGTGCCGCTCAGGGTCAAAGCCCGAATCGTCCGACGAAAAGCCGATGAAGCGCCGCTCGTTCTTGGCGATCAGCGCCAGTTCCGAACTCAACTCAGGCAGGCGCCAATCCGCGTGACTGTTGGCGGCCTGTCTCAGCACCAGCGCCAGTTTATGCGCCAGCGCCAGATCCGACGCTTCGCTGAACACATCCTGCGCCAGCGTCAGCACCAACTGGTCAATTGGAAGCGTGACCGCGTTCAACCATCTTTGGAGATAAACACGAAAATCTTTTAATTCCTGGATGACGTGCTCCGCCTCTGACTCACCCAAGCCTGCCAGCCAGTCATCGGCTTGACTCGGCGCTACAAAGTTTTCCACATTAACCATCTTACGCAATAAGGTTGATGTCGTTGCGAGGAGCGCACTTCGCGACGTGGCAACCCCCTCCTCGTCCGAGGTCATTGCGAGGGACGTTCTTTGTCCCGAAGCAATCCCCTCATCGTCAGGAGACTGCTTCGTCCCTCGCAGTGACATGCCTTCGACAGGAGATTGCTTCGTTGGGTCTCGATACGCTTCGCTACTCGACCCGCCTCGCAATGACATGCCCTCGCGCCAATCTCTTCTCCAAACCCGATACGCCTTCGACAACTTACTCGCCGATTGCGGGTCTGCCAGATACGCGAGCAGATAATTCAACGACCCCGCCGCGGCGCGCGTGGTGGACGTGCTGGAGATCAACTCGATCGTCTCAACCCCGCGTTTCTTGAGCGCTTCGATGACTTCGATGCCGCGCGCATTACGCGGGACCAAGATCGCGATGGTCGGTTGTTCTTCATGCGGCAAATCCGCAACCGAATCCAAATGACTCTTGACCGACTTGACCACCGCCTCCAGTTCTTCTTCGGGCGTATACTTCTTGCTGATCAAGCGAATCGCTTCGGGGTTGTCGGGCGGGTTGACAGGTTCATAGCCTTCTGGCACAGGCTGGATGTGTGGCACGTCCAACGCGCCGCGCACACTGGCGACGGGATGTTCGTTCAACGTCCAGTCAATCAGATGATTGGCGAGCGCGATAATGGACGGTTGCGAGCGTCCCGACTCGGGCATGTCTTTACTCGGGTTCTCAGCTATGAACTGACGTAATAGTTCGGGATCTGCGGTTGTAAATGTTTCAAAGATTGCTTGATTGGGGTCACCGACGCGAACCCAGTTTCCGCCATCGCCACTCAACAACCCAAGTATTCTTTGTTGCGACAGACTCGAATCCTGCGCTTCATCTTCCAGAATGAACGGATAGCGAAAGCGCAAGCGTTCCAGATATTCCTCGTCGTTTTCGAGCAGAGTCAACGCCAGGCGGATCAAATCGTCGAAGTCCACCGCGCCGCGATAGGCGAGGGCGCGCTGATAGTCCGCGTAGATGCTCCAGCCGAGTTCGGCGAGCGGCAGCGGGGCAGGCGACGCGCCTAGTTTGGCGCGCAGGCTTTCGGGAGTCAGGAGGCGGTCTTTCGATGAACGGATAAATGCCAGCGCCAGCGAGTCCAATAGATCGGGCAATTGCTGGCGACGGACCCAGTCCCGCTTTGAATCGTCGAGCGACGCGTCGAGATAATCATCCAATGAATGCGACGCCAACCACGCGTTGACCGCCTCACGGCGGATGAAGCCCGCCTCACGCTCGTCAATGATGCTGAAGCGCTCCTCGAGGCCGACGCGGGCAGGCTTCTCGCGGAGGATGTCATGCGCCAGCCCGTGCAGGGTGCGGACGCGATATTTGTAGAGCGCCTGAATGGGACGTTCCGCGAAAAACTTTTTGATGCGCGCTTCGAAGTTGTCCACCGCTGAATTGACCAGCGTGACGATGAGCACTTCCTGCCCATCCTGCAGTTGGTTGTTATGAATGATCTGCGCCGCGAGCGCGGAGAGGATGTGCGTCTTCCCCGCGCCAGGCACAGCGGCAATGCCGAGGCGGCCGCTTGTGTAACGGAGGATGGCTTGTTGGGAGGGTCTGGGTGAAAAGTCCATCATATTTTTCGAACCGCGAAGCACGCGAAGATTTAGAAAGGTTTTTCTTTGCGTTCTTAGCGGTTAATTGGTTTTGCGTGGTTTTCCGCATGAACCATCGTCACCTCTGGCGGGATGGTTTTGCTAGCAGACTCGCGGGTCAGGTCAAGGAAACCTTTGGGGTTTACTCTTACCTTGACATTTTACCGCCTTTGTTGTACAGTATTCCTGTACAAATTGGAGAAAACCTTATGACCATCGAATTTACCTACACAAGTGCCCGCGAAAACCTTGCCAGCCTGCTTGACCGCGTGACCAAAGACCGCGAGGTGGTGGTTATCCAGCGGCGCGGTGGCGAAGATGTTGCCATGATCTCCGCCGATGAACTCGCCAGCCTGACCGAGACCGCCTACCTCATGCGCTCGCCGCAAAACGCTGAGCGGATTTTGTCTGCTTTGGCACGGGCATTGAAAAATCAAGGCAAACCGCAATCCATCGAAGAATTGCGCCGTGAGGTGGGACTTGAAACAGAAAAAGCGTGATGCTGTTTTTCAGCCCGAATTCATCGAAGATTTGCGCTACTGGGTTGAGACGGATCGCAAGTTGGCTTTACGCGCTTTTGAATTGATTGATGCAATTATGCGTAATCCATTTGAAGGATTGGGCAAGCCTGAGCCATTGAAGTATCTCGCGCAGGGTTGTTGGTCGCGGCGGTTGACTCAGGAACATCGCATTGTGTATCTTGTGCGCGAGGACCGAATAGACTTTTTGCAGGCACGATACCATTACAGCAAATAATGAGACCGTCAGGGGCTTGAGGACTTTCAACCTTCCACGTTCCAACCTGCCAACGCCTTCTGGAACGCGCGTAACAACTCACCACGCTGTTCGAATCCCGTCTCGCCCAATTCTGCCAATCCAAGATACACGTGCTCGCGGCAACGGCGCAACAATCCCGATACCAGCCTCGCCATGGATTCTTGCGAAGCGCGGACTTCATCCGCGTCGCTCCAGACCCGATCCATGGTCCAGTTTCGCGAGAGCACATAAGGATGAGTCAGCGGCTGGAAAAGGCGCTCGGCCCAACCGCCGGAGCCGGGGTCGAGCCAGAATTGGACCGTCACGGGGCGGTTCATCATCAGGAAGGTGGTGGCGGGGACGACCAGGACGGCTTCGCTTTCAGGAGTATGCCAGGCTTCGAGATACTGTGCGGCGATGACGCCATCCTGCAGCATGGCAATGTATTCTTTTCCTAGACCTGATAGGTTTTCATCCTCATCATTTCCATTTGAAGAGGTTTTGCCAAAACCTGTCAGGTCTTTAGCCGGTTCGAGGGCGATGCGGAATTTCCTGACCGATTCGATCAGGCTGGCGGCGACTCGGACGGCGTCGAAGTTTCCATGAAAGCCGAAAGCGGGCTGGGAAAGCACTTCCCCGAACAGTTTGCGCAGGAAGTGATCGAGCGGCAGCAGTTCGCCCTGGCGATATGCCAGCATCCAGTCGCGAAGGTTCGAATAACGATTGCCGAGAACGTATGTGATCCGTTCCTGCATCTCCGGCTTGATCGCGTCGAAGGTCGAAAGTCGAAGGTCCTTCTGGCGGTAGACGATTTCAGCCAGCAGTTGCGCCCGAACCAAATCGGCGTTCAGGGCAAGCATGAAGGCGTAGGCGATGTCGAAGCGCGTTGGGTGGATGTCCCAGCCGGGGTGGGCGAGGCAGGCCAGGGTCAGGAGCGCTTGCGAGGCGGGTTCGTCGCGCAGCGAACGGGATGGGCGGTGCGAGCGGACCGGGATTTCGGCGCTTGCCAGCCGGGTCATCAGCGAAAAGCGCAGCGCGTCGGAGAGATAAGGGGCAAGGATGACGATGTCGGAAGGATGAAGGATGAAGGATGAAGGATGAAGGCCTTCCGAGAGTAGTCGTTGAATCTCAGTTACGATTGCATCCAGCAGTTCGGGATAATAGCGGGCGAGGATGAAATCGTGGGCCCTCACCCCACCTTCGGCACCCCTTCGCGAAGCACCCCCGTGGGGCTCCCGAATTTCGGGAGGAGGGACGGGGGTGAGGGCAATCGCCCCCGCCAGCCGGTTCTCCAATGCGGCAATCCCTTCGCTCTGCACAAAGGTTTCTGTGAGAGTTATCAGTTCGTCCGCCAAGTCGCGGAAGCGCTCCGCCGACTGCGGGTCTGCGCCGAGGAATTTGCGGTAACCGCCGCCCTCGTCGGTGATGAACAGTGCGGAGCGGAAGTCCGCGTTCCATTCGGCGAGCAGATCGTGCGCAACCGGGATGTCTTCCTCGAGGTTGTCGTAAATCAGGTGGCGGTAGGTGCGGGTGAGATAATGACGGACGGTTTCATCGTTCCACAGGATTTTGGCGAAGATTTCCAGTTGCAGAGAAAAATCGAGCAGGTTGTGTTCGAGACAGTACTCTCGGAAGCGATTGGCGCAATCCTGGGCATCCGCGTAGACGCGGCGCTGGGCCGGGTCGCCGTACCAGGCCGCGTCCAGCCGTTCGCCGATCTGGGTGTGGGGGAAGCCGACGGCGGCGGATTTGTTCAGGTTGTCAATGATCTGGGAATAGAGCCGGTTGCGGTCAATGGTGACCGAGTCAAAATAGCCTTCATCCAGCCGCGGGCGGACGAGATGCGCCATGTAATACTGCGCCGTCTCGAGGGTCAGGAAGACCGGCGGCCGGTCGGGATAGGCAAAATTGGCCGCCTCAGAGGCCAGCGGCCAGAACAGCTCCACCATGCGCCGCGCCAGCCCGCCGACCGTCAGCACGCTGACCTGTCCGCCGGCGGCCAGGCTGGGTTGGCGCAGGGCGTCGGCGTAGGGCGCGCCCAGCGTCCGCTGGGGGGTGAGTACGAGGATCGCCTCGGCGGAGAGGCCTTGTTCGAGCAGGTGTAACATGCGTTCCACACCGACGGTTGTCTTGCCGCAGCCAGCCGGGCCGGAGAGGAAAAGTTTGGTCTCAGGGGGGGCGTCAATGATGGCGAGTTGTTCTTGAGTCAGATCAACCATAGCTCTAGGTTAGCGGAAGGCGGGTGGTTTGTCAATGGGGAATTGCATCAAAATAGCTATCGGACATAAAATTAGCGGCGCATTACAGAATGCGTCGCTAATTCTTGCCCAACTTGGATGTGGACCGCAGGGTGTGCGCTGAAGTTTTTCTATCCCGCCGGCGTCGGCAATTCCACGGGCAACATCTCCTCGCTGAAGGTGGGTGTGCCAAACGAGCTGCCGCTGTAGCCAATGCCGCACACGCCAATGTTATTTTGGATGACGCAGGATGACATGTAACCGTCGGCCAGCTGGTTGATCAGCATGGGTAGATCTTCTGGGATGTCGGTGAGCAGGATGAGGGTATTACCATTCACGCCGGGTTTAAAGAGCATCAAGCCAATGCCGGTGCGACCGACCTTGCCGAAACCAGGAACAGTGACCGAGTCCGGATCGTCCAATCCCAATTTTAACGCCTCGATAAAGCGATCCAAGTCTTCAGACGGGGTGAGCAAGCCGATGACAATCGTATCACTGCCTGCCACCGCTTCGGGCGCGATGGCAAGAGAAGTGTTCGACATTCGAAGGGCCTTCTGCAGATAGGCAAGCGGGGCGAGCAAGTCGGCGGTCAGTTGCAAATCGCCAACGACCAGCAGATGGGCCTGGCGGCCGAAAAGATAGGGAAAGTCGGCCAAAGCGTGCGTGCGCGTCCCGCCGAGAGCGAAATCGGCTATCCGCCCGAGGAACAGGTTGTTATCCGCGACCTGGTTATAGGGTGGCAGCAGAAATGTGAAATCGCCGATGGCCAGAACGTTTCCGCCAGCATTCATGGCGGCCGCGGCCAGGCCCTCGCCCGGGACCGTCGCGGCATTCTCACTTGAATCGGTCTGTGATGAGAGCGTGTTTTTATCGCCGCTGATGAGCGGCTGGCCGCTTTGGGCGCTGACCGAGTGGACGCCATAGAAAGCAACCTGGCTCAACCCCTTCGTCAGGTCGTTAGCGCTGAACCTGGCGAAGAGAACATTGCGGAAGTTGCCTTCATTGTTCACCAGATTGTACAGATAGTCGTTTTCAAAAGCGATATCGAACGGCGCCAACAGCGAATTGGCCGCGCTGACGTCCGATAACATGACCGGGTTTCCGCTGGACGGGGAGTAATCTATTATTCCATGCGTTGGGTCAGTAAAGACAATCAGACGGCCGCCGCGCTGGATAAATTGCCCTACCAGGGTTACCTCCTCGGCAGCGAAGTTATAGCCGGGCGAGATGACGATGTAAGCGCTGGCATATTTGAGCCGCGTAGACAGGTACGGGTATCCACTGTCAAATTCGACCCGCGCCCCGCGCCCGGTCAGGAACGAGACGAGAGCCTGGATCTCACTCGGATCAAACTGATTGCCATGGCTGTAATCCACGACGACGACTTGGCCCGAAGGCGCGGCGGCTGTTTCTGGTACGGGGGTGGAGATGGGCGGCTGGGGCAAGCTTGCAGCGGCATAATCGGGCGCTTGAATTTCCGGGCGGCTGGGAATGCCCCGATAAAACGACAATCCCCGCGCCAGAACGGGTAAGACGAGAACTGCAAGGGCAATCCAGATTTGGTAACGTTTAAGTGTGTTCATCGCCGCATCCTTCATTTACCCACCGGTAACGGTGGAACGTAGAGCAAGTAGATGCCCGGTTCTTTTGGGTAGGGCATGCTGATGCCCTCAGGGGACTGGAAGAAGAACGGGGAGTACGTGGTCTGGATGCCGGCCAGCTCGCGCAAATCGGCAGTTTGATAATTAGCGACACGGGCCAGGCTGGCCGCTTTTTCAACTGCCCCGGATTCCGAGCCGAGTGCATCAATCAGACCCATGCGTAAGGCCTCGCTCCCGGGCCAGATCTGACCTCGCAGGATGACCTCTGGCCCAACCTGCAGCCGGTCACCGCGCCCGAGGCGGACAGCTTGATAGAAACTCTGCTTGATCATCTCCATCTCGCGCATAAAAGTATCCCGAGGCGAACCCCATAACTTATACGGGCCTGTAGAGGCGATATCTTCGAAGATAAACGGGGCAGGCGGAAGATAGCCGATGACACCCACATTACCTACTTCTGAAGTCGGCCGGGCGAAGATGTAATCGCTGCCAACTGAGAGATAATAGGCCCCGCTGGCCGACATGCTCCCCACGGAAGTGACCACCGGCTTGGTCGCGCGCAGGCGCAGCAGTTCCAGGTAGACGGCCTCGGTATCCGCCACTGTGCCGCCCGGACTGTCAATTGCCAACACGACAGCCCGGATTTCTGGGTGCTCACGCGCGTAGTTGATCTGTGTGATCATATCCCGGGCGCTGTACGAGTAGATGGCGTCGTTCAGATAGATCACACCGATAACCGGCCGGGGAAGCGCCGCGGCGATCAACGCGCCGAGGATGAGGGGGAGCGCGAACCATAGCAGCAGATGGCGGACCTGTTCCCAGGTGAGTTCGAGCTTGTCAATTTTCATAGATGCTCCTTCGCGAGTAGAATGCTACTGATGTTATCAGATTATACTAAAGTATCGCCATTGTCAATCACATATCGTCAGCAATTCTCAATATAAATCGTGTCATTGCGAGACGGCGCACTTCCGTCGACACTTGCACCTGCTGCAAGTGCAGGTGAGCATTCCCCTGTTTTTACGAGGAGATTGCTTCACAAAGCATGCCTTGAGCGAAGCGAACGGGTGCGTTCGTAATGACATAATGAGAATTGCTGACATTTGTACGATTTTCGTTTTTTCATTGACAAGCCCATACCTCAACAGTATAATGTCGTTCGCCTCTGCCCCGGCAGCAGTTTGCTGGGGCGGTCGCTTGAATCCCGGCTTCCCCGCAATCCGGCGCAGGGATCGAAACCCAAACCCGCGGGAGATGCGGCGAAGCGAAGACCAGGAGAATATGAAATGAAGTATGCCATTGTTGAAAGCGGCGGCAAACAATACAAAGCCGTCGAAGGCGAGTCCATCCAACTGGATCGCCTGCCCCTCCAAGTCGGCGAGGAGATCCAGATGGATCAGGTGCTCCTGCTGGTGGATGAGGATGATGTCACCGTTGGGACTCCCACCGTCAAAGACATGAATGTCTTTGCGAAAGTCGTTGAACACTTAAAGGGTCCGAAGGTCGTTATCTTCAAGTACAGCCCGAAGAAACGCATTCGGGTGAAAACCGGTCACCGGCAGAATTACACCCGCCTGCAGGTCGAGCAAATCGGATCGGTCAGAGAGGTAAAGGTCGAAAAGCCGGCCGAAATCACGCAGCCCGTGCTGACCGAGGAGCCAGTAGTTACATTCGAAGCGCCGGCGAAAAAGAAAGCCGCCAAAGCCCCCAAGGCAACCAAAGCCGCCAAGACCTCCAAAGCCCCTGCGGAGACGAAGGCGAGCAAAACTGCCAAGACTCCCAAGGCTACAGCAGCGAAAACGACGACAAAAACCACAACAGCTTCTAAAACCAAGAAAGCTGAAAAGAAGTAATGGTAGCCGACTGCGCTACCATAAAGGTAAAGCGAGGAAATCATGGCTCATAAAAAAGGTGGCGGCTCCAGCCGCAACGGTCGTGACAGCAATGCCCAGCGCCTGGGCGTAAAGAAATACGCCGGCGAATCTGTTCGTTCCGGCAACATCATCGTGCGCCAGCGCGGTACACGCCTCAAGCCGGGTCTCAACGTGGATGTCGGCAAGGATGACACCCTGTTCGCCACGATTGACGGCGTGATCTTCATTGACATTATCCACGGACGCAAGCGTGTCAATGTGAAGCCGGTCGAAACCAAGTAACCAGCGAAAGGAAACGAGAATGAGAGAAGGTATCCATCCGACTTTTTACCCGGATGCCAAAGTTAGCTGCGCCTCCTGCGCCGCCACCTGGACGACCGGTTCAACCAAAAAAGAGCTCCGCGTTGAGATCTGCTCGAATTGTCACCCCTTCTTCAGCGGCGAGGCGCAACGCATCGTTGACATCGAAGGGCAAGTGGATCGCTTTTATAAGAAACTACAGGTGCGCCAGGCATACGTCGAAGAACAAGAAACACGGCAACATGCGCGCGTTTCACCCAAACGCACCATTGCTGAGTTGGAGATAGGTACGCGTGCCACCGAGGCGCTGGCCAAGGCGGGCATCACCCAGGTCGGGCAGTTCATGGACAAACTGGCTGAAGGTGAAAATGTCGTCCTGGCGATTGAAGGTTTCGGACGCAAATCCTTGATTGACCTTAAAAAGAAACTGCGCGCCCTCGGTTATAAACTAAACGAGACGACCGAAACTTCTGCTGCATAGGACTTGCTTCACGGCGAATATCAGGTAAACTTAACAGGCAGATGCCCAAGCATCTGCCTGTTATTATTCTGGCCTATCCCCCGTTCCCCCTTCCCTGACCCCCCTTTCATCCCCCCATTTCAAAGTTCAGAAATGAGGGGACAGAGGGGGGCAGGGGGTTAGGTCCAAGCGAGGTATTATGTCGCCCCACATCAATGGATCGGTCGAAGTCATCTGCGGTTCCATGTTCAGCGGCAAGACGGACGAACTTATCCGCCGTCTGCGCCGCGCCACGATTGCGCGCCAAAAGGTGCAGGTTTTCAAACCGGCTGTGGACGTGCGTTACGCAGTCGAAAAGGTCACCTCACATGCCGGTACAGACTTCGATGCCATCCCAATCGAGCGCGCTGCGGATGTAAACGACCGGTTGGAGAAGGATACGACGGTAGTCGCGATTGACGAGGCCCAGTTCTTCGACAATGAGATCATCGCTGTCGTAGATGAATTGGCCAGACGTGGTATGCGCGTCATCGTCGCCGGGCTGGATACCGACTTTCGCGGCGAGCCTTTCGGTCCCATGCCGGTCTTGATGGCCAAGGCCGAGCAGATGGACAAGTTGCAGGCCATCTGTATGGTCTGTGGCGAACCAGCCAGCCGCACGCAGCGATTGGTCAACGGAAAACCGGCGCGCTACGACGACCCGGTGGTGATCGTCGGCGCGGCGGAGATGTACGAAGCGCGCTGCCGGGCGCATCACGAGGTGCCGCGTTAGTTACATAGTTTGTTAGTTGGGTAGTCAGATAGTCAAGGAGTCAAGTAGTCTTTTTGCTCGCTCACTAAACTATAAGGCTCAATATGGATTTCAGGGAGCTCTGTCAACGAATACTAAACGAATAAACGAATGAGCACCCACGCGCTGAGGAATTCGCTTATTCGTTGCCGATTCGTTGACAGTTTGCTTGCCCTCCTTGAAACATATCAAGAGCCAACTACAAAACTACCCGACTACAAAACTACCCGACTACAAGACTACCGGACTAAAAACCTACAGGACTAAAACATGCTAGACTATAAAGAATATCTCGCCGAAATCCTCATTGACGAAAAGACCCTCCAAAATCGCGTTGCTGAACTGGGCGCGCAGATCAGCCGCGATTACGCCGGCCAGGATCTGCTCCTGATCTGCATCTTGCGTGGCGGGATGATCTTTTTGGTGGATTTGATGCGCCAGATCAGCGTGCCTCACCAGATTGATTTTATGGCCATTTCCTCATACGGCTCTGGGGCGCGCCAATCCGAAGGCGACATCCGCCTGACCCTCGACCTGCAGACCAATATCCACGATAAAAACGTGCTGCTGGTGGAAGACATCATTGACAGCGGTCACACGCTTTCCTATGTTCTCGAATTCCTGACGACGCGCCAGCCGAAGACTTTGCGCGTTTGCACCCTGCTCGATAAGAAAGAACGCCGTGAGGTGGACATCCCCATCCATTACTGTGGCTTTGTCATTCCTAACAAATTCGTCTTCGGCTATGGCTTGGATCTCGACGAGTACTACCGCAACCTGCCCTTCGTCGGGGTCGTGGACTTGGAGAAATACAAGCCGCCAGCCTGATTACGTTTTACGTTCCGATGCCAGACAAAGGACCGACGTCCGAATACCGAGGCCAATCACTTTCGCCTTATGCTGGAAGGTGGGTTGCCTGCGTCCGCGGCCAGGTCGTCGCCCAGGGCGGGACGCCCGAACAAGCCCGCCGCGCCGCCCAAAGCTCCCGCTTCAAAGAGTCTCCCGAAATCCTTTTTATGCCGCCTTCCATCCCGTTGACCTTTCCACCCTTACTCGACTCCGTCCGGGCTGCCTTGCCGGACGACAAAGTCGTTTACCTGGTCGGCGGAGCGGTGCGGGACCTCTTGCTTGGTCGCGCCACCCACCGAGTAGGTGCTGCGCATGACCTCGACTTCGCCTTGCGCGCAGATGCTATAAAGACAGCCCG
Source organism: uncultured Chloroflexus sp. (assembly GCA_964618215.1). GTDB lineage: Bacteria > Chloroflexota > Anaerolineae > Anaerolineales > Villigracilaceae > CG2-30-58-95. The sequence goes on from CAZTZE010000014.1 coordinate 67,282, forward strand.
GCGCGTTGCCAATTCCCTGAAGGCCGATTTTTACCCGCTTGACCCAGAGCGCGATACCGGCCGCGTCATCGTCACAGCCGAGGATGGCACGCGCACGGTGATGGACTTCGCCGCCTTCCGTGGCCCGGATCTGGAAGCCGACCTGAGAGGCCGCGACTTCACCCTGAACGCCATGGCTGTGGACGTGCGTACGCTGGCTCTTTACGACCCGCTCGGCGGCGCGCTGGACTTGCGCGAGAAACGGCTGCGCGTTTGCTCACCTTCTGCCTTTAGCGATGACCCGCTGCGTATCCTGCGCGCCATCCGGCTGGCGGCTGCATTTGGTTTTAGCATCTTGCCTGAGACCCGGCAATTCATGAAACAGGCCGTGAAATTATTGCCAAACGTCTCCCCCGAGCGGCTGCGGGACGAACTCTTCCGCATCCTCGAAGGGCCACAGCCGGCAACCTCGCTGCGGGCGTTGGATTTGCTCGGCGCACTGGTGTTTGTCCTGCCTGAACTGCCCGCGTTGAAAGGAGTCGCACAGCCGTCGCCGCATGTCAGTGATGTCTGGGCGCACAGCCTGAGCGTTTTGACTCACCTGGAAACGATCCTCGCCGCGCTGGCGCCAAATTACAACCCGGATACGGCCTCCGACCTGTTCAATGGCCTGCTGGTGCTGCGCATCGGTCGTTACCGCCAGCATATAGCAGAACATTTCGCCTCCCCACTCAATATAAACCGTTCGCTGCGCGGACTGCTCTTTCTCGCCGCGCTGTATCACGATGCCGCCAAGCCGCTGACGAAGTCTACGGATGATGATGGCCGTTTGCGCTTCTGGGGTCACGACGAGGAAAGCGCAGAGATGGCAGCCGCGCGCGGGCGCGCCCTCCAGCTTTCCAGCGACGAGATGGCCCGCCTGAAAACCATCGTCCGCAATCACATGCGCATCCATTACCATACCAACCGGCTGGTCAAAGAGCAAAAAAGTCCCTCACGGCGCGCAATCTATCGCTTTTTCCGGGATAGCGGAGAAGCGGGTGTGGATGTGTGCCTCCTGGCGCTGGCCGACCTGCGCGCCACCTACGAGCAGACCCTGCCCCAGGAAACGTGGGCGGCCTGCCTGGATGTAGTCCGTCTTTTCCTGGAAAACTGGTGGGAGAAGCGAAAGGAAAGCATCGCCCCACCCGCATTATTGAATGGCAACGATTTGATGAAGGAATTGGATCTCCACCCCGGAGCGGTCATCGGTCAACTATTGGAGGCTGTTCGCGAGGCCCAGGCGACAGGGAAGGTCACTACTCGCCTGGAAGCCCTGGACTTTGCCAGAGAACGGATTGAACCTGGCGAAGGCGCAGACCCTTCAGAAAGCAAAGAAGACGCATGAAACTGGTTTTCTTCGACCTCGAAACCCAGAATCTTTTTGAAGATGTCGGCGGGAGGAACAACATCGGGGCGCTCAGAGTCTCCTGCGCGGTGACCTGGTCCTCGGTGCGCAACGATTACGCCGTGTACTGGGAGAAGGATGTCCCGGCGCTGGTGGCCGAGTTGAAGTCCGCCGGGCGCGTGGTTGGGTTCAACGTCAAAGGCTTCGATTACGAAGTGCTGCGTCCCTACGTCCCGGACGAGCGCCTGCAATTCCTGCCCACGCTCGACATCATGGCCGACCTGTTCCGGTCGCTCAGTTTCCGCGTCAGCCTGGACTCGGTGGCACGCGCCACCCTGGGCGACACCAAGACTGCCAGCGGCATCCAGGCCGTGCAGTGGTGGCGCGAGGGCAAACTGGACCCGCTGGTCGAATACTGCAAAGCCGATGTGGACATCACCCGCCGCATCTACGAGTTTGGCTGTGCCAACGGGTTAGTGCAATACTACACCCGCCTCGGTAGCAAGCAGAAAGTCAAAGTGAATTGGAAGTGCTGAAAACGATAATATCAGCCAGAGACCCAGCCTGCAAACCGGGTCTCTTGTTTTATTTATTTCACCACTTTCCCCACAATCGCCGTCTCTTCCAATACCGGCTCATAAAAGCAACGGCAGCCATGTTCATGGGAGCAACCTGCCAGCGGCAAGCGCGGCGCCTTATCCTTTGGATAGGTCTTAAGCGCTTCATAGCAAACCGGGCAGGCATCCGCCGCGACGGTCAGGCGCACAGCTTTGACGCGCGGGTTGGCGCGGAAATTCTTGAGGGCGGCAACCGTAGCGGAAAATTCCCCCAAATCGGCGCTACAGTGAGTACAATTCAGGGCATTATCAGGTGAAGACGCGTTACAGCGAGAACAGGTTTGCATAGCCAAACTCCAGGTTGGGTTAATTTTACCCGTTCACCCTTGAAAAAAGGAACATAACTGCTCAGGCCTGTCACCCTGAGGGAGCGTTTTGTGCGACCGAAGGGTCTCAAGACCAGTCGGAGGAGATTCTTCGCCACTGGAAGAACACCAGCGGCTCAGAATGACAGTCTGGCTGAACAGTTACAAAAGAACGGACATAGCATGGCAGAGATGGTCTTCTCGAAGCCCTTGAATATCTGCCGTTAATGCAATAATGGAAGGACACGCGCTATGCCGCCAGCGGCTTGGTCAGAAGCTCTAATTTGGTTTTTTCCATCCCGGCGCGGCGCGTCAGGTTATTCAGGTGTGCGATCAGCACGCTGCTGGGGACAGGCTTGATCAGGTAATCGTCCGCGCCGGCATCCAGGGCGCTGGCAACCATGCCTGGACTATCGAGAGCCGAGAGGATCAGGATCGGTGTGTTGCTGAATTCGCGCACCTGGGCGCATACTTGCCAGCCATCCACGCTGGGCATCATCAGGTCAAGGATCACCACGTCGGGCATTATCGCGCGTATCATTCTTATGCCATCTTCGCCTGTGTTGGCTGTGAATACTTCAAATCCCCGCGTTTTCAATAACAGAGTAAGTAATTCGGTCATCGCGGGGTCGTCATCAATTGCAAGGACTTTTAGCGGCATTTTTTTCTCCACTGGAGGTTTAACTATATTATCCTTCATAAGACGAAAGCTGGACTTATCAAACGCTTTACAAACCTGGATAGTCTCCCTTTCCGGTGTGGTTATCGAAAATGCGCGAAAGTTAACCGCGAAGACGCGAAGAACGCCAAGAAAAACCTAAAAAAGTCTTCGCGGTTTCGTATCTTCGCGGTTCAAATCCATGATCCTGCGACTGCACTCAACAGGGGGACTACCACAAACCGGGATCCCCAGAAATCGGTTTTTTGCGCCGAAGGCCTACTTGGTACTCGGCAGCACATCTGCCACCGCATCACGGTAAGGCGTAGGACAAATTGGCAATTTGTCCTACATTTACCGCCGCAACCCGGCAATCCCCAGTGAACCGTCAGCAATGTGGCATCTGGGCAGGGCGCGGTGTGGTAAACTTGCGCCTGATGTCACGCATAATAGCAATAGTTTTTTATCATTTAAGGAGACCAAAGAATGGCAAAGAAATGGGTTTATCTTTTTGACGAAGTCGCTGCGGCGGAAAGATACGCCGGTTCTTGGGATAACGTGCGCGCCCTGCTGGGCGGCAAAGGCTCCGGATTGGCTGACATGACGCGGAGCGGCGTCCCGGTCCCGCCCGGATTCATCGTCACGACCGAGGCCTGCAATGCCTATTCGGCGGCGGGTAAATTCCCGGCAGGGATGTGGGAGCAGGAACTGGCCGCGCTGCTAGAGGTCGAGAAAAAGACCAGAAAAAAGTTCGGCGACGCGGCGAATCCGTTGCTGGTCTCGTGCCGCTCCGGGGCCAAGTTCTCGATGCCCGGCATGATGGACACCGTCCTGAACATCGGCCTGACGGATGCCACTGCCGAAGGGATGATCAAGCTGACCGGCAACCCGCGCTTCGTCTACGACTCGTACCGGCGGCTGGTGGAGATGTTCGGCTCGGTCGTGTTGGGCATTCCCGATGAACCATTCGAAGAAGCCCTGAAAGAATACAAAGAAAACAAGGGCTACAAGCTCGACACCGAAATGGCTGCCGAGGACTGGAAGGCAATGGTGGCTACCTTCAAGGGAGTCATCCAGAAGCATAAGGGCTTCAACTTCCCGCAGGACCCGCTCAAGCAATTGGAATTGGCGACCGAGGCAGTCTTCAAATCCTGGAACGGCAAGCGGGCTGTAGACTACCGCCGCGCAACGAACATCCCCGACGACCTGGGCACCGCGGTCAACATCCAGACCATGGTCTTCGGTAACATGGGCGATGACTCGGGCACCGGCGTGGCCTTCACCCGCAACCCCTCGACCGGTGATAAAAAGATGATGGGCGATTACCTGCTCAATGCGCAGGGCGAAGACGTGGTGGCCGGTATCCGCAACGCCAACCCAATCGCGGAGCTGGTCAATGAAATGCCCGCAGTCTACAATCAGTTCATGGACATCACCGGCAAACTGGAAAAGCATTACACGGAAATGCAGGATGTCGAGTTCACCATCGAGCGCGGCAAACTATGGATGCTCCAAACGCGCAACGGCAAGCGCACCGCCAAAGCCGCGGTCAAGATCGCGGTGGATATGGCAAATGAAGACCTGATTGCGAAGGAAGAGGCCGTGCTGCGCGTCACGCCGGAGCAGGTGGACGCGCTCCTGCACCCGCAGTTCGATGAAAAAGCGATGAAAGCGGCCGAAAAGTCCGGTGCGTTCTTCGCCAAAGGCGTCAATGCCTCGCCCGGCGCGGCGGTCGGCCAGGTCTATTTCGATGCCGACACCGCCGAGAAGATGGCCAAGGAAGGCAAGCAGGATGTCATCATGGTGCGCCCATTCACCAAGCCGGACGACGTGCATGGCATGATCGCTTCCAAAGGTGTGCTGACCAGCGAAGGCGGCGCGACCTCCCATGCGGCAGTCGTCGCGCGCCAGTTCGGCATCCCGTGCGTGGTCGGCGCGGCCGCCATCAAACTGGACCTCGAAAAGCGGATAATGGAAGTGGATGGCAAGCTCGTCAAAGAAGGTGAGTGGATATCGGTGGATGGCACAACTGGGCAGGTGTTCATCGGCAAGATGCCGATGGTCGCGCCCACGCTCGAAGAACAGACCGATCTGCTCATCCTGCTGGGTTGGGGGGACGAGATCGCCGCCCGCGAAGGGATCCGCGCGCTGCCGGATGGCCGCAAGAGTCGCGGCCTGCAGGTCTGGGCGAATGCGGATTACCCCAAAGACGCCCGCCGCGCCCGCTCCTACGGCGCGGTCGGCATCGGCCTGTGCCGCACCGAGCATATGTTCTTCGAGCCGGAGCGCCTGCCCATCGTCCAGCGCATGATCCTGGCGGATACCTCCGCAGAGCGCACCGCCGCGTTGGACGAACTGCTGCCCTTCCAGCGCAAGGACTTCGACGGCCTGTTCGAGGCGATGGACGGATATCCGGTCATCATCCGCCTGATTGACCCTCCGCTGCACGAGTTCATGCCCGACGAGGAGAAACTGCTCGAAGAGGTCATTACGATGCGGGTCAAGGGTGAGAGCGGTGGATTGACTGAAAAGGAAGCCATGCTGGCCGACATCAAGTCCATGCACGAATCCAACCCGATGATGGGTTTGCGCGGCGTGCGCCTGAGCATCGTCATGCCTGAGATTGTCGAGATGCAGGTACGCGCCATCTTCGAAGCCTCAGCAGATTGCACCCAGCGCGGCATCGTCGTCAAGCCGGAAGTGATGATCCCCTTGACTGGAACAGTCAAAGAACTGGAATGGATCCAGCCGCGCCTCGAGCGCATCGCCGCGACCGTGACGGCAGAAAAGGGCGTCAAGTTCGAGTATAAATTTGGCACTATGATCGAAATCCCGCGCGCCTGCGTCACCGCCGCCGAGATCGCCAAACTGGCCGAGTTCTTCTCCTTTGGTACCAACGACCTGACGCAAATGACCTTCGGCTACAGCCGGGATGACGCCGAGCGCAACTTCCTGGTCACTTATGTGGAGCAGGGCATCCTGCCCAAGAATCCCTTCCAGACGCTCGACCGCGAGGGAGTGGGGCGCCTGATGCAAATGGCAGTGGACGAAGGCCGCCGCACCCGCCCCGACCTCGAGGTGGGTATCTGCGGCGAGCATGGCGGCGACCCTGAATCCATCGAGTGGTGCCACATCATCGGCAACAACTATGTCAGTTGCTCGCCATTCCGCGTCCCGATTGCGAGATTGGCGGCGGCGCATGTGGCCTTGAAGTATAGCGGGAAGAGTGTGGCGGAGGATAAGTAACAAACAAGACTTCCGAAGTCTTTGCCCTACGGGGTGCTTCGCGAAGACTTCGGAAGTCTTGTTATAGCCGGGAAGCAATCTGGGTAGGCTACGGCGGCGGCCAGGGAATAGTTACCCACGTGGTATAGCCGTGCTTCTCGACAGCGGCCAGTTTTCCGCCGGAAGTTCCTGAACAGCCGGCCTGGTCGGTGAATGTATAGCTCGTCTGATATTTATCGCTCAAGGCAACCGGCCACCAGAGAAATCCGCCATTCTGGCAGACCCACACGTCTAGCATATAACCCCGGTCGTCGTCCAGGGTCATGTCCACCAGGCTCCATGTCACGCTGACTTGGTCGCCCTGGCGGGTGGCCGTCACACGCTGCGGCGGGCCGTAGAGGACGCTCGGCCCAGGCAGAAGCGGATCGGCAAATTTGATCATCTTGATATCGCCCTGAATATCTATCACGGATGGAGCCACCCAGCAGAAATATGATAGCTTATCGAACTTGATCAACAACCAGTTGCTGTTGAGATAACGCCCGCGTACTGTGCCAGTATCGCCAGGGTAAAGGTCGGCAGCATGAAGAAAGGGTTGCGCCGGCCCGTAACGGCAATGGGCTTGCTTATTGACCGTGACGGATGGAAACGCGAAGGTTGGGGATGGGGTGATGCTGGGAGAAGGCGTGCTGGTTGGCGTGGGGGTCTCGGTGGGCGTCAGCGTGATCGTCGCGGTGGGCGTTTCGGTCGGCGTGGCCGTAGGCGTCGGCGTTTTGCTCCAGGCGGCGGCTGTTGCTGTGTCGGCGCTGGCGGTCACTGTCGCGATTTGTTCAGCAGAGGGGCCGCAGGCGGCAATGAACGTCAGGCAAAGGAAAAAGACCGGTAATTTTCCCACACCGTGATTGTAATCCAAAATCGGTCTCAGGAATGTGAGCTATAATTTCGTCAACCTGTTGCCCGAGGTGATTATGAGCAGACCCAATTTTCCCAATTTCAATTCCCCTGCCCGTACACTGCTTGGCCCTGGCCCAAGCATGGCCTCCCCGCGTGTCCTGCGAGCGATGGCCGCTCCATCCATTGGACACCTGGATCCTTATCTGCTCAAACTTTATGCCGAAGAGCAGGAACTCTTGCGTTATGTTTTTCAGACCGAGAATGAGTGGACATTCGCCCTCTCTGGCACCGGCACGTCAGGCATGGAGGCAGCGCTGGCCAACCTGATCGAGCCGGGGGATGCCGCTCTTGTCGCCATCCACGGTTACTTCGGCGAACGACTGGCCGATATCGCTGCACGGCTCGGCGCGGAGGTGGATCGCATCCAATGTCCGTGGGGAGAGATCTTCACCCTCGAGGAGATCCAGGCCGCGCTGAAAGGCAAGAAATACAAAGTCTTCGCCATCGTCCACGCCGAAACCTCCACCGGCGCACTGCAATTGAACATTCCCGAAATCGCTGCCGCGGCGCATAAATACGGCGCGCTGCTCCTGCTGGATACGGTCACCTCGTTGGGCGGCGTGCCAGTCGCGATTGACGAATGGGATATTGATGTTGCCTATTCCGCCAGCCAAAAGTGCCTCGGCGCGCCTTCGGGACTGGCGCCAATCACGATAAACTCGCGGGCGCGGGAGATCATCGAGGTACGCAAGAAGCCGGTCAGCAGCTTCTATCTCGACCTGAAACTATATGCCGGCTACTGGGGTGGGGCGCACGCTTATCATCACACCGCCTCCGCCAGCCTGCACTTCGCCCTGCACGAAGCCCTGCGCATGGTGGCGGAGGAGGGCCTGGAAGCGCGCTTCGCCCGTCACCGCGCCAACGCCGAACGTCTGTGGCAGGGATTGGAAGAACTTGGCCTGCCGCCCCTTATCCCGCTCGAATACCGCCTGCCGGTGCTGACCACGCCGCGCCTGCCTGAAGGCATTGATGAGGCCGCCATCCGTTCTCATCTCTTGAACGATTACAATATCGAAATCGCGGGCGGCTTCGGCGCGCTCAAGGGCAAAGTCTGGCGGATTGGGTTGATGGGCTTCTCAAGCAACCGCGAGAACGTCACCTTGCTGCTTGCCGCGCTCAAGGAACTGCTGATCTAAGAAATGATAAATAATGACAACCCATTCACACACGCTCAGGATTGAACGCTATTTCAAGGTTGCCCTCTACCTGGGCTACTTCACCGTCGCTTATAACCTGCTCGAGGGGCTGGTTTCCGTCTTCTTTGGCGTGCAGGATGAAACCCTGACCCTGTTCGGCTTTGGCATTGACAGTTTCATCGAGGTGCTGTCGGGCGTGGGTATCATCGCCATGATCCTGCGCATCCAGCGCAACCCGGGGATGCCGCGTTCCGATTTCGAGCGCACCGCGCTGCGCATCACCGGGACGAGTTTTTATTTGCTCGCCGCCGGCCTGTTTGCGACAGCCATTGCCAACATCCTGATGAAACACAAACCGGAGACCACCCTGCCGGGCATCATCATCGCTCTCATTTCAATTGCTAGCATGTGGGCGCTGGTCGCCGCCAAACGTAAAGTGGGCCGCGCCCTGGATTCCGCTCCCATCCTGGCGGATGCCAACTGCACGCTGGTTTGCGTCTACATGTCGTTTGTCCTGTTGGCGGCCAGTATCATCTACCAACTGACCGGCTTCGGCTTTGTGGACAG
>CAZTZE010000015.1:0-76094 GCA_964618215.1 uncultured Chloroflexus sp.
ATGGTCAGTAGTTTGTCCACTTTCTTGTCCTCCGAAGGGGACATTTTAACTTTGGTTAAAGCGGACTCTACTACTTTGCGCTAACATTAGCAATCGAGGGTCTTGACAAGTGCAACCCAATTATGTTAGAATCATTTCATCCATAGAAACAAGGTTTCGATAGATAAAACTAACCCCAAGTCAGTATGTCCACTTCTCGCTACAAAATTGTCGCCCTGGCATGCGGATTGGAAATCCTGGCGCTTTTCACGACTGAAAGGCCATCCTTAAATCTGACCGAGATCGTAACAGCTACCCAGCTCACCAAAAGCACAGCTTTCCGGATGGTATCTACATTGGAATTACTGGGATATCTCGAACGCGACCCTGTGACCCACTACTACCGCCCTGGTTTGAAAGTACTTCAATTGGGTTTCACAGCTTTGAACAGCTTGGAATTGGCTCAAATTGCACAGCCGTATCTGAAATCATTATCTGATGCAACTGGCGAAACAACGAACATGACGATCCGCGATGGCGCGGATATCATTTATGTCGCGCGAAATATCACTCAGCGGATCATCAGTGTCAATTTGTATCGAGGTTCTCGTTTATCGGTCCATTGCACCTCTATGGGAAAATCTCTACTTATTGACCTCTCCCAAAAAGAACTCTTCGACCTGTTAGGTGAAGGCCCGTATCCAAAGATGGGCCCAAATACCATTACCTGTTTGGATGATCTAATGTCGGAATTGGATAAGATACGGCAACAAGGATATGCCCTTAACGATGAAGAGTTAGCAGTCGGGTTACGCTCCGTGGCAGCACCGATAAGAGGTTACGGGGGAAAGATCGTAGCGGCAATCAACATCTCCGTTCCTGGTTCTCGCATCTCACGTCAGGAGTTGGAGGCGAATCTGGCCCCGAAAGTAGTGGATACCGCTTGGAAGATTTCATCTGCATTAGGCGCTAGCCCATAGCTGACGAAAGAAGATACGAATGGGTGAGGCGCAGCATAATTCTAAAAATGGATAAACCTTCTCGAGTAGACCAGCCATACCTGAACCCTTGGCCATTTCTCACGATCAGGAGAAACGGTTCAAAGAACTCTCGCTGGCGATTATCTATTCCAACATCAGGAGGGCGAATTTTCCAGCAACCAATGAAAGGAGGGCGTATATAAGATAATTCACGTAGATATTCAAATCCCACATAACTATGACAATAAAATAATCAAAAAGCGAAAGGAGAAGAACCATGTTACGCAAGTCACGTTTCGTTTTCCCTATACTGGCCATACTCGTCCTGGTTTTGACAGCGTGCCAGCCTCAGGTTGTGACCAAAACGGTCGAGGTCACGAAGGAAGTGCCAGTCGTCATCACGGCAACGCCTCAGCCGGCTGCGGAAGCAGAAACCATCCGCATCGGTGGTGTCGGGCCGCTTTCCGCTCCAGGCTATGTAATCGGTGGTATTGCCATGCAGTACACCATGAACCTGGCGGTGAAGGACATCAACGCGCAGGGTGGCATCTTGGGCAAGCAGGTCGAGTTGATCTTCGCTGACACCGAGGGGCTGCCGGAACGCGGCGCGGCCGTCGCTGAGCGTTTGATAAACAATGAAAAGGTCGTGGCCATCGTCGGCGAGGCCCACAGCGCCGTGGGTCTGGCTGAGCTCGAGGTGGCCCATAAGTATGGCATTCCGATTGTGTTCGCAGAAACCTGGTCGGACAAGATCACCGAGACCGGCTATCCAGAAGTCTTCCGCATTGCCCCGGCCTCGACCATGAACAGCCGCGCTTCAGCCGAATGGCTGTCTGCAGTGGGCGCCAAAAGCATGGTGCTTATTGCCGAGAACACTGACTATGGCATCGGGCAAGCCGCGTCAGACAAGACGTTCCATGAAGAACTCGGCATCACTATCCTCGATACGATCTTCGTAGAACCGAACACTACAGACTTTCAACCTATACTCGCCCGCATCCAAGCCATGGCCACCGCCCCGGATGTCATCCGCGTGGCGATAACCGGCCAAGCCAGTTACAACCTTGAACAGCAGATGGTTGACCTGGGCATCGCGCCTTCAGAAAAGACGATCGGCGCGGCCAGCACGGACGCCATGGCTCCCGAGTTCTGGCAGAGTGTGCCCAATGGGAACTACTACGTGTTCGCATACATCGGTTTACCGCCCAGCCTGTACAACGACATAACCCGGCACGTAGCCGAGGAGTACAGGAAAGCGTTCAACACTGAACCGGCGAGCGACGCGCTGGAGGCCTACGATTCTGTCTGGATTATAGCCGACGCTATCAAGCGGGCTGGCACGACAGAGTCCAAGGCTGTCATTGCCGCGTTGGAGGAAACCGACATCGTTCTGGCTCAGGGACGTTACTGGTTCAAGTACACCAGCAAGAATCCGCTCCCGGCTGATGGCAGTGTACCCGCCTATATGTGGCACCAGTGGCCCGATCCGGCCATCCTCTTTATACAGTACTTCGAGCCCAACCAGGCATGGCAAGACGCGGCTGTCATCTGGCCGCCAGCCCACCAGACCCACGGCACATCATATATTCCCTATGGAACAAAGCCGTAGAGTCTGATTTGTAAAGCGTGAAATGTGAGGCGTGAGGTGTAAATACTGTGCTTCACGCCTCACATTCCAAAACCTGACAGGCAATCTACCCAAGGACTGTATTATGCAGATACATCCTGTCGTCGTTATCTGGTTGTTGTGCGCCGGGCCAGCCTGGGCTGCACTTGGTGCTTGGGTTCTGCCTCGCCTCTATCGCCGAAAGGGGCTAGAAGACGCACCGGCCCGGTTTGTAGGCGGTATGGCGGGTCTCACGCTGGGACCCCTGTTGCTCGTTCCGCTGTGGTGCTTCACTCCCAATCTGCGGCATTGGTATTGGAGCGGTGGCACAGGTGTGCTGGCGGCAATCGAATTGTATGCCCTGTTTGCCTTCCTGAATCCCGATAATCTATGCGTCACGAATATCGGTTACGTGTCTAACCAGATAGCCAACGGACTGACCATCGGCTTCATCTACGCCTTGATCGCCATTGGCCTGACGCTTATCTATTCAGTACAGGGCGTCGTCTCATTTTCGCATGGACAGTTCTACATGCTGGGGGGTTATGTTTCTTACTACTTCTTGCAATTGTTTGTCCCTGTCAATCCCATTGTCGGCATTCCGGTAGCCGGACTGGCAACCATGCTAATCGGTTTCGCCTTCGAGCGCCTGTTCCTGCGCCCAATGCACCAGGGGCGAATCGAACGGGCGGGGGAGTACGCGATCCTGATCACCTTTGGGCTCGGTTTCTTCCTGGAATATACCGTGTTGGCTGCCGTCGGCCCGTTTTCCCAGAAATCGCCAGCCTTCACACAGGCAAGTGTCTTGACCCTTGGGCCATTAGCGCTGCTTCCCAACCGTCTGGTGGCAGGCGCCGTCGGCATTCTGTTGACCTTAGCCCTGCTGTACCTCCTCTACCGTACTTGGCTGGGCAAGGCGTTGCGAGCGGTGAGCATGGATAAGCAAGCCGCGGCTGTGGTTGGAATCAACCCACTGACGATGAACACCCTTTCTTTCGGCATTGGCACAATGCTGGCTGGCATGGCCGGTGCGGCCTTGATTCCTGTCTTCACCTGGGTACCTTGGGTGGGGGGACCCGCAGCGGTGCGCTCCTTCGTCATCATCGTTCTCGGAGGCATGGGTTCTGTTCCTGGCGCCTTTCTGGGCGGGTTGATCATTGGCTTGGTCGAGGCGCTGGGCGCGGGCTGTTATCCTGATCCGAGCAAAGGCGCTGCCTACAAGACGGCCTTCGGATTGATCATTTTCGCTGTCATGCTGCTCCTGCGGCCCAGGGGGTTGTTTGGGAGGGATACATGATTCTTCGTAACTATCGCCTATGGGCTGCAATAGGAGCATTGATCGCACTGCTGTTCCTTGCTCCAATTTACCTGAACCGGTACCCGTATCAAATGGCTGTCATCACTGGTGCCTTCTTCTACGCCATCCTGGCTGCCAGTTGGTCGCTGCTGGCCGGATCGGCTGGACAGTTCTCTTTCGCCCACATGGCTTTGATGGCTCTCGGTGCATATACCAGCGGGTTACTCGGCCGGGACCTGGGAACAAGCCCGCTGACCGGCATCCTGCTCGGCACGCTGCTGGCAGGGGTCGTCGGCCTGGTAATCGGTTTGCTGTGCCTGCGCCTGCGCGGCGCCTACCTGGCGCTGTTCACCATCGCCTTCTCGGAGATCCTGCGGATTACCCTGCTCACTGAGTTTAAATACACGGAAGGCAGCAATGGACTGGAGCTGGCCCCGTTGTATGCAGGCATCACCGCCCGCGCCGAGTATTACATCACCCTCGCTCTGTTGTTGGGCACGCTGGCATTCATGTACTGGCTGACCAACTCGCGTTTTGGCCTGTTTATCCGCGCCATGCGCGAGGACGAAGAAGCGGCGGGTGCAATGGGTGTGAACGTGGTTCGCTACAAGGTCTTGATCTTTGTGATCACCAGCATGATCGTCGGACTGGCCGGGGGGGTCTTCTATCATCAAGTAGGTATTATCACCCCAAACACAATGGAACTGTTGCAGATGTGCCTGATCGTCTCCATGGTAGTCATCGGAGGCATGGAGAGTCTGTTTGGGGCCGCTATCGGGGCTATTGTCAGCCGTCTCGTTTTGGAACTGTTGCGTGAGATCAATATCCTAGGATTACACATTGAGTTCGGTGCCTGGCGCTTTGCCGCCTTTGGTCTGGTGTTGGTGTTCACCTTACGTTTCGCCCAGAATGGCCTGATCTATCCCATCGTTGACCGGCTGTTTCTACGGCGGGCGCGCCGGGTGACGGTCGCCAAGCGGATGAACAAGGGAGGGCAAAATGATCCACCTTGACGTGCGGGATGTTTATAAGAGTTTCGACGGCATACAAGCGCTGAACGGCGTCACCTTCAGTTTGCGCGGCAACGAGTTGATCGGGCTGATCGGCCCCAACGGGGCAGGCAAGACGACACTGACCAACGTTCTAGACGGTGTCCACAAGCCCAGTCGCGGCCAGGTGTGGTTCGACGGTCAGCGGGTTGACGGCCTGCCACCTTACGAAATCGCCCGGCGCGGCATTGGTCGCACCTTTCAGGTTACACGCGCCTTTCGACGCATGACCGTGCTCGAAAACATGCTGGTGCCCGCCATGGCCTTGCACCCGACGGCGCGCCAGCGTGATTTTCACCAGCGGGCGATGGAAGTGCTGTCGTTCTTGACTATCGAGCATCTGGCAAACGAATATGCGCGCAGCCTGTCGGGCGGACAGCAGAAACTACTCGAACTGGGCCGCGTGCTGATGCTCGACCCCCAATTGATCATCCTCGACGAGCCTTTCGCCGGCGTCCATCCCAAACTGCGCGAGACGATTTGCCAGTTCATCACCACGGTTCACGCTGAAGGCAAAGCCTTTATCATTATCAGCCACGAGATGGAAACCATTTTCAGCCTGAGCCAGCGCCTGCTGGTGCTTAATTGGGGTCAATTGATCGCCGATGGTCCGCCCGAGCAGGTGCGCGAGGATCCGGCTGTGATCGAGGCATACTTAGGACGGGAAGAGGAGACAGAGACTCCATCTGGCGAGGAGGAACACGATGGCCACGGCAAGTGAGCGTAATGGAGTATCTCCCGCCATGCTCGAAGTGCGTGACATGTACGTCGGATACTACAAGGACCTGCACATTCTGCAGGGCGTCAACCTGGTCGCCCGCAAGGCCAAGATCACCGCAGTGCTCGGCGCTAACGGTGTGGGGAAATCCACGCTGCTCAAGGCTATATATGGCTTCCTACCCCCAGCCTCAGGTGAAGTGACGCTGGAGAGCCAGAACCTGACCGGTATCCCGACTCACGAACGCATCCGCATGGGTCTCTCGTATATTACGCAACAGCCTAGCATCTTCTCCTGGATGAGTGTGGAGGAGAACCTGGAACTCGGCGCGTGGACGTTCCGGAATGACCAGGCGCGAATAAGGCGCAAAATCGAAGAGAACTATGAGCGATTCCCAGTGCTGAAGGAGCGCCGAAAATCCAGGGCCGGCACACTATCCGGTGGGCAGCAGCGCATGGTGGAACTGGGCCGCACCCTTATGACTGAACCCAAGGTGATCCTGGTGGATGAGCCGACCGCTGGACTGGCGAAGATGTTGACCGAAGAGGTGTATCGCATGTTGGCCGGGCTGAGGGATAATGAAGGCATCACACTGGTCCTGGTGGATCAGGAGATCCGCCAGGCATTGAAGATTGCCGATTACGTCTATGTATTGGAGTTGGGCCGCAACAAGTTCGAAGGGCCAGTCGAAGAATTTACTGATCTGGAGAAAGCGTTTTGGGTGTGACGTGCCCAACCTAATCCTTTACAATGGCAAGATCCATTCTCAAAATCCCAGCTTCCCCCGAGTCACAGCCGTCGCGATGCGCGGCAGTCGTATCCTGGCTTTGGGCAGCGACTCCGAGGTGCGCACTCTGGCCGGCTCCCATACCCGGCAGATTGACTTGGGTGGTCGTCGGGTTTTGCCAGGCCTGATGGACTCCCATTTTCACTACTATGACTGGGCGCTCAACCGGCGGCGGTTGAAACTTGCCGACACAGCTTCGCTGGTGGATGTGTGCGCGCATGTCACCAGGGCAGCCAGGAATACCCCATCCGGCGGTTGGATCCTCGGCCATGGCTGGAACGAGACGCGCTGGCTCGACCCGCGCCTGATCACCCGCGCCGATTTGGATAGCCTGACCCCCGCCAACCCTGCCATCCTCTGGCGCAGTGACATGCACCTGGCCGTAGCCAATTCACTTGCCCTGCAAGAGGCAAATATCAGCGCTGAGACACCGGATCCGCCCCAGGGGGTGATTGACCGGGATGCAACTGGGCAACCCACCGGCGTGCTGAGAGAATTAGCCATCAATCTTGTGCGGGTGGTCGTGCCACCACCCACACAGGCTGAGACGGTTGCGGCCATACGCGATGGGTTCACCGAATTACACCGCTTGGGTTTGACCGGCGTCCACGACTACCGCATCATGGGCGGCGCGGATGGCTCGTTGGCTTTCCGCGCTTACCAACATCTGCAAGCCGCTGGCGAGTTAGCCCTGCGGATGTGGATGCTGCTTCCCGGCGAGCGTCTGGACCAGGCCATCGCTTTAGGTCTGCGCACAGGCTTTGGCGATGATACCCTACGCGTGGGGCATGTCAAGTTCTTCGCGGACGGGGGTCAAGGCGCACGCACAGCCTGGATGCTGGAAGCGTATGAAGATACTCCCAGTTGTGGTATGCCGCTCACGCCCATGGAAGAGATTGCCGACGCCGTGCGACGCGCCCACAAAGCCGGCCTGGCAGTGGCCATTCACGCCATCGGTGACCGGGCAAACCGCGAACTAGTGACCGTCTTTGAGCAAGCGTTGAACAACGAAAGTGATGCTTCACCCAACGCTCCGCACCGCATCGAACATCTGCAAAACATTCGCCCGGAAGATGTGCGCCGGTTGGGGCGGCTGGGCGTCATGGCCTCGGTGCAGCCCATTCACGTACCCGATGACTTTCCGATGATCGAGCAGTCAGTCGGTCGGCGCGGGCGCTGGAGTTATCCCTTTCGGGATCTGTTAGCGGCGGGAGTGCCCCTGGCCTTTGGCTCCGATTGCCCGGTGGCCGACCCCAATCCGCTGTGGGGCATCCATGCCGCCGTCACCCGCCAGATGCGAGATGGGACG
Organism: uncultured Chloroflexus sp.; assembly: GCA_964618215.1. Lineage (GTDB taxonomy): Bacteria > Chloroflexota > Anaerolineae > Anaerolineales > Villigracilaceae > CG2-30-58-95. The sequence continues at coordinate 7,726 of CAZTZE010000015.1, forward strand.
CCCTCTGGCGGCTGGTATCCGGGTCAATGTCTGAGCGTGGCCGAAGCGGTCTGGGGTTTCAGCATGGGAGCAGCCCTGGCCAGCGGCCGAGAGGCAGAATTGGGCAGCCTCGCCCCTGGCAAGCTGGCTGACCTGATCGTTCTGGATCGCGACATCTTTACGATAGACCCGATGGAGATTGCCCAAACTCAGGTGGTGATGACCATCTTTGATGGGCAAGTAGTCTACGGAGATTAGAGTAATCTAATGTCTCTCCTTCCATCTTCCCCACGCGGCATGTACTTTGATGAGTTTCAGGTTGGACAGACCTTTACCAGTCCTGGGCGCACTATCACTGAAAGTGACATCGTGACCTTTGCCGGCCTCTCTGGCGATTTCAATCTGATCCATACCGATGCAGAGTATTGCAAAACATCACCCTTGGGGCAGCGCATGGCTCACGGTCTGCTTTGCCTTTCCATCACCTCCGGACTGGCCCTGCGCACCGGCATGTTGGAAGGCACATTGATGGCCTTCCGCAAAATCAATGAGTGGAAGTTCGTCGAGCCAGTCTTCATTGGTGACACAATCCACGTTGAGATGGAAATTACCCAGACCAAAGCCTTTCCTCATCTTGGTGGAGGCGCAGTGGTGATCGCTATTCGCGTCAACAATCAGGAGGAAGTGACAGTAATGAAGGGAGTGTGGACGATATTGGTGATGTCGAAACCTTAATCCACCACCTGAGAACTTGACATTGGGATACCTTCTTCGTGCGGCTCGCGGTGGTGTTGCTGGCGCTGGCCGCGCTTGGCCGATAGCATCAACTTCGGAACTGTTTTTGGCATCGTGTTGCCCATTATCTATTGGAGGTTCTTATGCAGAATAGTCGTCAGCCCAGAATGGAAATTCCTGGACCCAAAGCGCGAGCTCTTATAGAATCCGATAAGCGAGTCACATCCCCTTCACTACCCCGCGTTTACCCATTAGTAGCCGACCATGCAGAGGGCTGCATCGTTACCGACGTGGATGGCAATCGTTTTCTCGACTTCGCCGCCGGTATTGCCGTGTGTGCTACGGGCCACTGTCATCCTCGCGTCGTCCAGGCGATCCAAGATCAGGCTGCCCGGCTGATCCACATTTGCGGCTCTGATTTTTATTACCTGCCCTATACCGAATTGGCGACAAAGCTTGCCACCTTGGCTCCAGGCTCCGAACCGTGGAAGGTGTTTCTGACCAACTCAGGAGCAGAAGCGGTGGAAGGAGCGCTGAAGTTAGCCAGATATGTCACGGGCCGCCATCGCTTTCTCTCTTTCTTTGGGGCTTTCCACGGCCGAACACTGGGCGCACTGTCGCTGACAGCGAGCAAGATGAAATATCGCCGGGGATTCGGCCCATTGCTCTCCGGCGTGACACATGTTCCTTACGCTGATTGCTTCAATTGCCATTTCAACTTGAAATTTCCGGACTGCGACCTGGCGTGTGTGTCTCATATTGAGAAGGAGGTATTTGCCCACACGGTGCCGCCGGACGATGTTGCCGCGTTGGTCGTCGAGCCTATCCTCGGCGAGGGGGGATATGTGGTGCCGCCGCCCGGTTGGCTTCCAGCGTTGCGGGCGCTTTGCGACCGTCACGGCATCCTGTTAATTGCCGATGAGGTGCAAAGCGGGATGGGTCGCACCGGCAAGATGTTCGCCATGGAGCACTTTGGCGTTGTCCCCGACATCATTACTGTGGCCAAAGGGATTGCCTCTGGTATGCCGCTAGGCGCCATCATCGCTAAATCGAATTTAATGACGTGGGAGAAGGGCTCGCACGGCAGCACCTTCGGTGGTAATCCTGTTGCGTGTGCAGCGGCTTTGGAGACCATCGCCCTGCTTGAAGAGGAACTGATGAAGAACGCCTCGCGGGTAGGCGGTTATCTGCTTGAAGCGCTGGCGGATCTTCAGGCCAGGCATCCCACCCTCATAGCCGATGTGCGCGGGTTAGGATTGATGATCGGTATCGAATTCCAAAATGCGCAGCAGGCTCACACTGCAGCTGAGGCATGCTTTTACCGTGGGCTCATCGTGTTGGAATGTGGACAGAAGGCCATCCGGCTCTCCCCGCCATTGGTGGTAACGCACGAGGAGAGCGATGCAGCTCTAAAAATTCTGGCGGATGTATTCGACGAAATCGGGGCGATGAATGGCCAGTAAATTAATATCAATGCGTGAGGCGATTGCCCGCTACGTGCATGACGGTGAGACGGTGGCAATCGAGGGCTTCACTGCCTCCATTTGCTTCGCAGCTGCTCACGAGATCATCCGTCAGGGGCGTCGGGAGTTGACACTATGCCGCCTGACCCCAGACCTTGTCTATGACCAAATGGTGGCTGCAGGTTGCGCTCGTAAGCTAGTTTTTTCCTATTTGGGCAATCCTGGCGTAGGGTCCCTACATTGCATTCGCCGGGCAGTCGAGAAAGGTATCCCCCATCCGATTGAAATAGAAGAGTATTCCCATTTCGGCATGATCGGCCGTTATCTGGCCGGCGCCAGCCGCCTCCCCTTTTTTCCGCTGCGTTCCTTCCTGGGTTCGGACTTGCCGGAGGTGAATCATCTCATTCGCTTTGTTGACGATCCATACAGCGAAGGAAAAATCGCAGTCGTACCGCCACTGAACCTGGATGTGACCATCATTCAAGCCCAACGCTGCGATATCCATGGCAACACGCAGATGTGGGGTATTTTGGGAGCACAGAAAGAGGCCGCTCTGGCTGCCAGGCGCCTGGTTGTCGTTGTCGAAGAAGTGGTTGACGAGGAGGTTATCCGTGCGGACCCAAACCGTACCATCATTCCGGCTGTGGCTGTGGACGCCGTAGTACACGAACCTTTTGGGGCGCATCCATCCTACGTTCAGGGCTATTACGACCGGGACAACGAATTCTATTTGGAGTGGGAAAACCTTTCCCGGGATGCCGCCGCCGTGGAGCGCTGGTTAGAAGAATGGGTATTTGGAGTCAAAGACTGGAAGGAATATATTGCGAAGACGACTGACGAAAGATGGGCTAAGTTGAGGACTGCAGAGGCGCTGGCTGGGCCGGTCAACTATGGGGCTTACCGATGAACGAGTACACGCCTTCTGAGATGATGATCGTCACTGCCGCCCGCGCATTGGCTGGTGTTCGCACGGTTCTGGTCGGTGTGGGACAGCCCAATATTGCCTGTAATCTGGCTCGCCGCATTGTCGAACCAAACCTGGAACTCATTTATGAAAGCGGTGTATTTGGCGCTCGACCAGCCCGCCTCCCGCTTTCCATCGGAGATCCCACGTTGGTCAGTGGGGCACAAATGGTGTGTTCAATGGCCGATCTTTTCTTGCTCTACCTGCAAGGGGGACGTGTGGACGTTGCTCTTCTGGGAACCGCGCAGATCGATCGTTTTGGCAACCTGAACACGACGGTCATCGGTGACTATGCCCAACCCAAGGTTCGGTTGCCAGGCAGCGGCGGGGCATGTGAAATCGCGATCAACGCTCGACAGGTATTTGTGATTACCCGTTTAGATAAACGCGCCTTCGTCGAAAAGCTGGACTTTCGCACTACGCCGGGCTTCTTGAACGGCCCAGGACAGCGAGACGAGCTTGGCATCCCTGGCCAGGGACCTCGGATCGTCTTTACCGACAAAGCCATATTTCGCTTCGATACAGATACAGAGCAAATGGTTCTCTCGTCGTTACATCCCGGTTTCACGATTGAACATATCCAGGCCCAGGTGGGTTGGCCTTTGAGCGTGGCTCAAGATCTCCAGGAGACAACGCCGCCCACTCAAGAGGAGCTACACATCATCCGTGATGACCTAGACCCTGAGGGGTTGCATCGCTGAACCAGAGGAGGCACAACATGGATTGGATGCCGGAGATCTCACCGGAGGAGATTCTACCTCTCTCCATGCAACACAATTTCTGGACCTGGTCAGCCCAAGCCCACTTAAGGCCGATCCCTGTTACGCGAGCGGAGGGCGTGTACTTTTGGGATATTGACGGCAGACGCTATCTGGACTTCAACTCGATGGTGATGTGTTCCAACATCGGTCACGGCGACCCACGCGTGATCGAGGCCATCATCGAGCAGGCGCGCGAACTGGCATTCGCTGGACCCCATATGGCTACCAAACCACGTGCCATCCTGGGGCGGTTGTTGGCAGAGATCACCCCTGGTGATCTTAACCACTTCCTCTACACACTGGGCGGCGCAGAGGCAAACGAGAACGCCATCAAGATTGCCCGCGCCTATACAGGCCGACACAAAATACTCTCCCGCTACCGTTCCTATCACGGCGCCACTTACGGTGCACTCGCTGCTACCGGCGATCCACGCCGCTGTGCCTGGGAACCTACAATCATGCCGGGCGTTGTCCACTTCCTTGACCCTTATCGGTACCGCTCTACTTTCCACCAAAATCAGCCCGACGTTTCCGAGGTACAATTCACGCAGGATTACCTGAACCACCTGGAGGAGATCATCACCCTGGAAAGCCCAAAGACCATCGCTGCAGTGATATTGGAGACGGTTACGGGTACGAATGGCGTGATCATCCCGCCCGAGGGTTACCTGAAAGGCGTGCGCGAGATTTGCGACCGCGATGGCATTTTACTCATCTGTGACGAGGTGATGAGTGGGTTTGGGCGGACCGGCGCCTGGTTCGCCGTTGACCATTGGGGCGTGGTGCCGGACCTTATCACGATGGCCAAGGGACTCACCTCGGGCTACGCGCCTTTGGGTGCTGTGGCGATGCGCGAAAAGATCGCGGCATTCTTCGCCGATAGGGTTTACCAGGGAGGGCTGACCTATAATGGTCACCCTATCTGCCTGGCAGCCGCGCCGCCAACTCTGTAGAGACTTTTCCAGTTGGAATCTGTGGTTTTGATACTAGGAGTGCTTTGAAAAACCCCATTGTGGGGCGAACTTGAACCTTACCAACCGACAAGGAAAGCGTCAGAAGGCACGAAAAGCTGGGCAAATTGCCGCCAGATCAGTGTTCACCTGGCAGGAGTATGCCTATTGCGAGTATTTTTATACCGCCAAAGCAGTCATTTTCACCTCGTGCACAGGCGTTGGGATGGCGACCAGGTATTGGTCGCGGATTTCAGCCAACTTGAACATGCGTTTCAGGTTAACCGCGGTAGCCAACCAGAGCCGCTGTAAGCGACGTTTGGCTTTTCCGATATAGCGTGTATTGCGCAGGCCATGCGAAACCAGTTCGGCCTGTTTTCCTTCGATACGAGGCCGTAGACGATAGAGTTGTTTGAACTCGTCTGTCTCTTGGCGTTGCCGTGCTTCTCGTAGATAATTTTCGAAGAAGGAAGTGTTCACGGTGCGTCCGGTTGTTTTGCTGCGGACGCAGCGAGTGAACAAGGGACACTTTTCGCAAATAGTGCGCTCGAAAACAAAGGTGAAGGCAGTGCGCTCCTGCTCGTCGGTCTCGACGCTCTTGGCGGAGACGGTTTGGCCTTTGGGGCAGGTAGCGGTTTGAGCCTGGTTATCAATGCTGAAGGCAGATTTGTCTACTTCGGGGTCGTTGGGACGGCGCATGGGTGAGAGCAGGTCAATTGGATTGTTCGGACGTTCCGCGCAGGCAGCGCGGTTCTTGCCAGAGCCATAAGCGCCATCGACAATGGCGCGCTCAACGGTGACACCAACGTGTTCTTCCACCCGTTCAATCGCAGGCAGCAGGTCTTGTCCATCGCCCAGTGGCGCAGACAGGTCTTCGATGTCAAGAATTAACTCACTGGCTTGATCCGTGCTGGTGGAAACCTTATGCCCGTTGAACTTTTTGGAGGCACTTTTGCGTCCATGCCGCATTTCGGTATCATAGAGGCTGATGAAGCGGTCGGGAGCAGTACCTTTACGAATTTTACAGCCACCATCCGATGTATGTTCAACATCATCGCCCAAGATTTTGCTGATCATCCAACCCAGGCTGCGAATTTCAGGGTCTTCTATCTGCTCCAACGCCAATTCCAGCGCGGCTTCGCTGTCGGTCATCAGGACTTTGAGTTGTGCGCTACGGGTTGCCGGATCACTCCAGTCGATTTCGGCTTTGCGATCCTGGTCAACGTAAGTCGCCAGTAATTTCTCGATCTCCGCAGAGCAGCCCTGACGCTTGCCGGGCAGGTGATAGCCCATGGTTTTGAGAAGTTTGCGGATGCCTTTGCGCAACAAGGTGTAGGTATCCTGAGTGGCCCCGGCGCCTTTCGCGTTGGTGGTGTCACTCAACAGGGTCACTTTGTCTGCCAAAAAGCCTTCTTCGCGGGCAACTTCCAGCAGCCGATCAAAGGCATAGCGCTCTTGATGATGTTCTACCAGCCGTGTCCGAAATACGCTCAAGCTGGATGAGTCGAAACCGTCGTAATCCAGCGGCAGGTTCAACGCTACTTTCCAGCGCAGGTCAAAACGGATACGCTCTACTGCTTCACCATCCGACACGTCATCATAAAATTGGAGGATCAACGCTCCAGCCATCATAGACGGAGGCAAACTGGGACGTCCGTTGTCGGCAGAGTACATCTCTTTCAGATCGTCATCACGCAAGAGCCTGCCGGTCAGGCTGCCCATGCGCCCATAGAACGAATCCGGTGACACACGATGCGGTAGTCCAATGGCATCAAAATAGCTGTGCTGCAGTTTGCGTTTTCCAAGCATGGTGGGCTCCTGGCTGATGAATTGCCATAGTTTTACCCCATTTTTGCTCTGCTGAGGAGGGCCCAAAATCGGCCACTTTTTCAGCAGACTCCTAGCCCATCATTCAAGCATTGGATGAGATGCAGGCGTTGGACCCGTTTGGGAGGGATGGAAGGACGATGTAATTTTGTTGCCAGTAAGCTAGACATTACCCATCAACTGCCCGCTGTCTTTGAATTTGGGCGCGATGAAGCGCGCCGGGTTGCTGGAGCCGGAGCCAAAGTCCAACACGCGCTCGCCGCCCTTCGTTGAAACCGTAACCAGCCAGGTCGGGGCAGATCACGTTAAAGCCGCGTTTCCACAACCGTAAGGCAAAGGGCGATAGCAACCGCCCATAACCGGCGATGCCGTGCGAGAACACGACTGCGCCGATGGATGCTGTCGCTCCGGGGCGGGCGTAAACGTCCAGGTGAATGCGCCTACCGGCCGAATCAATCCAGGCTTCCGTGACCGTCCTCTCGATTTCGTCTATCACCGATTGCCCGAACCAGGGCGCGTAGCTGCGCCAGAAATCGCGATTCATAAGAATTTCACGTTCGATTTCTCGCCATTCAGCTCAGCCATCAGATCGTGCGCCTGAAAGGGAATTTCTATCCCCTTGCGCCTGACCTCCTTCTGCAGCTCGTCAACAAAGATTCCCCTGCCAGCCAGTAGATTCTCTTGCAAGGACGCGTTTTGACTATCTGCTGTAACCGTCTCGACAGGAGTGGAAAATAACATGTCGAGCTTCCGGAAATCAGGCGTCCTTTTCACCGCGCAGCTCGGCGAGCCGTCAATTCCAACAATCCCAACCACAGAGAAACCGGATGTAATGTAATCTTCGATCTGGCCGGCCACTTCTCTGGCCAATCGGCGATAGACAAGCCGGGTGAAGAGCAAACCCGCCGGGACGAGGAGACCGCGCAGACGATAGGCCAGGGGGTATTGCCATTTCAGACCGTACCCCATCAGCAGGAATCGTTTGAGGACGCCTCCCCAGGCGCGCTGCTCCGGACATGGCATTTGCACGATGCCGAGATCGTGATCCAGGCACTGCTCGACAATTTCGCGGATACACCCGCTCCGACAGGCGCCTCCCAGGTAGCGCGTGTTTTCGTTGAGGAGGCAGTGCGAAAGGAACACGACTTTCTTACTCCGGCTGTCGCGGAGACGCTGAACCAATGTCGCCTGAACAGCATTCAAGTTAACGGTTGGCATGGAATACTCTCCTTTTTGCGGATAAGTTATTAGCGCCTGGCCCACCGACGCAACACGAGCCAGTTCAGATACAGCCAGGGAGGTATCGCAATCGCCAGCCCTATCCCATCCACCAGGCGGATCGCATGCTGTGCATTGAAGTAAAGCAGCAACGGGCCCTCGTAGGCCGGGGGAATAGCCAGAAGGATGACCACCCCGCTAACGAGGAGCGTGATGGCGACGGCAATTCTTCTACGCATGGGATGATCGTCCGGCGACTAAACGCGCTGAAGCATACCCGAACCAACCGCCCGGCAAAGACCAGCGGTAGTCGCTGTAACCCACTTCGGCCAACTGCTCCCCCATCCACACCAGCGGCACGAAATGCAGATCGAAACGGCGCTTGAGCCAGTGTTTGACTGCGGCGCGTGAATCAGACAGTCCTTCGGCAAAGGTGGAAGCAGTAAGCACGGCGCCGGGCGCGCTGACGCGGGCAATCTCGCGCAGGGCTTGCGGCAGGTCGGGGAATTGATGGAAGCCGCCGGAGCAGTTGACCTTGTGCAGGCAACCATCAGCCAGCGGCAAATGCTGGGCGTCGCCCCGGATGAGCAGCACGTTGTCCAACGTTTAGTTTTCATTATCTGCCTCCTGCACGCCGTTAGCCCACCCTATGCTTTATCTGGTCATAGAACTTTTCCATAAACGCTATGATTCGAGACGAACGTGTGTAGTGAAACATGTGACCACCGCCCGTGACTGTTTCTAAACCCAGGCAGTTTGGAAGTCTGTCTCGTAAGTATTGCATATCACTCATTTTGACAATGAGATCGTCTGTACGGTTGATTAAGAGCACAGGACATCTTATCTCGTGAAGATTGTGCCGTATATCATGGGTTATTACAATGTGATTAAGCGAATACTTCATGAATTTGTTCAAGGGATTAAACTGACCAAAGGCATGTCTGTGAATTTCATACTCCTCTGCGTCTCTTTCAGCCAGGTAGAACAGGAACAAAGGAAGAACAAGAGAGTTTGGAAGTATCTGGGCAACTTTATCGCTGAGAATTCTTGCTGGCCCCTGTAGACGTGGGTAATAGGCTGCTACATTCATCAGGACGAGCGAGTTGACTCTATCGGGATACATCAACGCAAAATGCAACGTGGCAATAGCGCCAGACGAGTGGCTTACGAAATCACACCGTTCAATGCCGAGACAATCGAGAACTGACTTCAAGTCTTTGGCTCTGTTCCATGAGTGGAGATACTTCGTGATGTCTTCACGGCGTTGATAAGTGATCACACGCCTGTGGTTCTCGAAGTGTTTTAGAATCGGAACCCAAAATGGTTCGAGATGTTGGGCAATGGGCGTTTGGAAAAGGATTGGTCCAGAACCCCTATCCAGAATCTTCGTGTCGAAATCCCCAATACGCATTGGATGCCAGTTATCGTAGATATACTTTGAATCCTCGAGGAACTCATCCATCAGGCTCGGCTTGGAGTTGTTTTTCATGTCGTCTGGCTCCTGCTTGACGCCTGGCCTTTGACTTCCAGGCCAGCGTAGAATTCTTCCATTAGCTGGTTGAACTCTGCCGCGTGAGTCCACATGCACAAATGCGCCTTGCCTGGCAATATCTTTAGCTCGCCGCGCGGCAGGGCATTGACAAATCGTTGCGCCGAGTCGAGGGACACCACAGGGGACGACTGAATGTTCAGCACTGGCATTGTCAGATGCTTTATCGGCAAAAAGTAGTTCTCGTAGATTGGAAGCACACCGTTCAAGAGTGTAGCTTTCGCATTAGGAGTTTTACTCCAAAGGTAGCTAACGAGATAGCCGTCGGCCGCCGTCGGCAAAGCGAAAAGTCTGACCATCTGGCCGATTAAGGCAGCGCTGGGAGTGAAGGGAAAGTGTGTCGTAAACCACCTTTGAAAGCCAGAGACCAGATTGTCCATGCCGATGCAAGTACACACAATTGATTTGATGCGTTGAGGGGACTCCTGTGCCAGGTAAGAGACGGCGATAGCGCCTTCGTTCAAACCGCAAAAGTGCGCACTTTCGATGCTGAGCCGATCCATGAGAACAGCAATCTCGGTGGCACGTTCGTCGGGGAAGATAGGATGGTCCCGAGACTCGCGTCGCCGGTATGCAACAACTCTGTACTTCTGGATGAAGTGCTTGATGTTAGGCACATGGATAACGTCGAAGGGTGGTAGGACAGGGACAAAGATGAGCACATCGCCACTACCGCCGCTGTCATAGACGAGAGCATCAGGCCAACCGGGCAGATCAAGGCGCTGGTACCGGGATTCCAACCACGCCAAGTCGTCATCTATTTGACGCAAGGTCTTTTTCCTATCCAACATGCTGTGTCTCCACATGGGTATTCTGGACCATGGCTAAAGGATACAGTGGTACATGGCAAGCGGCCTAACTATCCACTACGACGGCTGCGATCTTGCCCAGAACATCAATGATATGTTCCTGCTCTTCTTCGGGGAGGTTGCTCAAGAGACCCATCGCCATGTTGACGTGCTCTCGCCGATGCTGCTCGTAAAAGGCTCGCCCCTGGGGTGCTAGAGAAACAAGCACTACGCGCCGGTCCGACTCGATCCTGCGGCGCTCCAGATATCCATTGCGTACCATTCGTGTTATGGCGCTGGTCATTGTGGTCAACGGCTGGGAGAGGGCCGACGCCAATTCCGACACTGTGGCTGACTCGCGTTGCCCAAGTATCTCGACTAACAACATCTCTTTGATGCTCAACCCCACGCCTTCGGGCGCAAAATACTTCAAGAGTTGCAACCCGATAGAGATAAGCAGTTCATCGAATTTGGCGGCTCTTTCTTCAAGATCCATGGCTTCTCCAGATAATTTATGTGCGATTATCGTATATTACGATTTTCGTATATATTATATGCTCCTTACCTGTTCCTGTCAATATCCTTCTAAAAATATATCAACCTTGACAACAGGTTTAATTATCTATATAATAAACCTAAAGTGCAAGGTTAGATTATGGAGAAAATATGACCGACCCAAAATATTACACAATCAGCGAGACACTGGCGCAATTGCAAGCCGAGTTCCCCGACCTCACCCTCAGCAGCCTGCGCTTCCTGGAAAAGGAAGGCCTGCTTCAACCCCAGCGTACTCAGGGAGGTCATCGGCTCTACAGTGATGAGGATATCGCCCGCATCCGCCTGATCAAACGCCTGCAATCCCAGCGCTATTACCCGCTGGAAACCATCCGCCACATGCTGGGCAAACTGAAGCAGGCAAAAAACACCGAGGCGGAGATGGCCTTCCTGGAATCGCTGTATACCCCCCTCAGCTACGACCCCGACTTCAAGCCCCTCAGTCGTGAGCAACTGGCGGAGCGCACTGGCCTCCCACCCGCCGACATCGCCCGTCTGGAGGAGATGGGACTGCTCTTCCCTCACACCAACAGCAATGGACTCCGTTACGACGAGGATGATCTGAAAATGGCAGAACTGGTCGCGCGGGAATTGAAACTGAACGCCGTTTTGGACGATTTTGCGCAACTGGGAGAGGCCATGCGCGCCCTCGTGCAGGAAGAGTTCATCCTGTTCCGTAAACTGGCTGGCAATGACAATCCCCCAATCGAGCGCGCCCAACAACTCAAGGAAACGGCCGACTTGGTTCACGCCCTGTTGCGGGCCAAACTCTACCGTAAGATGATCCAAAGCAAGTACAAAGGGTAATGATGAAATTTCGTCGCTTTATCTACAGTACGCGCGGTCTCTATCTCTTCGTTACCCAACTGCTGATCCTGTGGCTCAAGCAGCGCGCCGGGTCGGAGGTGTCGTTACCGGTCTACCTGCTGTTTCTGGCAATCGTCGCCGCCGCGCAGATTTTTCGCACCTGGGCGGCCGGCTTCGTGGGGACGACTGCCCGCCAGCGTGAAACGCATGCCGAAACTTTGCTGACTGCCGGCCCCTACGCTCACGTGCGCAACCCGATGTACCTGGGAAACCTGATCATCATCACGGCTATGGCGACAATGTCTGGCTTATGGTACGCCCTGCCCATCGCCTGGGTGGCTTACGCCTTCGTCTATGGCAACGTCATTCCTTATGAAGAATCCTATCTGTGGGGGCTATTTGGCGAGGAATACGAAAAATATTTCCGGGCTGTGCCGCGCTTGTTGCCAACCCCGCGCGGCTACCCCACGAGGCTGGGCGTCTTCCAATGGCGGGAAGGACTGGCAAACGAAACAGCCGCCTGGGTGGTTTTACCAATCCTCTGCTACTTTTTCTGGCGACTATAGCAGTTCATAAGGAATAAGGGTCGAATGGGAGCGCTCGCATGACACACGCGGACGAACGTTTAAATGGCAAGGTTTGCCTGGTCACCGGCGCGACTTCGGGCATTGGCGAAGTGACCGCGCGGACATTGGCGCAGATGGGCGCGACGGTGATCGTGGCGGGACGCGACCCACAACGCGGCGCGGCGACCCTCGACCGGATCAAAGAGGCGGCTCCCACCGACCAGGTCGAATTCATGCTGGCGGATCTCTCGTCGCAGGCGCAGGTTCGTCAACTGGCACAGGGGTTCAAACAAAAGTATTCGCGCCTGGACGTATTGGTGAACAATGCTGGCGGTGTGTTCCCAGTGCGCAAGCAAAGCGTGGACGGGTTCGAAATGACGTTCGCACTCGATCACCTGAATTACTTTTTGCTGACGAACCTTCTGCTCGACACGTTGAAGGCCAGCGCCCCGGCGCGCATTGTCAACGTCGCTTCACAAGCACACCGTCGAGTGCCGGGAATGAATTTCGACGATTTGCAAAGCGAACGAGGTTACAACAGCATTCGGGCGTATGGGCAGGCAAAACTCGCCAACGTGCTCTTCACGTACGAACTGGCGCGGCGGTTGGACGGGACGGGCGTCACCGTGAACGCACTGCACCCCGGTATAGTCGCCACCGATTTTTGGCTTTCCAACACACGCTTTCGCCGCAATAACGGGATGTTGAGAACGCTGGCAATGCAACTGACCCAGCTTGTAATGATCAGCCCGGAACAGGGCGCGCAGACGAGTATTTACCTGGCGACATCACCGGAAGTGGCAGGGACAACAGGCAAGTATTTCAAGAAACAGAAAGAAACCCAATCTTCGCCCGCCTCCCATGACCGCGCGGCGGCTTCGCGGTTGTGGCAGGTGAGCGAGACCCTGACAGGATTATGAACGAGGAGAATTGAAATGTTTACAGATCAAAAAGCGTATCCAGCCCAACGAGACCGGACGGCTCAAAAAAATATATTGTGGTTGATATCCGGTTTGATCCTCTGGGCAGTGACCGTATTCACGCTGACGAGCGTTTTCGAAAGCCCTGCCGTTGCCCTGGGTATCTCAATGGTGTGGCTTCTGTTCCCCCTGCTCTACGCCTTCATCGCAAAGGACATGGCAGGGATTGGGCTGACGCGCGCGAACCTGGGCCGCGTTGTTGCAGAGACATTGCTGGTGACTGTGATCTATAGCCTGATACGCAACGGGCTGATTATTTTCGTCCCCGCCAGTGTGGATTACATCGCTGCCAGCGCCATCCAGGTGGCTAACCTGCTAAAGCAAGGTCAATTTGGCAACCTCGCCGGCCCGCCAGAACGGCTGTTTCCCTTGATGCTCTTTTTCACTTTCCTGGCGGCTGTTGGAAACGAACTGTTCTATCGCGGATTCCTGTTCACCCGCATCAAGCGACATGTCCACTGGCTGGCGGCATCCATCAGCGCGGCCGTACTTTTCGGCGTCTACCATTACTTCAATTCGGGCTTGAGCGGGGCGATCATGGGTGTGGTGGTCAGCCTGGTATCCGCTTGGCTGATGCAACGGCACAACAACATCACCGCGCCGGTGCTGTTCCACTACTTGCAGTATGTGGCGAGCATCCTGGTGTTCTACTTCTTTGTGCTATGACAATCCACGGCGAACGAATCCTGATCACCGGAGCGACGGGTTTCATCGGCGGGCGGCTGGCAGAGCGGCTGGCGCGCGAGAACCACGTCAAGGCGCTTGTCAGGGACACCGCTGAAAGCAAAACGAGCCGCCTGCGAAGCCTCGGCGTGGAGTTGATCCCCGGCAACCTGCGCGATCTGGATTCGCTCCGAAACGCCGTCCGTGATGTAGACCTGGTCTATCACCTGGCGGAAGAGAGCGGCTTTTCCCGAAAGGCCTGCCGCATCAATCTCGAAGCCACGAAAACTCTCTTGGACACCTCGCAATCCATTCAGGTGAAACGGTTCGTGTACGTCAGCACGGTAGCGGTCAATATCAACCATCAGCGCCGCGACGATTCCACGCACTACGAGCCATATCCCTGGTATTTGCACGCGGTAGCCAAATGCGAGGGTGAAAAATACGGCTTCGAGAAATACAGACGCGACGGGTTCCCTTTTACAGTGGTGCGACCCGCAGCCGTCTATGCAAAGAACAGCCCCCTGATTGACGACATCGTCGCCTGGCCGAAAAACCACCGACGGCTTGGCTACCCCGTTCTTGGAGATGGCAACAACCTCATGCACTTCGGTCACGTGGACGATGTGGCGCAGGCCCTGGTGTTGGTTGGAGAGAAGAACGAAGCGGTTGGGAACGCCTACATCATCGTGGACGACATGCCCATCTCGTGGAATGCTCTTCTGGAGACGATCGCGCAGGTCTTCGGCGTCAGGCTGAATGGCTGGCATATCCCGGTTCTGCCGGTCAAGAGTGCCGCCAGCGTCATCGAGTGGCTGTCGAGGGCAACTTCCGGCCCCATTCCCGCCCGGCTGCTGGTTGACGTGTTTTCAGGCGATTTCGTCTTCAGCAATCGCAAGGCAAAAGAAGATCTCGGTTTCAACCCTGAATACCCTTCACCATTCGAGGGGTTGAGAAACGGTGAAAACTAAAACAAAATTTCCCAGAAAGAATTCACAAACTCTAGAAACACAGAAGGGACGACAAAAATGAGCGAACATTCCCATCAACCTGTAGTTCTCATCACCGGCTGTTCAACCGGCATCGGCCGCGCGACGGCCCAACTGTTGGCTGAAAAAGGCTGGCGCGTCTTTGCCACCGCCCGACAGTTGGGGACGGTAACCGACCTGACAAGTGACCGCATCACCCCATTGCGCCTGGATGTGACCGACGAAGCGAGCATGGCCGCATCCGTGCAGGAGGTATTGACAAAGGCCGGGCGCATCAACGCGCTGGTCAACAACGCCGGTTATGCACAGGCGGGACCGCTGGAAGAACTCAGCATGGATGAAGTCCGCCGCCAGTTCGAGACCAACACTTTCGGCGCGTTGCGGATGGCGCAACTCGTACTGCCAGTGATGCGCGCCCGGGGCACGGGACGCATCGTCAACGTCAGCACGATGGGCGGACGGGTTGTGATCCCGTTCATCGGTTCATACAACGCCAGCAAGTTCGCGTTGGAAGCGATGAGCGACGCCCTGCGCATGGAAACGCGGCCCTTCGGCGTGCGGGTGATCCTGATCGAGCCGGGAGGCGTGCGTACGAACTTCAACGCGGCAGCCAATCAACATGGGCAACAGTACACTGCCAACGCGAATTCACCGTACTACCGGTTCATGGTTCCATTCACGCGCTTCATCGGGCAGAGCGAGGGAATGAGTTCAACGCCAGAGAGAGTCGCCGCGGTGATTCTCCGCTCAATGACGGCCAGGAATCCCCGCGCGCGCTACGTCGCCACACCGGACGCGCGCGTCATGCTTGCCGTCATGCTGCGCATGTCCGATGGAATGCGCGACGCGATGTGGAGCAGGGCACTGGGACTGAAAGAAGAGCGAGGGATGTAAGTAGCATCAGGGGATATTGTGATCAAGCGGAGAGCCCGGTCATCGCCGCGCTCACCTGCCACAGACGGTTGGCGGCGGACAGGTCATAAGAAGCTTTGGATGACCGAACGGCTTTTTGCTTCACAAAGTATTCCCCGCTGACACCTTCCACCTCCGGCGATGCCGCCAGATAAACGACGGTCTGCGCGCCCTGTTCCGGGCGGAGCATGGCAACGCTCATCAGGCGATTGAACATGGGCATCAACCCTCCGCCGCCCATTCCAAAGTTGGTGGCGACTACTCCCGGATGGAGGGCGTTCACCGTGACTCCCGTCCCAGCCAGACGCCGCGCCAGCTCGTAAGTGAACAACAGGCCGCATAATTTGGACTGACTATAAGCGCCCCATCCAGAATATTTGCGCTGGCTCTGCAAATCGTCGAAATTCACCCGGCGCGTGAACTGGTGCGCCGACGCGCCCACATTGACGATGCGCGCCGGTGAACTGGCTTTGAGCGTGTCAAGCAGAAGATTCGTCAACAGGAAATAATTCAAGTGGTTGAGCGCGAAGGTCATCTCGATGCCGTCCGCGCTCTGCTGGCGCGCGGTGAAGAGCGCGCCAGCGTTGTTGACCAGCACGTGCAGACGCTGATATTTGTGTTTGAATTGCCCAGCCAGTTGACGAATCCCTTGCAGTGACGACAGGTCGGCCAGCATGAGTTCAACCGCCGCACTGCCGGAAGCAGAGCGGATGCGTTCGAGAGCCGCCGCGCCGCGCTTTGGATCGCGTCCCACCGCGATCATCGGACTGCCGTTCTTCTTCGTTGTGGCTTTCTCACCGATTTTCCTGGTGAGCGGCTGGGGTCAGATATACCAGTCGAGTGTCTGGACGCTGACCTATCGTGAACTGAAAGCACTGGATGTGGTTGCCCCCACAATGATCGAGACCAAATAACCCGGCAGCGAATAAAACTAAAAGTGACCAGCTTCGCAGGAGGCTGGTCACTGGCGTTTGGATGGGAGTTCGGTTGTTTCAAAACAAGTAGCCAGCACAACCAGCCTTTTCGTGAACTACAGACTATAATTGATCTATGTCCGCTCCGATTTTAGCCACTAAACTTTATATCCCCCCGTCTCGGCCTAAAATTGTCCCCCGCCCCCACCTGGTTGAGCGGCTGAACGAGGGGCTCTCTTCGGGCTGCAAGCTGACTCTCATCTCAGCCTCTGCCGGCTTTGGTAAAACCACGTTGGTCAGCGAATGGGTCGCAAGTTGCGGGCAACCGGTTGCCTGGCTGTCGCTGGATGAAGGGGATAACGACATCACACGTTTTCTAACTTACCTTGTCGCTGCTTTGCAGACGATTGCCCAAAGCAAAGTCGAAGGAGTTGCAACCAAACTTGGAGAAGGAGTGTCGGGTGTGCTCCAATCCCCTCAGCCACCGCCAATCGAATCGATTCTGACAATCCTGCTCAACGAGATCACCACCATCCCGGATAATTTCGTCCTCGTCCTGGACGACTACCATGTTATTGATGCCAAACCGGTTGACAATGCCCTCACCTTTCTGCTCGAGCACCTGCCACCACAGATACATCTGGTCATCGCCACCCGTGAAGATCCACATCTCCCGCTGGCTCGGTTACGTGTCCGGGGTCAATTGACCGAACTGCGAGCCGCCGACTTGCGCTTCACCCCCGCCGAGGCCGCCGATTTTCTCAACCAGGTGATGGGGCTGAACCTGAGAGATGCAGACATCGCCGCCCTCGAAGCCCGCACCGAGGGCTGGATCGCCGGCCTGCAACTGGCCGCGATTTCCATGCAAGGGCATCAAGACGCCACCAGCTTCATCCAATCTTTCACCGGTAGCCACCATTTCGTGCTGGACTACCTGATTGAAGAAGTCCTGGAACAGCAATCCGAAAGTGTCCAGGCTTTCTTGCTGCGCACGTCCATCTTGGATCGCATGTGCGGGCCTCTTTGTGATGCCGTTCTACCCGCCCCTACTACATCCGGGCAGGAAACCCTGGAATATCTCGAACGCACTAACCTGTTTATTGTCCCGCTGGATAGCGAGCGGCGCTGGTACCGCTATCACCATCTCTTTGGCGATTTGCTGCGCCAGCGCCTGGGAAAACCCAAAGAATTCGCTGAATTCCACCTGCGCGCCAGCCAGTGGCATGAAGAGAATGGCGACCTGGGCGCGGCGTTTCACCACGCCATCGCAGCCGAGGATTTTGTCCGGGCGGCGGGGTTGGCTGAAGCGGCCTGGCAGGGGATGGAGGAAAGTTTCCAGACGGCCGCCTGGCTGGGCTGGGTGAAGAAGCTGCCAGAAGAGGTCATTCGCGTCCGCCCGGTGCTTTGCACCCAGCTTGGTCGGGCATTCGCAGATGCGGGCGAACCGGAGGCCAGCGAGTTGCGCCTGCAGGACGCTGAACGATGCCTGGATGGTTCGGACGTAGCGAGCGAAGCGCAGCTTAAGCCCTTGCCAGCGATGATCGCCTTGACCCGCGCCTACAACGCCCAGGTGCAGGGTAATCTCGCCGCAACGGTGAAATACGCCGAACTGGCGCTCCAAATCATCCCCGAAGATGACTTTGTCCGGCGCGCCCAGGCCATCATCACATTGGAGGTCACCCACTGGGCCAGCGGCAACCTGGAGTCGGCCATCCGGGCGATTGGTGATTGGATGGAGAGCATGACCCAGCTGGGCAATCACGTCTTCGTGGTTGCCAGCGCCTTTGCTGTAGCCGACTTGCTGGTGGGCTTGGGGCGCCTGAGCGAAGCCGTGCGGGTTTATCAGGATGCCTTGCAGCTGGCTGCCCAACACGGCCCGGAGGCTGAACACATCACTGCCCACCATCATCTCGGCCTGTCCATGATCTACCGTCAGCGGGGAGATAACACCCTCGCCGCTTATCACTTGAAACGAGCCGCCGAATTGGGTCTGCAAACCACCCTGGTGGATTGGCTGTACCGCTGGCATGTGACCCAAGCCCAACTGAAAGAGGCCGCAGGCGATCTGGAAACCGCCCTGTCCCTGCTCGACGAAGCCAAACGGGTCTATATCCAAACTGCCGTTCCTGACCTGCGCCCCATTGCGGCTCTGAAAGCGCGCATCCATCTCAAACAGGGGCGGCCCGATAAAGCCCGGGCGTGGGCGGCAGAACGCGGGCTTTCGCTGGCAGATGAAGTCAGCTACTTGCATGAGTTCGAGCACCTCACCCTGGCACGGCTGGAAATCGCCAACCCGCTGGTCAACGCCCTGCTCGCACGCCTGTTGCAAGCCGCCGAAGCGCAAAAGCGCCGGGGCAGCGCGCTCGACATCCTGCTGGTGCAGGCGCTGGCTCACGAGGCGCAGGGCAATCGCCCCCAGGCTCTCGCCGTGCTCAAACGTGCCCTATCCCTGGCCGAGCCGGAAGACTACATCAACATTTTTGTGGATGAAGGCGAACCAATGCAATTGTTGATTTTGGATTTCAGATTGTGGATTGGAAAGCAATCGCACAGCCAAGACCATACGCTGCTCGGTTACGTAGATAAACTTTTGGCTGCCTTCGCGCCGCCTGCCAACAAGCAATCAACAATCAAAAATCCAAAATCAGAAATGGTTGAGCCATTGAGCGAGCGCGAGTTGGAAGTGCTGCGGTTGGTCGCCCAGGGACTCTCGAACCGTGAGATTAGCGAGCGGCTTTTTCTGGCTTTGAATACGGTTAAGGGGCATAATCAGAAAATCTTTAACAAACTACAGGTTCAAAGTCGCACCGAAGCTGTAGCATTTGCCCGCGAGTTGGGTTTGTTGTAGCCTATAAATCGGTTTACCCGCAAACCTGGTATCAAGGACTGCACGCAAGTGGGGACATAAAAGCTTTAGAACTTCCACCCTCTCAGCAACCCCAAAACAATACCCCCAAACAACACTTTAGTATCTATACGTTAATACCGTATTGCAGATATATTACCTGTACATTGAGCAAGTGGCACGGACTGTAATGACCGGCCACAAAAGGTATAAGGTGATGTCAAACGAACTCGAACCAAAACCGACTCCAAGTCAACCCGTGGTCTATCAGATCAGGCTCAAGGGTCATCTGGGTAATCAATGGACAGACTGGTTTGAGGGCCTGACCATCACGCTGGAAGGCAACGGCGACACGCTTATAACCGGTCTGGTGATTGACCAGGCCGCGTTGCATGGCTTGCTAAAAAAAGTGCGTGATTTGGGCATGCCATTGGTCTCGGTCAGCCCTCTTGAACCCAGACCTCCGACTACGCTCCCCCTTCGGGGACTTCGCGGGACTGGCCAGGCGGACCCGTCAGACGTCAAATAGTAAATGGATATAAGCTACTTGGAAAGGAGGTTTGCCTTTGATAACATTTCCAGCCCATTTCAACCCCCGGTAACCGGGTGGCGACCACAATTTTATTCAAGTCCAAATTAATGAAACTCATCCATATCGTTCAAAAAAGGAGATAAAAATGAATACAAACAAAGAGACCCCAAGAAATCTGCTAGATGTGAGGATAATCCTTGCAGTGCTATGGGTAGCTGAAGTGTTAAGTTCTTTAAACGGGGATACGTACCGCTTAAGTGATCCGATTACACTAAAGTCTTTACTTGAGAATACCGGATCTATCAAAGTAACCCCAGAATTATTATCGGTCATGTCGATAATATTTGTGTTTCCCATACTTATGAGTGCCTTAACCCTGATATTGAAGTCTTCCGTGAGTCGTTGGGCAAACCGTATCATAGGCATACTCTATGCTCTGATTACTTTTGCTTTTTTGATTTTATGTTTTGTATTGCGATCTGCGAGCTATGAGTTCGTTTGGGCAACGGCACAACTCGTGTTTACCTTACTGGTTGTCTGGTACGCTTGGAAATGGACTAACCCTGAAGGTTAGCCCTGAAAATAAAGTCTTATGAACACAATACCTTCGCTCAGGAATGGATTGGCGAAGGTATTGTGTTACTCAAGGAGACAAAATGAAAGCGATTGTATACACAGAATATGGACCGCCAGATGTTCTTCAACTCAAAGAGGTAACAAAACCTACTCCCAAGGATGACGAGGTGCTGGTCAAAATCCAGGCGGCCTCCGTCAACGCGCTGGACTGGCATTTGCTCACGGCGGATATTTTCCTGGTGCGGCTGATGGGCATGGGGCTGTTCAAGCCTAAAAACCCGATTCTCGGCGCGGACATTGCGGGACGGGTGGAAGCGGTTGGCAAAAACATCAATCAGTTTCGGCCAGGCGATGAGGTCTTTGGGGATATTGGTCATGGCGGCTTTGCCGAATATGCCATCGGCAAGGAAAAATACCTGGCGCACAAACCCGCCAACCTGTCGTTTGACCAGGCCGCAGCCGTCCCGGTGGCTGGCCTGACTGCCCTGCAAGGCTTACGCGACAGCGGGAAAATCCAGGTCGGGCAAAAGGTTTTAATCAACGGAGCCGCCGGTGGGGTGGGGACATTTGCAGTGCAGATTGCCAAAGCCTTCGGGGCGGAGGTTACCGCCGTGTGCAGCACCCGCAATCTGGAGCAGGCCCGCAAGCTGGGGGCAGACCAGGTCATAGACTACACCAAAGAAAACTTCACCCAAAGCGGGCAGCAGTACGACCTGATTTTTGCCGCCAATGGCTACCATCCGCTGGCCGCGTACAAACGGGCGTTAACTCCCAAGGGCATGTACGTCATGGCCGGAGGCAAGCCAGCGCAAATGTTCGAGGCCATGCTCCTGGGAAACTGGCTGTCGGAAAAGGATGGCAGGAAGCTGGGAGGCGTCTCGGCGCATATTGACCAGAAAGATTTGCTGACACTCAAAGAGATGCTGGAAGCCGAAAAAATTGTCCCGGCGATTGACAAACGCTACCCGTTGAACGAAGTCCCCGAAGCGCTGCGTTATCTCGGCGCGGGCCACGCCCGTGGAAAAATCGTCATCAACATCGCCGGGCAGGAGTAGCTTGAACCATGGTAGAGACAAGGATCATCCTTTCCGCTTTATGGATTGCCCTCATGCTGACCTACCTGCTGGGAGATGTGCTGAGAATCTTTAGCGGCGACAGTACCTCGGGGAAAATGGGCAACGTGCAGTTTACCCAGGGCATGTGGTTGGGAATCGCCATCCTGATGGTCATCCCGATTGTGATGATTGTGCTGTCGCTGATCTTGCCGCAGCCGGTCAATCGCTGGGCAAACCTCATCGTCGCCGGCTTCTTTTTTGTTTTCAACATTATTGGGTTGCCCACCTACCCATCTGCTTATGACAAATTTTTAATCGTTGTCGGGCTTGGGTTTAATCTCCTGACTGTCTGGTATGCCTGGAATTGGGTCTAAAGCTGAAGCGAACAGGAATCAGTCAATAAGAACGGTCGTGCTTGTGCGACCGTTCTTATTATTTCGCCACAGCATTTGCGAACCCATTAATTCGGGGATTATCCCATTGTTCGATGTAAAATTAACTTGACATTATGTATGATTTGAGTTACTATATATATATCAAAACATACTAAAAGTAAGCACAATCAGACAAAGGAGTAAAAACATGTCTTATCAGGAAAAAAACATCACCGTCTCTTTAGTGAGCTACCTACTGATCATGGGGTACTATCTGGTCAATTTGTTTCAAATGTTCCAGGAAGGGGAACTGGTTTCGAGCAAGCTCTTCGGCCTTTGGGCAATTGTCATTTTGGCGACGATCATTGTCAATATTATCGCCAGCATTCTCACCAACATCGTGCTCACCATCGTCGAGGCTATCAAAGCCCAAAAATACGATGAGCCGCGCTTTATTGCGGATGAACGTGACCAGTTGATCGGGTTGAAAGGCATGCGGTCTTCCTACATCACGTTTTCCGTCGGTGTTTTGGTTTCCGTGCTGGCCTTTGCTTTTGGCCAGCCGCCGCTGGTGATGGTCAGCATGATTATTTTCTTTGCCATTGTGGCAGAAATTATTGGGGATATTTCACAGATCTACCTTTACCGAAGAGGTTTCTAAAATGGAAAAGCGCCAGGTTCGGAACAACATTCGGAAATTACGTTTTCACCACAACGAAATGACCCAGGAACAACTGGCTGTAAAAGTGGGCGTGACGCGGCAAACCATCATCGCCATCGAAAGCGCCAAATACGCCCCTTCCCTCGATCTGGCTTTTCGGATTGCCCTAATCTTCGGCGTACCTTTGGGAGAGGTTTTCTCTTACGACCCCGAAGATGATTCTAACCAGACAATCAATAAAATATCTTAAAGGAGATGGGAATTTATGAAAGCTGCCATTTAAAAAATGCCCCCCCGAAGATAGATGGCGCCGAAGATAGACGGCGATCACAGTTTTATTCAAGCTCAATTCAATGAAACTCATCCATAACGTTCAAAATAAGGAGAAAAGAAATGAATTCAAACAAAAAGAACTCTCGGATTGCAGGATTTTGGTATCTGCTCGTAGCTATATTCGGTTCCTTCTACTCGATGTTTGTAGAATCAGAACTTATTGTGTCTGGCGATGCCGCGGCCACAGTCAATAATATCCTGACGTCTGAGCGACTATTCCGGCTCGGCGTCTTGAGCAATCTTATCACCACAATCTGTTTCTTGTTTTTAGCCAATGCCCTATACAAGCTGTTCAAATCAGTGGACAAGGACCTGGTCAGGCTGATGGTCATATTCATTATTGCCAGTGTCCCTGTAGCCTACCTCCAATTTCTCAAGTTTGCCCCCATCCTGCTCTCGAGCAAGGCCGCATATCTCTCTGCATTTGAACCGGCTCAGTTGCAAGCGCTGGCGATGGTATTCCTTGATTTGGGAAAACTAGGGTCCAATATTACTTATATTTTCTTTGGCCTTTGGATGTTCCCTCTCGGGATGCTTGTATTCAAGTCGGGATCGGGCTTTATCCCTAAAGCGCTGGGCGTTTTGCTGATGGTCGGATGTTTTGGATATCTGTTTAAATTTCTTACGGTTTTCTTTGCTCTGAACTACGAAGCGATAACCTCCCTAGGGATGACCATCACAATTATTGCGGAATTTTTATGTATCTTGTGGCTCCTAATCATAGGTCCAAAAGATCAGAAGCCAGCTTCAATTACAGCAAGCTGATGGTTAGAGATGAAAATGACCACTATAAAATAAGGAGAAATACTCATGAAAGCGATTGTAAACACAGAATACGGATCACCGGATGTTCTTCAACTTCAAGAGGTTGAAAAACCAGCCCCGAAGGACAATGAAGTCCTGATAAGAGTGTGCGCGACCTCTGTAAATTACGGAGATCTTGTGGCTCGAAATTTTAAAGAAATCTCCCCTCGCGAGTTCAATATGCCTTTCATATTCTGGCTCCTGGCGAAAATATCTTTCGGTTTGAGAAAACCAAAGATAACCAGATTGGGAAATGAATTGGCCGGAGAGATCGAAGCCATCGGCAAAGATGTAAAACGATTCAAGCAGGGTGACCAGGTTTTTGGATATCCCGGGCAGAGATTCGGCGCTTATGCCGAGTATCTCTGTATGCCTGAAGATGGTGTGCTGACCATAAAACCAGCCAAAATGACCTATGAGGAAGCCGCCGTCGTTCCCTATGGCGCCATCATGGCCTTGAATTTGTTGCGCAAAATGAATATCCAGCCAGGGCAAAAGGTTCTGGTCAATGGCGCCAGCGGCGGGATAGGCTCAGCTGCAGTGCAGATTGCCAAACACTTCGGGGCAGAAGTAACCGGGGTTTGTGGCGCCCCGAGACTGGAATTTGTAAAATCTCTGGGAGCGGACAAGGTTATTGATTACACTAAAGATGACTTTACCAAAAACGGTGAAACCTATGATCTGATTTTTGACATCTTAGGCAAAAGCTCGTTCTCACGGTGTCAAGGCTCGCTCAAGCCAAACGGCACCCTTCTTTTCGCCAGTTTCAAGATGAAACAACTTTTTCAAATGCTATGGACTTCAAAAACTGGAGGTAAAAAAGTAATCTGTGCGATTGCGCCCGGAAATCTTGAAGACTTAATTTCCGTCAAAGAGCTGATCGAGGCGGGGAAGATAAAAGCGATCATTGATAGACGCTACCCCTTGGAACAAATTGCCGAGGCTCACCGGTATGTCGAAATGGGACACAAAAAGGGGAATGTCGTTATAACTAACGTTGGAATATAAAGCCCAAACATTGCAAAGCATTACTTATTTGGAGGTAAAACATGAAATCAGAATCGATGTGAGATAGGTTAGCAAATAATTGAGATACGCCAGGCGTGAGTCTTGGGCAAAATGATATCAGAATTATAGAAAAACTCTCTACATTAAATTATCAAGGAGTTCTCGTTATGAAAGCAATCAAGGAATTGACCAAAGAAAAACTGACAGAAATTACACTAAAGCGAAAGTGGGCGCATGGGAAATGGCTAAGGTTGAATTCCAAGGTTTACAATGCTGCCATGAAAGTGGAGGAGGCGACATTTGTGGATGGCGCCCTTTCCAAGAAACACAAGGAACTTATTGCACTGGGTATCGGTGTTATAACAGACTGCGAATCCTGTATGCAGTGGCACATGGAGCAAGCAGTACAAGTAGGAGCAACACAGCAAGAGGTCATTGAAGCCATTGAAGTCGCCATAGAGATGGGTATCGTTCCAGCAACAGTACATGCCCGATTTGCATTAGAAGTCATGGATTCACTCTTCGAGAGCAATCCCTCTTGAGTCCAGCCGAATCAAATCTTGTTGTTTACATAACGACGCATAATCCGCATCCTATATAAATGATTGGATGAAGAAGGTTGTGAAAATGTCGCCCAACAAAGCGCGCACTGGACACTGGGAACTGCCGCTTCGCGGCGTGCGGCATTTTCAAGCATTTTTCTGGCTTCGGGCTTTTCCTGCTCCCAACCCTCTACACCGCCGTTGTTCCTTATGGGGCAATCATGGCGTTGAACTTGCTTAGAAAAGTAAATATTCAGAGCGGACAAAAAGTTCTTATCAATGGCGCTTCCGGAGGGATAGGTTCAGCCGCGGTCCAACTTGCCAAATATTTTGGAGCAGAAGTGACTGGGGTCTGTGGTACCCCGAGACTGGAATTCGTGAAATCTTTGGGAGCGGATCAGGTCATTGATTACACCAAAGAGGATTTTACCCAAAGCGGTGAGACTTATGATCTGATTTTTGACATATTAGGCAAGAGTTCGTTTTCGGGTTGTAAAGGCTCGCTAAAGCAGGACGGACGCTATCTTTTGGCCAGCTTCAAGATGAAACAACTTTTTCAAATGCTATGGACTTCAATGGCAGGCAGCAAGAAAGTAATCTGTGCGATGGCGCCAGGAAGTATTGAAGATTTAATTTCCGTCAAAGAGCTGATTGAGGCGGGGAAGATAAAAGCGGTTATAGATAGACGCTATTCGTTAGAACAAATTGCCGAGGCGCACCGCTATGTTGAGCAAGGGCATAAAAAAGGCAACGTCGTTATCACGGTAGAACATGCCGCCCAAATATAAGGAGTGAAAAAATGAAAAAGATTTTTACATGCATAATAATTTTGATGGCGCTGACAGCCTGCACAGCGCTCCAGACTCAGGCGGCGCCTGAACCTGCCGCGACGGACATGCCTCAGGCGGGTATTCCAAATCCTGCCTCGGTCTATTGCGCGCAGAATGGGAACAAACTCGAAATTCGCACTGCTGCCGATGGCAGCCAAAGCGGAATATGTGTTCTTCCGGATGGCAGCATTTGTGATGAGTGGGCCTATTTCCGGGGCGAGTGTGGCTTGGCAGCTCAAAAAAGCCCAACACCTGCAATCGTAGTTGAGGCAACCTCAACAGCAAGTGGTGGCATAGGCGGTTACATGCCGCCAGGTACTTCAGAAGAAATAGCAGACTGGTGGGGGGTCATCAAGAGTACAGCACCCGGTGCACAGTATGATGACTATTTTGAAAGACAGGACTTGGGGCAGCAGTTTATCTACTTTGGCATCGATTCTATGGACCCGGCTGTACAAGCGCAGATCGAGGCGCTACGCAACAGTGGCAAGATCGTTCATCTCTATGGCACATTACTGAGTAATGTGCCTGACTACAACGGCTCGCAGATCCAGGTGGACCGCATCGAGGTTGAAGAGTAACGATCGATTACATTCGGGAGTAATCAGCCATCCCGTTTGGTGTACTCAAGAATTACCAAGAGGTATGACCATGAATCTACTTGTTAGGATATTAGTAATGATTGGCAGCAGTGCTTCCATTGGTTTCGGTGTATGGCACTTTTTTGTGCCCAAAGCATGGAAATGGTACTCATATATTGATGCCAATGCCACAGAGTTGGTAGCCGCAGTCCGGGCTATTAATGCGTTCTTTTCTTTGTCTTTAGTATTGTTTGGCATAGTAAATATACTGTTGATTTATGGAGACAAGTCAAATAGATATTCGATAATCGTAATGCTGGCAGCAACATGTATTTTGTGGCTGACGAGGGTGGCATTTCAACTTATTTATCCACAAGGTTCACTGTATCCAGGTCTCCAATACGGAATGTTGTCAGCCTTTATGATCGTTTCTCTGTGTTACCTAATCTCTTTGTTTAGTATATTGTTCCAAAAAATCCCTGTTTAACTCTTGTTGCCGTTGGCAACTGTTCACCCAAGAAAA
Organism: uncultured Chloroflexus sp.; assembly: GCA_964618215.1. Classification (GTDB taxonomy): domain Bacteria; phylum Chloroflexota; class Anaerolineae; order Anaerolineales; family Villigracilaceae; genus CG2-30-58-95. The sequence continues at coordinate 35,010 of CAZTZE010000015.1, forward strand.
ACAAGCTGCAGCGTGGTCTTGGCGAAGGATTCATTATTTTTTAGTGGAAGAGAAAAATGAACAATAAGTCTATCGTCATCTTGGGTGCTGGGCGTAGCGGATGTCATGCGCCTGCTTCATGATGGCGATGAGATCGAGGTGGATGGCGAGCGGGGCGAGGAGGATGTGAAATTGTTCTGTACTCTTACGCTTCTGATAATCGTATCTGGATCATCGTCGCCGTCCCCGCCGCCCTCAGCAGGTCTTCCGCTTTGGGCTTGCCATTCTCATCCAGAGTAACATCATAGATTCCTTTGTTGCTGGACCGATGGGTGAGGAACAGGCCAAGTCCATCCGCGATACGCTGTTTATCGTCCGATACCGGCAGCGCGAAGCCCTTCAACTCCTGCCCGCGCAATCGCAGGGACACTGGCACGCCGCCCTGCAGATTCTTCCACCAAACGCCGTGCGTGAATATGTACACCGTCCCGCCATCCTGGGCATAACTGATTGGCGTGGTGTATCGTTTCCCGCTCTTTCGCCCGGTAAAGGTGATCACCAGGATGGCTTTACTCATCATCGAATGCAGCGGCGAGCGGAGAATGGCAATGATCAGGGGATTCAATTTGCGAATGATGCGTTTGATGCTGGCAAAACGATCTTTGGATTCCATGGGAACTCCTCCATCAGGCGGAAAGCCCGCACATCGCCGCGCTCACCTGCCACAAACGAGCGGCGGCAGACTGGTCATAAGAAGCTTTGGATGACCGAACGGCTTTTTGCTTCACAAAGTATTCCCCGCTGACACCTTCCACCTCCGGCGATGCCGCCAGATAAACGACGGTCTGCGCGCCCTGTTCCGGGCGGAGCATGGCAACGCTCATCAGACGATTGAACAGGGGCATCAACCCTCCCCCGCTCATTCCAAAGTTGGTGGCGACTATTCCCGGATGGAGAGCGTTCACCGTGACTCCCGTCCCCTCCAGCCACCGCGCCAATTCATAGGTGAACAGCAGGTTACACAACTTGGACTGCCCATAAGCGCCCCAACCGGAATATTTGCGCTGGCCCTGCAAGTCAGCGAAGTTTACCCGGCGCGCGAATTGGTGCGCCGACGCGCCCACATTGACGATGCGCGCCGGGGCGCTGGCCTTCAACGTGTCGAGCAGAAGATTCGTCAACAGGAAATAATTCAGGTGGTTGAGGGCGAAGGTCATCTCGATGCCGTCCGCGCTCTGCTGGCGCGCGGTGAAGAGCGCGCCAGCGTTGTTGACCAGCACGTGCAGACGCTGATATTTGTGTTTGAATTGCCCAGCCAGTTGACGAATCCCTTGCAGTGACGACAGGTCGGCCAGCATGAGTTCAACCGCCGTACTGCCGGTAGCAGATCGGATGCGTTCGCGGGCCGCCGCGCCGCGCTCCGGATCGCGCCCCACCACGATCACCGTCGCGCCCATCTGCGCCAGCGTCCGCGCCGTCGCCTCGCCGATGCCCGATGTGGCGCCGGTGACTATGCAGATTTTGTCCTTCATGGATGGTTGCGTACGCTTCATGCCAGAATCTCACTGAATGGCCGCCGTGGGGCGGGCGACTTGACCGGTTCAGCGTATCCCAATCGAAAGACGTGCTGAGGAATCACGTCTGGATTTGGCAGCAGCTTTGTCATCTGAGCCTTTGTTTCAGGAACGTCCACCGTTGCACTCATGGGTTGCACACGGATTCCGAGCATCGTAGCCGCTAAGCAGACCCGCTCGAAAACCTGCCCGACCTTGACCTGCGACTCCCGATCATTCACAGTGGAACTGAGTACTGCCACAAGGGGCGTGCTCATGACTAACCTGGAGTCCATTATGGTTAGCGCAATACTTGGATTCACGTATGGAAAAGTGAATTGCACCAACCTGGCTATCAGCCGCGGCATGTTGAAAATACCCTGTCCGACCCAGTAGCCGGTTTCTGCGCGAAAAGCGCGGTCTCGCATCATGATGGTATGGCCACGAACGAGCAAGTCCTTTACTTTCCGCCTGCTTTCCAAATCGTCAATCATATCCAGCCAGATGCCCGGCTCGACGCAGCACTGCTGCAGGCGGTTAGAGTCTTGTTTGGAAAGAGGTTTCCCGTTGTAATTACTGCGGCTGGTATGCCGGGCAGTGATGGCATGGAACAGGGACGCGTCTCGAAAAGGCGATGGCTGGCCGCCCGGTGTGAGTTTGACGATGGCCACCAATTCCTCGTGACCCGCTTCAGGGAAATAGGCTACCCGATGCTCATACCCAAAATGCTCAGCGGCGATCAAAAGGTTCTCCAAGGCACAGCCGACTCCAATATGCAGACTCACCTGGCTCGGATCGCAAACTCTTAGCCAGCGCGTCCTGTCGGCAAAGACCTGAATTTCGTCTTCGCTCACCGAGAATTTCCAGGGTTGTGTGTTGTGGCCGGAAGGGGCCAGAATCGCATAGCGGATCAGAAATTCTAGTTTATCGGCGGGACTCCCCTCGTGGGGAAAGTCCTGCTCCTGAACCTGCCAGGCTTCAAATCTGGTATTACCATTCGTCTTCATTTTCAATCTCCTTGAAGTGGTGTGGCGCCTGATTTATCCGGGAAATGCATCATCTCAAGCGCCGCTTTGCGATACATTTTTGCGTCCAGGGCGGCTTTGAGGTCATCCAATATTTCCTTGACCTGACTGCCCGCGATCGCGCGGCTGGCGTCTGCGTTGCGAAAAACTTTGTCGCGAATGGTCTGCATCCCTTGTAATAACGCGTCAACATAAGCCTTGAAAAAATCGAGGTCCGCGACTGCCAGCCCAAGGTCCAGCAATTTCCTGGTAGCGCGGGCGATGCGCAAGTCCAGACCATCATAGCGTTTCCCATCGGGGGTGGCGACGGGCATCAAAATACCCATTTCTGTCAGGGCTTCGAGAGTCTCCACCGGCAAGCCGGTCATCACCACCGCTTCCATCAGGCTGACCGGTGCGATCTCCTCGCCCGGCCCGGCGGGACGAAAAATATCTTCCAATGTTAATTTCATATCCTGGATGTCGTTCACGTGTTTCCCTTGCCGTTTTGCATCCATCACCAGTTTGATCACCGAGAGAGGCAGGTAACGCTTTTCCTGGAACTCTTTGATGAGCCGGATTTCCTCGACATATTCCGGGCTGTAATAAGCCATGTTGGGAGAGGTCTTCGTGGGTGGGGGGAGCAGGCCCTCGCGCAGATAATAATGAATAGTCTGGGTGGAGACGCCTGTGGCCTCAGCCAGTTCACCGATACGCATGAGTTTTTGGGTGTCCATCGTTACCTGACCTTTCTTGATGTATACCTGATTGTAGTTGCATATAGTAGTATATAGTAACACTATATACTTGTCAAGGGTAATAAACGAAATTTTGGCACTTGACAACATTCTCTCTTGGCGATATATTTGCACTCGACCGACCGCTCGGTCTGGAATGAGGAAAATATGCCTTCTGATACGCGAGAGAATATCCTGCAAGTTGCCAACCGGTTGTTCGTGCGCCAGGGGTACACGGCTACCTCCATCCGCCAGATCGCCGCAGAGGCCGGGATTGGAAAAGCCACGATTTACCACCACTTCCCGGATAAGCAAGCCATTGTGCTGGCGCTGGTTGATCAGAACACAGGGCGAACGCGCCAGGTCTTGGAGGCTGTCAAAGCCGAGACCGATCCGCGCCGCCGCATCGAGACAGCCGTCGAAGCCAGTTTGCGTTTTTTCTACGAGTCGGCGGACATTCTCCAAATCGTGCGGCGCGAGGTGCCGGGTGGCCGGACGCAATTCAAATCGGAATATGTTTCGTTTTTCCAGGAACACACAACGCTGTTGACCGAAGCGCTGCAACAGGGCATCGAACAGGGATTGTTCCGTCCGGTGGATACAGCCGCGGCCTCCCGCGTGTTGTTGACCATGATCCAGGGCACATTTGCGCTGGCCTATCTGAGCGGGGAGCGCCTCGAACCGCCGGAAAAGGCAACCGCCTCCCTCCTGGATATATTCTTCCGAGGTATTGAAAAGTAGCGCCATGTTGATTGACCAATTCCTCCCCGATCATGAAATCAGCGCGCGATACGAGACCATCGTTCACGCGCCGCCCGAGCGCGTGTTTCAAGCCGCGCGCTCTTTGGACGCGAGCGGCTCCCCCATCGTGCGCTGGCTGTTTCGCCTGCGCGGACTGCCCGCCTCCATGCTATCGCTGGAAGGGATGCTGAAATTCGGGTTCGTTCTTCTCGGAGAAATGCCCTCCCAGGAACTCGTCTTCGGATTGGTCGGACAATTTTGGTCCCACACGGCTGGTATCCAACCCATCGCTCCCGAAGATTTTATAGAGTTCGATAAACAAGGTTTTGCCAAAGCCGTCGCCAACGTCTCGTTATCTGAACAGGCAGATGGGACGACACGCGTCGCCACCGAGACGAGAGTTCTCTGCCTGGGCGAGGCGAGCCGCCGCTGGTTCCGCCTGTACTGGCTGCTGATCGGCCCATTCAGCGGGTTGATTCGCAAGGAATGGCTACGGATCATCAAACAGCAAGCCGAACAATCGGCGTAGTGCCGGTCTCGATGGCTCTCTTTTTTTATCCCGTTATTCGACCGAGCGGTCGGTCTAGCAGAAAGGAAATCCATGACTGAACAGGCAATTTCTCCCACCCAATCGCAATCGCGCGCCGGTTTCATCGCCGCGCTGCAACAGCCCGCTTTCCTGGTGCTGTGGCTGAGCGAAGCCCTGTCGCTGGTCGGTGACCGGTTGCTCATCGTGGCGCTGGTGATGCTGGTTTACGAGCGCACACACTCGCCAATCGCTGTAGGCATCCTGATGATGTTCAAGGCCGTCCCATCCCTGCTGATGGGCAGCGTGGCGGGCGTGTTCGTGGATCGTTGGAACCGCAAGTGGGTGATGGTGGCGTCCAATCTCATCCAGGGACTGCTGGTTTTGCTGATCCCGTTTGCGGATGCGCTCCCCCTCGCCTTCGCGCTTTACCTGGCGATGTCGGTGGTCAACCAATTCTTCGTCCCGGCGCGGGCGGCAACCATCCCCGACCTCGTTCCGCCGCTGGCATTGATGGCAGCCAATTCGCTCTTCGCGACGGCCTTCGTCGGCGCGATCGCGGTCGGGCCGGCCATCGGCGGCTGGATCGTGGAACGCTTTGGGATCAACGCGGCTTTCTACGCCGACGCGGCGACTTTCCTCGTCCCGGCGCTGGCGGTGGGCATGCTGGCGATCCCCCAGGCTCGTCGTTCGCCGGGAAACCGCAAGTTGGGCGCCGACCTGGGCCAGGGATTGGCTTACGCCCGATCCAGGGCCGACATACTGACTGCCCTGGCCTTGATCGCGGCCGCCTTCCTGGTTATGGGAACAACCAGCGTGCTGGGTGTGATCATCGCCCAGGATACGCTTCACGTTGGGGCTGGTGGCTTCGGTTTGATGATGTCCGCCATGGGCGGCGGGATGCTCATCGGGGCGGTCGTCGCCGGTTGGCTGGGCCGAAAAATCAACCGGGCGTGGCTGGGAGTGGCAGGGATCGTGATCATGGGGCTGGCAACCCTGGCTCTGCCCGCGATCACACAGATCAACCTGGCGATAGCCATCCTGGTTCTGAGTGGTTTTGGCATGGTCACGGTGCAGGTGTGCAGCCAGACCACGCTTCAATCCACACCCGAAGACCTGCGCGGGCGGGTGATGGGACTGGCGCAGGCGGTCAACGGCGGCGCTCAATTTTTGGCCACGGCGCTGGCCGGGGTATTGGCCGAGCAGGTGGGCGCCACAGCGGTTTTAATGGGCGCAGGGCTGATCGCGCTCGTTGCCGGATTTGCGATCACGCTGCAAAAACAAAAAAATCGGCTCATTGGGAATCGGCGTGATTAAAACCTTTTGTACACGGATTACACGGAAAACACGGATTTTTAAAGGCCTTTTCCGTGTAACTCCGTGAAATCCGTGTCGTCCGTGTACAGAATCACGGCAACTCCCAAAGAGCCGAAAAATCCACATAGGAGTCATCTCATGCAATTCATCAAATCACTTTCGGAATTAGGATACGCGGACCTGGCGCTGGCCGGCGGCAAAGCAACCAGCCTGGGCGAAATGTCTGGCGCCGGGTTCCCGGTGCCGCCCGGTTTTTGCGTCACCACGGAGGCCTACCGCGCCTTCGTGACCGTCAACAATCTTCAAGCGGAGATATTGCGCCTGAGCGCCTCTGCGGAGGCAGATGATCCCGCTTTGCTGGAATCCGCCTCGGGTCAGATCCGCTCGCTCTTCGAGTCCGGAACAATTCCCCCCGATCTCGCCTCCGAAATTTGCTCCGCCTACGCCCAACTTTCCACTTCCCACTCCCCACTTCCCACTTTAGGCACTTCCCCCGTTGCCGTCCGTTCCTCCGCCACCGCCGAAGACCTGCCCGGGGCGTCATTTGCAGGCCAGCAGGACACCTACTTGAATATCGTGGGAGAAGCGGCAGTGTTGGATGCAGTGCGGCGCTGTTGGGCTTCGCTGTGGACAAGTCGCGCCATCGCCTATCGCCAGCGGGAGGGTATTTCGCCGCAAGACGTGGCGCTGGCAGTGGTAATCCAGCAACTCATACCAGCGGATGCGGCCGGCGTGCTGTTCACAGCCAACCCGGTCAGCGGGGCGCGTGACGAGGTGGTGATCAACGCCGCCTGGGGACTGGGCGAAGCCATCGTCGGCGGGCTGGTCACGCCCGATCACTTCGTCGTTGACAAAACGACAAACTTCGTAAAAGCCAGGCAGATTGCCGATAAGCAGATGATGACCGTCCGCACGCCAAACGGGACGGAGGAACAGCCCACGCCCGAGGCTCTGCGTTCCGCGCCGGCGATCTCCGAGGCGCAGATCGCAGAACTGACCGGCCTGGCGCGCCGCATCGAAATGCACGCAGGGCGACCGGTGGATGTGGAATGGGCGCGGCGCGACGGCGCGTTGTTCGTACTTCAAGCCCGCCCCATCACCCACCTGCCGCCCGACCTGATGGGCATGGAATGGAGCCGCCAGATACTTATCGAGCGTTACCCGGACCCAGTCACGCCGTTCACCTGTTCGGTGATCAACGTCATGCTGCTCATGTCTTTCGAGAAAACATTCCTGCTTTTGGGCTTGAATGTACCCGATGGCTTGCCTTTCTTCCGGTTTATCTACGGCAGGCCGTATATCAACCTGACGGCGATGGCGCGCGGATTCGAGTCGCTGCCTTTTCGCCCTCCAGCGGCTCTCGGCAGTTCAGGAGAAGCACACACCCGACGGCGGCTACCCGGATTGGGGATATTGCCTGTCTTCGGGAATGTTCTGAAGATCGTTCTCACCTCCCACCGCCAGTGGGAGCGTCTGCTGCCTCCGTTCCTCGCGGCTGTGGAGCAGGAATCGGCGCTGGCCTGGGAAACACTGCCCACTGCAGCCATCCTGGAGGGCATCGCCCGGCACGAAGCACAGTCCGCCGCGCTCCTGGCGAATCACACCGCCACCATTATCGCCACCGAACCGATTGTGCAAATCCTGCAAACGCTCACCCGCGCCTGGTTGGGGGATAAAGACGGGCAGCTTGCCATTACACTGCTCTCCGGTCTCACCGGAAACAAAACCGTGGAGACCAACCGCGCCCTGTGGCGGCTGGCCGCCTCGACGCGTGGAAACGACGCCTTGAGGCAAGCCATCACCGGGGCAAGAGAAGGCGGCTGGCGCGAGCCGATCGCGCTGGCCCCCGGCGGTGCGGATTTTCTGGTGGGTTTCGACGCTTTCCTGCAAGCCTACGGCCATCGCGCCCAGGGTTATGATATGGTGAAACCAACCTGGCGTGAACGGCCGGACCTGGTCCTGGAACTGCTCCGGCTTTTCCTCGACGACAGCGTGGCAGACCCTGGAGAAGGCGAGGCGCGCAAGGCCGCCGAGCGAGAAACCGCCGTCCGCGCGGCCCGGCAGCGGCTCTCCCTGCTCAAGCGTTTTCTCTTCGACCGCGTACTGGCCCTGGCCCAAACGTACTTCCGGCTGCGCGAGAACCAGCAATTCTACATGATGCAGAGCGCTCCCCTGATCCGGCGCACATTGCTCACGTTGGGCCGCCGTTTTCAGGAGGCCGGATTGCTCTGTCAAATCGAAGATGTATTCTTTCTCGAAAACCAGGAGGTGCGCGCATTGGCGGCGAAGATGGCCGGCCTGCCCACTGACGGACTCCTGCTCCCGGCCGATTCACGTCATCTCGTGGCCGAACGGCGGGCCGAGTTCGAGCGCAACCGCCAGATCGACGCGCCGCTTCACCTGGGAGGCGAACTCGCCCAGCCGGAGGCGCAATCCGGCGGGGCGCTGCGAGGCTTCCCTGCCAGTCGGGGCGTCGTCACTGGCAGGGCGCGCCTCGTGCGCGGGCCAGACGATTTTGGAAAAGTCCGGCGGGGCGAGATCATCGTCGCTCCGGCGACCACCCCGGCCTGGACGCCGCTGTTTGGTGTAGCGGCCGGGCTGGTCACCGAGTTTGGCGGGCTGCTCTCTCACGCCGGGGTGGTGGCGCGGGAGTACGGCCTGCCGGCGGTGCTGGGCGTGCCTGACGCCATGCGCTTGCTTCAGGATGGCGATGAGATCGAGGTGGATGGAGAGCGAGGAGAGGTGAGGGTAAAATCGCCTACAATTTTTTCCGCTACCACCCAGCGGTGACGAGGGGTTAATTTTTTGCACATCTGATAGATTTGCTTCATAAGAGCGGGGAGCGAGCGCCAGATAGCTGTGAGTAATTTTCGCACTGGATCTTGTCCAATACTGGCCTGCTACTTGCGCGAGATGGGCGAGGCGCACCCGTCGGTAGGGGATGTTCGTTCCATCGGGCATTTTGGAATCCTCGAATTGGTGCGGGATCGTCGCACCAGGCAGCCGATGGCGCCTTTCAACGGAACCAGCCCGGAGATGGAAACACTGCGCAAAATCCTGCTTGAGCACGGCCTTTTTGTTTCCATCCATTGGCACACCATCCTGATACTGCCCCCTCTGATCATCACCGAAGAGCAATTAGCCGAAGGCTTCAACTTGATCGATGAAGCACTGAAGATCACTGATGCGGTGGTTCAAGGCTGAGACAGTGGCGTTGAACTAATCATGCCACTCACCATTCGGTGACGGGAAAAGCCGCCCACCGATTACCTTTACATCAAGGGGAAAAGAGGAAATTGACTGAAATTTACCCGCTGAAGAGTAGCCGGCTGCGAAAACGCTCTTTTCGCGGCCGGTTTTCTTTTCTTGGCAAGCTTCGCCATCCCCGCCAGCACTTTCGTAGCGAAGTTCTACTTTCTCAAAGGAAAAATGGCGTTCACTATTCGGGCGGATGCACCTGTGCCTGTCTGTCTTGGGGGTTAGGCCAGGGCGCCACAAGTGCGGGCATGGCAGGCGAAGCGGGTGATGTCTCCGATGGCTGCCACTTTGCATTTCAAGTGAGGGAGACAGTTCCGATTAGCGATCATTGGCTTGTTGCAGCCAGAGCACCTGATAAGGCTCAATCTTTAGCAAAATATGCCCGCCCTCCATGCTGTACAACTGACCGTCAAGCAAATCACGCATCCTGGTTTTTATAGATAACCCTCTTTCACCAAGATGCAATGTGATAGTCTGAGGCTCCGCAGAGACATTGACCAAGCAGAATACGCTCAGATGGGCATTGCCATCCGGCGGCGTGCGCAGCAGAGCGAAGATCGCCGGGTTGAGCGAGAGCGTCCGCTGACCGCCGCCAGGATGAAAGGCCGCTTGTCCTCTGCGTACGCGCAACATCTGACAATAACCCTCGAACACACAGGCGTGGTGGGCGGTCGCATCGGCGAGTAGTGCGTCCAATGATGCGCGGCTCATTTTTTCGCGATTTATCGAGCGTGCCATGCCGCTCTGTCCCGCGTGTGGCTGGCAATTGCGCAGCCCAAAGAGGCTGTGGAAGTATATTCCGGGCACACCTGCCAGGGCGAGCATGATTGCCTGGGAGGCCAGGAAGCGACGCGCGTCCAGGGATGGATTGGGGGCGCTGGGGTCGTTGAGTGCATCGAATAGCGTGACATTCATTTCATACACGCTCTGAGAACCGTCGCGGTTTGCTTTGTAAGAAACGCGCCCGCCGTGCGCGATCGTCTTTTCCACCAACGCCTGTATTTCGACCTCGCTGAGCAGGCCGCGCGCCGGCATCATGCCAATGCCATCATGCGAGGCGATGAAATTGAAGAACATCCCTCCTGGGGAGGGCTGTGCCTGGCTCGCCCAAGCCGTCAGTTTTGTAGCGTCGCCGCTGTGGAACGAATGCAGCACTAACGGGGCGAGGGGAAACTGATAAACCATCTGCGCCTCGTCCGTTCGGCCCCCCTGCGCAATTGGATTGCCAAAATAACTGATATTCTCCTGCTGGGGGACATTGGTCTCGGTAATCAGGATGACATGCGGGGCGGCAAGATCGAGGATGGCACGTATCAATTTGACCACACGGTGGGTCTGGGGTAGATGGATACACGGCGTGCCTATCTCTTTCCAGAGATAGGCAATGGCATCCAGGCGGATGATTTCCGCGCCGCGGGAAACATACTCGAGCAGGATGCGGATGACTTCCAGCAGGACTTCGGGGTTGACGTAATTCAGGTCCATCTGGTCATCGCTGAAGGTGGTCCAGACGTGCTGAATTCCAATAGCAGTGTTTACAGGCGTCAGCAGCGGCAGGGCGCGCGGACGGACCACCTGCGAGAGATCGGTGGCGGGGTCAACCGTGATGAAATAATCAGCGTAGGGTTTTTCCCCGCGCAAGAAGGCTTGAAACCACTCACTGCGCCGCGAGATGTGGTTGATTACTGCGTCGAACATCAGGCGGAAGTTCTCACCGATGGCAGCGATATCCTCCCACGTACCCAGGTCGGGGTTGACGCGGCGATAGTCAATCACCGAAAATCCGTCATCGGATGAATAGGGATAAAAAGGGAGGATGTGCACCCCACTGATCACATCCCGCATGTACTCGTTCAGGAAACCACCCAGCGATTGGAGAGGAGTCTGGCCAGGAGTCCTTACCTGATCGCCATAAGTGATCAGAATGGCATCGCGTTGATCGAAGGCGGTACCGGTCCCTTCGGGATGATCCATATCAGGGCGCCCGGCTTTGAAATCAGCGATAATCGCCTTTATTTGACCCCATAACGACTCAGCCTGTCTCTGACCGTACAGGAATGAAAGGTGGGCGCTGATGCGGTCTTCAAAATCTTTCATGATGGGTTACATACCAGATAAGATTTCAACAAGTTTTTGCTCCAGCACTTGCAGGGAGAAATGTTCCTGCGCAATGGCGTAATTCTTTTCGGCGATGGCTCGGACGGCCGACGGGTCGGCCAGCAAGTCCAAGGTCTGGGCTACAGCCTGCTGGCTGACGTAGCCATCCAGTTCGATGAACTCAAAACCCAGCGGGTAAATGTCGGCATTATAAACGGGATAGCGGTTGACGACAACCAGCCGTTTGAAGTAGACGGCTTCCAGGAGCGCATTGCCGAATCCCTCGTACAGGCTGGGATAGGTGACCAGATTGGCGTGGGAGTAGATATCCCACATTGCATAAGTTTTTCGTCCCTCTGAGAGGCGCCGTTCCTCGGCAGTAATATCGGCGAGGAAGCGCAGGTCAACCCCCATCGCCTGCGCCTCGCGCTTCAGCCAGTTGAAGTATGCCAGCCCCTCGTCATCTGCGCTGTGGGCGATGAGCAGACGGGCATTGGGTTTACACAGGTGATGTACCAGTTCGATGGCCAGTTCGATGCCCTTGCGCTGGATGACGCGCGTGGGCTGGAAAACCAGCAGATCATTTGCGCCAATCCTGGCAGAGAAGCGAAAATCGGCGTTAAAGTCATCCATGACAGGCGGGGGCGTAGCGAAATCGTGTACATTGGGGATGACGATCGAATCCAGCCCGCGCCGCGCCTTGAGGCGGCTTTGAGCGATCGAGTTGATCGTGGCATGACGCAGGTTGGGCAGGTCGGGGGGAAAGTATGCATCCAGCAGATCGAAGATGTTGTTATCCTGGTAGCGGGCACGCTCCCAGTAAAAATCGTGGTGATGACCGATAGCAGGGATGTTCAGTCGCTGGATCAAATTGGTCAGGGCGAGGCCCAGCGGCAGGTTCATCGGGATGGCCAGGGCATTTTCGATGAAGAGCAGGTCGAGGCGGTTTGCCTGGACGAACTCGTCCAGCGATCGTTCCAGTTCGACGGCCAGGGATTCGATTGTATGCAGCAGGTTCTCGCAGTCTGAGGGGTTTTTCTCGACGAAGGCGCGCTGATTGACGGCCTGGATGGCGGGATGCTTGAAATGAAGTTCAGGGATCAGTATCCCGCCGCTGGCATAACCGCCCAGTTCGCCAGCGCAGAAGAAAACATCATGGCCGAGGCCGCGCAGCACCCGGGCGGTTTTTTGAACTTCCAAGCTGACGCCATCGGTGCCGCTGAGCCGTGTGGCAATGATCCCTATTCGCATGGTAATCTATCCTCGCGGGGTGTTTTGTTGGCGGTCATAATGATCGCCAGCGCGGCCGACCAGGAGAATTCGGTCGCGCCGCAGCCGGAGCCATCACGTGGATCGTAGTACTCTCGAAAACCAGAATGGGCCATCAGTTTGAGCGAATCATGTTCCAGTGCCTCGGCCAGGTCGTCACGGCCATATTGCCGCAGACCATCAGCCAGCATCCAGTTGAGCAGAATCCACACCGGGCCGCGCCAGTAACGGCGTGCATCCCAGAGCGGCTCACTTTTGCTGGTGGTGGGAATCATGTATCGGGTCAGGTTGTCCGGTGCGTATTCCGATGGAACCTGCCAGTGTTGTTCGATCAGGCGGGCGGCCTTCTGCGTGTCGGTGATGCCTGCGTACAGCGACATGAACGTCATCCCCGTATTGACTCGAATGGGGCTGCCTGAACGGATGTCAAAGTCATAATACAGGCCGTCCCGCTCATCCCAGAAACGCTGGTCAAAATTCGCCTGCATCTGCCCAAGCCAACCGTCAATTTCGCCTACCGGTTCGTCCAGAATGCCAGCGAGTTCTTTCAGGTCTCGGTCGGCGCGGTAGAGAATGGCATTGAAGAGCACATCCTGCACAAGGAATGGTGAGTGCGCCAGCAGACGCTGCGGCTCGTATTGATTGCGGCGGAAAACGTCAATCAGATGGATAAAGCGCAGATAATCCACATCGTGCGGGCGCTCGGCCTCGGCAACGTGGATCGTATCCCCTCGGCGGAAACCCGGCACATCCTGCGGGGTGATGTTATCCATCACACGCAGCCAGCGGGGGGAATCGTCAGTGCCTGATTCCCAGGGGTGGATAATGCAGAACAGGCCGCTGCCATCCGCGTCGCGGCAGGTGTGCATCCAGCGATGCCAGCGCAACACGGCCGGGTAGACCTCCCGCAGAAAATTGAGGATGGATTGACGGTCATGGATGAGACGCAGCACAGTCGCCAGCAGCGGTGGCTGCGTGATGCCGGAGGTGCGCACTCCGGGTGCGATCGGTCGGCCATCCGTCTCCCAAAAGGCCGGGCCAGGGAAGTAATCCGAAGGCGCGGGATGATATATGACATGCGGGAGCATACCGTCATCCCATTGCCCGCGCAGCAGGGAGCGAATCTCGGTGAATGCACGCGGCAGGTCGAAGTACGACAGACCGAGGGCGATAATGGCCGAATCCCAATTCCATTGGTGCGGGTATTGTTTCAGGCTGGGTTTTGTGAATTCCCCGGTGTCGTTGCCGCGCAGGATGGCTTGCGCTCGCGAAAGTATATCAGCAGCCTCATTCATCACAACTGTCGCTTTATAAAAGTTCAAGCCCGCATCCCGCACATGGGCCTGAACAAGGCCTCAATGGATGGCTTCCCCGCTTTGCCTGTCCATCCAACGGATTTTGTCGGCAGCCAATTGCAGCCAGATTTGCTGGCCGGGCTGGAATGGGGCATCGGCTCGGGTGTTGACTTTGAGAATCTGCTTACCTAGTTTGATGGTTAGCAGGTTGTGAGAGCCGAGCGGCTCAACAACCAGAATATTGCCGGAGATCGCGCCTTTGGCAGGCAGGCTGGTTGCCTCGATGTTCTCGGCACGGATACCGAGCCATACCTCCCTGTTTTCAAATTTGCTGAAAGCTGGCAAAAGTTCCTTCAGAGGCGTGATCGTTGAGTCGCCAACCGAGACAGTCACTTTCCCTTTAGTGGACAATACCTGCCCCTCCAGGAAATTCATCGGCGGATTTCCAATAAAACTGCCCACAAAATGGCTGGCTGGATGGTCGTATACACTCAACGGTGTATCACACTGCAAAATGGCGCCATCCTTCATCACGGCGATACGGTCACCCAGACTAAGCGCCTCGACCTGATCATGCGTGACGTAAACGACGGTGCTGCTCAGTTCCTTGAGCAGTCGTTTGAGTTCGGCGCGCATTTCCAGGCGCAGCAACGCATCCAGGTTGCTGAGCGGTTCGTCCATCAGCAGCACTTCGGCCTGCACAGCAATGGCGCGCGCCACTGCAACACGCTGGCGTTGTCCGCCAGAGACCTGCGCGGGGTAACGAGCGAGTAAGTTGGTGATCTGGAGTAGTTCGGCCGCCGAGCTAACCCGTTTTTTCAATTCTATATCCGGCACGTGTTGCATGCGCAGGCCAAACGCGATATTTTCATAGACGGTGAGATGAGGGAAGACGGCATAGCTCTGGAAGACCATGGCTATGCGGCGCTGGCGCGGCTGGAGATCGGTGACGTCCTTTCCACCGATGAATATTTTCCCACTGTCAATCTGCTCCAGACCGGCGATGCCGCGCAGAAGGGTGGTCTTTCCGCATCCCGAAGGCCCGAGCAGCACCATGAATTCCCGGTCATGTATGGTCAGGCTAATATCGTCGGTGGCAACCACCTTTCCAAAGTTTTTTCGGACATTTTCAAGACGGATTTCGGCCATTATTTTGTCACCCTTCCCCAAAGATTGAAGAGATATTTTCGGATGAAGAGCATGAAGATCAGGGACGGAACGAGCATGAAAAACCCGCCAGCAAAGCGATATGGCAACGGTGATTCATCCAGCACGGTGAGCACCAGGGCAGGCAAGGTGCGGCTGCGTACAGTGAGGATAACCGCAGCGAACACTTCGTTCCACGAAAGAACGAAAGTGAACAGTGTAGCCGCTGCCAAGCCAGGCAAGGCGAGCGGTAACGCCACCCGCAGAAAGGCCTGGAGGCGGCTGCAGCCGAGAGTCATGGCAGCCTCTTCGAGGTCCCGAGGCACGCTGGCGAACACGCTGCTGGTGATGAGGATGGTAAAAGGCAAAGCCAGGGCGGTGTGCATCAGTGCCAGGCTGTACACCGAGTCGTACAGTCCCCATTTGATGAAGGTGACCGCAAGCGGGATGGACAGGATCACGATGGGGAAGGCCCGCGTTGAGACGATCGTCAGTCTGAACATATCCCGCCCACGAAAGACGAAACGGGCAATGGCGTATCCAGCCGGCGCGCCGATCGCGGTGGAAAGTGTAAGAGTCAGCAGGGCCACGATCACGCTGGATCTGACAGATTTGATCACCCCTGCAGACTTCAAAAAGAATGCCATGGTCTCGGTGGAAAAGGGCGAGGGGAAGAATGGCCTGGGATATTTATAAACGGCCATCTGTTCGCTGAATGCCGCCACGCCGATCAGGTAGATAGGTATGATCACCCACAGAGCCATCAGGATCGCCAGCAGATAGGTCGCAACTCGTCCGATCTTTCGCTTGGTTTTCACGGAGACGTTCATAGCGATTGCTCCTCCGGCGTGCGCAGACCCCAGATGTAAAGCACGGTGCTGGCAATCGAGAGCACCATAATCAGCGCGGCGTAGGCTGCGGCAACATTTGGATTGCGGTACGTGTTGTACCAGCGATAGGCTTCAGCAGCCAACAGGGTGACGCCGCGTCCCGCCACGGCCAGGGCGACGGCAAAAACCTGAAAAGCGAGGATCGTCCGCAGGATGAGCGCCACCTGCAGGCTGGGACGCAGGAGCGGGATGATCACCTTCCAAATTTTATCCCACAGGTGGGCGCCGAAGACATCGGCAGCTTCCATGAACTCCTGCGGGATGGATTGCAGGCCGGCGACCAGGATTACCATGACGATCGCCGTCGCACGCCAAGCCTCGGCCATCACCACTGCAAACAACAACCACTCTGTATTCTGATAGCCTAGGAAAATGAAGGGCTTATCCAGCACACCCAGGCCGGTTAGAATAGTATTGAGATAGCCACGATCGGTGAACAGGGAAAACCAGATGATCCCTGCCGCCAGTTCTGAAATACCGATCGGGATAGAGAAAATATACAGGAACAAACCGGAGAATTTCAGCTTTGCCTGGACGAGCAGCGCCATGATAAACGCAAGGGTGAATTGTACGGGGATGATGATGACAATTAATAATAACGTGGTACGAAAGGCTGGGGCAAAGGCCACATCCTTGATCATGGTTTGAAAATGATGCAACGTCCAGCCACCATCCACACCGCGGAACGCCAGGGCGAAAGCCTCCACCATCGGATAGGCAAAGAAGACCAGGAGGAATATCACCGAGGGGAGGAGCAATAAATAGGGGAGGAGATTCTGCCGGCGACGGACATTCATGGGTATGTACTTTCATGCCTGGATGGAAGGGGGTTGGGACAGCGGTTTCATCGCTGTCCCAACCGAACGATCATATTTTACTTGACCTGGCAGGCTTTTCCAGCACTATCGGGATCGGGCGCCCAGCAGGGTGCGCCGGTCTCGTTCATGATGGCCTGCAGGAAGACCTTCTGCTCGGCCAGAACGGTGGCGATGTCCTCACCATTCAACACAATGCGGGTGAAGGTATCGCGGTAGACTTTGCTGAAGTCCCCACCTTTTGCGCCTAGCCCTTGAGGCAGCAGAGCGGGCATCGCAACGGGCGAGGCAGCCTGGGCAGTTACGGCTTCTCCTTCCATCTTAATACCTGGCGAGACATAGCCGGGATAATCCACGGCCACGATCGGGAAGAAGCCGACCTCGCGCAGGGTGATGATCTGAACGGATGGCTGGGTCAGGTAGCCGATCAGCGCTTCGGCGCCGGCCTGATTATTGGTCGTGAGCGGGATGGCAAGACCGGCAAGGACGGGCATGAAAGCGAGTCCTTTCGGGCCGATCGGAGAGGGTACGGCGACGAAGGTATCCGGGCTTTTCTCCAGCGCATCCTTCAAGCGGGCGGTGTGGTCCCACGCGATCCAGACTTCCTCGGAGAGCAACGGCTCCTGCATGAAGTTGTAGGTGGTGGACTGGGGATGGACATATGGCCAGACATCCACCATCCATTGCCAGCCGGCGGCCGCGTCAGCGCTGGCGAAGGTAGTAACCACGCCGCCGCTGAAGGCAGGTACCAGGAAGCCCTGGAAGAAGCGATGGAGCAAGCCCTTCTCACCCGCCGGGAAGCCCAGTTTGGCCTCGCCAGTGGCATCGAAGATCGCCTTAGCCCAGGCAGCCAGTTGGTCATAGGTGATGGCATTCACATCCACGCCGGCCGGGAGGTAATCCAATGCCTTCTTATTGAAGGCCAGGATGTACGTAGCCTGCATCCACGGTACGTAGTATGTCTTGTCCGTGTTCAGCTTGGCTACGTTCCAGAAAGCATCTGGAATGCCGCGATCGGCAAGCGAGGCTTTCAGGGCGGTGAGATCTTGTAACTGTCCAGCAGGCGCCATGGTGGAGAAGTTGCCGTGCAGGGCGCCGAGGATATCCACCGTACCCTTGCCAGCCTGGACTTCGGCGGTGATGCGATCATGGAACGGGCCTTCATCTTCGGGGATGAATTCCACTGCGCCGGGGAAGTCGGCAAGGATGAGGCCACGCACCTTTTCAGCCTCCTGCACCGGGCGTAACTGAGTGGAAAGCCAGACGATATCGCCGTAGTTCACCGGTATGGGAGTGACTTCAACGACTTCCTTGACGATCTCGGTGACAACCTCGGTGACAACGACGGTCTCAACAACTGTCTTCGGTTGGCAGGCAGTCAGTATGAAGCCAGCCACGAGCAAGACAGCAATCAAAGATTGTAAGCGTTTCATCAATATTCTCCTTCACTAATTTGAAAATGGGCTGATATGGATGTAGTATGGGTTTTCGTGCCTGTTTCTATGGAACATCACCTCCTTTGGATCAATCCTGGGCTTATCAACTGCTGCCGCACGACTGGCGGATAACAAGCGATGGCTCCAATAAGATCTGGCTATGCTCAAGCTCTTTCCCACTAATTATTACGATCAGCATCTCACAAATCATATTCCCGATGAGATAGATCGGCTGGTTCACCGTGGTCAGTGGTGGTTGGGCATGCTCAGCCAGGGGAATATCATCAAAGCCGGTGATGGCTATGTCCTTCCCCACCACCAGGCCGCGTTCTTGCACCGCGCTCATCGCGCCGAGTGCCATCAAGTCATTTCCTGCGGCGATCGCAGTGGGAGGCTCAAGCATACTTAGCAACGAAACCGCCTGCTCGAACCCATCCCGCTGGGTCAGGTTGCCGGAGCGAATATATTCCTCTTTCAATTCGATCCCATGTTGCGCCAATCCTGCGCGCAAGCCCTCCAGGCGATAATGGGCAAACATCAGATCAAGGTTTGGCACAATACATGCGATGCGCGTATGTCCGCGTTTGACCAGATGTTCAGCAACAAGCCGCATGCCGCGATCTCCATCCTCATCCACATAGGGGAAATCGAGTTTACCCTCGACGCGCCCGAAGGCAACAAATGGGAACCTGATCCCGCGTAGGTAATCAACGCGTGCGTCCTGGCGGCGAGTGCGTACCACGATGAAGCCATCCACCCTGCGTCCTTCCACCAATTGATGATAGGCGAGCATTTCCCTATCATCTGGTGGGCGTGTCGAGACGAGCAGGTCGTAGCCCAATTCCGCCGCCTTGTTCCCGATCCCAGCCAATAATTCACTAAAGAAAGGATCGGAAAAGCGCGGCCCAAAGGTAGGGATCACCAGCCCGATGGTATCCGCGCTCTGCTTTTGCAGCCGCTGCGCCAGGGTGTTGGGGACATAGCCCATTTCGTTGGCCGTGCGCTGAACCAAATCCTTCGTCTCCTGGCTGACATCGTCAAAATTGTTCAACGCCCGCGAGACGGTGGTTACAGATTTTCCAACACGCTTGGCAATATCTTTTATGGTTGCAGACATAATCACAACCCCGGTTCAGGCTCAAGAAGAACCGAAACGTTTCGGATATTATTTATTATAATCCAAAACGTTTCGGAAATCAACCCCAAATCCTTAAATTTCCTAATTTCCTCAACAAGTTAGAGAAAGAAGCACGGAACACGAGCGAACGTTGTCCGCTAGCTTCTCAGCCCTGTCCCTGAAGAACTAACATCCGAATGTACAATTTTGAATACGCACGCGCGGACCGCCCCCACAAGAAATCCTGTTCCATACCATTGCGCTGTAGTTTTTGCCACTTCCCCTGTTCTGGATAGGTTGCCAGCGCACGGCGAAGGGCTTCGACAAGGGCTTCGGCGGAAGCCTCCTCGAATAAAAAACCTGTGCGCCCCTCCTCGACCGTGTCCTTCAATCCGCCCGTTGCGCGCACGAGCGGCACGCAGCCGTAACGCATGGCGATCAAGGTCTGCGGGAGTGCGCAAAGCTTGAGCCATGTTGCGCAGCTTGTGGAACACACATCGTTGGGGCGGGGTTGTCCAATAGATGTTCTCGTATGCGGCTCGCAAGCTTGCAGCCATCGGCGACCAACAAGAGCAGGCCATTCTCTGGGGTGATGCGAGCCTCGTAGAGTTGCTCCAGAAACTTCTGCCAGTTGATCTTATCTTCGCTCTCCGCCCTTGTCCAGGCCAACAACGTGGTCTTACCTGTCAGCGGCCACACCCCTTGCGCAGC
The DNA here is from genome assembly GCA_964618215.1 of uncultured Chloroflexus sp. GTDB lineage: Bacteria > Chloroflexota > Anaerolineae > Anaerolineales > Villigracilaceae > CG2-30-58-95. The sequence goes on from CAZTZE010000015.1 coordinate 54,901, forward strand.
CAGAATCGGCACTTTCTTAGCCCGTTTCACCGCCCCCAGGGTTCCCAAACGGTCGCGTTGGGTCTGGCCAGTCGGAAACATCACCGTGATCCAGATGCCATCCAGCCGGACAACCGTTGGAAACTCACCCATTCCAAAGGGTTTGCACGGTACCTCTTCTGGAACGGTCTGTAGCACGCACTGATTGAGTGTACGCAGACCCACCGAACTGCCGAGGCGTTCATCCAAATCGATCTTGAAATGACCATTCCGGCAAAACTTCTGCCGTTGATGGCTGCCACAACGACTTCACTGCCGCTCTATCTTTTCTCCTTTGTAATGTCGCCTGCGCCGATAGCGACCACGACCCAGTGATGCTTCAACTCTGCCTCCAAAGTCTCTTCCAGGTAACGACCTACAATGTGCAAGATTTGCTCCCCCTTGGATGGCTGACCATAGTTCAATTACAAATTCAGGATGTTCACTTGGCAATACTTGCAGAAACAGGCTCCCTATCGGTACAATTGTCATGGCTTGATCTCCTGTGGTCTGTGCGGTGCAAACCACATTCTATGCACTCCATCAGTGCGCCAACCGCCGAAGAAATAAGGAATACCTCACGGAGATCGTTCATCATGCACGCTGCTCTGATCTTAGCGTTGGTTGGGGATTTCACGTAGCCATTCTAAAACTTGGTAACAAAAAATGCCCTTCAGCATTGACTGATGGGCATTTTTTTTTATGTCTTAGAAAAGAGCATCAGGATGACTTCGGTGTCATCCGAGATAATCCATTTCTGTCTCCCCAAAATTACACGAGCGGCCCCGACGGGCTGGAATGCCCAGGTTACAAAAAGGTAGAAATCATACCCCCGGGGACAAAACCAGAGGATGCAATTTTAATCCTCAAATATCGGCAGAACCAAAAGTCAAATCTGCCGGACATTAAAGACTAAGTGTAAAGTCGCTGATGCGCCTTGAGATTAAATTCTCAAGGCGCATTTATTTCAAATATCAGCAAACTGAATTTCCCTAATATGAAGAAGTTCTCTGGAATTTTGAAGGAAAGGCAATCTATCTGGCTAAGTAAAAGGAAGAAGGAGTGAGTTTAAATGGCTAATGTCAAGAGTCATCGTCAAATCTGGGGCGTGGATTTCCCCCACGGCAGTGAGTGGGATGCAGGCGTCACCCCCCCCAATGCTTCCCTTCCGCAACAAGGTCGTTGGACAGTACGCCGCGAGGTTGATCGCTTTGTGGTCTTCTTTTTCTGCTTCAACACCAAGAGGGACACTTTACTGACGGAATTTCTCCCCACTGAGCAAGGCGAGATAGATGCCAAAATCTTTGCCTTGGTTGCATTGGACAATCTGTGGATATATTCTCAAGAGGTAATCGTGTGACCAAAGTTCTCGCAATTGCCAACCAAAAGGGAGGTGTGGGAAAAACCACGACCGCTGTCAGCCTGGCGCACGGTTTGTCCATGCGCGGGAAGCAGGTGCTACTGATCGACCTTGACCCGCAGGGACAAGCGGCTGTTGCCCTGGGAGTAAACCAAGAGCCGGGGGCGTTCAATTTGCTGATCTCCCCGCCAGGAACGCCGGCGGACATACTACGCCAGTGGGTGCGGAACACTAGACGCGATAATCTCTGGCTGATCCCCGGCAACAACACGACCAGCACGGCGCAGACTGTCCTCAATGCCGAAGGCCGTCCGGTGTCATGTATCCGGGATGCGGTCCGTCCGTTTACCCGTAACGGTTTGGACTACATCGTCTTCGACACCGCGCCGTCTGTTGGCGGCATTCAGGAGCGCGCGGTGTGGGCTGCCGATCTGCTCATCATCCCCACTGCCACGGAGTTCCTGGCATCGGATGGCGCCTCGAAGATGGTCGAGATGTTGCTTTACCTACAGGGCAAGCAATGGACTGGCGCTCTCCTGGGCGTCCTCCCCACTTTCTACGATGAGCAGACCAAAGAGAGCCGCGCCACAATGAACAGTCTGGGAGATACTTTCAAAGACCGTCTTCTCCCGCCGATTCATCGTGCGACCGTGCTGCGGGAGTGCGCCGCCGAGGGCTTGACCATCTTTGAGAAAGACCCTGACAGCCGCGCCGCGCAAGAGTACGAGGCTCTGGTTGATCTAGTAGCGAGGCTGCAGTAATTGCGACCTGTAGATTGACATCAGCAAGCGTACCCAATCCATCCTAAAGCAGAGAGATACCGCTATGACTAATCGCCGAGAACCATTCGCAAAATGGCAGCACCCTGGTCAGCCCTGGACCGAGGGCACGCCGCCCTCGCCGGTGGATCTGATCCCTGGCCCACAGCCAAAGAAAAAGCGCGGGCGGGAGTGGGAGAAACGCAATCGAGCGTGGTCATATAAAATACCACGCCCTTTGTGGGATGTTGCCAAACAGATACGAGACGACATCTATGCCATCGCTCAATTCAGAGAGGACGGCAAGCCGCGAGAAGACGCAACTACGGTGGACGACGTGGCCGCAGCGTTGGTGGATTGGGCGCTCTCCCTCGCCGAACAGGAACCATCGTTCCTAATTCCCCGCCCAAACCCGCACCCGCGTGGCCGGCTGATGACGCTTACTTGGGAAGAATGGAGTAATTGGTCAACGGAAATTCTAACCCCAAGTCGGAAACGAAAAGCAGACAAGGGGGGCAAAGATAAAGATTTTGTGCTTACCTATCGCTGGCTGGAAGAACACGACCAGCGCATCAAATCGTTGGCAGGCAAAGGTCCCGCTGCGACTAATCACAAAAACGATCCACTAAAATACGCCGTGCCGGTTGGCGAGGTCGTTGTCAAACTCTTGCAGCGCGCCATTGACGATTACAAGAATGGCCGAATGCGTCTGCGCTCGCAGGCAACCACCGGCCGGCAGACCGTATCAGGGTGGGATTAATCAGAAAAAAGAGGCAGAAAATGAGCGCACTGAAAAACGAACTTGGAGATTTCCGCCAAAACTCACATGAGTTTTTCGGAGAACAAAGGAAGGTAAGCGGCATTGCTTACCTTCCGCTTACCTTCCGCTTACCTTCCGCTTACCATACCGCTTACCCTGCCGCTTACCTTGCCTTTACAGGAAGCCCTACAAGCCGCTTTGTTTTGCGTGGACGATACAAAGGTCGTCTTCAAAAAGTCGTCCGTCCTGGGCTTTCCTCCGGGTTTTTATCATTTTGTTCATAGAAATTATTTTCGGTCATTTTTGACTGCTGAAACACCGCAGAGGAGCATAACATGGACGCTGAAACCGCCTGGCAATCCGCACTTGGGCAACTCCAGATGGACATGCCCAAAGCCTCGTTCGACACCTGGGTGCGCGACGCGACACTGGTGTCCTACCAGGATGACACATTCGCCATCGGCGTGCGCAACGCCTACGCCCGCGAATGGCTGGAAAGCCGGCTGTCCAGCACCGTGACGCGCCTGCTGACGGGCATCATGAATCGCGTTTTGGATGTTCAGTTCGTGGTTGCTGATGCAGACAGTGAAACCGTCGAAGAAACACAGGAGGACAGCAATAGCAACGGTGAAGGCTTTACCGCCGAGGTAGTGGATGCAACGCGCTATTCCGAGGAAGTCCATCCCGACCGAATAGTGCTCATCCCCGGATACAGCCTGCGCCTGCTTGAGCATGGCGACCTGACCGCCAAGGAAATGTCTCTGTGGCTCGGCTTTCGCCAGGCGGTTTACAGCAAGTGGAAAAAAGGTCAAGGGACGGTCAAAAACATCCCGCACTGGGAAGCCACGCGTTTTGCCATGATGAGTCGGGCGTCTTATTTTCGTGAACTTGCCGGCCGGGAGGACATCGCTGGTGGTTTGGTGGAGATCGTCCCAGAGCCCGCCCCTCCCACAGGGGGAAAAACTAACCGCCGCTTCAAGTGCGCAAATCGCTACCGCGTCCACATGTCCCCGCGCCTGACACGCAAGGACTGCGCCGTACTCGAAATGATCCTCACCGCTAAAACGAGCATGGCCGCTACGCGCGAGGAAGGTCATCAGATTGTGCTCGCCGCACTGAAAGACTTGGCCGGGCATGATCCCGCTGAGTACCTGGAACAAAACGTGGAGACTGGCGAGGCGTGGCCTCGCAGCGTGTTGGAAATCGTGCGCCGTGTTCTGGGCATCAAAGGCGATATGCCCGACGACTTGGCGGATGCTGCAGAGCAGGTTTTTGACCGCATCGTCAACGCCTATGGGAAAGCGCTGATCACGCATTACTTCCTGCGCGAAGTGGTACCTGTTCTGGAGTTGAACCACGCGCAAGCCTGGGCAATCATCGTGCTTCGCGACCGCTGCTGGTTTGACTACGACACGAACACCCAAAAGGAATTTGCTATTGTGCCTGGCGGTCTGGACACCCTGGCTCGCTGGGTGGGTGTCTCTCGCAAAACCGTCGATAGATGGCTGGCGGCAGACAATAATTTCTCCGCCTTTGTCCTGAAAGCCGACTTGAACAAAATCGAGAACATCCCTGACGCTTGGAACGCAAGAGGTGTTGATATCTTCCTGGTCCACCAACAGGAGCCACTTTTGAGCGAGACTCTGGAAGGCATTGAGATTCCCGTCGAGACAAAACGAGACTCTATTTTAGACAAAGTGAGACTCGTTCCTGGACAAAGTGAGACTCGATACCGGACAAAGCGAGACTCGATATTGGACAAAATGAGACTCGATTTGGACAAAGTGAGACTCGATATTGGACAAAGTGAGACTCCGTTAAATAACCTCAATAAGCCTCTATTAAACCCCTATAAACCTCTAGAATCCCCACCAACCGCCGCTGCGCAAAGTGCGCGCAGGGTGGGGGTGGGGAGTATGGCATTCTGGGATTTTAATTTTCTGATGACGAATAACGCCGTTGACGGCGGAGCCGCCATGAATCTCCTGAGAATCAACAAGGAATTCGGGCGCGATATTTCCAGCCTGGCACGCGGATTTGTTTCCTGGTTGTTGTATGCTTACTCGCCATCGGGAACGAAAATCACTGATCCTGTTGGCCTGGCCGTAAGGCGGCTGCAAGAGAATGTGCACGCCGGCGCAGGCGGCGACCTTGACCGCCTAGCTGACTTGAAACCATACGAGTTGAGGGCGTTGTTTGATGCTGACTTGGCGGACAAACTGGATACTGAGGCCAGCATCGAGGCGGAAATATACGCAGTGAACCTTGCCTCTCTCCGCGATGAATACAAGCGCCAGTTGCGCCGCCGCCTTTTCGGAGCGTAGAATATTGCTGGGAAACCTGCCTAAGAAACCGAAATAGCCAAAAGGACTTACATGGGTGTCACGCCCAAAAAGACTACAAGAACAAACTAAAAACAAAACCTACAACCCGGCGGCCTTCCGAGTCGGCGATTTGTGTGCCACAAAACGCCACTCAAGAGCGAGTTCGCACAGTGGTAATAGGGGCGATACGGGTTAAAACAAGGCGAATTTAGCCAGGTCAGGCAAGTTGAGCGGTGAGACACCCGTGAGTCACCTGAGTCACCTGAGACACTCGCTGGGACACCGCCGAGACACCCCTGCCTGGGACAGGGTAAGATTGGCGGCATTATCTAACCTGAGGAGAAAAAAATGTCCGACTATCAATCACCGCCTGCCGTGCACGCAACGCGCAGCACAATGGCCATCGTCAGCCTGATCTCAGGCATCCTAGGCTGGACGCTCTTGCCGTTTTTAGGCTCAATCGCCGCCATCATCGCCGGCCACAAGGCGAAGAAAGAGATCAGGGATAGCATGGGGCAACTGGGCGACGTCGGTATGGCAACCGCCGGTCTTGTGATGGGATATATCAGCCTGGTTCTCGTGCTCTGCGTCTGCGCAGCCGTTGTTGCCGTGATGGCGCTGGGGATGTCTCAGTCGATTGCGACCGGCTGAAACTAACCCACCGCCGACCGAACCGAAACAGAGGATCCGGGCTTATGAACAACATCCCACTCATCGATCAGATGGTTGCAAACATCAACGATAATACCCGGATACTGGACGAGAAAAGACTAAAAGAATTCATCACCTGGCTGCGCGACCATACCGGCCAGGCAGAGATTGTCCACGAGGGAAAGCTGGATGGTCGCTTGGCGGAATGGTTGCAGGCATTCGCCCCGATCGTGGCAGAGGTAAAGTATCGGTTGATCCTGAACGAGATCAAATGGCTACAGCACAAACAGAAGACGGAGAAGACAAAACGTGAAATATGACCTGAAATTCGTGCGGCAAGAAATGCCGACATTCGCTGGCGCGCTCCTCTTTTCGGCGCTGGCGATTGCCCGCCTGGAATATGCCATCAGGCACGCAGACTGGATGGGCGTGCTGCTGGCGATGCAGGCATCTTTGGCGGTGATCCTGCTTGTCCGCCGCAGCCAGGCGCAGACAAAAGCGCCTCTCTACCAGCGTCTTACTGCCTGGGGTTCGGCGTTCCTGCCGCTGGCGATGGAGACCGCAAATGCTTTGTGGATTGGGAGAACGCTTACCGCCGCAGGACTGGCGCTCTGCATGTGGGGCTTCGTGACGCTCGGTCGGTCGTTCGGCGTCTCTCCCGCAGATCGCGGTCTGGTGCAGCGTGGCCCGTATCGCTGGCTGCGCCACCCGATCTACGCCGGTGAATTGCTTGCAATTGCCGGGGCTGTGATGGGCGACCGAGTAGGTGCTGTGCATTGGACGCTGAGAAACCTGACCATCTTCGCCGTCCTGCTGATAGCCAAACTCCTGCGCATCCGTTGGGAGGAGCAGATCATCCGAGGTTATTCTGCCTATGCCGGTCGCGTCCGTTGGCGGCTGGTGCCGGGAGTGTGGTGATGAGAATCCGAATTGAAACCCAAAAACGTCTTCCGGCGGTCGTGCTTGCCACGCGCACGCCGGAAGCCCTGAACGGGATACCGACAGATTTCCAGACGCGCGAGGCGGTGTCCACCTTGGGCGTGATGAGCGCCCTGCACGCTGACCCTGTCCTGCTGATCGTGGACGTGGATGACCTGGTGGAATGCCCGGCCATGAGCCGCGAGGCGCTGCGGACTGTCCTGGCCTCCGTCGGGGAGGATGGCGCGGTGGTGGTCAGCTCCGAGCAATTCACCGCAGAGAGCGAGCGTTGGATCGGCGAGGCGCTGCTGGTGCGCGGCCTGCGCTCCGGGGTGCGCTACATGCCGCCGCGAGTCGTCATGGTAACGAATTTCTGCGGAGGTGTGGGCAAGACGACTTTGACGCTGTCTACAGCGAAACACTTTCGCAAAGCCTCCGGTCTGGCGACTGCCGTTGTGGAGGTAGGCGTTGGCGGCAGTTCACTGAACGCCCGCCTGCCGGGTGAACGCGCCTCCCTGTACGAGGTCGTCACCCAGGCCGCCGTGCCTGGGCAGTGGGAAGGCGCAGCCGTCTATCCCTCCGACAACTGGGAAGCGGATTCTCTTGCCGCCGACGAACGCACGCTCGATGCGCTGCGTCTGGTGATCCGAGAGCACACCCTGACGGTCTTCGACGCTTTCCCCTCCAATCCGCTGTGGGGGCGTGCTTTGGAACTGGCAACGGATGTCGTTGTGGTCACCGCGCCGAGGACGGATTCACTTGCCCAGACGGACGCCATCCTGCGGCAATTGAAAGACGAGATCGCTGCCTTGAACCCCCAGCCCCGCATCCACTTGGTGCTCAACCAGGTGCGCTCGATGGGTGAGCGGCTGCCGCTGGCAGGGCAGGTCTCGGCCTGGATCGGCTATGACGAGCGCAAGGCGCAGCGGCTGGACAGCAGTTTCGCCGAGCCGATCTTGGACTTGATCTATCCAGGCTGGACGAAGCGCGTAAAACGCAAGGCGCGGAAGAATGGCCGCCAAAATGGAAATGCGGAGGCAAAGGCATGAAACAACGACTACTAAATCTCCTGCTGGCCGTGATCGCCATTGCTGCGGCAGTGTACGGCGCGAGATACTGGCAGCAGCACTACCTCGAAGGCGTGACGCTGGTGCAGCTACCCGTGCCGACGAACGACATCCCGCCGTACACCCTGCTCTCGGCTTCGATGTTCGAGTTGCGCGAATTCCCGCGCTCGCTTGTCGAGCAAGGAAGCGGATATGCGCTTGCGACCACCGACCTTGAAGGCAGGATCAGCGCGGGGACGCTGCTCGCCGCACAACCCGTATCCGCTCGCCTGGCTGTGCCTCCTGAGCAATTCCGCCTGGCAGATCCGACACTTGAGGTGGTCTCGATCCCCGCCGAGCATGTCAACGGCGTGGGCGGCCAGCTACGCATTGGCGAGTGGGTGAATATCTACCGCCTGCGCGTGGCGGTTGAAATGCCGCTGGACATCTTCGAAGATAACGGGCTGGCCGGACTGCCAACGCCTGAACCGGTGGTTGAATTTGTGGCGCATGTGCCGGTTATCGCCGTACTGGACGAGACAGGGCAGCCCGCCAATCAGGGCGAAGAACCACGCCCGATGAAAATTATCATTGTTGCCGCTCCGTCCGAAACCGTGCAGTTGATCCTGGACGCGGTAGCTTATGCCACGCTGGGCAGGGAGAAACTATGGATCACGCTGGCACCCGTACCGTGACAACGAATGCTGCGCTGACAACGAATGCTGCGCCAAAGCAGAGGCCGAACGGCCATTACGGCTTGGACGCTGAAGACCTGCGCCTGCTGTCCACCGCCCAGGCGGGGCTGCTGGAACAAGCCGCGCGGGTGCCCGCCTGGGGCGAGACGGACGCGACATTGGCGCGCATGTTCCGCGACCAGGTGCGGCAGATACTGCGAGACCAGGTGCGGCCTGCAGAATTGGATCACGCCGCCCGCCGCGTGGCGGATTCGCTTTGCGGGGTGGGGCTGCTGGAACAATTCCTGCGCGATCCCGAAATCGAGGAAATCTATGTACGGCATAGCGAAGTCGCCATCGAGCGCAGTGGCAGGCTGGAGCGCGGCGTGATCCATGCCCCTGATGCCTATTGGGAGTCGCTGATCAAGCGCGTGGCCGACCAGCGCGGGCAGACGATCTCCCCCCGTCATCGCGCCGTGCTGGTGGACTTGCCCAGCGGCGAACGCTTTACCGGTATATTGCCGCCGCTCTCGGACGCCCCGGCGATCAACGTGCGCCGTTATGGTGCTAAGGATCTTTCTCTGACAGACCTGCGGCGGATGGGCGCATTTGAAAAGCACCAGCCGCGCATCCGCGGCAGCCTGGCGGATATCCTCGACCCCGGCCTGCGCGAACGGGTGACGCAACTGCCGGAAGGCTCAGTGGAACGCTTCCTGGCCTGGATGGTGGCGGCCCAGGCAGGCAACATCCTGTTTGCCGGAGAGTTCAGTTCGGGCAAAACGACCCTGCTGAACGCCGTCAGTCAACATTTTCCACCATCTGAACCCGTCGCCATTCTGGAGACCTTCAAGGAATTGCAACTCCCCGAAGAACTCTACCAGATGCGGGCTGTCGCACCATCGCAGATATTGGCCGGCCAGGAAGAAGTCGCCACGATGGATTGGGTGCTGAACGTGGTCTACACCCGCACCAATCCGGGGGCGATCCTGCTCTCGGAAATCGTCTCGCCGGGTGAGGCGATGCAGTTCTTGATGGCGGCCAACCTGGGGCGGCGGGCGTACTCCACCATTCACGGCGGGACGGTGCAAGCGGCGCTCAGGCGGCTGGAAAAGTTTGCCCTGCAGGAGCAGTCAGAGATTGGCCGGGAGGTAGTGCGCGAATTAATCGCCAGCGGCGTGAACGTCGTCGTCCTGCTGGCGCGCACTCCGCATGAAAACGGCGCGTACCGCCATGTCGTCGAGATCGCCCTGCTCACCGGCGTCTCAGCGGATGGAAAGTACGAGACGCAGACACTCTACGGGCAGGACACCCGGCCTTCGGCTTTTGCGCTGCAAAATGCCTGGGAGTCGTTGCAAACATGACGGCTTTTTATGCGCAGCACCTACTCGGTGCGCAGCACCTACTCGGCTGGATTACCGTGCTTCTGTTCGGAGCAGGTTTGTACCTGCTATCCCGCCAGGCGCTCGACCTGATCCTTGATTTGTCCACTGGCTTTGTCGGGTATGTCCGCCGACAGTGGCAGCCTAGGGTGATGCGGCGGCTTATGACCGTGATCCAGGAGGAACCCCTCCGCCAAGCAGTCCAGAAGCAAGAGGGGCGCCCTTCGACACGCCTGCTCCTGTACAGCCTTTCACGCCTGCGGATTGTCTGGATTGCAGTTGGCATTCTGGCTGCGCTGTTGCTTTCGGATGCCATGCTCTCGCCGGTGGCGCTCACGGCGATCCTGGTGGGCGGCGAGTTGTATCGCTCCCAACTCTATCACCAGCGCATGGGACGGTTGAACGAGGATGTCGGCAACCTGGTCGTGCAGTTCCAGAGCCGCTACCCGCTCAACCGCTCGCTGGTGAAGACGCTGCAAGAGGCGGCGAACGTCCTGCCAAGCGGCGAGACGCGCTCTGCGGTCGAGAGTACCCTGGCGCGGCTGCGCATGAACATGGCAACGGATGAGGCAGTGAAACCGCTTCAATCATTGCCGCATCCGGTCATGCGCCAGTTGGCCGGGCTGATCGCCGAGGTGCAGGACACCAACCAGGATGTCTTCCTGGAAACGCTGCGCTTATTGCAGGAGGAAGTGGAAAGCAAACTGGACTTGCGCCAGCAGGCGCGGCAGTCGCTCACCCTGGTGCGCGGTACGGCGCGCATCCTTCAGGTCGTACTCTTGGTCGCGCTGGTCATGGTCAGCATCCTTCCCGCCTGGCGGCACTACTTCGTCTCCAGTGTGAGAAACTGGCTGCTCCTGCTCTCCATGCTGGCGGTCGGCGCGCTGGGCAGCCTCTACGTGGAAGCGGAGCTGCTTCAGTTGGAGGTCTGAGTTGGAGATGTTCTGGTTGGTCACGCTGCTGTTCGGTCTTGGCCTGTTTGTGCTGCTCTACCTGCTGCTCTTCGTAGTCGTGGATGGGATTGGCGGGCTGCTGGCGCGCAGGAAGCGGCGCGGGTTGGCGCGGTTGGTTTCTCGCTCTCAACAGACACCGTTCGTGCCGCGAACACCGGCGGCACGCCGGTGCGAGACGGCAGAGAGCCGCTATCGCGCCACGCAGGAGGATCTTCTGGGCTTGGAACGCATCCCCTGGACGCAGATCTACGCTTTCTCTGCGCTCGCTGGCCTGGGTCTGTATATGTTCACGCAGCAGGTTCTCGTTCTGCTGCTGGCGTTCATCCCGTTCGCCGTCCGCCTCTGGCTGGCGAACTACCGTAAGCGGCAACTGGACACCGAATTGCTGGCCTTCCTGATGGACTTGCGCATCAGCCTGCCGCTGCAAGGGTCGCTCTTGCGCGCCTTGCAGGAACTCGCCAGGCAGGGCAAGACACGCCCGGCGGGGATCGTCAGCCGCTATCTGGAAGGCGGCTTCCAGGGCGACGGTCTGGAACTGCTTGACAGGCTGGCGCAGGACACCGCCATCACGCACCTGCGCGACCTGGTTGCCTGGACGCGCGCTGCGGTGGAGGGAACGATGAAAGTTGACGCGCCCCTCGAACACGCTCTAACCCGCCTGCGGAGAGAGATGTACACCGCCGCGCGGGAGAACATGCAGCGCATCCCCACCCGCCTGACGGTGCTGGTCTTGCCCGCCCTGTTGGGACCGACAATCGTAGTCCTGATCTACCCGATGGTTGCCCGCCTGCTTGCATCCATGGGCGGCATGTCCTGGGCTGGCGGATATTGAAAGGAGGTGATGGTTCAACCACGTGATCAAAAAAAAGACAATTCAAACATATTTTGCAATCGAAAGACAAAACCAAACCAAAATCTGAAATAGGAGAATGATCTATGTTTACAAAACATCGTGGTACCTCAATTCTGGAATGGGTCGTTACCGGCGTCCTGGTAGTTGCCGTGGTCGGCGTGGTGGCGTACTCCATCGCGCAGAAGGGCGCAGCCGAGGGCACAAACCTGGGCGCCTGGATTGACGGCATCAACGTACCTGCTGCACCCTAGAAGGTTGCAGGTTAAAGGTTGCAGGTTGAAGGTAGACTTTAGACCTTCAACCTGCAACCTGCAAACCGGAGAAAAACATGTTTACCAGACACGATGGCAATGCCATGCTGGAATGGATCATCATGGGCGCGCTACTGGTCGCCGTGGCCGGTGCAGCGATCTATGGTGTTATCCAGAGCATTTCGACAAAGTTGCAGCAGATCAATGTGCAGATTGGCTCGTAACCACCAGCGCGGGCAGGCGGTTCTTGAATTCCTGCTCGTGCTGATGATCCTCGTCCCGCTGCTGTTCGGTGGGATAGAACTGGCGCGCGGGGTGGGCATCCGCCACGCCCTGGACAGCGGGGTGGGCGTGGCGACGCGCGCCCTCAGCCTGGACCCGGCGCAGTGGAATTGGTCGGTCTCGGTCATCAATCAGGCCGTAAGCGGCAACCCCCTCGGCGGCGGTTCAGTCAGCGCGGTACAGGTAACGGCGTACAACGCCGGCGGGAGCGTGATCAATTCGTCTGCCCTGGCCAGTCTGCCATTCGGCGCGGCCTTCCGTCTGGCAGCGAGTGTGACCTACACGCCGGTTATCCCCTTGGTCGGCGGGCAGGCGGTGACGATCCGCGTCAGTCACTGGGGCATTATCGAGAGGTATCCGTGAATAAATACGTCGCTCTGGTACTCCATCTTCACGAATGGCTGGAATTTCAGCAGAAGTTTCCCGAAGCGGGCAGGTACTTGCACAAGAAAGTTGCCACAGGCGCTACGGAGGTGGACAATCTCGTGAAAGAGTTGGTGGCACAGACACCTGAGGAATCCGGCCGTCATGGCTGGCTATTTGAGCGGAAACAACGCGGCCAAGTTGCGGTACTGGCGGCGCTGCTCATCATGCTCTTTGTCCTGCTGGCGGCGGTCTTGATCGACGCCTACACGCTTTTAGAGGCGCGCAACTGGGGCTACCAGGCCGCGCAGCAGGCTGCCCTTTCAGGCATCTCCAATGGGCGGGATTGGGTGAGCCTGCTTTCTCCCCCTTGTGCAGGCGGGCCGCCCCCGATCCGATTGGTCTCGGCTACGGCGCAAAGCGCAACGGTGAGCCTGCTCCAGCAGGAGATGACCCTGCGCGGGATCAGTAACTACACCTACGATGTGCGCGTCCTGCCAGATTACGGCGGCGGAACGATCTCTGGCTACCCGCCGCTCCCGACCCGCCTGGGCGCAGGGCGGGGAAACTGGACGAGCAGCGAACCAGCGGTGGGCGTTTATCTGTCGTTTCCTGTGTCCACCTTCCTGATGTCCTTTGTCGGGCGTTCCACCGTGCAGATCAGTGTCTTTGCATCTGCAGGCGTGGATCAGCCTGACGGAGCGTGTTCGCCATGAATGGCATGAAGAACGTAGCATTGTGCGGGCTGCTAATTCTGACTGTCTTCGTCACTTCTGCCTGGGCGCTGCCAGACGAAGATTCCTGGGACGTGGAAACGCCAACGCCGCCGGAAGTGTACGCCAATAACAACGACAAAACTCCAGGCTGCAGCCTGGTGGACGGCGAAGCACTTGTGTTGAGCCCCGTCGAAACATTCGTTGGCGGCGTGACCTACATCACGGATGTTTTCGGGACGCTGCGAGACGGCTACCACCACAGCGGAATAGACATCGGCACAAACTTCGAGCAAAATCTACCCGTCCGAACCCCGATGGGCGGTAAAGTGGTCTTTGCCGGACTTTTAGAAGACTATGGGCTTTCGATCACCATCGAAAACGATGGCTATCAGGTCTTGCTGGCGCACGCTTCCAGCCTGACGAATGGATCCGCCCAGGTCGTCCAAGCGGGCGACGTGGTGATGTTGAGCGGTGGCGACAACGGCGACTGGCGCGATGGAAGCTCGTCCGGCGCTCATATCCATTTCGAGATACGTGTATGCTCGGAGATGGGATGCCAAGCAGTGGATCCAATGACGGCTTATCTTCCTGGTCAAACGCAGACTTGCAACTGGTATCAGGCCGTCTCAGACCCTTCGCTTAATATTCGCAAGGCGAAGCCGGACAGTAACCCCCCGCTGGGGGGTAATCTACCGTAATCTCATCGTGGAGGTTTATATGCTTTCAGCCGAAGGCCTACTCTCGGTATCTTTCTGGTGTCGTGCAGCTTGGGTAGCGTTGCTTGGAGCGTTGGCCTCTACGATGGCAGCCATCCCCGGAACGAACAATTTGCTGGCGTTCGTGGTGGATATCGCGTTGCTGACCCTGTTTGCCGTTGCGAACGTCAAGATTGACGAGTACAACCGGCGAGTGACTTCTGCGGAGATGGACGCGGAATGAGAAATCCAGGCACGATCATTGTCGCGTTGCTCATTCTCGTCCTGATCGGTGCCATGTTTTACATGGTCTGGCGTATTCCCGCTCCGGCTAAGGTTTCAGCGACCCAAACACCCGATTACCGAGTCATGCCCCTGCGGGGTATTACCGAGACCCCAAATAACGCTATCTGCTCGGACGTACTCGCTGCGGTTCGAGCGGTTGTCCCTCTGAATGGTGTGCAGTTTTCTTCCCCAGGGGGGGCGGCCAGGTCGGTCGCCGTGTATGGTGTCACGACCGGCGAGACGGAAAGCCGGACCGAGAACGGGATTGAGTTCGACCTTGCCAGGCTGCTGTATCTGGACAACGACAAGGCATTGCGCTCATTGTGGTTCGCCACCGGCTACGTGGACAAAAGCGGGACATATTTCCCGATGAACGTCACCGACCCTCGCGGCTGGCAAGCCCGGGCGACACGCCAGGAAGCTGAAGCCATCTTCCAGCAATCCGGGAAAGGCATCCGCCTGACGCTCACCGGTTTTCTGCGTGGCGACAAGGAAATCGCCTGGGAAAGCTGCGAGCAGTGGTCAAACTCTAACCCGCCCGGGATTTGCAGCCTGGGCCTCGACCTTGAGCTGGCCTCGCACGGCGGCAGCTCACAATTCCTTCAAAGCAGCATTGCGCCGGAGAACTGGTTTGCCTTCGGTTGGGCCATTGAACTTAACGGGCCAGACGCAACAACACCTACAAACGCAGGAGAATGTGTACCTTGAACAAAAAACGCCATCTATCTCTGCGCCGAGTAGGCGCTGCCCTGAGTTCATCGAAGGGTGCTGCGCACAGCACCTACTCGGTCGCCATCTATTTGCCAATAGCAATCGTGGTAGTTGTTTTGGGAATATTCCTTGTCCTAAATCAAGACAATGGTCACGTCCCGCAGGCGGTTTCCACCTCTGCGCCAACCGATACGCTGACGCCACCTACCGCGACTGCGATCCCAACCTCGACTGTCACCAAGACGCCGGAGCTATTACAAGGGTCCACAGAAACGCCGTTTCCTCAAAGCGTCGAAGTGCAGACTTCCTACCCCCCGCCGCGCCCGCCTGAAAGCGGGGAGGCGTTTCGCTTCGAGAACGCGGCCAGCGCCACCTTCTCAGGCATGACCTATCGCATCAGCCGCCTGCTGATCGCCAAAAGCGAAGTGCTGCCTCCTGAGTACTACGCCTACTCTCCGCTCCTGGCAGGCAAGCAGACCATCCTCTATGTGAAGCTGGAAGTCTCGAACGCCGGCGGGAAACGGGCGAGCGCCCCAGCCGCGGGCGTCTTGATCCTGGGCGATGGTACGCGGGCGCTGGACGCCTTTCGCCTGCGGGACTACATCCAGGCCGGCACAGCCTTGCCTCACATCCGGAGCGATTATCTCAGTCCCGGAGAGGGGTATGTCATTGGCTTCTGGCTCGGCACGGATGCCGCGCCGAATGAGATCCGCGAATTGAAACTGGTACTCGATTGTCCGTCCGAGAGTGGCAAAGCGGAATGCCTAGGCGAGATTGGTCGTCCTCGCCGCGATGTGATCCTGAACGCCAGTTTACGCAATGGCAAACCGCTTGAACCTGACGTATATGGCAAGGTGTCCGCCGATTCGAGGCTTGGGACGTACTCAACTATCTCCGGCTTGCAGGTTGAGATTGCCCGCCTTTTACTTGCTCCCCGTGAAGCTGTGCCGGAGATCGCCGAATATATGTCTGCGGATATTAAGACGGTGGCGCATCTTGTCTATCGCATCACCAACACGACCAGCGAACCGTTGAATTTGTACAGCCTTGAATCGGCGGGTGTCTATTGGAGATGGATGCCGGGCATGGAGCCGGGAGTTACGTTCCTCGAAGAATTTTACGCAGCCGGCCTCAGCTTGGGGAGAGAGATGGCCGACCGGCGCGTTATGCCGCCGATACAACCCGCGGAAACGATTGTGACCGGCATCTGGTTCGGCCTGCCCGCACCCATGAGCAAAATTACTTCCACGCTTTTGATAGCCGGCGGAAGAGTGACGCCCGCCGGGGTAGAACTCAGCCCGGAAACGGTGAGTCCTGAATCCATCCATCGTGAAACCTCAAAGCCGTGGGGATACCAGCCTTACCCGGCGCTCTTTCCAGCGCAGACTGCCATAGAAGTTGCTCTGCCGGAGAGCGAGATTTGCCAGGCAGGGCAGGCGCAAATCCAGGCTGCTTTGCAGGCTGCCATCCCGCCAGACCGGTGGGGGTTGAAGTACCAGACCAACGGCGCTTCTCCGCCGGAGATGAAATTCCTGGGCGTAACCAGCGGCGAGGTGGGCACGCTCATTGTTCCGGCGCGACAGCCTTTCGTGAATGACATTCTGGACCTAACCCGCCTGTATTATCTACGGACTGACGGTTCGCTCGGCGAGCTCTGGACGGCGCTGGGAATGACCCGGCAGGTGCTTGGCAATCCAGGCTCTTACTCCAATTTCAACAACACCACGCAGTCGTGGCGATCCAGCCAGGAGGCGCAGGCGATCTTCTCACAGCCCGGTCAGGTCTATACGGTTGTTATCAGCGACTGGTACGCCAAGCCCGACGGAGTGCATTGGGAACACTGCTACGAGAAAGGACGATACACCTTTTCATTCGTGTGCGATACCGGCTTGATGCTGGACGGGGGGATGAGCGCACAGTTCTTCGCCACCGGCGAGCCGTCTGAGGGTTGGCTGGCCTTCAACTGGGGAATTTATCCTCTTCCGAACAGCGATCCGGCTGGGCTGGCTCTGCCGGGTCTGTCCGAGGCGTGTCAATGACCCGTAGACGGATTTTCGGATTGAGCCTTATGGTCGCCGGTATTCTCGTTGTAGCCGGCGTCGCGCTGTTCTGGCCGTCTCAACAGGGCTGCGTGGGTGCGGGTTGCGGGGCCGGCAGCCAGTACTGCGCCAGCGGCTGTTGCCTGGGGACGACCGTGGTGGACAAGGTAATCGGCTGTTCTATCCGGACGTGGGGCTGCGCCCCGACTTGGAGCCTGTCGAATTACTTTGCCTGTGGCGGTGGTTGTGACGGCACCTATGACCAGGGCGCTTGTTCGGCGACCTGGGTCAGCGTGCCTGTATACATAACTACGACCTGTTCACGGGACGTGTGCACCACATCCTGTGTGTGGAGATGGAGAGAAGTCTGTACCTGGAAGCAGGTGAAGTTCTGCCAGGGAAAATTTTGCTGGTACGAGTGGGAAAAAGTGTGCACGATAGAATGGTACCAAGTTTGCACGACGACATGCGTCAAAGAGTACTACCCGTGTGAGGTGTTTTGGGGCTACGAGCAGCAGGTGTCCGCTTGCACGCGCGTGTCTTCATCGGCATGGACGAATTGCTGCGGAGCAGCCCCGCCGCCGACCAACACACCAGTACCGCCACCCCCGCCGACCAACACGCCAGTACCACCACCCCCGCCAACCAATACGCCCGTACCGCCGACGGCTACGCCAGTACCGCCCACAGCTACGCCGACAGTTGCGCCACTGGTGGTAAGCCTCACCCCGCAGCACGGCTCGCTCGTGCTGTATGGGCCGAAACTCGGCCTGCCAGCGCAAACCCTGAACGGGACGATCAGCGGCGGAACGCTGCCGTACGCGGTCACGCTTTACGTCCAGCGCCCGGATAACACGACGGCCACATACAACCTGTCCCCGGCGGGCAATTACAGTTTCACTCCCGCCGATGCCGGAGACACATATTTCGGCACAACAATGCTTGGAACATGGCGCGCCTGGTTTACAGTTACCGACTCTGGCGCGCGCAGCGCGACCAGCAACACGGTCATGTGGGTGGTTGTTTGGTATCCTGTTCACGGAGTCCCGTAGAAGGAGCTGGACAAACATGCTAAGAAATACTCTGCGCAGCACCTACTCGGTCGATATTCTTCTCGGCCTGGCAATATTGGCAAGTAGCACGCCGACCACTATGATCAACGGGCGCGCAATTGTCGGGGCGTTGCCCTGGGAGACGTTCGAGCGATTGCTGAGCGAAGCGTTCGTTGTCAGCGGAGCATTCGTTGTCACGGAGACTTTGCCATGAGTTCCTTCGCGTTGAGCACTCAGGTCGAAATGATACAGATTGCTCTGCCCTGGCTCTTGCTCGCCTGGCTGACCCTGGAAGCGATCTGGGACCTGCGTAACCAGAATGTCCCCGTCTGGTTCTCGTTGGTCATGCTGCTTCCCGCGCTGGCGTTGACTTTCTTAGTTTCGCCCTGGGCAGCGATCCTGGCTGCCATTTCGCTAGTTTCGACCGAGATCCGTCACCGCCTGCACATGGCCGGCACGCTTGGCATGTACTTGCCGGTTGGCATGATTGCTGTGGTCGCCCCCGAATATCTGCCGCTGATTATCGGCTGGGGGGCGCTGATGATCGCGTGGCAACTGGGGGGCATCGGCGGGGCGGATGCGCTGGCCGGATTATCCCTCATGCTCTTTTTCCCATCCTGGGAGATGCTGGCATCCATAGTGGCGGGCATCCTGATCTGGTCGGTGGCACTGCTTATTTTGCGCTACGGCCGATCTGCCGGGCTGCGTCTGTGGACGGTGGCCTCCACTCGCGCTGCTGGAACACAGGCAGCCGGCATCGGAGCTTATGCGTTGGCCGCGCTGATCTTCGGCGCGATGGGATGTTTCTAACAAGGAGGTGCAAATGAGCATTCGACTGTTGACTTCTTCCTGGGGACGCTCCTGGGGCGCAATGTTCCAGCGCCGGCTCACCCAGCCGCTGGTATTCAGCTATCCGCTCGCCGCCCCCAGGCTGTTCCACACCTTTTTTTGTCCGCCGCTGAGGATCGCCGCTTACCGAGTAGGCGCTGCCCTGAGTTCATCGAAGGGTGCTGCGCATGATGACGGCCTGGAAAAAGTCTTTGATCGGGTCGTTCCCCCTTGGCGGTTTGTCCGTATCCCCAAAGCCCTCTTTGTCGTCGAGGTCAATCCGGGCGACGATCTGCCTGATGATGCTGTCAAATCACTATACGCAGTACCTAACCGGTGCGAAACCGGCCAAACGCCGCCCCCGGACGGCGCATGGGAAGCGAACGTTTCGCTGGACAGCTTGCTCTTTGCCTTGTTTGCCCAGGCGGTAGCTGACATGCGCCGGGTGCATGAGGCGCATCAAAAGAGAGGCGTTGTGGAGTCGGATGCGATGAGAGAGCAATTCCCGGTCTGGCTGCGCGGCAGGATCGCAAGTTCAGCCGGCTTTCTCATGGACTTTGCCGGCGTCTACGACATCCCGCGCCCGGCCTTCTCGCTTGCCCGTCAGGTCTTGCATACGGAAACCCCTTTTATGGATGAAATTTTGGCAGCGGGAATCGCCGGCGTTCCCTGGCAAAAGGACTTCGCGAACGAATGTTTACGCTGCGGCAGGCCCGCCTCTTGGCGGCCAGCGCTCACTGCGCCGGATGGGATGCCTGTCGAAGCCGCCTGGCGCTATCTGCGCCCGGAGAACGCCGTTCCGTTATGCAATAAGTGCGCTGCCCGCCTCGACTGGAACAAGAGAGAGACCGTGCGCACGGATGCCGCTTGGGGACTCTGGGGGCTGCGTTACGAGGCGCTCTGGCAATGGCATCGGGCATGGCTGGAAAATAAACTGCCGCCATGGGATCGCTGCGAACATCCACTCTGGCCGCATGAATTTGGCGGCAACGCCTGGGCGGACGGCAGCGGGAGGGTGATGGACGCCAGTCCGCGTCCGCCTAAAGGCGTGCGCCGCCTCAAGCGCCATCAGGATGCGCTCGCGCGCTTCCTGAACGCCGGGCCTGCCCTGCCTGCCTGTTCTCCCGCAAGGACACACCTGCACTTGCAGCAGGTGCAAGTGTCGGGACGATGTGGCGGCCAGGCCAGGGAGTTCATCGAAGGGAACGAAGGGACACCAAAAAAACACCCCCGGCCGATATGTGATAAATTGAATTAATGCCGCTCAATTCAGAAATACTCTCGATGGAGAACTGACATGACTTTTCTGGCCTTCCTTGCCGCTCTCAGCTTGGGCGTCCTGGCGTTCGAACTGGCCTCGGCGTTGCAAACCGCCCTGGGCACATTCGGCAGTCACAACCGCCTCACAGGCGCGCGCGTAGAGAACATAAACCAGCCCGCGATACGTCGCCGTTCCACCTGGGAAGGGCTGCTGCTGGCGGTTTTTCCAGCCCGCTTCGATGTCTCCCAGGCGAAGGACGCCGCAAAAGTGACCAGCCTGCTGAGGCGGGCAGGATACCCGTATGACACGCCGGGCGAGTTTTACGCGGCGGCCATGCGGATGTTCAGCATCTACCTGGTCATTGGCGGCCTGCTGGCGGGTGCGATGGTGTTCCTGAAAATGCCGCTGGCTGCGCCCGCGCTGGTTTTGATCTTCGTCTTCCTGGGCTTGCGCCGTCCCTACGTCCGCCTGAGAATGCTGGCGAAAAAGAGAGCCGAAGCCATGCGCGGCAACATGCTGATCGGCCTGGCAACGCTGAATTCGCTGCTGTCTGCCGGCATGGGCGCGCAGGAAGCCCTGCGGCGCACGGCGAGTATAGGCGGGCCGTTCTGCAATCTGATGGGGCTGCTGGTGGCGCGCATGGAGATCGAGGACTTTAGCAAGGCCATCGAGGTTGTGCGGGCGCATTTGCCCGACCCGTCCGACATCGAAAGCGAACTTTTCCTGCGGGACATCGAGGATTTCTTCGTCCGCAATCGTCCGCTGCTGTCCGGCGTCCATGCGCTGCAAGACGCTATGCACCGCAGCGTTCTGGAAGCCACCGAAGCCCGCGCCGCCCTGGTGCGGCAGCGCAGCGGGTTGTTCGGCATCCTGGCTGTCCTGGGACTGATCTTTTCGATGCTCTCTCCGTTTTGGTAGGACACTGCCGGGACACCCCCCTGCAAAACGATGTATGATTCTCACAAGAAAATTCCAACATTCACTTTCACAGGAGGCTAATATGTTTCACTCTTTCAT
>CAZTZE010000016.1:0-74362 GCA_964618215.1 uncultured Chloroflexus sp.
ATACTCATGGTCGGATTGCCAATCCGACTTACTTCGGTTGCGGCTGGAAGCCGCGCTATGGCAAACTCAAGAAAATCGTAAAATCACCATTTGCCTGAATTTCCATCACGGAGAGCGGGAAGGGGTAAAAATGGCCGGCCGGGTAATCCAGGTTGGGGTTCTCGATCTGGGACAGGAAGGGGATCGAGACGGTGATCCCCTGGGCTGAGAAGGGCGCATCGGTGCGCACCTCGAGCCTGATTCCGTTCGCCAAGCCCCATTCCCAACTGGTAGGGGTGAGGCTGGCGCGCACGTCCGCTACCCAGCCGGCGCGGAAACGCTGCCAGGGGTCAATGGCGATCGGGATGCGCGTCGAAAGCGGAGCCTGGCTGTAATACCGTATCTCAAGCCCGCTTTCAGTCAGTCGGAAGGTCTTGACGCGCTTCACCTCTGCGCCGGTGAAGGTGAGCGTGTCGTTGGATGTCCAGACGGGCGAGTAATTTTCAAAAGGCTTGGGCGTGTCGCTAAAAGCGCCCATGATCTGGGCCGGGTCCGCGCCTTCGCCGCGGGTGGCTTTCCACTCGGATGGGTCGCTTATGCCGACGGCAAATTGCGCCGTGGGCCCAATAAGCTGATGCACACCGCTCTCGTCGCGCGCGAAGAGGAAGGTCAGCCGGGCGCCATCCGTCTCGACCACGGCGAAATATTTAGGCGAAACCAACAGACATTCGTTTTGACCATCGTAATCCAGGTCGAAGGCGCACCCGGCTTGCTGTTCAGGATTCTCAGCCCAGCGGCTGGCTGCCAGCAAGCCGCCCACCCCTCCGAGATATTGGGCGCGCAGGCTCTGCAACCTGGTATCTTCCGTGGGCGCAGTCAGCGCGAAGTACATCTGCCAGGCCGAATCGGTGAGCGGGTTTCCCGGCGCGTTGTGCAATTCGCTCAACAGGCGGGACTGCAAAGCGGCAGAGTCCAGATTGGTCGCCTGACCCTGGGTGGTATAGATGGGAGAGGGCGTGGCCGGGGTGGGAGGCGGGGGAGAGACATACTTCGCGCCCACCGGGAATGACAATAAATCCTCCCCGTTCAACGCCCACAACCATGGATGGGCGGCGATGTAGGCGAAGGCGGCGGAAGCCATATCCGCATCGCCCCAGGTGCTATGAGGCAGGCTGCCACCCAGCACGACGATATCCCCCGCATCCGGCGAGAGGGCAGCCTGAATCAGGAGCTTGCGGAGATTCAGGCTGAGGCCGTCAACGGTGGCTTGCAGGTCCATCTGGGTCGGGATGAGGATGAGGGTCGCGCCGGCGCGACGGGCGAGGTGGAGTGTAGCATTCGTTGGCGTCAGGTTGTCGGTAAGATCGGTAGTTGGCAGATTGGTAAATTGGTAGCGGTAAACAGGTAATAGGTCCGAACATGGAGCGTAGACCCCCGTACTGCGGGGGTAGACGAACGGGCTGGCGGGCAGGCCAAAGTCACGCGCCGCGCGGCGGCTGAAGGTCAGGGAAACGTCCGCCGGTTCCCCATAAGCGACGTCTGGAAGGATGAGCAGGCGCCTGGCAGCCATACGTCGAATTTGGTCTGTCTTGCCGATAAAATCCAGCGCCGAGAGGCTGGTCGGGGTCTTCAAGTCTAGCAGGGCGACCGGGACGCTGTGACGTTCGGCGTTATCCAGCACGTTACGCAGGCCGTGACGTTCACCCGTCGGGCCGGTATGAGCGCCGTCCCAGCGGCGCATGGCCTGGGCGGGCGTGTAGGCCGGAAAGGAATCTGTGAAAGCCAGCAGGAGCGGGGCGCGACTGAGGGGCGGCGCGCCATCCGAGCGGATATCGAGGGCTTGATCGGCCGCCGCAGGGTCGGCGGGCGAAAGGTAAGTGTAGATATCGAAGCGGTAGCGCTCCCCGATGAAGATGCGGTTAATGGCGATGGTGATGGTATCCAGGGAGGGATTACGGTAGCTGCGCACCCGCAGAGGCGAGTCTACGCCTGCTGGCTGGATGAGCCGGTTGGCCCCCATGGCGGGGATCTGGATGATGAGCGGAGACCGGGCATAATTGGCGTTGTCCCACAGGTGGATTTCAACAAGGTAATTATCGGCGAATGTAAGATCGAGCAGGTCGAGGCGGATTTGCAGGTCGTAGCCGGATGTACGTGTATAGACGGCCAGGATATCGGTGGCGTGGGTGGGGGCGTTGTCGGCCGGGTCGAGGCGGCGCAGGTCGGCATAAGCCCAAGGTGGATTGGCCGCTTGCGCTATTGCGCAGGAGGCGGTCAACAGTAGGCAGGCTGCAGCAAGTAGAATGAGGATACGACGCATTTCAAGTTTTACGAATGTTGCGTTTGGCTTTATGAAATCTGTGTCTCGCATTTATGAAACTTGTCGGTTCCTGGTCCGCCCATGCCCCCCTTTTATCGGGCTGTGTTCGGTCAATTCAGTTGCTGGTGGCGCTCACAGTCAGCGTATCAACTGATTCTGTGGTAGTGCCCGGCGTATCGCAGGTCCAGTTATTGCTACTTAGAACAGTGCATTCATACCAGGTAGAACCAGCATCAACGAGTTTGATCTTTACGACCGTAGCAGGGGCATTTAGCGTGAACGTAACAGAATCAATTCTGGCTGGGTCAGTGTTCAAGTGGTACCCTATATTGGTAACTTCATAACCGCTAATGGTCCCAGTGCCCTCACCAGCCGGATTGGGGAGATCTGTGTTTTCTGAGGCAAAAGCACAAGTTGTAGATGCGATGATGACAATTACGAGCGCGAAGAGCATAAATTTGTATGTTCGTAGCATAGCGATCTTCGGCGGCCTGGTAGTCGTGGCCGCTTTCGCGGCGGTAGACCCATAGCTTTGCGTCGCCGACTTTCGTCGGGTTTGCCTTTATCGGATTTTGTCTTGCAATTTTAGTATACTACCAATAATCTTACGACAGGCAATCAATCTTTCCTGCTGACAATTACAAAACTGTAAACCAACGATCAGTTTTTGTAGATGTTTTTAGGGGAAAATATTCTGCTGAAACTGGCTTTATGGAATCTGTGTTTCACATCTACTAAACGTATCGGTTCCTGGCCCGCCGATACATACGTCGGCAGTACCGGTGCCGCCATCGATAGCATCATCGCCGCCGCCACCCAGGATGCAGTCATTGCCACCTCTGCCATTAATGGTGTCCGCATTAGGCCCTCCAAGGATGAGCTCGTTTGCGGCGGTGCCAATAATTGTGCCGGAACCTACTATGATTGCCGTCAAGTTCAGTGCCGCACATTGAGAAGGTTTGAGATCGTTAGCGGTGATAGGTCTGCTCTGATCAGTGAGGCGAGATGACGGAACGCTGTTGGTGGCCGCAATCGCTGTGACCACGCTTGCGAGAATCAGTACAATCAGTCCAAAAAACGCCAGCCGTTGCATTGTCCGCGTAATCATTGGGGAGCCTCTGTGTAATCCGCTTGACACTCTCGATCAGATTTTGCCTGGATCATAATTGTAAGTTGCATGTCGGCTTATCTATTGAGATATTTACTCTGTGGTTCTTTTTTCCCTACATCGTCAACTCTTCCTTCTCTCAAAATGTAGCGATAGGTAATGTTGTCAGTCTGTACAAGATAGTAGTGTATGAGGCCGCGAACATCATGGAGGATCATGGAATTTTGTCGCTCAGCCAGCTTTGCGAGTTCATCAATTGTGGTAACGTCAATCACCGGAGAGCGTGTTTCCAAACCATTGGTATGAACGTCAACCAGCATTGCCCTATACTTTATCCGCACGAGCGATTCCTGGCTGCGCCGCGACACGTTATAGACATATATCCCAAGTATCAACATACCGCCCAGGGATATGCCCAACCCGATCAACGCGAAAGCACGGATCGCAGAGATTGTTGGTTCTAATCCCAAGATTGAGACCGTATTCGCCTCCATGCGAGAGTCCTTGAGTAAGCCCGCCTTCACCGCGATTGATGGGTCATCCTGAGTATCCCCCTTTACAAGATAAAAATGCAACTTATCAAAGTTGAATTCCAGGCGGGGTTCAAAGGTATCGAAAAGGTCCCTTCCTGCAACTTTTCCGAGGATTGTCACATGTGAAATAATGAAAAGTTTATAGTTACTGGGGTGGAACCCGGTTTCTTGTTCTACGGCTTCAACTATTGTCTCTACTTGGCATAAGTCGAGAGTGGCACTGGTGGTAAATGAATTACCACTGAACGCTGTTTCTGGTTCAAGCAGGATGGTGCGATGCCAGCCGCTTTGGTCATCGGTCACTTGAGCGATGAGTTGGTGGGAACCAATCAAATCCTGTAGTTGATACCCAACCAAGTTGTAGAGGAATCCTAGATTAATAGAGCAGGTCAACTTGGGAAAGATGGGATCACCAGTCTGCACCATTTCTGTGTCGTAGACCCCGGAAGGGGCTGTGGCAGAGTAGGAAAAGATGCCCATGTGCTGGTATGGGACTTCGTCTACAGTTCGCCAGAGCGGGCGGGTAAATGCAAATATCCCCAAGAGGAACGATACAAAGGCCAGCAATCCCAAACCAAAGAAGAGTCCCTCTATGAATCCTGTCTGATTTGAAGCCTTCTTCTTTTTTTTGTATTTGGGTTGTTTTGTCAATACGTCAGCCATCACGATGCCTCCCAGCGCCGCGGCCATGAGCGCCACGTTTGTTCGGAGACGCAACCATTGCACCGCCTTGCCAATCCCGGGCAGTTGGATCCACAATTTACCGACCAATTCCTCTTGAGTTGGCCGGTACGAATCGATCCAGGTGTTGTTGTCTCCTTTGAGAATGAAACGGCCGAGTTCCAGCGCGATGATGCGATGGAAGACATAACTCCTCAACTCTGCGTTGCGGTAAGTTACAATGTCTCCAACCTGGTAGACCGACGCCTGACGCACGATGACCAGGTCTCCAAGATGAAAACCAGGCTCCATGCTGTTGCCGGTCACAATCACATAAGCCGCCTGTCCCCCCATCTGGAGCGGCGCGAATACGATCCAGGCAGTAATGATGAACACAAGCAGAAAAGCAGCCGAAACAGCCTGCGACCAACGTCGGTAAGTACTCATCTGCAGCCTGGCTTTCTGCATAAAAAAGCAAACCTGCCCCGGGTTGCACCGGGCGTAATCACCCATAGACAACCTGGAGCAGGTTCGCTTTCTCGGCATGGCTTGGATCACCCTCTGGATAGAGGAGATTGGGTTGACCTTGTTAGTCGGCGATCACGACGCGCAGACTATTTGCCGAGACCGCAGTGGCCTGGGGCGAGGTGGTGGCGCAGGATATGCTTGTGCTGCCCTGGCCTGTGCAGGTGTACCAACTACCAGTAGTTGCCACCAGCTGGATCTTCACCGTTGAGAGAAGCGGAACAGTCGCGCTCGTCGTGAAGGTAACGGAGTCGATGTTTTGCGGGTTAGTAGCGTTCAGGTTGTAATGCACGGCGCTGATTGTATACCCGCTGATGACTTCCGCCCCATCACCTGCGTTGGTAGCTGGCACTACGTTGGCCGCCGCGAAGGCGTAGCCAACGCTTGCAAAGACCAAAACCACAATCGCAATGAGAAAAACTTTGAATACATTTAAATAGCGAAACATTTTTTATTCTCCTTTTCTAATAAAATAGGCACAGAATGTTGGGTTCATTGGGAATCTCCGTGGTGGCTACCCAAATGGAGGGCGAGATTAATCTCGCATTACCGCCGACCGCCAGATATGCTGGTCTATCACGGCAAATCCCAGAGAGCCGAATATTGTGCTAATAATAACAATGTCGCTCCCAATGTACAACCCTATAAATATGGTAATCAGAATATTAAAACTGACCATTAAATTTGTGTAACCGGGGGGTCAAAACTGACCATAAAATAGGTGTAACCGGGCGGTCAAAAATGACCCTCTAATGAGTCCTATCTGAGGGATGTCGCTCTGATTTTCGATAAGTTGTGGGGAAGTGGAAAGCCTGGCACGCCCAATTTGCTACCATTGAATTAGTCCAGATAGAAGCTATTGGCTATTGCGGACGGTCAGGGTGTAGTGAATGTAACGCAGCCCGACCCCGGAGTCGGCGCGCAGACGGAACTGGTAGACCTGGCCGGCTGCCAGCTCGAGAAGATCATCCCGGTCGCCGCAAACCAGCCCACCCCAATCCTTCAGCGCAGCGCCGTTGTGCCACAATTCAACTGTCAGTTTCCCGTTCCCATTGCAGACCAGGCTGATTAGTACTCTGGCTGGCGAACCGGCCCGGCTGGCGTAGGGGGTGAACTCGACCCAGTCCTCGGCATCGCCTTGTGGGGAGGAAACCTCACTCGTGTAACTGAATTGGCGTAACCCGCTGGGCGAGAACGCCACCCGCGCGGCCGGCGCTGCGGAAGAATCCCCATCCGCGCTGGCCGGGCCGAGGGTCGGCGTGGGCGTGACAGGAATGGATGTCGGCCCGGAGGCGCCCGGCGTGACCGGTGTTCCCGAGGCGTTCAGCACCGGCAGACTGGCCGTGTCGCCTTGCGGGGTCTGGACGTAAGCCGCCGTGACCCAGCCTCTGCCGCCCGCTCCGGCTGCGTATTCGATCTGCAGCCAGGCGGCGGTCTCGTTCCTGCCGGTCAGCGCCAGCACGGTGTCCGGCTGGATCATCCCCAGAACCGCGTAATCCGTCCCCGGCCCGCTGCGCACGTTGATCTGCGCTGTGACCGTTCCCGATAAAGGCGTGAAGGTCGCCGTCGGCAAAGGCGGGATGGGGGTGGCCGTGGGCCGGAGCGTCTGGCTTGGGGCTGGCGTGGGCGAGGCAAGCGCGGGCGTGGCTGAACCATTCGATGGCGCAACCGGGCTGCAGGCCGCGGCGAGCAAGGTCAGGGCAACAGCCAGAACGTCGAGTTTCCAAAGATGTGAAGGGGTCATCGTCCTATCCTGGGGACAATTGTACCCAAGATTTGCGATCTACATGCTCGAAAGGCGAGGAACTGTCAAAGCCAAGGCGATTATAGTATTACTCTTGAAAAACTATCGCAACCGCGAAGATTTTGGTTGATGGTGTCGCTGCGAGCGCTCTTTGCGAAGCAGTCTCCCGGCTTGCGAGGGGATTGCTTCGGCGGAAGAGCACCGCCTCGCAACGACACCCAATTTGGTTGCGGCTGGAGGCCGCGCTATGTAGATAACCTACACAATGCCTACATAAGATCATCACCGTTCCTTTACACCCCTTTGCTATACTCCCCCGAAGTCAAACTCAATCATTATACCCAACCATTCAACTAACCAACCAACTAAGTCAATCGAAAGGAGAATGATTCGATGAAAAAGCACCTCACCATTCTGATTGCTGCGCTGGTCATCGCCAGCCAGTTGCTGATCGCCTGTGCGCCAGTGCCAACGCCGACGGCAACACTGGTACCACCCACTATGCCGCCAGCGCTGCCCAATGCGACCAGTGGCGCTGTCCCCACGGCAACGGCAGTTGCTTCTTCCGCGACTGCCACGTATGCTGTGGTGGATACCGGCCAGGCCAAGTGTTACAACAACTCGCAGGAAATCACCTGCCCTGCTTCGGGCCAGTCCTTTTACGGACAGGATGCCAATTACACCGAAAACACACCATCTTATACCGACAACGGTGATGGCACAGTAACCGATTTGGTAACCGGATTGATGTGGCAGAAAAGCCCGGATAGAAATGGTGACGGGGCGATCGATTATGCTGACAAGTTGTTCTTCGATGAAGCCCTGGCCTCGGCAGCATCGTTCAACCTGGCCGGGTATAACGATTGGCGATTACCAACCATTAAGGAGCTTTACTCCCTTATCATGTTCAGCGGAGCTGAGATAAGTCCTGATGCGGCATCACCAGCAGATGGTGTCCCGTTTATTGACACCGCCTACTTTGATGTTGGCTACGGGGATCTTGGCGCAAACGAAAGGCTCATCGACGGCCAGGTTGCAACATCTACGATATATGGAAGCACAACAATGGGTGGAGATAGGACCATGTTCGGGGTGAATTTTGTCGACGGACGTATCAAAGGTTATCCAGCCGGTACACGGAAAAAGTATTACGTGCTGTACGTTCGCGGCAATATAACGTATGGAGACAACAAGTACGTAGACAATGGCGACGGAACGATTACCGACAGCGCAACCGGCCTGATGTGGATGAAGAACGATAACGGGGAAGGCATTCTGTGGGAGAATGCGTTGAGCTACGCCGAAGGTTTTGAATATGCCGGTTACACGGATTGGCGCTTACCCAATGCCAAGGAGCTGCAGAGCATCGTTGACTACACGCGCTCTCCGGCAACAACCAATTCGGCCACCATCGCCCCAATGTTCAATTGCACCTCGATTACCAATGAAGCGGGTGAAACAGATTACCCATTCTATTGGAGCAACACTACTTTTTCTTCGATGTCGCCAACGAATGGCACGGCTGCTGCCTACATAAGCTTCGGAAGAGCCATGGGTTACATGGCTCAGCGTGGCAGTTGGATTGATGTACATGGCGCCGGCGCCCAGCGCAGCGATCCCAAGACCGGCGACCCCGCCGATTTCCCGAACGGTCACGGTCCCCAAGGTGACGCCATCCGTATCTACAACTATGTGCGCCTGGTGCGCGGGGGAGTGCCAGTGCCGTGATCTCGACGGGCAGCATTCATTTTCCCCTGGTCGCGCATGTAAGCAGCAAGTGATTTCTCTGGATCATGGAGGACGCATTGCTAACACGTATCCACAAGGGAATCCCGGAACCAGTAACGGTCTATAACCCATCCAAAACCTACGATGGGTACACACTCTTCGCCCCCTGGAGGGGCAGCAAAGCCTGGCTCGTGGACATGCGCGGACGTTTCGTCCACTGCTGGAATATGCCGTACACTCCAGGAGAGAATTGTTATTTGTTGGCCAACGGGAACTTGCTCTACGCTGCACGCCTTTCTTAAAGTCCGCTTTCGTGTCATGCTGAGGGGCGCTCTTTGCTCTGAAGCATCTCCAAAACAGGCCGCCGTGACCCAGCCTTTGCCGTCCGCTCCGGCTGCGTACTCGATCTGCAGCCAGGCGGCGGTCTCGTTCTTGCCGGTCAACGCCAGCACGGTGTCCGGCTGGATCATCCCCAGCACCTCGTAATCCGTTCCCGGCCCGCTGCGGACGTTGACCTGTACGGTGGCCGTTCCCGATAAGGGCGTGAAGGTCGCCGTCGGCGAAGGAGGCAGCGGCGTAAGCGTGGGCCGTGGCGTCTGGCTTGGGGCCAGTGTGGGCGAGGCAAGCGCGGCCGTCGCTGAAGCGTCCGGCGGAGAGACCGGACTACAGGCCGCGGCGAGCAAGGTCAGGGTCACAGCCGGAATAGCAAGTTTCCAAAGAAATAGACGATTCATATTATCCTGGGGACAATTGTACCCAAGTTACGGATAATCTACACAATGTCTATATAACATCATCATGGTTCCTTTAAACTCCTTTGCTATACTCCAACACGGTCGAATTCAATTGTGATAGGAGGAACAATGAAATCGCGCACATTCAAGAAGGTGCTGTGGATCACTCTAATTGTAGTGGTGCTCGCTGGCGCGGGCGGCTATGGCTATTATAGATGGCGCCAGGCGCAAGTCAGCGATACCCAAACGTCAACGCTGCAAACGGCGACCGTGCGCCAGGGTGACCTGATCCTGCGCGCCACCGGGACAGGGACACTTGTGCCTGTGACGGAGGCGGATCTTGGTTTCCGCAGCGGGGGTCAATTGACCAGCGTTTTCGTCAAGGTTGGCGACAGGGTGGAGGCCGGGCAATTGCTGGCACAATTGGACGACTCATCCCAGCAAACCAAACTGGCTCAAGCCAAACAGACCCTGCTCGAACTGACATCTCCGGCGGCGATCGCCGCCGCCCAACAGAGCGTCGCCCTGGCTCAAAAAAATGTCTACAATGCTCAAGTGGCACTTAATAACCTGAATATTGGGGTGAATGAAGCCTTGCTGATCAATGCTGAAGCGAGCCTGACCCTGGCTCTCCGTCAGGAGGAGAGAGCACAGGAAGCCTATGACAAAGTAGCCCACATGTCTCATGATGAATCGCAGTGGGCAAACGCATATCAGGCGCTCTATGCCGCTCAACAGCAACGTAAAACAGCCCAATATTATGTGAATTTGTACTCGGCGAAACCCATTCAACGGCAAATTGACGAGGCGGAAGCCAATCTGGCGCTTGCCGAAGCGCGCCTGGTTGAATCCCAAAATTTCCTGGCCGCTTTGACCGGCGGCGAGGTGCCAGCCGATGCGACCGGGACGGGACTGGCGCAGCTCAATCAGGCCAAGCTCAATGTTCAAACTGCGCAAGATGATCTCGAAGCCACGCGGCTCTTCGCCACCTTTTCCGGAACCGTGATGGCTGTCAATGCCCAGGTTGGCGAGTCGGTTGGGTCGGGCGTGATCATCACAATCGCAGATCTAAGCCAGGCAAATATCGTCTTCTACATGGACGAGAGTGATTGGAATAATATCAAGCCTGGTTTCGTTGCAGAAGTTATTTTTGATGCATTGCCAGATCAGGTCTTTACCGGCAAAGTCATCCAGGTCGAGCCTCGTCTTGTCACCGTACAAATGTCGTCCTTGGTCCAGGGCTTGATCCAACTCGATCAACCATTTACTGATCTCCAATTGCCGATCGGTGTGAGCGCTGCGGTGGATGTAATTTCCGGACAGGCGCTGAATGCTGTTCTGGTGCCCGTCGAGGCATTGCGTGAATTGTCTCCGGGGCAGTATGCGGTCTTTGTCATGGAAAATGGCAAGCCGATACTACGCAAAGTCGAAGTCGGTCTGCAGGATCTGACTTTTGCCGAGATCAAATCCGGTCTGAAGGCAGGGGAGGTGGTATCCACCGGCATTGTGGAGACCAATCAATGATTGCGACACGCACGATTATCGAGACCATTGATCTCACCAAAATATATGGGATGGGGGATGTCAGCGTGACCGCGCTGGATGGTGTGAACATCCACATCGAAGCCGGCGAATTCGTCGCCATCATGGGGCCATCCGGTTCAGGCAAGAGTACGCTGCTGAACATCCTGGGCTGCCTGGCACGCCCGACATCTGGAAAGTACATCTTGGACGGTGAAGATGTGAGCAATCTTGACAAGGTGCAGTTGGCCGCCATCCGCAACCGCAAGCTCGGCTTCATTTTTCAATCCTACAACCTCCTGCCGCGCACGACCGCCTTGCGAAATGTAATGCTGCCTTTGCTTTATGACCGCAAACGCAAGAATCCGCCGGGGCAATGGGAAGAAATCGCCAAAAAAGTGCTCGACGCGGTTGGTCTGGGAGAGCGCATGAATCATCAGCCGCAGGAACTCTCCGGCGGTCAGCAGCAGCGCGTGGCAATTGCGCGCGCCCTGGTCAACGACCCGGTGCTCATCATTGCCGACGAACCGACTGGCAATCTGGATAGCCGTTCAGGTGAAGAGCTTATGCTCCTGATGGATAAGTTTCACCGACAGGGAACTACGCTCGTAATCGTCACCCACGACCCGATCGTTGCCGCGCACACGGAACGCACCATCCATCTGAAAGACGGGCGCGTGGATACGATTGTGCACAATGGACATTCAAAGCAACTTCGCGGTGAGAAGAAGGTGAAATATGCGACCAATTGAAGTGCTCCGGATTGCCTGGGAAGCTATAGCCAAAAATAAAGTCCGCTCGTTCCTGACGATGCTGGGCATCATCATCGGCGTGGCGGCGGTGATCGTCATGGTGGCCATCTCGGCCGGAACAGAAGCGACCATCCAAGAGCAGATCACCGGTCTGGGCTCGAACCTGATCTTTGTCCAGGCTGCTTTTACCCGTGCCGGGCCTGGGGCAGGTGGAGGTGGGAACATTGGAGGCGGGCTGGTCTTTGAGGATGCCGCTGCGATTGCCGAGGGCGTCAAGGGCGTCAAAGCAGTGGTTGTCGAACAGGCCTCATCGCAGACAATCAAAGCCGGCGATGTGACTCTTGATAGTGTTTCCATACTTGGTTCAACCGCTGATTTTCCCTCCGTGCGGGATATGGAAATCGCCGATGGTCGTTATTTCAAGACAACGGATGTGGAACGCAAGCAGAAAGTCGCTGTGCTGGGTTTCAGCCTGGCGCAGGAACTTTTTGGAGATTCCGACCCGATCGGGCAGGTAGTTACCGTTGGTTCGACCAAACTGACGGTGATTGGCGTTCTGGCCGAGAAGGGATTAGTTGGCGAAGTGGATTACGATGCGCGTCTCTATACGCCGATTACCGTTGTTTTCCAGAAATTCACCTTCTCGCAGTTTGCCCGCATTATGGGCGACCGCGTGCGGATGATCTACGTCGAAATAGAACCGGATGCCAATTTGGAGGCTGTGATCACGCAAATCGAACTCCTGCTGGCGAAACGGCACGATGTCAGCCTGGATGCGCTTGACTTTACCATCACTACCCAACAAGATATTATCAGCGCACAGGAATCCACCACGGCGGCCTTCCGCGCGCTGCTGGCGTGGGTCGCGGGCGTCTCGTTGATCGTCGGCGGCATTGGCATCATGAACATCATGCTGGTCAGCGTCACCGAACGGACGCGCGAAATCGGCATCCGCCAGGCAATCGGTGCAACACCACAGGATATCCGCTGGCAGTTCCTGACCGAAGCCTTACTGCTGAGCGTTGTCGGCGGATTGATTGGCATGGCAGCCGGCATGGGCGGCGCGTGGGTTTTTGGCTCGCTGAGCGGGATGCGCACCGTTATCGTACCGGAATCCATCCTGCTGGCGTTTGGCTCGGCAGCCACGATAGGAGTGTTCTTTGGCTTTTACCCCGCCAACAAAGCTGCGCAACTCGACCCGATCGAAGCATTGCACTATGAATGAATTGAAAGGAAACTTGGTATGAAAAAGATTCTACTTCCCATATTAATTCTCTCCACTTTGATCCTCGCGGCCTGCGGGAGCACTGCCACGAGCGACAGCCAGAGCGGATTCACCACGGATGCAAACGTTACCACGGATGCAAACGTTTCTCTATCTCCGCAGTTAGAACTGCTCCTCGGCACCTTCGAACTGGAAGGGACGGAAAACGCCGTCACCGCCGAGCAAGCCGCTGAACTGATCCCGTTATGGCAGGCCTATAAATTCTTGAGCCAAAGCGATACTGCCGCGCAGGAAGAAATTGACGGGTTGGTTCAGCAGATCAAGGATACGCTGACGCAAAAACAAATAGATGCCATCCGCGCCATGGAACTGACCGGGCAGGATATGTTCACGATCATGCAGGAAAAAGGCATCACCTCCGGGTTTGGCGGCGGGGGGAGAATCTCTGGCACGCCGCAGCCGGGGCAAATGCCCGACGGATTCGTCCCCGGTCAGGGCCCGGGTGGTGGTTCCGGCGGCCAAGGGTTTACTCCCGAACAGATGGCGACTGCCCAAGCGGGCCGTTCACAACGGGCAATGAACACCAACCGCATTCCAGCGGCTTTGTTCGATGCGCTGATTGAGTTGCTCGAATCCAAATAATTTGGTGCGGGATGATCTCCCGAATCAAACAATTAGAGTAACTGCTCAACCTGAGTGTCATTCTGAGCCGCTGGTGTTCTTCCAGCGGCGAAGAATCTCCTCCGACTGGCTTTGAGACCCTTCGGTCGCAAAGAACGCTCCCTCAGGGTGACAGGCCTGAGCAGTTACCAATTAGATTGGTATACTTCTCTTATCTAACCCCAGCGAGGATGTTGTGACTAAAACCGTCCTGGTTGTTGACGATGAAATGCGGCTGGTTTCTCTGGTCGAAACATATTTGACCCAGAACGGTTATCGCGTCGTCACCGCGCCGAATGGGGTGGAAGCCCTCTCTATCGCCCGGCGTGAAAATCCAGATTTGATCATCCTCGACATTATGATGCCCGAAATGGATGGCTATGAGTTTATGCGGAAATATCGGGCTGAACGCGACACGCCGATCATCCTGTTGACAGCTCGCGTAGAAGACGACGAAAAAGTGATCGGGCTTGAACTGGGGGCTGATGATTACGTTACCAAACCTTTTCGTCCTCGCGAACTGATGGCGCGCGTGAAAGCTGTGCTGCGTCGTGGCGGCATGAAAGAGCCGATGGTGAAAATCCTGCGCGCGGCTGACATCAGCCTGGATCGGGAAAGCCGCACTGTCCAAGTTGCAAATCGCTACGTTGATCTGACTCCATCCGAATTTGAATTGCTCGCCGCCTTGGTATCTGCGCCGGGGCGCGTATTCTCACGTCTCGATTTGCTCGATATTATTCAGGGTGTGCGCTTCGAAGGTTACGAACGCACGATTGATCTGCACGTCAAAAACCTGCGAGCAAAGATCGAGCCTGTACCCCGCTCGCCGCGTTATATCGAAACGGTTTATGGCGTGGGGTATCGTTTTGCCAGGAAATAAAACCATGCGTTCGATTACGGTCAAATTGTTGCTTGCGTTTTTAGTCGTCAGCATGCTCAGTGTTGTCTTGATTGTGTTATCTGCGCGTTGGATGACAGAAAGAGAATTCAGAAGTTTTCTCTTCGACCAGAACCGGAACAACATCATTTCTACACTGGCAGATTACTATAGCAAAAACGGGGCCTGGGATGGTGTTGAAAATGCGCTGATGGTTCCGGGAGAACCGCCTCCCCCGCGAGGCATCGAAGGGGGCAGGTGGTTTTTTACGCTTGTAGATAACAGCAATCATGTTGTGCTTGCAGGCCCGGGAGATCAGGTTGGTGAGCTATTGCCCCAGGCAGACATTAAAAATGGACTACCCATAAAAGTATCCGGGAGTACGGTCGGGATCATGGTGACCAGGCAGCCGTCCGTTCGCGTGAATCCCGCTGAAACCGCGTTCCTCGACCGTATCAAGCAGATCTACCTTCTGAGCGCCATTGCCGTGATTGCGTTGGCTTTATTGCTGGCTTTCTTGCTTTCGCGCACATTGACCCGCCCCATTCGTGAATTAATTGTGGCAACCCGCGCTATCTCTGCGGGCGAATTGAAACAGAGTGTACCCGTCCGCTCGCGCGATGAGTTGGGCGAACTGGCGGCTTCATTCAATCAGATGAATGCAGAACTGGTTCGTTCACTCAATCTGCGCCGCCAGATGACCGCCGACATAGCCCATGAACTACGTACACCGATCAGCGTTATTCTCGGACATGCAGATGCCGTCCACGATGGGGTGTTGCCGCCCTCGCAGGAAGTCTTCGACATCATTCGGGATGAGGCCGCCCGGTTGGAGAGTCTAGTGGAAGACCTGCGCATATTGACCCTGGCAGATGCGGGTGAGTTGCGGTTGAATCCACAGGCCATTGACCCGCAAAAATTCCTGGAGGACGTGCGCACTGTCCATCTGATTGGCGCCAGCCAAAAAGATATTTCACTGGAACTCAAGGATGCGTCTGGCCTGCCGGAGGTCGAAATAGACACAGGTAAAATGATGCAGGTCTTGAGTAATTTGCTGGATAACGCCTTGCGTTACACGCCCAAAGGCGGCCATATTACCCTTTCTGCGCAACAGGTTGAAGGAGCAATCGAAATTCGTCTGGCAGATAGCGGCCCAGGGCTGGAGCCGGAAGAACTGGCGCACATCTTTGACCGGTTCTACCGGGCGAATGACTCCCGTCAAAGGGAAGAAGGCGGCTCAGGGCTTGGGCTGGCCATTTCAAAGTCCATTTTGGAAGCGCATGGCGGACGTATTCGCGCGGAAAGCGTCAAAGGCCAGGGGCTGACGGTCGTTATTAGCCTTCCAATCTAAAATCTTTGTCCCCCATCCTGGCCTAAAGTTTTTACATTTCCTCCATAATTTCTACATCATTTTTCGAGGCGCTGTGTTACAGTAGGGTCGAAACACCTTATTCGGTGTTCAAATGGAGGTATGAAATGAAAAAATGGATTGTACGCATCGTCCTCGCGATAGTGGTGCTGGGCTTACTGGCCGCAGCCGGGTTTGCCATCTACCGTGTCGGCTATACTCAGGGCGTGCTGGCTGCCAGTACCAGCGAAGGCGTTCAGCCAGGATGGCTAAGTGGCAGACTGCCAGGCGGCCCAATGGGATTCCATGAGCGCTTTAGCACCCCGAGGCGCAGTTTCGATGAAGGATATTTTCCAATGCGCGGCTCGTCGCGAGGGGGTTTGTTCTTCTCACCCCTGGCACCCATTCTAGGGTTGGCTTTCTTCGGCGTTGTCGTTTGGTTGATCTATAAATTTGTCATCGCTTTCACCCGTGGCCAAGGATGGCAATTGACCTTCCGCCCGCACCCAGAGGAAAAAACCACCTCGGACACTGTGCAGCCGGTTCGGAGTAAAAAGTAAGGCTACCCTCTCCCTTTCCGACCTGCTGACATAATGCATGCCCTTGATAGCACGGAAAATCCGCCTCGGGTGAGGCGGGTTTTGCTTTCTACTTTCCTTTGGCCGCGGCCAGCCGACACCAGGCGTAGAGCGCGTCGTAGACTTCAAACTGGGTTTCCAGATTCTCCAAGTCATCCAGGAAACCCCGGCTGAAGCCGCTGGCGATGGTTTCCAAGCCGCGCGCGATGGGATCACTGGCAATGTCTTCCGAATCCATACTTCTGTTAGATCACCACCCCAGATTGTTTGGGCAAGTACGCGTATGAGGGAAGTGCCCCTGGGCAGACTCGAACTGCCGCTTTCGGCTCCGGAGGCCGACGCTCTATCCACTGAGCTACAGGGGCAACGCGTCAGATTTTACCACAAAGTCTTACAGGTCTGATCGGTCTACAGCCCTAAACTTCCATGAGCGTGTCTATCAGCAGCGTGATGGCCTTTGCGTATTCAGGTAAGCTGGTAGTGGGCATGTTCGAGTTCCCCTAAGAGAGCACTGAAAAAGTCCCCCTTTTGAAATTGACCTGTCCAGAAAGTGGGGCAAACTTGGTTGAAAAGTGGCTATTCTGCTGGCGTCGTCCCAAAATAATGACAATTTTAGTGGCAAAGTGGGGCGTTAATTCAGAGGCACTTTTCGGGAAGGGGTTTTTCAGCGGCCTCCTAGGGCTGTTGCAAAGTCCGGATTGGCAGAAGTGCGTCGCACCATTTTGAACGAGATGAGCCTTTTCGATGAGAAGCAGTAAGTCTTGTCAGACATGTCACACCTGCACGTACGGCGCCAGGCGGGCCAACTCGGCGCGCAGCCGTTGGATGGTAGCCGCGTTACCGCCCTCATCTCCCAACGTGGCATATTGCCGTTTCTTGTGCGCCAGTTCAGCGCACAGTTGATAAAAACGCGCCGTATGCGTGAAACGTCCGCTGAAGATGGCGGCCAGGCGGGCAAGAGATTGCAGCGCGGCGGACGAAGCCGTATGGTAATGACCTTGGGTGATGATGCCTGAATTGACCTCTTCCAAGAGAGATTGTTTGAGAACCTGTTGTTCACGCCAGGTAACCCAGAGGATGAACAGGAACATGAAGAACCAGCCGCTCCAGTCAATAAATGTGCCGATGGCCAGTCCTGCGAGGCCTTCGAGGAAGGTCGCCATGGTGTTATGAAGGGCGTGCGTGAAGATGGCCATCCCCAGGCCAAGCAGTGGGTAAACGAGTTTGCCGAACAGGTTGCGGCTCAGCCGTGAGGCGGCCAGTCCGATGCCGATAAAGGCAGTGTAGAAAGGATGTTGCCAACCGACCAGGATGATGCGAATGAAGGCCAGCAACCAAAAACCCTGCCAGCCGGTTTCTTTGAAACCGTAGTTGTAGATGTAATAGGCATTTTCGATGGCCGCGAAGCCCAGGGCAGTCACCCCGGCATAGACGATGCCGTCCAGGATGGAGTCGAATTCCTTGCGAAAGACCAGGAAAACGATGAAGACGGCCAGTCCCTTCAGGCTCTCTTCCACGAACGGAGCGATCAGCGAACTGCCGGCCAGTTCGGTGACGAAATCGGACTGGGTAAAGATGTATACGCCGAGGCCGAGGAAGGTATTAATGATGAATGCGCCGCCCGCCGCGACGATCGCCCCCCACAGGAAGACACCGCCCAACAGGATTTTGGGTTCTTTCTCGTAACGGTCAAGCCAGTATAAGATATACGCGAAGAACAAGGCGGGGATAAAGGCGAACAGTAATGCGGCCAGCAATCCCATGGACATCCTCCTTAGCTTATTTTCACCTATTCTACTTGCTTTTTACATCTAGCCACCTGACACTTTTGGAATAGGACGCGGAAAAACGCGGATGGACACGGATTTTTTGTCGAATCACACCAAAAAAAAGCCTTTTCCGCGTTTTCCGCGCTCGTCCGCGTCCCATTTTTGAAACTGTCAGGTGTCTAGTTTGGATTTTTCAGAATCTCTTCGGATTTGAGGATCAGGCGGCTTCGTTCGATGCGCGCCGTTTCGGACGGGATGCCGATTGCGTCCAACACTTCTTCCGGGCGGCCGGTAGCTGACTCGCGGGCCGCCAGGCGCATCAGGAGCAGGGAGGTAGTGGAGCGGGGAGGCAGGGGGGCAGGAGGGCAGGGGAGAAGGTGAAGAAGTTCGATGAGCGGCCTTAAATCATAGGGCTTGCCTCTGCGCTCGCGCGGCAGGGATGTGGCTTCCAGAACAGCGGACAGGTTGCGGGTCAATGCCGCTTCGTCCACCGTTTCGAGCAGGGTCACCTCGTATTCAGCCGCAATGACTTGCGTTTGCAGGGCTGGGCCGCGTTCGTCAACACTTTCTATCGAAAGAATGGTCAGGCCGGGTGGGGCGGCGGTTTGAAATTTTCTGGCAATTTCATCGTCGGGGTGATCTTTATGGTCGTCCTGGGCAGGGGCAAGCTGGGCAGGGGCAAGCCCTGCCCCTACGTCATCCTGTAACCATATATCCACCAGCTCGGCACGGCCGCTGAAACCCAGCGGGAGGGCGGCGGCAATCTGGATTTTGGGCTGCGGGTGAAAGCCCTGGCTGTAGACCAGCGGCAGACCGGCGCGGCGCGCCGTCCGCTCCCAGATGTGGTGTAAATCCAGGTGGCCGGTGTAGCGCAGTGCGCCGGTTTTGGAGAAGGTAATACGCAGTCTCATAGTGAACAGTGAGCAGTGGATAGTGATCAGTGATCAGTCATCAGTAACCAGTCAGTCCCCAGGAACTACTGATAACTGATTACTGGTCACTTTTTTTACTGGCACTTCCGGGCATTTCCAATACTCGCCGGGGTTCTCGCGCCGAACAGATGCAAACGCGGGCAGGATACCGCAGGCGTAACACTGTTCGCGGCAATCGACGCGGATTTCACCTTCCAGCGAGCGGCGGAAATCCTCGAATAGATATTTCTTGCGCACCGCGTCAGAGATGTGATCCCAGGGAAAGACCTCGTTCACACGGCGCGGGCGGTGGGTATAAAAAGCCGGGTCGAAGCCGTGTTCGGTGAAAGCCGCCAGCCAGGTGGCATAGCGGCGCTGTTCCTGCCAGGCGTCGAATTTGACGCCGTTCTTCCATGCGGTATAAATTACTTCCGCCATGCGCCGGTCGCCGCGTGAGAGCCAGGCTTCGAGCAGGGTATCTTCCGGCGGCGTCCACGACAGCTTGATATTTTTATGCGCAGCACCTACTCGGTCGCGCAATTCGCGCTTGAGCAAATCTTGCTTGGCGGCAATCTGCTCGACCGTATCGCACGCCACCCATTGAAACGGGGTGTGCGGCTTTGGCACAAAGGTGCTGACCCCGGCGTGGACTTTGGCCCGTCCGCCCAGCGTTTTGCGCCCTTCGGCCAGCACCGCTTTGCACAGTTTGGCAATGGCGGCCACGTCTTCCAGCGTTTCGGAGGGATGCCCGATCATGAAATATAGTTTGATCGTCGTCCAGTTGCGGCGATAAATTTCGCGCGCCGTTTCGAGAATTTGTTCATCCGTGATGGACTTGTTGATGATGCGCCGCATCCGCTCGGTGGCGGCTTCGGGGGCGAGCGTGAAGCCGGTGCCGCGCCGGTCGCGCAGGCGGTCCATTAAGTCCACCGAGACGGTTTCGATGCGCAGGGATGGCAGCGAGACAGAAAGTTTGCGGCCGGCGAAGCGTGCGCTGATCGCCGTCACCAGTTCGACAATACGCGTGTAATCGGAGGAGGACAGGCTGATGAGAGCCAGTTCCTCGAAGCCGGTGGATTGGATGGCCGCTTCGGCCGCGGCGACGACTTCGTCCACGCTTCTTTCGCGGACCGGGCGCGTGATCATGCCCGCCTGGCAGAATCTACACCCGCGCGTGCAGCCGCGCATGATCTCGACTGCGACGCGGTTGTGGACCACCTCGATGTTAGGGACGATGAATTTTACCGGCGGAGGCGGCAGCCTGGCTGCCATGCGCTTGATGATGGTTTTGGATATATCTGGAATGGTTGGAATGACTCTGGCAAGAGTGCCATCTTCAAAATAAGTTGCTTCGTAGTAGCGAGGCACATAGACGCCGGGGATTTTAACCAACTCGCGGAGCAGCGTCGCCCGGTCGAAAGTCGAGCGTCGAACGTCATCTGCCTCGACGTTTGACCTTTGACCTTTGACGCGTTGGACAGTGTTGATAATTTCGTGAATAACCTCTTCCCCTTCCCCGATCACGAACGCATCCATGAACGCGTGCATCGGTTCCGGGTTGAAGCAGGCATGACCTCCCGCGATGATAAGCGGGTGCGTGTCATTGCGTTCTCCGGTGCGCAGCGGAATACCGGCCAGGTCCAGAATATTCAGCGCATTTGTGTAGAGCGTCTCGTAGGGCAGCGAAAAGCCGAGGATGTCAAAGGCCGCCAAAGGGTGGTACGTTTCGAGCGAATATAGCGGGATGTCATTCGCCCGCAGCAGGTCTTCCATGTCTGTCCACGGAGCGTAGGCGCGTTCGGCCAGCGCATCCGGGCGTTGATTGATCTGGTCGTAAAGGATTTTTAACCCGAGGTTGGATATGCCGATGTCGTAAATATCGGGAAAAATCAGGGCGACTTTGGTCTCAACCGTCGCCCAGTTTTTCAGCACCGCGTTAAGTTCACCGCCCACATAGCGGCCAGGTTTTTGCACCTTAAGAAGTATCCGCTCGAGGCGGGATTCGATCTGTTCTGGGGAAAGCATGGAGGGACGATTCGAGATTACAACTTATTCCAATCCTCAGGCGTGATCCCCACCTGGCGCAGAATGGCACGCAGTAAACCGATGCCAATATCTTTGCCTTTATGTATTGGGATTGGAACGATCTGTTGTTTCGCCGGGTGAATCATTCGAACATGCCGTCCGCCGGGTATCGGGCCTTCGAAACCCAATTTTCGCAATTTGCGAATAATTTCTTCTGATTTATGCGGTGACAGTTTGGACATCACGTTCCTCGAATACGACGCCTTCGATGACGGGAATCTCCCACCCAAGTTGGAGCGCCAAGAGGATGTTGCCTTCGATCACCTCACGTAGATTCTGGCGTGCTTCTTCGAATGTCTCCCCCTGAGCATAGAAGCCATCCATACTTGGCACCAGCGCCACTATGATGCCATTCTCATCGCGTTCGTATTCAGCTTTTTTCAGCGCTGAATCCAAATATCGCGTCATGGCAAAGAATTTCACCTTGCTCATTGCAAATACTCCTCTCTGCTTCTGTGAAAATTATACCCGCAATTCGAATGCCTGATAAGTCTGGAAGGTGGTTCTTTCGTGGGCTTCGTTTCTCCGCGGTTCAAATCCATGATCCTGCGACTACGCTCAAACAAGGAGACCAGAGAAGTCTGGCGCTGCTTATTACTGGCAATAATTTCGGTAAAAAAGTCTCCCGCTTTCCTGACTTGAGGCGGGAGACTTATCCGGGATTACCGGTGTGCCGTTTTTTCGGGCGGCTTAGAATTAATCTTCTTCTTTCTCTTCCTTCTTCGGTTTTTTCATGCCCCAAACCAGCATAGCCGCGCCGGCGCCGATGGCGAATGCGCCCAGGCCGCCGGGCGCCAGGAAGTACATCGCGGCTACTGCCAGCCCGGCGAAGCCGAGAAAGAGGGCAATCTGCAGTTGCCACGCCTGTTGGCCTTTGTGGAACATCTCCAGCACAAGCCAGCCGGCGCCCAGTCCAAAGACCAACATGCCGAGCAGTCGGAACAGAGAGCCAAAGAGATCTAGAATTTCATAGACAATTGTAGGCATAGTATCCTCCTTGCTGAATTAAGAAACGGTTAGGCTCAGGCCCAGATCATCCACAGGCCTATCATTATTACCCCCATTATAAACCGAATCACGACCGCCCAACCGCAGCCCCAGGCCATCCCGCGCACGGATTTCAGCGCCTCGCGCCAGTTCCTGCGGCGCATCCATTCGGCAGTGAAGAGGGCCAGCAGCGCGGCGACCAATCCACCGATGACCGGCAGGACGAAGTTGCCGGCAATGCCGAAAACCAGGGCTGCCCCGATCGAGACCCACGACGCGCCGCTCTGCCGCGCCTGTGCGCCCATCAGCAGGTTGTCAACGAAAGAGCCGATTAGCATCAGAAGGGTGATGAGCGCGAACATCCACCAGCCCAGTGTGCTGAATCCGGCGGCGAGGCCGTAGCCCAAGGCGGCCACCCAGATGATTACCAAGCCAGGAACAACCGGCACGATCAGCCCGAACAGGCCAAACAGCATGAAGGTCAGGGTGATGACTTCGATGGAAATTTCGAGCCAGGCAGGCATTGTTATCTCCCAAATTACCAGTGACCAGTGTTCAGTGTTCAGTTTTCAGTTTTCAGTGGCACTGGTCACTGGTAACTGGTTACTGAAAACTGATCACTGTTGACTGATCACTGAAAGGCCGCCCATCCAGGGGCGCAGGACTTCGGGTACGACCACCGAGCCATCTTTTTGCTGATAGTTCTCGAGCACGGTGATCAACGTGCGCGGCATGCCCAACCCCGAACCGTTCAGCGTGTGGAGGAAGCGGGTTTTACCGCCATCCGCAGGGCGGTATTTGATGTTGGCACGGCGCGCCTGGAAATCGCCCACATTCGATACCGACGAGACCTCCAGCCATTCGCCACAGCCCGGTGCCCAGACCTCGAGATCGTAAGTCATGCGGGCGGCAAAGCCCAGGTCGCCGCTGCAGAGTTGCTTGACGCGGTAAGTCAGGCCGAGTTCGGCGCAGGTCTGCTCGGCATCCGCGCGCATTTTCTCCAACAGTCTTTCGGATTCTTCCGGTTTGCAGTAGATGTACATCTCGACCTTGTCGAACTGGTGGCCGCGCTTGATGCCGCGCACGTCCCGCCCGGCGCTCATCTTTTCGCGGCGGAAACAGGGCGTGTAGGCCGTGTAATACAACGGCAACGCCGCTTCGTCGAGGATTTCGTCCATGTGCAGGCCGGTGAGCGGCACCTCAGCCGTCGGCACCAGCCACAGGTCTTCTTCCGCGTCGTGATAGAGATTATCAGCGAACTTGGGCAGCTGACCCGCGCCGAAGAGTGTGGCAGCCTTGACCATGAAAGGCAGGTATTTCTCGGTATAACCCTGGCGGGCGTGCAGGTCGAGCATCCAGGCGATCAGCGCCCGCTGCAAGCGCGCCCCGGCGCCATTCAGCACGTAGAAGCGCGAACCGGTGATCTTGACTCCCTGCTCGAAATCGAGGATGCCGAGCGCCGGGCCGAGATCCCAGTGCGCTTTCGGCTCGAAATCATATTCGGGGATTTGCCCGACCGACTTGAGCACA
Organism: uncultured Chloroflexus sp.; assembly: GCA_964618215.1. GTDB lineage: Bacteria > Chloroflexota > Anaerolineae > Anaerolineales > Villigracilaceae > CG2-30-58-95. The sequence continues at coordinate 23,575 of CAZTZE010000016.1, forward strand.
ACGTTTTCGTTTTCGTCTTTGCCGATCGGCGTGCGCGGGTCGGGAATATTGGGGATGGCAGCCGCGACTGCCTGCAAATCCTCTTCGACCTTGCGCAGTTGTTCGTCCAGGGCCGAAATCTTGTCCCCGACCAGGCGCATCGCCTCGATCTTGACCTGGCGCGCGGCAGCCTCTTTCATCTGCCCGATTTCCTTCGAGACGGCGTTGCGCTCGGCCTTGAGCGCCTCGACCTCGTTCAGGATGGCGCGGCGATGGGCATCCAATTTCAGGATGGAATCAACCGGCGAGGTCTCCAATTGGCGGTCGTGCAGGGCTTTGCGGAGCAGGTCTGGATTTTCGCGAATCAGGTTGATGTCTAACATGTGCACCTCTGTTGAGATTACATCACAAAAGGATCAAAATTACAGCTCCCCCTCATAGATAGTCGAGCACGTTCGAGCGGTTGACCAGGTGCACCTGGCTGCCAGAGTAGGCCGATGTGAACGCCGCCGGGACGCGCCATTTTTCGCTGCCCCATTTGCATTCGAAGCCGGTCAACTGCCCGCCTTCCTCTTCCAGGTAATCAATTTCCTTGCCGTCATAGGTCCGCCAGAAGTACAGGTTCGGGTGCCGCCGCTGGTTGTGAAGGAATTTCAGCCGCTCGCTGATGAAGAAATTTTCCCACAACATGCCCACGTCTTGGCGCAGTTCGAGAGGGTTGAAATTGTTAATCAGCGCGTTGCGCATGCCCAAGTCGTAAAAAAAGACCTTGCGCTGCTTGCCCAGTTCCTTGCGCAAGTTCCGGCTATGGGGCGGCAGGTGGAAAATGACATAACCCTGTTCCAAAAGCGACAGGTAACGCGCCACAGTGGTTTTATCAATTCCCAGCATCGTGCCCAATTCGTTGTACGAGACCTCGCTGCCGACCTGCAAGGCCAGCGCCTGAAGCAGGCGGCGCAGCAGGTCGGGGTTCTTCACGGACTGGAATTCCAGCACGTCCTTGTAGAGGTAACTCCGGCTGATTTCCAACAGGGCTTCCACGGGGTCATCGCTGGAGACTACTCCGGGATACATGCCAAAGCGCAGATGGTATTCCAGCGAGCGCTGTAATTCCAGTGGCGTGCTTTGCGTCAGTAGTTCGCTGACCGATAGCGGGTACAGGTGGAACTCGATCTTGCGGCCGGTCAACGGTTCCGAGATGTCGTTGGACAGGTCGAAGGAGGATGAGCCGCTTGCAATGACCTGGATCTGGGGGAAGTTGTCAACCAGCAGTTTGAGGGTCAGGCCGATATTTTTGACCCGCTGGGCCTCGTCAATCAGGATCAGGGTTTTGCTGCCAAGCAAGCGGCGCAGTTCGGTGGAAGTCTTGTTGCTCAACGCACTGCGGATGTCGGGCTCGTCACAATCGAGATACAGGCTGCCTGCGGGATATTTTTCCTGGAGTGCGTGGATGAGGGTCGTCTTTCCCACCTGCCGGGCGCCGTATAAAACGATGACCTTGCCCTTGTAAAGCGCCTGTTCGATGGCCGGTTGAATGGAGCGGAGATAGCGGGTCATACGTTTCTCCTAAATTAGGGGGGATTGCTCTCCTAATTTACCATAAATTAGGAGGATTGCATAGCTGCCGCGGTCATTAATTGCCAATGTTCGTATTGCTAATTATCCTGAACGATATGAATTATAGACTCACCCCCCATAAACTCCTCCGCCGTGGCGTGACCCGGCTGGCTGATGCCTTCGCGTTTGAGCACCTTCCATAGCGTCAACAGCAATATCCTGATATCCAGCCAAAAAGACCAGTGATCCACGTACCACACGTCCAGGCGGAATTTGTCCTCCCAGGTCAGGACGTTGCGTCCGTTGACTTGCGCCCAGCCGGTGATACCGGGCAGGGCATCGTGACGGCGCGCCTGCTCCGGCGAATAGCGTTCAAGATATTGCATCAGCAACGGGCGCGGCCCGACCAGGCTCATCTCGCCGCGCAGCACGTTGAAGAGTTCAGGCAACTCGTCCAGGCTGGTGGAACGGAGGAAACGACCGAGGGGCGTCAAACGCTCGGCGTCCGGCAGCCGGCTGCCGTCCGGGAAGTGCCGCTCGTTCATCGTCCGGAATTTATAGATGTAAAACGGCCTTCCCTTGTAGCCGGGTCTCTTTTGTGAAAACAGGATCGGCGTCCCATGAAAAATCCGGGCGAGCAGGATAATCAGCAGCAAAACCGGCGAGATGAGGATCAGGCCGAGGCTGGTCGCCAGCAAATCGAAGATGCGCTTGGAAGGCGGGATTCCGGAAGACATGTAAACATTCTACCAAATCTTTGCCTATCTGGTAGCCTAAAGGCTACCATTGTGGTATATTCGAGTCAGAGGCGCATTATGAACGAGCGAATTCTGATCATCGAAGACGATCCGGCGATCCTGAAGCTGCTGCAACGCGGCCTGATCTACGAAGGCTACCAGGTGGATATCGCCACTGACGGGCGGAGCGGGCTGAACCTGGCGCGCGACCGCCACCCAGACCTGGTCATCCTGGACTGGATGCTGCCAGGCATGGATGGGCTGGAGGTCTGCCGGCGTTTGCGGACGGGCGGAAGCCTGCCCATCCTGATGCTGACCGCCAAAGACACCATCCAGGACCGTGTGCAGGGGCTGGACGCCGGCGCGGATGATTACCTGGTCAAGCCGTTCAACCTGGATGAACTATTGGCGCGCATACGCGCCCTGCTGCGCCGCACGCAGACGGAGCGCATCCAGGTCTATAAATTCGCCGACCTGACAATGGATACCAGCTCACGACAGGTGACGCGCGGCGAGCGGCTCATCCAGTTGACCGCCAAGGAACATGAACTCCTGGAACTGTTCCTGCGCCATCCTCGCCAGGTGCTGACGCGCGAAGTGATCTTCGATCGCGTTTGGGGGTATGACTTCGGCGGCGAGAGCAATGTATTGGAAGTTTATATTCGCTACCTGCGTCAAAAACTGGAAGCCGAAAACGAACCGCGCTTGATCTTTACCGTGCGCGGCGTGGGCTACGTGTTGCGCGAAAACCCATAAATGTCCCTGCGCCTGCGTCTGACAATCATTTACTCGGCGCTGACCGGGGGGATTCTGCTTTTGCTGGGGGTGGTCACGACCACATTGATCAGCATCTCGCTGATCAGCCAGACGGACGAGATGCTCGCTCAAACGGTCAATAAAATCGTCACCAATATGTATGTTGACCCACGCGGCGGACCAACGGTATTCCTACCGCAATTGAATCCGGCCGAGAACGTGTACGTCCAGATTTGGGACACCCAGGGCAAGCTGGTATCGGCTTCACCGGGTTTGGGCAGCTTCACAGAACCGCTCGACCCGGTCGGCCTTCAGGCCGGCAAAGCCATCTACCGGGATGTTTATATTTCGCAAGGCCATCTGCGCACCCTGAGTATGACGGTCGTTCTTGGCGGCCATCCGTTTGTCGTCATCCAGGCCGCGACCAGTCTGTCATTGCTGGATGCGACGCTGCGCAATCTGGTTAATATCCTGGTCGGTATGGCTCTTTTCGCCACACTCCTGGCAGCATTGGCAAGTTGGTTTGGCGTCGGTCAGGCCCTGGCTCCGCTGAAAACTGTCACCGATACCGCGCTGCAAATCACCCGCGCGGATGACCTCTCGCGGCGCATTCCCTATCGCGGCCAGGATAATGACGAAGTCGGGCAGTTGATCTATGCTTTCAATGAAACACTGGAACGATTGGAAAAACTGTTTGTCTCTCAACAACGCTTCCTGGCAGATGTCAGCCACGAACTACGCACACCCCTGACCGTCATCAAGGGCAACGCCGACCTGATGCGCCGGATGAAGAGCCTGGATGAGGAATCGCTGACCAGTATCAAGGATGAGGCCGACCGCCTGACGCGCCTGGTCGGTGACTTGCTCCTGCTGACCCAGGCCGAATCCGGAAAACTGCCCCTGGACTTCAAGCCGGTCGAGCTGGATACGTTGCTGCTGGATGTCTCCAAAGAGATGCACATTCTGGCGCGTGAGCGGGTGCAGCTAAAGGTCACTGAGATAGATCAGATCCAGGTCAATGGCGATCGCGACCGCTTGAAACAGGTTCTGCTGAACCTGGTCTCCAATGCCATTAAGTACACCCCGCAAGGTGGAGAGGTTTTCCTCAGCCTGAGCAAAGTGGGCGGCCAGGCGCGGCTGATCGTGCGCGATAGCGGGCCGGGAATTCCGGCGGAAGATTTACCCCATATCTTCGAGCGTTTCTACCGCTCCGAAAAATCCCGGACCAGATCGGAAAGCGGTGGATTTGGGCTGGGACTTTCGATTGCCAATTGGATTATCGCGCACCACGCGGGAAGGATCGAGGTCAATTCACAAGAGGGCAAAGGGACGACCTTTTGCATTTGGCTGCCTCTTTTTAGTGTTCAGTAATCAGTATTCAGTTTTCAGTCACTGGTAACTGATCACTGGTCACTGCTCACTCGTCACTCGTTACTCATCACCCACCCCCAATCTTGGCCGCGCCTGCTTGCAGAGACTGATGCCTCCGGCCTCCAGCCATTCCTGCAAGCGCGGGCTTTCATTCGCTCCATTGACTGCATCCTGATAGATGCCGCTTCCCCAATAGACATAACGTTGTGTTTCTGCCGCCCAAGTGGATTCAGCGCGCGAGATCACGCTAATTCCACCGTTATATCCCGCCAGCGCCAGGCGGAAATCATCCCCGGCTGCATCCAGAGAACGTCTTAAATATGCCATGCCGCGCACGGCATTGGTATATGGATCATAAGGGTTATCTGTCTCATAGAAATGAAAGTGCATCACCTGGAACAATCCCATCGCTCCAGCCGATGAACGCGCCAGCGGGTTGCCGCAGGATTCGATCTGCATCACAGTCGCGACCAGGTTCGGGTCCAGGCCGGCTTCAGCCGCCCAGATTTGGATTTCCGCAGCCCAGTAGCGCACTTCAGGGGTGAATAAGGGCGCCAATCCTGCCGAAGGTCTCTCGGGAAGTTCCAGCACAACCCCTTGCACTGCTTCATCCGGCAAGCTCGGCAAAGCGGAAACAGTAGAGGCCAGCGGCGAGCCCAAGGATAGGAGCGCCAGTAAGGATCCCACCACAAGAACGGCCAAAGGCGGGATCAGGAATCCAGCCAGACAGCCGCCTTGAGAAGGGATGGCTGTCTGGGTGGAAGGATGAACGGAACGGTGGTAAGACATGACTCCCGATAGGCCTCGTGCAGAAGGTATCTCAGGAGCGACGGTTCTTTTCGACGTGCGCAGCACCTACTCGGTACTCGCTGTCGCGAGCAGATTGAGAATTCATCGAAGCGGGATGGTAGGTCGGCTCCCCCCGGGGAGTAAAGTTCGCCGCCGGCCGCGCAACTTTAGGCGCCGGGTGATAGGTCGAGGCGATCGGCCCTGTGGCGACACCGGGGCGTGGGCGGAAGGCGGCCGTAGGTGCCGGCTGGGGAGCAAGACGGGTTTGCGATCGAGGCCGGTCATCGCTTGAGCTAAAGAGCCGTTCACCAGCAATCGAGAAAGTACCGATGATCAGGACGCGGATCAGCCAGACCATGATCGCCACGAAGACCGGCACAACCTTGGTCATTGTAGCGTTGCTGACGACGACGCCGGCGGCAAGACTGCTATGATTGACAATGGCAACCGAGACCCCCCACCAGGTCAGAATCGCGTTCATGGCGGCTGCCAATAGCCAGGCTCCGAAGAGGTACCAGACCTCGGCCGGTTCGTCCCGGCCCTGTTGGGGTGTGAACAGGCGGGCAATACCGGCAAAGTCAATCCCGCAGAATGCAATCGCAAGGACTGTCGCCCAACGCATTCCGGCAAAGGACAAATTGCCAAGCACGTCCAGCAGGGCAAACTGGGTGGTGCTATAGTTGAAAATCTCGAACGCAAGCAGTGCGCAGAGGATGATTATTCCCCAGGCAAAGCCGCGCTGTAAGGTAACGCCCTTGAACATGCTACTGACCCCACGGGTTGAACGAAAACCAGTTGTGTTCATTGCGACCTCCTCAAGTCGAAAGTAAGAACAAGTGTTCTATTATCGCGGTTATTATAGAACAAACGTTCTCGCTTGTCAAGCACCAATTTCTCTGATAAAGTATGAAAATCAACCATATTATGGAGGATGTTTTGTCTTCTGATTTCTTCCCCTTCGGCGAATTGACTTACCCGGAGGTAGCTGCCTTGCCCCGCGATACACCGCTTGTCCTACCCTTGGGCTGGGGATATGACCATACGGCTCTGGCAGCGCACCTCGGCAACCCACCCCAAATCGGCCTGTTACCGGCCTTGCCATTTGGCTGGACGGGCAGCGGGTTGGAGGTGCCACAGCTTGTTTTCGAGGCTGTACTACGCAATCTGCTGGGCAACCTGCTCGAAGATGGCTTTACGCAGGTATTTGCACTCGCCCCCGCAGGTCTCCGATTTACAACCGGCATCCCCACAGTGTGCCTGCCTCATCCCTCGTCACTCGTCACTCTGCTCTCCAACAATGACCGCGAGAAAGTGCTTCTCATTCCCATCGGGCAAACCGAACAGCATGGCTACCACGCCCCTCTGGCAACCGATACACGCATCATCGAAGCCATCGGCCAGGGAACGGCTAAAGCCGCCTCGGCTTACGCGACCTGCCTGCCCGTCTACCCGTATGGCGTCAGCACTCACCGCCGCTCATTCCCCGGCACGTTCAATGTCGGCGGGCGGGCCTTCGAGGATTTCTGGATGGCAGTCATGGATACGCTTGTCGGGCGCGGTTTCAACCGCTTCTACATGCTTTCCGGCCACGGCGGGAATTGCTCCTTCCTGGTCAATGTAGTCAAGTACATTGGCGAGCGTTATCCTTACATTTTCTGCGCAACAGCCTGGCTTTATCTCAATGGCCCTCAGGGGGCGGCCGCGCTGCAGGCCAGGCGCGCATCGCCCATCGGCGGGATGGGTCACGCCTGCGAACTGGAGACCTCACTCATCCTGGCCCTGCGCCCGGAACTCATCCACCTCGAGCGCGCGGTGGACGAAATGGACTTCATCGCCACGCCATCTTACTACATGGATTGGATCGAGGGCGGCGCGCTGATCGCCAATCCGCCCTGGGACGACGACACGCAAACCGGCGCGTACGGCGCGGGCAGCCTGGGCAGTGCCGAAAAAGGCGAATACTGGCTGAAGGTGGCGATCGAAGAGAAAGTGGAGCAGGTGTTGGAAATCCAGGAACAATATCGCCAGCGTCTATCGCGTCGAAAAAGTAGGCTTCCACCTCTAAACGAGTCGGATATAGGAGCGGGCGGAGGGATCTTATAACGGTTCTTTCACAGTTACTGTCGGGCTGGGCAAGGACTGTCGGACTACGGGCAGCTGTACGGTTTATGTTTCCAACAAAGACAGGGCTGGCAACGAAAGCAATTACAGAACCAGGACTTTTAACATTTCCCTTTGCAAGGGGAGCGTTTCTTTAAGTTTGAATAAAACAATAGCTATTCAAGGAGAAGACGTTTCCTATATTATTTCCGGCTTGACAGGCTGCAATGGCCAGCCAGTTCAAATCAGAGAAGAAACTACAGGCGGAGTCTTGACAACGAGCTGTCTCGTCACTACTGCCGGCGCCGGATGCTCGGGCGCATTTTCCGCGCCGGCTATAGCGCCTTTATGGCAGGCGAATTTTGAGTATTATGCTCAAATTGACAAAAATAAAGACAGCGATTTTTCCGATTCAGGAGAAAAAAGCGGTTTAGTTTCTTTGCAGGTTGTTAACACTCTTGTTGCTTGTATTGATACTGGCAATTGCCCTTATTTTTTCGCTCCAAATTATTATTACACCAGCACTACTAATTGGCTGGGTATCCTGGGTTCTGCCAGCAAGGGTGGCGGGAGGCTGGTTAGCGAATGCAGTCATGGCTCCAATTCCTGCAAATTGAACGGTTTTGTTTCCGGCGCGAGCAATGGCGAGACTTGCTCTCTAGTTGACGCTTGCGGTTCAGGCAGTACTGTTTTTGACGGCGTTAAAACCGGAAAGTGGGATGAAACAGAAGGTTGTATTATCTGCGACGGCAAAAAGCAATTTGTCAAAATCGCAGATGCCAGCAGCCAGTGCTTTAACCTGAATTGTTCTGGCGGTTCGTCAAGCTGGTCCCAGTTTTCCTGCGCCTCTTCAGCTTCGGGAAATCTAAAATGCGAGTCAGCTTGCGGCGCCGATGCCGATTGCGACGAGAGAGCGGTTAATACGGAAATCTTTACCGGTACTGACGGAAAAAAGTACAAATGCGATGAGACTTGCAAGAAAGTTTTAGTTGAGCCGCCGCTGTCAAAAATTACAGGACCGAATCCAGGCCCGGTTTGGTACAGCGACGATATTAATGTTAGCGTGATTGACCAAGACCGAAGCGGCACTGATTTGAAAACCTGCTATTTTCAGTTTCGAGATCCTGTAAGCGGCACTCTTGCAGAAGCAGGAAGGCCGTGCAACACTGGTTTCATTGTCAAGGTTGGCCCAAATGGTAATTTTGGAGATATTTGTATGACTCAAGGAAAGGATAAATGCGAAGTTAAAGTTTGGGCTTGCGACAATAGTTTGCTTTGCACGAATTGTAACCTTACACAGCAATGTTTAAATCACAAATGGGTTTTACAAGAAGATGGTACTGGCAATTGGGTAAAGTATAATGTTGACTATACTGCCCCCGAGATAAAGCATTAAAATTTTCTCTAAAATGCGAAAACCCTTCTCCGTTGAGAAAATTACGGGGAAGGGTTTTCTAATTGTGCCTGCCATAGACCTATTGTCGATTCACCGTCGGCAACGATGTCTACGACCGTATAGATGTCGTTTCCTATACGGACGAATCCGTAGAAGTTGATGATTTTCCCGACCGGAGGTGGAATTTCTACCCACTCATTTTCTATCTTGAGATAGAGATGGGTAGATTCTTCTGCCCAGATGCCGAAAGAGGTCTTGTCGGTGCTAACAACAATGGCGCCGTATTCTTCGGGCGGGCCGCCGATAGCGTTTTCAACCAGGGATTGGAAGTTAGTCCAATCCTGCATCCTGGTGAGGTCGGCTTCGGCTTTGGTCGCTGGTTGCTTGGACCAGATGCCATTGTTGTAAATCCGGACATAACAACCATCCGAAATATCCTGGACGGTAAACAAATTACCACGTCGAACGTCCAGGTAACCGATGTTAGTTGGAGCGTCTGGCACGCGTGTCCATTCTCTGGTCGTGACTTGGAGCGGGACGCGGGTCGGCTCGGCGGTCGGGCTGGGTGTGACGGTCGGCGTGGCAATGTCGACAACGGGTTGAACCGGAGCCAAGTTCGGCTCAACCGGCTGGTTTGCTGGCACGGTGGGGGCGATTACCGTGGCTGGTATCATAGGTTGGCAAGCAGTCATAAGCCAGGCAAGGAACAGGAGAAGATATGTTCTTTTCATTATTTATAGTTTACTCTTGTTCACACGCTTTTTCAAGCCCCATTCACGCTATAATAATCCTATGGACACTCAATCAATTCACGAACGATTGGAAGAACTTCGTAAGAAAATCAACTTCCACAACTATCGTTACCACGTGCTAGACGCGCCTCTCATTAGCGACGCCGAATACGACAAGTTGATGGCTGAACTAAAGCGGATCGAGGCCGAGCACCCCGAGTGGGTCACGCCCGATTCGCCCAGTCAACGCGTCGGAGCATTGCCCTCTGAGAAATTCGAAAAAGTCCGCCATCCCGCGCCGATCTTGTCGCTGGCGAACGCCTTCGGAGCGGGGGAGGCGCGTGCCTGGTTCGAGCGGATCAGTAAAATAGATGACCGCGTCGAAAAGGCGAAGTTTGTCGTCGAACCCAAGATTGACGGGCTGAGTGTGGTACTGCATTACCGCGCTGGCGTCTTCGTGCAGGGTGCAACGCGCGGGGATGGCGAAATTGGCGAGGATATCACCGCCAACCTGCGCACAATTCGGGCGATACCCTTGCGTATCCCGGTCGAAAGTAACGAGAAACCGGCAACGAGCGATGCGTTGAAGGATTTGCCGCTCTTTGGCAGCACGCGGCAATTGGCTACCGCCAATCAGCAATCCTCAATCGCACAGCCGCCGGCCTATCTTGTGGTCAGAGGGGAAGCATTTCTTACCGTCAAAGATTTCGAGGAACTGAACAAACGCCTGGAAGAGAACGGCGAAAAAACCTACCTGAATCCGCGCAACACCGCCGCCGGTTCCTTGCGCCAACTTGACCCAGCCATCACCGCCTCCCGGCCTCTCACACTCCTCGTCTACCAGCTCATTGCCTGGGAAGACTCTACTCCCCAACCACCCAACCACCCAACCACCCAACTCCCCAACCACCCAACTTCTCGACCAACTTCGCAATGGGAATTGCTGGAAACCCTGCAATCCCTCGGTTTCCCGATTACCAACGCCGCCCGCCGCTTCGACGATATCCACTCCGCCATAGCCTACACCGAGAGCTGGGCCTCACGCCGCGACGAGTTGCCCTACGAGACGGATGGCATGGTGATCAAGATTGACGATCTGCGCCTGGCGGACGAATTAGGCATCGTCGGCAAAGATCCGCGCGGGGCGATTGCCTTCAAATTCCCGGCGCGTGAGGTGACGACCCGATTGCAGGAGATCCGCGTCAATGTCGGGCGGACGGGTGTGCTGACCCCCTACGCGGTGCTGGAGCCGGTCGAGATTGGCGGGGTGATCGTCGAGCGCGCCACGCTGCACAACTTCGACTACATCGCCGAGAAGGACATTCGTCCCGGCGACCGGGTACTGGTCAAGCGCGCCGGCGAGGTCATCCCCTACGTCATCGGCCCGGTCATGGACCTGCGGACTGGCGCGGAAAAACCCTACACGCCGCCGGCCGCCTGTCCCGACTGCGGACAGCCGGTGGAGCACTTCGAGAGCGAGGTGGCATGGTATTGCCTCAACGCGGCCTGCCCGGCCCAGTTGGTGCGCAACGTGGAGCACTTCGTCTCGAAGGGGGCGATGGATATAACCGGCCTGGGCATCAGGATAGTCGAGCAATTGATTACCGCAGGCCTGGTCAAGGACGTGGCCGACTTGTACCTGCTGAAGAAAAACGATGTGCTGAGAATGGAAGGCTTCGCCGATAAAAAAACTGACAACCTGCTGAAGGGGATCAGAGAATCTGCGCATCAGCCGCTGAATCGCTTGATCACTGCATTAGGTATTCGTGGTGTGGGCGAAGTGGTGGCTGCTGATCTGAGTCACGCCTTCCCTGCGCTGGATTTGCTGGCAAAGGCTTCGGCGGAAGACTTACAGCGGATCGAAGGAATCGGCCCAAATATTGCTCAAGCAATTGTGGATTGGTTTGCCCGTCCGCGCAATCAGGCCGTGTCAGGGAAGTTGAGGGCCGCGGGTGTTTGGCCAATTGGAGCCGGGGAGCCGCGGAGCCGGGGCGAAGGAGCGTTGGCTGGAATGACGTTCGTCGTCACTGGCACGCTGGCGGGATTTTCGCGCGACGAAGTCAAAACCTACATCGAATCCCACGGTGGCAAGCTGACGGATAGCGTCAGCAAGAACACCAGCTACCTGCTGCTGGGCGAGAATCCGGGGTCGAAGTTGGAGAAGGCAAAAGCGTTGGGGGTGAGGATCATTGATGAGGTTGAGTTCAGGAAACTGAGCGGTGAATAAAGTAGAACAAAATCCGACTTGATGCTGGAGAGGTAGAAATGTCAAGAATCATCCACCAAACCGTTACATTCAAAGCCACCCCCCACGAAGTCTACGAGACCCTGATGGACTCGAAGAAACACGCCGCCTTCACCGGCGGCAAGGCGGAGATCAGCCGCGCGGTTGGCGGTGAGATCATGGCCTACGATGGCTACATCAGCGGGAAAAACATCGAACTGGCGGCGGATAAAAAGATCGTCCAAGAATGGCGCGCCGTGGACTGGCAGGAAGGCCATTTCTCGCGCGTGACATTTGAGTTCACCCCCGTCACGGAAGGGACCCGTCTCGATTTCACTCATGCGGATGTTCCGGAAGGCACGGAAGAGGCATTCGAGCAAGGCTGGATTGACAATTACTGGCAGCCGCTGAAGGCGTTTATGGAATAATCTGGATAAGCACCCAATATATGCCGGCTGCGACCAGGGCTGTGGCCGGAATGGTCAACAGCCAGGCTGTGGCGATTTCCTGCGCCACTCCCCAGCGCACCTTATTCACCCTTTCGGCTGCGCCAACGCCCATGATGGCTGAACTGGCAACCTGGGTGGTGCTCACCGGACCTCCAACCAGGGAAGCGCTGATGATAACGACCGCCGAGGCCAATTGGGAAACGAACCCATCCACCGGCCGGATTTTGTAGAACTTGCCTCCCAGCGTGCGGATCAACTTCCATCCGCCCACGGCAGTGCCTAAAGCGATCATCGCCGCGCAGATGACAATGACCCAGAGCGGGACGGCAAAAACCTTCAAATATCCTCCGGTAACCAGCGCCAGGGTGATGATTCCCATTGTCTTCTGCGCATCGTTGGTGCCGTGACTGAGTGCCAGCGCGAGGGCAGTAAATATCTGGCCGCGTTTGAAAAAAGCGTTGACGCGCGGCGTGGCGTTCCAGCATAATAAAAATATGATCTTGAGCAGGATGTATCCGAAAATAAAACCGATGATTGGAGAAGCGAACAAGGCGATCAAAATCTTCTCCAGTCCGTTCAGTTGGATGGCCTGCCATCCTGCCCCGATGACTACCGCGCCGACGAAACCGCCGATCAGCGCATGGGATGAACTGCTCGGAAATCCCAGATACCAGGTCAAAAGATTCCATAAGATGGCGCTGACCAGCGCAGCCAGGAGCACTTGGGTATTGATTGTCTCCGCGACGACAATTTCATGCCCGATGGTATTCGCCACAGCTACGCCGAAGATAAACGGGCCAAAAAAGTTTGCCAGAGCGGTCATCCCCAAGGCGGCGCGCGGCGAAAGCGCCCGCGATGAAATCATCGTGGCGACCACGTTGCTGGAATCGTGAACGCCGTTCAGAAAATCAAAGATCAGCGCCAGTACAATCACGGCAATGAGGAGCGGTGTCATTGAGGCTGTCTCCATCTTTTATGCAATCTTGACCACAATATCGGCAATCACATTGGCAGCCTCGTCGCCGCGGTCGGCGGCATTGCTCAGGTGGCGGTATACCTCGCGCAACTTTAGCATTTTGACCACGTGCTTGATGTCCTCTGCGCCGCTGAAAAGATCGGCCAGGGCTTCGCGGTAAACTTCTTCCACCCGGTTCTCGAGGGCTTTGGCGCGCTGGGCGTGATCATTGGCAACACCCGGGTGTTCCTCCAGGCGATTGACCGCCATCAAAAGTTCGTAAGCCGCGTCTCTGAGCAGGGAGGCCATCCGCTGCATATAAGGGGTCGGCTCTACTTTCAAGATTTCCATTTCACTGACAGTGGTATAGGCATAGTCCAATACATCGTCAATCGTCCGGGAAAGCGCAAAGATATCTTCCCGGTCAAAGGGGGTAATGAAAGTCCTATTTAATTCGTCAATCAAGATCCGCCGGACTTCATCGGCTTCTTTTTCTTTGGAAACAAGCCGGGCTGAGTCAGTCGGGTCGTGGGAGGCTAGATAGGCTTTCAGCGCCTCCATACCTTCCAGGGTCAGCGTGGCCTGTTCCTTGATAAGTTTGAGGAAAACGTTCTGGCGTTTAGTAAAAAGACGGCGCATGGCTAAAACTCCTCTTCGAGATTGTCAATCCAGCCGAGTAGGCCTTCGGCAAAATGGGTTCCATCTTGCCCCATATTTTATCTCAGTTTGTGTCGACTCTCAGGATAGAAAGGTGATTCTTGTCATTCTCCTGCACGTCTTGTTAATGTATAATTAGGAGTGCCATAAGAATTGTGCCATATTCTATAAGGGAAGCCATAATATGAGCGAAAGCGAAGAGATGTACCTGGTGAGCATCTCCAGGGCAAATGAACAAATGGACGGTCCCGTTCCCCTGACCCGCCTGGCGGGCGAACTGGACGTTCAACCGGTATCGGTCAACCAGATGGTCAAAAAACTCGAGGAAGCGGGCAAGGTCATTTATCTGCCGTATAAAGGCGTCAGCCTTTCAGCAGAAGGGAAAAAGCAGGCGTTGCACATTTTGAGACATCGCCGTTTGTGGGAGGTATTTCTGGTCGAGAAACTGCATTTCACGCCCCAAGAAGCCGACGCCGTTGCATGTAAACTGGAGCATGTTGTCCCCGACGATGCAATGGAACGCCTGGCGGAAATGCTCGGCCACCCCAGCATGTCGCCCGCAGGCGCGCCGATCCCGCCGGCAGATAGCGAGGCGGCATTTGTACTCGCCTCGAAACCGTTATCAAGCCTGAGGTTGAACGAGACGGGTGTCATCACCCAGATTCGGGGCGATGCAGCCCTACGCGCTTTCCTGGAAACAGAGAAAATTTCAAGCGGGGTGCAGATCAGGCTGATGGGCATGGGCCGGGATGCTGTGCTGATCCAGGATGAAAATGACATCCGCCTGCATCTTGCGCGTCCAATTGCCGACCTCATTTGGGTTAAACCGATTCAATAAAAAACAGGAGAATAAAAATGCTGGCTAGTTTCTTACTTTCACTTCGCGAGGGTCTTGAGGCGGCCCTGATCGTGGGGATTGTGCTGGGCGCGCTGCGCCAGATGCGTCGCCCGGAGTTGTCCCGTTCGGTGTGGACGGGGGTTGGGGCGGCTGTGGCGGTCAGCCTGGCGGGCGGCGTTTTGCTCACCGCCTTGGGCTTGAGCCTGGAAGGAGAGGCGGAAGCCATCTTCGAAGGGATCGCCATGTTCCTGGCGGCGGGGGTGCTGACCTGGATGATTTTCTGGATGAGCCGCCAGTCGCGCATCCTGAAATCGAATCTGGAAGCGGGGGTGCGCCAGGCGGCAACGGGAACGGGTAAGAACGGGCTGTTTGCGCTGGCATTCCTGGCGGTTCTGCGGGAAGGTATCGAACTGGCGCTGTTTTTGACCGCCGCCACGTTTGCATCCGACGCGCTCCAGACCATCTCAGGCGGGCTGCTGGGACTGGGCGCCGCGGTTTTGCTCGGCTGGTCACTGTTTGCCAGCAGCGTACGGCTCGACCTGCGCCGCTTTTTTCAGGTGACCGGCGCGCTGCTCATCCTGTTTGCAGCCGGACTGGTGGCGCATGGCGTACACGAGTTCAACGAAATTGCCTGGATCCCGGAAGTGATTGCACACGTCTGGGACATCAACCCAATCCTGAATGAAAAAACTACACTGGGGCAGATTTTGGGCGCGCTGTTTGGCTACAACGGCAACCCTTCGCTGACTGAAGTGATCGCCTACATTGCTTATCTTGTGGCGATTTTACTCGGACTGCGTACGGTCAGGCTGATTCCTACAACGCTTCCAGCGGCGGGAAAAGCGCCGTGAAGTGGCACGCTGGGACAGAGTCAGCCCTTCTTCATCAATGCTTCCAGGTCCGGTATTTCCAGGGCTGCATTACGCAGGATTTCAAAGCCTTTTTCGATGAGTAAGGCCAGCCGCGCTTCTTCCACCCGGCGGCCGGATTCGATCTCCTCCAGGACTTTCAGCAGGTTGCCGCGCAATCCGCCGGCGCGATGGGACCAGATCGAATCGACTGGAAGACGTTCGAGCCGGGAGGCGAGAAGTTTGGTCAGTTCTATTTGTTGGTGATTCATCATTTATAATCCATGCCATGATCTTAGTCACCGGCGGAACCGGCTTTATCGGCCGCGCTTTAGTGCGCCATCTTGCACAGGGCGGGCATCATGTGCGCACCCTGCTGCGCCCCTCGCCGCGCACGCCCAACCTGCCATTGGGTGTGCCGGTGGAAGTGGCTGTCACCAGCCTGAGCGACGAGCGTGGACTGCGCGCGGCCATGCGCGGTGTGGATGTTGTCTACCACATGGCCGGCGGCGAAGCGCAGGGCGGTCGCGCCAATTTGATGGCCGTGGATATCGAAGGCACGCGCAATCTGGTCCGGGCGGCTGCGGATGCCAGGATCCAACGCTTGTTCTACCTTAGTCACCTGGACGCTGATCGCGCTTCGGCCTTCCCGGTGCTCAGAGCTAAAGGTGTCGCTGAGGAAACCATCCGCCAGAGTGGGCTGCCGCACACCATCCTGCGCGCCTCGATCCTCTATGGGCCACAAGATACCTTTACGACCGGCCTGGCCATGCTTTTGACTATCGCCCCGGGTATCCTGCCTCTGCCGGGGCAGGGCAAAGGCCTGCTCCAGCCACTCTGGGTCGAAGACATGGTCACCTGTTTGATCTGGGCGCTCGACGAAAGCGCGACAATCAATCAAAGCTATGAAGTTGGCGGCAGCGAGTATTTCAGCCTGGGCCAGATCGCTGAGATCATTATGGGTGTGATCAAGAAACGCCGCGCTTTAACTTCTTGGCCGATCCCTTATTTGCGCGCCCTGACTGTCATCCTTGAAACGACCTTCCCGCATTTTCCATCTTCGGTCTTCTGGCTGGATTACCTGGCCGTCAACCGCACCTGTGCGCTGGATACCATCCCGCGCGTCTTTGGATTGATGCCGGCGCGCTTCGCCACCCACATTGACTACCTGCGCGGCGTCAACTGGCATCGTGAATTTATTCGCTCGCTCTTCACCCGCCATGCCTGAGTGGATCATTCGCCTGATAGAAACCCCCGAGGAGATGGATGCCGTCCAGGACCTCCAGCGCCTGGTTTGGCCTGGCTCTGAGACGGAGGTTATCCCTGCCCACGCCCTGCTGGCCGTGGTGCATAATGGCGGATTACTGCTCGGCGCCTTCGTCCACGAAAAATTGATCGGCGCGGCCTGGGGCTTCCCCGGCTTCTACCCCACGCCGGATGGCCCACGTCTCAAGCATTGCTCACACATCCTGGGCGTCCACCCTGAGTGGCGCGATTCCGGTCTCGGTTTCAGTCTCAAACGCGCCCAGTGGCAAATGGTGCGCCACCAGGGTCTCGATCTCATCACCTGGACCTACGATCCCCTGCTCAGCCGCAACGCCCATCTCAACATCGCCAGACTCGGCGCGGTTTGCAACACTTATCGGCGCTCCGAATACGGGGATATGAGCGATGCTCTGAACGCTGGCTTGCCCTCGGATCGCTTCCAGGTGGATTGGTGGGTGAACACGCGGCGGGTGGAACGCAGACTCAGCCGTCGCCGGAGGCCGGCCCTTGGTCTGGATCATTTCCTGACCGCGGACGTTTCCCTGTGCGCCGCCATTCCGGACCCTTCGGGCTGGCCGCGTCCCCCTGAAGTTATCTCCGTCTTGAGCGGACGCCTGCTGTTGGTCGAGATCCCGGTTGACTTTCTGGCCTTGAAAGAGGCCGACCTTTCGCTGGCGCGCGACTGGCGTTTCTACGCCCGCGCGATCTTCGAGACTGCTTTTGCGGCTGGCTACCTGGTCACCGAATTCGTTTTCGACCGGACGGGTGAACAGCCGCGCAGTTTCTATGTGCTTGCCCATGGCGAAAGCAGCCTGGATACTTGTGAAAAATAAAATCAAATTAGATTAGTTCGACAATGTCACATTTCCGCACAAGGATCAAAAACCTTTTACCACGAAGTCTACAAAGGGTCACAAAGGCAGGCAAAAAGCAAAAAACCGGGTTTCCTTCGTGTTACTTTGTGACCTTCGTGGTTGGAAAATTGGTGTCTGGCCTTAATGTGACATTGTCGAGTTAGGCGGCGTTCTCTTACCCCGCTTGTATTCTTACGAACCCTCAGAGATTTCACCTACTGCCTGGGGGATGGGTTCGCGCAAAAATAAAGTCAGGAGGGAGGCGAGGATCGCCAACCCGGCCGTCATCTGGAAAAGGGGTGGAAAGCCCCAGCGATCGGCAAGCGACCCGCTCAACAGCGTGCCTAAAGCTCCCGCCGAGAACATGAAACCCATCGTCAGGCCAGAAGCCAGCGCCATCCCGCTGCGGATCGTCCGTTGAGCCAGGACGACGATGATGCTGAGTACCGCGCCGGTTAGCATTCCGGCAAGGGGGACGAGCAGGTACAACCAGGGAGACCAGCCAACGATCGAGAGCAGGAATAATGGAATGCTGGATAGCGCTAACGTGATCATGGCGACGCGCTGTTTGCTGGAACGATCAGCCAGGTTGCCGCCGATCACGTTCCCGATTGCCGAACCACCCATGAACAAGCCGGCGATCAAGCCGTAAACGGCGGCAGTTTTACCCATGTCGCTCAGATATTTCGGCACGAAGGTGATCATGTTCTGCTGCGCCCAAGCCTGAAGCGCGGCGACGAGCGCCAGGGCAAAGATGAAGCTCCTGGCGACTACCGGACGCGGCGCTCCGGCCGTAACGGTTTTCGGAACAGCGGCCGCGGCAGCGGGGGTTTTTCGCAATTGCCAGGCCGTGTTCAGGCCGATGGGCAGGGCGATGGCGGCCAGGATGAGAAGCCCCGCTGGCCCGAAGAGGGTAAGCAACGGGCCGCCCACGATCGGCCCAAAGAAGTATCCGAACTGTCCAAATAGAAAAAACCAGGAGGCAGCCGTCGTTTCACGCCTATCCAGGCGCGCCTGTCCGCGCAGCGTGGCCTGCATGACCCCGACCGGATGGAAGGCGGCCGAGCCAAGGCTGGCCAGGATCAGGCAGGGGATGGCGAAATGGACTGGCAGGTAGAGCGCCAGCGTGAACAGGCTGCACATCCATAAGATGCCGCCGGCCGCCATCAAGCGGGATTTACCGAAGCGGTCGGTAATCCAGCCGAAGACCGGCTGGGAGAGGGAGGCGACCCAAATGTAGATCAAGGTGACGAGCGCCAGCGTGGTGTTACTCAGGCCGAGTTCGGCGCTCCAATAGGTGAGTAGCACCGTGCGCTGGCCGTTGAGTACATCCACGATCAGGTGACCCAGGGCAATGGATGAGAATATCGAGTCGAGGATGAGGGACATAGAAATTGGCGATAGGGGTAGTTGGGTGGTTGGGTGGTTGGCTGTCTGTCGTCAACGGTCAGTGGTAGAGGTTGTGTTCCAGGATGTATTCATATACTGAGGAAGGCAGGTAATAGCGAAACGGACGGCCCGCGGCGATGCGTTGTCTTATCTGGCGCGAGGATATGCCCAGAGGGGGCGCTTCCATGAAGCGGACTTTGGATGTAATCCCCGGCAGAATGGCTTCCAGGGCGGGGAGATCAACGCTGTCGCCGGGGCGGCGCATCACGCCGAGGTAACGGCAAGCCGATAACAAGTCCGCGGGACGATGCCAGGTGGGTAAATCGCGCAGCGAATCGCCGCCGATCAGATATACCATCTCTGCGCCTGGATTCTGTCCAGCCAAAAGGTTTAGCGTGTCCAGCGCATAGTGCGGGCCGTGGCGATCCATCTCGATGTGCGAAAGCTCGAAATCCGCATCCCCTGAGATGGCAAGTTGCAGCATGGCGAGGCGGTGCGCCAGTGGGAGGATGGGCGCTGCCGGCTTGTGGGGTGGGTCAGGGGTCAGCACCCAGAGCAGGCGCGTCAGGTTGAGCTGCTGCCGGGCCTCGGCGGCCAGGATCAGGTGTCCGAGATGGGGCGGGTCAAATGTCCCGCCGAAGATGCCGAGGAGGTTGGGCATGTCGGAAGTATATCGCGTTTCATCCGAGTAGGCCTTCGGCAATTCGAACTTTGGGTCTTTGGGGGTTGGCCGGAATTTCACTCTGTTTTCTGAGAAGTCGCCAGATAAGGGTATAATCATTCAAACGTAACGCGGAATTCATTCCGCAACCAAAGGGCGATACGAATATCGCTCTACAAAATCTTCGCGATTGTGATAGTTTTTCAAGAGTAATACTATAAATTGCGCAAGTTCTGACCGAGTAGGTGCTGCCGACCCACAGGGTGCTTCGCGAAGGCCTACTCGGCGCATCAATAGAAATTGAGGAGGAACAATGAATATCGCAAGTTTACTACAGGGATTGGCTTCATTTTCGTGGCTCTTGGTTGTCGGTGTGATTGGACTGGCAGTCATGCGCGCGGCGCGCGCCAAACCGCTGAAGGGCGCCTCCCCGATCATTATCGGGACGATCGTTTTCTCGCTGGTCCTGACGACGGTCAGCGCCGGGCTGGTCTTCATCCAGGCGGATCAACGCGGCGTCGTCATCTCGGCAGTCGCACCCAGGGGCTATCGTGATGAACCGCTTCAGCCAGGTCTACGTTGGGTGATCCCATTCGCTGAAAATGTGAAGACCTACAGCATTTCGCGCCAAACGTATACAATGTCCGTTGCGCCAACGGAGGGACAGTTTATAGGAGACGACTCGATTCGCGCCCGCACCAGGGATGGACAGGAGGTCAATGTAGATGCCTCTATCATATATTCCATTGACCCCAACAAGATTATCCTGATGCACATCGAGTGGCAAGACCGCTATCAGGATGCTGTCGTCCGTCCGCTGGCGCGGGGTGTCATCCGCGACATGGCTTCCCAGTATGGCATCGAGGAAATAGTCAGTTCCAGGCGCGCCGAGATGGTACAAAAAATTACTGATGAATTGAGCACGAAACTTGGCGAGAACAACCTGATACTGATTGACTTTATCCTGCGCGATATCCACTTCACGGAACAATATGCCGCCGCGGTCGAAGCGAAGCAGATTGCCGAGCAAAACGCTTTGCAGGCTGAATATGTCGTCCAGCAGAAGAAACAGGAGGCCGAGCAGGCCCGTCAGGTGGCCGAGGGCCAGGCGGACGCGGTCGTGATCCAGGCCAAGGGCGCAGCGGAAGCCCGCTTGATTCAGGCCGAGGCCGAGGCCAAGGCGCTGCAAATGGTGGCTGCTGTCCTGAGCGACAATCCCGAATTGCTGACCTACCAGTACATCACCAAACTGGCACCGAATGTCCAGGTGATGTTCCTGCCCAACAATGCGCCGTTTATCTTCCCACTGCCAGACACGAATATCCCGAAATAGTGAAGATATGTATATGGAAGCTGATAAGCCGTCGGGCCGTCAAATCCGCTTGACCAGCCTCTCAAGTTGTGCTGGCTGAGCGTCGAAACTTAATGCGGAAACGCTGGCGCAGGTTCTGCGCCCGGTTCAAAACATTTTTGACGCCCGGGACTACCCGGACCTGTTGGTCGGCTTGGGCGACCCGGACGACGCCGCCGTCTGGCGCGTGGACGCCCAGCGCGCCCTGGTCGTTACCACCGATTTCTTCACTCCGGTGGTGGATGACCCGTATGACTACGGCATGGTCGCGGCGGCCAACAGCCTCTCGGATGTTTACGCCATGGGCGGCACGCCCTTCCTGGCTTTGAACGTGGCCGCCCTGCCGCCGGATTTGCCGCCGGAGGTCAGCGGTGAAATCCTGCGCGGCGGCGCGGAGAAAGCGCGCGAGGCGGGCGTTGTCGTGGCTGGCGGGCATACCATTCAGGATAAAGAACCCAAATTCGGACTGGTGGTGATTGGCTTCGTCCATCCTGACAAGATGCTCACCAAAGGCGGCGTCAAATCTGGCGATGCGCTGGTGCTGACCAAGCCGCTCGGCTTCGGCGTCACCACCACCGCGTTGAAACAGCAAAAAGCCGCCCCCGAAGACGTGGCCGAAGTGGTCGGCTGGATGGGACGCCTCAATAAGGACGCAGCCTGGCTGGCGGTCGAATTCGGCCTGCACGGCGGCACGGACGTGACTGGTTTCAGTCTGCTCGGTCACAGCATGGAAATGGCAGACGCCTCGCACGTCGGTTTACGCTTCTTTGCAGATAAAATACCTTTCGTCTCGTGCGCCCGCAAATACGCCGGGATGTGGACCTTCCCCGGCGGCGCGGCGGATAACCGCCTGTACTATGGGCCGCGCGTGAAATTTGCTGAAAATATCAGCGAAGAAACCCAAATGCTGCTCTTCGACCCACAGACCAGCGGCGGCCTGCTGCTGGCCGTTGCGCATGAAAAACTCAATGCTTTCATGCAACGCGCCGAAGAAATCAAACAACCGGCCTGGGTGGTGGGGGAGGCGGTAGAAGGCGAAGACATCGAGGTCATCTAAAATTACGTCTTACGCATTACGTTTTACTCACGCCGTAATCCGCAAGACGTAAAACGCAACCATGTGGCACTCTCTCACTCCCCCCTGGCAAGCCTGCCTCGAACTGGCTTGGGAAGCCTATTGTGACGGCACTGTACCCATCGGCGCACTCATCACCAACGCCGATGGTGACGTCCTTGCGCGCGGGCGAAATCGCATTCATGACAGCAGCAACGGAAATGGATACATTCGCCACAATCCTCTCGCGCACGCTGAAGTCAATGCCTTGCTCGCGCTCGATTATCAGGCTCACAATCCACACACTTGCATTCTTTACACCACCACCGAACCCTGCCCGATGTGCATGGGCATGTTCTACATGTCTGGTATACGGACATTGCACTATGCCTGCCGCGACCCATATGCCGGAAGCGTCAATTTGCTCGACACAACACCTTATCTGAGCCGTAAACCCATCCAGGTCTTTGGACCGCCAGACCCTGTACTGGAAGCCGCCATCCTGGGCATGCATGTAGAAGTTAATTTGGTCGAGAACTCCCAATACACCGGCAGCCTGCATGAAGTCTGGCGAAGTGTGATCCCGGGTGGAGTCGCTTTGGGTGAAAAATTACATCAAACAGGCGCCCTGCGCCAAATGCGGGAACGCGGTGCATCTACAGACGAGGTCATCACGAATTTGTATCAACAATCAACGGAATTGTCGAAATCATGAATCGTCCCCACATTTATCCAATGTTGCAGGCCTTGCTTGCCGCCCTGTTATTCGGCGCAAGCGCGCCGCTCGCAAAAGTGCTGTTGGGCGAGATGGAGCCGGTTTCGCTGGCCGCCTTTTTGTATCTTGGGAGTGGAATCGGCCTGCTGATTGTCAAAGCCATTGCACAAATCAGTGGACAATCTGGGGAGACAGAAGCGCGGCTCAAAAAAACTGATTCCGCCTGGCTGGCCGGAGCAGTGATCGCCGGCGGCGTTGCCGCGCCAATCGTATTGCTTTTCAGCCTCCAGCAGACACCCGCGGCGACAGCCTCGCTGTTACTTAATTTTGAGAGCGTATCAACCACGCTCATCGCGGCCTATGTTTTCAAAGAGGCCATCAGCCGCCGGACGTGGTGGGCAATCTTGTCCATTACATTAGCCAGCATCTTGCTTTCAGTGAACTTCAACACTGGATGGGGCATCTCGATTGGCGCGTTGGGAGTCCTGGCCGCCTGTGTGTTATGGGGTATTGACAATAACCTCACCCGCCATATTTCTGCCAAAGACCCGCTGATGATTGTGACGATAAAAGGACTGGGGGCGGGCCTGTTTTCCATGATTCTGGCGCGGATACTGGGCGAGTCATTCCCAATTCCCGTCGTTCTTATCAAGGCCCTGCTGGTTGGAAGTTTGTGTTACGGGATGAGCATCTTTTTCTTTATCCATGCCATGCGTGGACTGGGTGCGGCGCGCACCAGCGCATTGTTCGCCACCGCGCCTCTGGCAGGTGTGGCGCTGTCCGTCTTTTTATTCAAGGAAATCCCCGGCGCATGGTTTGCAGCCGCTCTCCTGCTCATGGCCGCAGGAACTGTGCTCCTGCTCGGCGAAAAGCATGCGCATTTGCATATTCATGAAGAATATTCTCACGAACATCGTCACGAGCATGCTGACGGGCAT
Organism: uncultured Chloroflexus sp.; assembly: GCA_964618215.1. Lineage (GTDB taxonomy): Bacteria > Chloroflexota > Anaerolineae > Anaerolineales > Villigracilaceae > CG2-30-58-95. The sequence goes on from CAZTZE010000016.1 coordinate 47,190, forward strand.
CATCCGCATCAACATGCCGTTGATTCTCGGCAAAGCCGATCTCACTCACATGACCATTCACATTGTAGAACAGAGCATAAGCATCACCATTTGCCCGATATTCATCATCGCCATGAGCATGTCACTGAGAGATATAATTGATTCGTGAGGTAAATGACGGAGTAATATTGATGTCTGAAATTGGTTTTGAAATCCTGGTGATTTTCCTGCTCATCCTGTTGAATGGCATGTTTGCCATGTCGGAAACAGCCATTTTTGCCGCGCGCAAAGCCCGCCTCCAGCACAAGGCCAACGAAGGCGACCGCAAGGCTCGCACTGCGCTAGACCTGGCCGCCACTCCCAACCGCTTCCTGCCCACCGTCCAGATTGGCATTACCCTGATCGGTGTGCTGACCGGTGCAGTCGGCGGCGCGGTGATTGGGGATGCCCTGGCTGAACAGTTCGCACAGATCCCTGCTCTCGCTCCCTATGCACATTCGCTGGCGCTCGCCATCGTTGTGGTATTGATCACCTTCCTGGCGCTTCTGCTGGGCGAATTGGTGCCCAAGCGCCTGGCATTGCATAACCCTGAACGCATCGCGGCCGGGATGGCTGGCACGATGTTGTTCATTTCAAAAGCCTTCTCGCCGGCTGTCTGGCTGTTGGGCAAATCCACTGACTTCGTCCTGCGCCTGCTGGGAATCCGTCTGTCCGAGCAGCTACCCGTCACCGAGGAAGAATTACAGGTGCTGCTCGAGCAGGGCACGCAGGCCGGGGTCTTCGAGGAGGCCGAGCAGGACATGGTCGAGGGCGTCTTTTCGCTCAGCGACCGGCGCATGAGTGCGCTCATGTCGCCGCGCAACGAAATCATCTGGCTGGATGCCAATGACCCGCCCGAGGAAATCCGGCGCAAGATGGCCGAAAGCCCGTACTCGCGGTTCCCCGTCTGTGTGGACAGCCTGGACCAAGTGCTGGGCGTGATCAAGGCCAAGGATTTGCTCCTTGCGGGTCTGTGCGAAGGTCCGGTGGATTTGAAAAAAATATTGCATCCGGCCATTTTCATCCCGGAAACAGCCTTTGGCTCACGCGCCCTGGAAATGTTCAAGGAGGGCAAAGCCGAAATCATGCTGGTGATTGACGAGTTTGGCGTGGTGCAGGGTCTGCTGACCCTTTCCGATATTCTGGAAGAAATCGTCGGCGGCCTCGCAACCGAAGAACCGCAGGCCACCCAGCGCCAGGACGGTTCCTGGTTGCTGGATGGGATGCTTCCGAATGACGACTTCAAGGAAATTTTCAACCTGCGCAAACTGCCCGACGAGGTAGAATACGAGACGCTGGGCGGTTTTATGATGCTGCACCTGGGGCGCATCCCGCTTGCGGGGGACAAATTCGAATGGGGCGGCCTGCGTTTCGAGGTGATGGATATGGACGGCAACCGCGTGGACAAGCTGCTGGTGACGACTTTGCCCATCCTGCCTGATGAAAAAGAGACGCGGGATGTAAAGAGTAAAACGTAACACGCAACACGCAACATGCAAGACGTAACACGCAACACGCAACACGTAATCTACGTTTTATGGAGAGCCACTCATGCCATTTCACGCCAACTTTGCCTCGCGCCGCTCGCCCGTGATGGGACGCGGCGGCATGGTGGCCACATCGCAGCCGCTGGCCGTGGCCGCCGGATTGGAAATCCTTGCCCAGGGCGGCAATGCCGCGGATGCAGCCGTAGCGACGGCCGCCGCGCTCAATGTGGCAGAGCCGACCTCGACCGGCATCGGCGGGGATTGTTTCGCTTTGTTCTACGACGCCAAAACAGGGCAAATCACCGCCCTCAACGGCTCCGGCCGCGCCCCGTCCGCGCTGACGCTGGAACGGTTGCAAAAAGAAGGGATGACGGAAATCCCGCCCTATCACCCCTACACCGTTACCGTCCCCGGGGCGTGCGCGGGTTGGTGCGACCTGATCGAGCGGCATGGCACATTGCCAATGGCCGATATTCTCGCACCGGCCATCCGGCTGGCTGAAGGAGGATTTCCGGTTGCGCCGATCACATCCTATTTCTGGCAGCGCGCCGCCGAACGGCAATTGAAAGAGGCGCTCAACGGTCCTGAAATGACGATTGACGGGCGTGGGCCAAAAGCGGGCGAAATATTTCGCAATCCGGGGCTGGCGCGCACCTTCAAGAAAGTAGCCGAAGGCGGCAAGCGGGTCTTCTACGAGGCTGAAATTGGCGAAGCGATTGCGGTCACAATTCAAAAAGCAGGCGGCTGCATGGCCATCGAAGATTTGGCCGCGCACACCTCAACGTGGGATACGCCCATCAGCGCCACGTATGGCGGTCTGCGTCTGTGGGAATGTCCACCCAATGGGCAGGGGATCGCCGCGCTGCTCGCTTTGAACATTCTCGAAGGCTTCGACCTGCCCGCCGACCCGCTCTCGGCCGACCGGCTGCATTTGGAAATCGAGGCCCTGCGCCTGGCTTTTGCGGATACGCGCTGGTACGTGGCCGACCCCCGACATCCACAGACCTCCGAGGTCTTTAAGACCTCGGAGGTCTATGCGGCATTGCTCTCCAAAGAATACGCCGCCGAACGGCGCAAGCTGATCCACCCCAAACGCGCCACCCTCGACCAGCAACGCGGCGCGCCGCTGGCTGCCTCGGATACAGTCTACTTGTGCGTCATGGATAAATTTGGCAACGCCTGCTCGTTCATCAACAGCAATTACATGGGCTTTGGCACCGGCATCGTCCCATCCGGTTGGGGCTTCACGCTGCAAAACCGCGGCCATAACTTCAGCCTCGACCCGGCGCATCCGAATGCGCTCGCGCCGGGGAAGAGGCCGTACCATACGATCATTCCGGCGTTAGTTACTAGAGAACAGAGAGTAGAGAATAGTCAGGGCCAACTAATCGCTACTCACCAATCTCTATTCTCTGCCTTCGGCGTCATGGGCGGCTTCATGCAGCCGCAGGGACATTTGCAGATTTTTCTCTCGCTGGCCGAGGGCCGCGACCCGCAATCCGCGCTGGATTTACCGCGCTTCTGCATCATGGATGGGACTTCCGGCGGCGTGGTTGCGCTCGAGGCCGGCATCCCAGCCGAGACAGTCGCCGATTTAACGCGGCGCGGGCACCAGGTCCGGGAAGTGACGGGCTGGGAACGGGCGCTCTTCGGGCGCGGGCAAATCATCCTGCGCGATCCGGAGAGCGGTGTCCTGACCGGCGGCTCCGACCCGCGCGCAGATGGCTGTGCAATGACTCTGGCTTGAGGATGGATAGTTGGATTTGTCTCAAATCCCACTTGCATCTGTCATTTTCTCGTGCTATAATGCGCATAACTCAAACGTGCTTGCCTCATCCACTCATTGGGATGACAAGTTAATTGCCTGTGAAAAATACCCAATCTTCTAAAATGAAATAGTTGTTTACAAGCCCAGCAGTGGGGGCGCTTGTTTTCGTTCGCGTTCCTCCAATTCCAAAACCAGATTCCATCGAGAAAGCAACATGAACATACTTGAACTTGGAACCAAACCCCTGGCCGAACTCCGCGCGATGGCTAGAGACTTTAATGTGCCGAATGCCAACCGCTTGAAGAAAGAAGCGTTAATTCTGCGCATTCGCCAGATAGAGGCCGAGAAAGAAGGCCTTGAAGTGCGCGGAGGCATCCTCGAGATCATGAGTGAGGGGATCGGCTTCCTGCGCTCGGCGCGCTATCAGGTTGGCGAGGACGATGTCTACGTCTCGCAGGCGCAATTACGCCGCTACGAAATGCGCTCCGGCGACCTGGTGATCGGCCACGTCCGCCCGCCGCGCGAATCCGAACGCCATTATGGCCTGCTCAAGGTGGAAAGCGTCAACGGCGTGGACCCCGAGGAAGCCCGCCGGCGCCCGAGGTTCGAAGACCTGACGCCGATCTTCCCGGAAATACGCTTTGACCTCGAAACCAGGGGGGATATATTATCCACGCGCTTGATCAACCTGATCGCTCCCATCGGACGCGGCCAACGCGGTTTGATCGTCTCGCCGCCCAAAGCGGGCAAGACGACCATCTTGAAAGAGCTTGCGAATTCGATTTCCACCAAATATCCCGATGTACACTTGATTGTCGCCTTGATCGGCGAGCGCCCCGAAGAAGTGACCGATATGGATCGCTCGGTGGATGCCGAGGTGATTGCCTCGACTTTCGACGAGCCGGTGACTTCTCATGTCCGCACCGCGGAAATCGCCCTCGACCGCGCCAAACGCCTGGTCGAGATTGGTCATCACGTGGTCATCTTGATCGATTCCATCACCCGCCTGGCGCGCGCCTACAACCTGGTGGTCAACCCGTCCGGGCGCACGCTCTCCGGTGGTATGGACCCCTCGGCGCTCTATCCGCCCAAACATTTTTTCGGGGCGGCGCGCAACATTGAAGAGGGCGGCTCATTGACCATCATCGCCACCTGCATGGTGGATACGGGTTCCCGCCTCGACGACGTGGTCTACGAGGAATTCAAAGGCACCGGCAACATGGAGCTGCATCTTTCCCGCAAGCTTCAAGAGCGCCGCATTTTCCCCGCAGTGGATATCGAACGCTCCTCCACCCGCCGTGAAGAGTTGCTGCTCGGCCCGGATATCCTCCAGCGTGTTTGGTTGATGCGGCGGATGTACATTCAGATGATTTCTACGCCGCCGCAAGGCGCGGGCATGGATACCTCCGTGGCGACCGAAGCCATCCTGCAACGCTTATCCAGGTCGAAGAACAATCAGGAATTCATGGAAAATCTAACCGAATCGCTATGAACCCGGCTGGCCGAGTAGGTGCTGCGCATAAAAATACCCAATCCTCCCGCCTGTTTGGTCTGATCAGTTGGGCCGCGACCGGGCTGATCGTCATCTCGCTCTTGGGTTTTACATTTTGGAGCATCCAGCCTCCAGAAATTCCGGCCCCGCCGGAAGCAACCCCGACTGCCGCTAGGCCTTCGGCAGATGGGCTGACCCCCGAAGACCTATCGGCGCTGCCTTTAAGTATCCCTTCTGCTGCCGGTGGACCTTCGGCAATCAGAGGCATCACTCGTCTGGCCTCCTTGAAGACTAATATCCCTGTGCAGCCGCGCTATCAACCCGAAGAATATAAGGTCAAACGCGGCGACTCGGTCTTTGGCATTGCCAAGCAATTCAGCATAAAACCAGAGACATTGCTCTGGGCGAATTACGACCTCCTTCAAGACAGCCCGGATAGTATCCGTGTCGGTCAGGTTCTAAAGATCCCTCCGGTGGATGGCGTCTTTTACCAATGGCAGGCAGGCGACACAATCGAATCCATTGCCAGTAAATTCAAAGCCACCCCGGATGACATTCTGGATTGGCCCGGTAATGATTTTGACTTGACGAATCCTGAGATCAAAACAGGCGCTGACGTGATGATACCGGGCGGACATCGTGAGTTTGTCCAGTGGATCATACCGACCGTGGCGCGCGGCCGTTCCGGTACAGCCGGTGTAGGCGGGAGCGCGTGCGGCGGCGGGCCGGTGGGCAGCGGCGCATTTGTCTGGCCGGCGAGCAACCGTTATCTATCCGGCAATGATTACTGGTCTGGACATTTAGCTATAGACATCGCGGCTGGCGAGGGCGCTGGAGTTATGGCTGCCGACAGCGGTGTGGTGACAATGGCTCAAAGCGGCTGGAACTACGGTTACGGCAACGTGATCATGATAGATCACGGCACTGGCTATGTCACGCTGTATGCCCACCTCAGCCAAATAAATGTTGTCCCATGTCAGGGTGTCTACGCGGGAAATTTGATCGGTCTGTCCGGGAACACGGGCAACTCGTCTGGCGCGCACCTGCATTTTGAAGTGCGCCTGAATGGTGGGTTTGTCAACCCATGGTACGTGCTGCCGTAAGCTGTGAACCACTTAACTGAACATGGGCTGCGAAAGACCCTTTCTGATCTGCCTCTGGGTGGAATCCGTTTTCTTAAGCAGACCGGCTCGACCAATGACGTCGCCCTGGCCTGGGCTGCCGAGGGCGCAGCCGACCTGTCGCTGGTCGTGGCGGAAGAGCAAACTGCCGGCCGCGGACGCTTTGGGCGTAAGTGGGTCACACCACCTGGAACTGCCCTGGCTTTCAGCCTGATACTGCGTCCCCGGCCTGTGGAGCGGGATGTCATCCCGCTCTACTCGGCCCTGGGTGCGTTGGCAATCGCAACTACGCTGGAAGAAAAATACGCTCTAAAACCAGAGATCAAATGGCCGAATGATGTCCTGCTGGCGCGGCAGAAGGTATCGGGGATACTGGCTGAGGCTGTCTGGCTGGAAAATCGGGTCGAGAGTGTGGTGCTGGGGATCGGGCTGAATGTGCGTGCTGAAGCCATCCCTTCGGCAGAATCCTTTAGTTTCCCGGCCATCAGCCTGGAAACAGTGACCGGTCAAAGCATAGAGCGGATAAAGCTGCTTGACGCTATTCTCACGGCTCTCATCGCCTGGCGCCCGCGAGTGGGATGCGGGGAATTCATCAGAGCTTGGGAAGATCGCCTGGCCTTCCGCGGAGAGTGGGTCCAAGTTTGGGCGGAAGACCAGCGACAACAAATGCTGTCTCGCACCGGCGTCCACAGGATCGCTTCGCTGATGCCGCCGTTGTTCGCGGCACGAACGGTGCTACGCTCGGTTCGCGCCGGACAGGTCGAGGGGCTGGATCGTGACGGGAGTCTGCGGCTGCGGTCGCCGGAAGGGGAGTCCTTTTCGGTGCGCTTTGGGGAAGTCCACCTGCGTCCGGTTGTATAGTTGGACGAGATACTATCTCGTCCCTACTATGGTTGCGGATGGAAGCCGCGTTATAGTATTACTCTTCGGTTGCGGCTGGAGGCCGCGCTATGATATACTTTTGTAAGACAATTTGCCCTGAAAAGCGAGGTTTCCCATGCTGGATAATTTACGCGACCAGGCCTCCTCGTCGCAATTTTATGAAGAGGCGGCTGTTCCCGCTCGTAGAGAGGAAATACATGCCCCCAAGTCTTCTTTAGACAGAATCTTGGGAGTGAATGCCCAGCAACGCTTCGTCCTGGCATTGATGCTTTCATTTGTGATTTGTCTGCTAGGGGTGATGTTTCTCCTGGTGATGGGGAAAATCGTCCCGCCGTTTCTGTATTAGAACCCTCACTTCATTATTTCACCCGCGGTTGAAAACGTCCCGCAGGCTGTCCGCTGACATCCAAAACCGGCTCAAATTCAGCCTGCGGGACGCTACATAGTAGCCTACTGGCTACCATTATTTCACCAGCGGCAACTCGAACTGCCCATTCGCGGCAGCTTGAAGCTGTTGGCCCGCTTCGGGGGGGATTTTGCCGTTTTCGATGGCTGCCCCGACTCGTTTCAAGTCCGCGACCGCGATGCGAGCCAGCGAGGCCACCTTGTCGCCGGCCTTGATATCCATCATGTGGACGCCGCGCGTGGCGCGTCCGGCCTGACGCACATCCTTTACTTTCATGCGCAGGACAATGCCATTGGCTGAGATGAGGGTCAAGTCGTCCACCGGCTGGACGACGCGCGCCGCAGTGATGACCCCCACTTTACCGAGCGCCTTCTTGTCAATGGTGTGGATGCCGCCGGTGGCGCGTCCCTTGGATGGGTATTCGCTCAAAGGTGTCCGTTTGCCATAGCCCTCGACGGTGACCAGCAAAAGTTCACCGCCCGGCTCGACCACGTCCATGCTGGTGACTTTATCCTTCCCCTTGAGCTTGATACCCGTCACGCCGGCTGCGGCGCGTCCCATCAGCCGAACCTCATCTTCGGGAAAGCGCAAGGCTTGTCCCTGCTCGGTGATGAGGATGACATCGTTTTTACCGGAGGTCAACCTGGCCCAGCCGAGTTCATCGCCTTCTTCGAGTTTGATGGCAATAATACCTGAGGGCCGCACGGCAGCTAATTCGGAGAGGGCCATTCGCTTCATGCGTCCATTGCGCGTGGCCAGGGTGATGTTTTCTCCCACTTCAAAATTGGGCACCGCGACCGCCGCGGTGACGATCTCGCCCGGATCGAGTGAGAGCACGTTCACCAATGGAATCCCTTTGGTCGTCCGGTCGGCATCCGGAATTTGATAGACCTTTTCGGCGTAGACCTTGCCGCGGTCGGAGAAGAACAGCATGGTGTCCAGCGAACGGGCTGGGATGAGGGTGAGCACTTCGTCTTCTTCTTTCGTCGCGTGACCGGTAACGCCGCGTCCGCCCACACCCTGCGAACGATAAGCCGTGGCAGCCACGCGTTTGACGTAGCCCATGGCGGTGATGCTGATCAGGACGGCCTCATCCGGCACCAGGTCCTCGTCGCTCAGGTTTTCGCTTGCATCCGGGGCAATGTGCGTGCGGCGCTCGTCGCCATATTTCTCAGCCAGCTCACGCATATCCTCCTTGATAATCGCCAGGATCTTCTTCGGGTGAGCCAGCAAATCTTCCAGGTGGGCGATTTGTTCATTGATTTGTTTATACTCATCTTCGATCTTTTGGCGTTCCAGAGCGGCCAGGCGGCGCAGTTGCATGTCAAGGATGGCCTGCGCCTGTACCTCGCTCAACTTGAAACGCTTTATCAAGCGTTCTTTGGCCGTATCCGCGTCGGGGGATTCTTTGATCGTCTGGATGACGGCGTCCAGGTTGGCCAGGGCGATGAGCAGGCCGGCGAGGATGTGGGCGCGGTTGCGCGCCTTATCAAGCTCGAACTGCGTGCGGCGGGTGATGACTTGCTGCCGGTGTTCGATGAACAATTGCAAAGCGCGCTTGAGCGGCAGCAGGCGCGGCTCGCCATCCACCAGGGCAAGCATCTGTACGCCGAAGGTGGATTGCAGCGGTGTGTATTTGTAAAGCTGGTTGAGCACCTTCTTGGGCTGGGCGCTGCGCTTGAGTTCGATGACGATACTCATCCCGCGCCGGTCGGATTCATCCCGCAGGTCGGAGATGGCGTCAATGCGCTCAGTGCGGACCAGATCGGCGATGCGTTCGATCAGGCTCGATTTGTTGACTTGGTAGGGAATCTCGGTGATGACGATACGGTGCCGGTTGCGCGAAGCATTCGTTGTCCCGGCCATCTCCTCGATGTGGGCCAGGCCGCGCAGGACGAGCCGCCCCTTTCCGGACCCGTAGGCCTGGTCAATACCTTCCTTGCCGACGATCACACCGCCGGTCGGGAAATCCGGCCCGGGGATGAACTTCATCAAAAATTCGATCGGGATGTCGTCAATTGTGTCGTAGTTGTTGATGAGATAAATAATGGCAGCCGATAGTTCTTTCAAGTTGTGGGGCGGGATATTGGTCGCCATGCCGACCGCAATGCCGGATGAGCCGTTGAGCAGGAGATTAGGCAAACGGGATGGCAGGACGGTTGGCTCTTGCAGCGAGCCGTCGAAGTTATTCGTGAACGCGACCGTATCTTTTTCGATGTCGGCCAATATTTCTTCGGCCATCTTGTGCAAACGCGCCTCGGTGTAACGCATGGCAGCCGGGGCGTCGCCATCCACTGAACCGAAGTTGCCCTGTCCGTCTACTAACAGGTAGCGCATAGAGAAGTCCTGCGCCATACGCGCCATGGCCTCGTAGACCGCCGAGTCGCCGTGCGGGTGGTACTTACCCAGCACCTCGCCCACAATACGGGCTGACTTCTTGAAAGCGGCGTTCGAGCGCATGCCCATATCGTGCATGGCGTACAGGATGCGCCGGTGGACAGGCTTGAGGCCATCCCGGGCATCCGGCAGGGCGCGGGCGACAATGACGCTCATGGCGTAATCGAGGTACGCCGACCGCATCTGATCGTTAATGTCCACCTGCTCGACAGTGCCAATGATTTGCTTGACGGGTTCCAAGGCCGGGCCGGGGGTTTTGTTTTCCATAAATGCCTCGTAATCTAGTCTTTCACACAGAGAACGCAGAGAACGTAGAGAAATAAGATTCGTCTCCGCGTCCTTAGCGCTCTCTGCCGAGTAAGCCTTTGGCGGTAAATTTTGTAACGCGGAATTCATTCCGCAACCAAATGGCGATATGAATATCGCGCTACAAAATCTTCGCGATTGTGATAATTTTTCAAGAGTAATACTATAACAGCCGAGTAGGCCTTGCGCAGCACCTACTCGGTCGGCGTAACGATTATACCTCGATACTTGCAAAATAAGGTTGTGGCGGTTATAATCCCGCCTGCCGAAGGACTACTCGGTTTGATCGGGGTGTGGCTCAGTTTGGCTAGAGCACGCGGTTCGGGACCGCGAGGTCGGCGGTTCGAATCCGCCCGCCCCGACAAAAGAGAAACCGCTGATCTGCAAAGGTCGGCGGTTTTCCATGCGCAGCACCTACCCGGTACGGGATTTTTTCAAGCAGACTTGTAAATTAATCATCCGGAAAACCAATGCACATTGACCAGCTCATTCGCACTCGTCGCAGAACGATCACCCTGATTGTCGAACGGGATGGCCGGCTGGTGGTTCGAGCGCCATTGCACGTGACCGACGGACAGATCCATAAGTTTGCCGAGAGCAAAGCGGATTGGATCAAGGCGAAACAAGCCCAGGCGAAGAATAACTCAGCAGTTGCCCGCAAGCGATACGTCGAAGGGGAAGAATTCCTTTACCTGGGGAAAGTTTATCCCTTGGTGTTCGTCAATCATGGTAGCCGACTGCGCTACCATCACCAAAAACCTGCGCTCGTCCATAATAACAAATTCTTTTTGGCGCAGACCGCTTTGCCCCGCGCCAGGCAGCTCTTCGTTGGATGGTATAAAGAACAGGCTCTGCGGGTAATTTCTGAGCGCGTCAATTTGTATGCAGCCAAATATGGGTATACCTGTCGCCAGGTTAAGATCACCTCCGCGCGCACGCGCTGGGGTTCGTGCAGCCCGAATGGAAACTTGAGTTTCACCTGGCGGCTGGTGATGGCGCCCCTGGCGGTGATTGATTACGTCGTCGTGCATGAATTGGTTCATCTGAAAGTGAAGAACCACTCGAAAAACTTCTGGGGGCAGGTGGGGGAGATCATGCCTGATTACAAGCAGTATATTGCCTGGCTGAAGGCGAATGGTCCGTTTTTGACGTTGGATGCTGGTAGGTAACAGTCACTTACAATCGCTTTCACTTACTTACTTCCCAGTCGCATACAGCTCACCAAAAAAAGCATAGACTAGGAATCTCTTCTCATACTCGACAGCTTTTTTATCTGCCAGGTGCTCCTTTAACAGTAAGATAAAGGGAAACCACTCGCCTTTGTATTGCGGATCTTTCATCAGGGTATTCATCTTTTCCCGTAGTTGACCCAGGCGCGCCCGGGTGAACAGTTTTGTTATAAAGGCATGCAACTGTTCGACGAGAGTTTTTGCTTTATCGTCTGGGAATTTCCATGCGGACGAGTCGGCTGCCAGCATTGCATTACCACTGTCAAAGCCGCTCACCTTTGCAATTATCTCTATGCCTGCCTCCAGTTCCTCCGGCGAGTATATTCCAAGATATAAATCTCCTGCGAGGATGGACTCCATTCCTTTTTTCCATACCTTGTCGGCTTCGTTTTCCAGGTATTCACGCAACCCGGTCGTCTTCTTTAGCATATTTCTTATCTTCTTGACCAGGCCTGGTTTTTTTAGCTTATCGGTGATGGATGTGTCCTCGCCATCGAGGACATCCGGCTCGATCATATCTATGGACGCTTCAATCAGTTCAAAACCGACTCGCAGGCTGCGTTGATAGATGGCTTGTACCAGACCTATCATCGGCCAGCTTTTCCGGCTCTTGTCTTCCCTCAAGTAGGATTGCAAGGCTGCGACTTTGGCTGTTTCTTTTTTCTTGCCAGATTGCTTCAAACGCAGGCGCAGATCATTCAACCGCTTGAGAATATCTTCGCATAACTCCGCCGTCAGTAGTTGTTGCAGGCTTTTTTCGAGCATATCCTGTCTGATATCTTCTCGTTCTTCTTCGGGGAGACGCGCTAATTTTTCGGGAGAAATCCCTATTTCCTTGGCCACTTTTCCATAAGTGTCGGTGCTCAAGAACGGAGAGATCAAGATTCCTTCCAATTCCGGCTCGTTTGCCAGATCCTCACTGATAATGACCGGCTTCATTAATTCTTCCAGGCTTTGCCTGGAGGTTGCGGAAGGAATGCCAAGCGGGGAAAAAAGAGGCAGCATATCTTCGAGCACTTCATCATGAGCCTGCTCAGATTGCTGCTGCAATGCTTTTCCCTTACGTTTCAATGTATCTTGATGTTTTTGTCGGCGTTCTTTCTGTTGCTTCTTGACCTTTTTTCTGCTTTGACTCATTTTTCCTCTTTATCCTTCCACGCTTAAAGTCCAGCGCATATGGTCATTCAACAATGCCTTGGCGCGCATGATAATGACTGACAGCACCCGCTCGCAGCCGCTTTCACGTTGCAGCTCCTCGACGCTGATCGGTGGGGCAAATCCCAGGCGCGGCGACAGGTAAAGGCTGCCGGGAAAGAAGAGTTGCTGGAGCACCTGCCCGAACTCAGCCAGGCGGCGCTTGTCCAGACTCTTGCGCCGCAGCCAGGTGATCGGGCTGCGCGCCCATTTGGTGGCTACGGCATGGCTGACGATGGTCAGCAGCAGCCTCGTTTCAGGTACAAAACGCAGGAACAGGTCAATGCTCTGCGACCACAAGTCAATGTGCGTGGCCGCCTCCGTCGAGACGGCCGGATCGGGGTCAATGTGGCCGGAGCCAAAGAGCATCAGTGCACCGCCCTGCTGCAAGTGGCGGATGGCCGCCCGCACAATGTTCATGCGTTGGTTAATGTCTTGGGTCAGTGAAAGGAAATGTTCACGCGCTCGCGGCAGGCCGCGCAGGAAGGGGATATCTCCGGTGATGATCTTTAAGTCATCGCGCCCCAGGCGTGAAGCGATCAGCAGTGAGTCGTATGTTCCCGGATGATTAGAGACGACCAGCAGCGGACCCTCTGGCGGAACCTGTTCTGCGCCGCGCTCGGTCACTTCTCGAACGAAGCCAGGCAGGATCCATTCCGCGGCGCGCGAGAATCCGAATTTTTCCACCTGCCGGTCAAAGCCAATCCCCAGTGTAGCCAATCTCTCGGTGGCCTTGCAGAATAGCGGCGCGATCGCATCCCTCATTCGCTCGGTCTTGGGCAGACCCAGGGCGTTGAGGATTTCATAAATGAGTGAATCACTCAGGGCTTTGATATCTGCGTCCATTTTAGTTCCTGCCTTAAGTTTAACACAGGATGTGTCTTTTCAGCCGACTTCGCCCAAGGCGTGAGCCATAATTTTGGTAGAATTATCCCATGCCTACGCTCAACCCGGAACGACTCAAAGCGCATTGTGCGCGGACCTTCCGCCTGCTCGCCGCGACCCGCGTCCAATCCCCGCCCCAGGCGCTGGACTTCGTCAACGAGCGCGGTTTCATCTTCTTCTGGCCGGTAAAAGGCATCCCGCTGCCCAATTTGTGGACGGCCGTGGCTGGCGACCGGCCTGTGCCGGACGAGCACGACGACCCCGGCCACGTCACCTGGCGCTGGAAGGATGATTCACTCGACAAGCGCGTCTGGTATTACGGCAAAATCCTGCGCCGCAAAGCGACCTTTATCTCGCTGGAGGTCGCGCCGTATTTCTATGCCCTCTCCGAGAATTATGGCTCCCTCGAAGAAGATTATCTGGTTGCCTACCAGGAAGGCCGCCTGACGCAAGCGGCCAAACAAATCTACGAAGCCCTGCTCGACAACGGCGCGCTGGACACCATTTCGTTGCGAAAAGCCGCACGGCTGGTCAACGCCAAAGAGTCCGAGTTCAACCGGGCGATGGAAGATCTGCAGAAGGATTTCAAAATCCTGCCGGTGGGAATTGCCGAAGCCGGGGCGTGGCGCTATGCCTATCGCTATGATATTACCGCCCGTCACATGCCGGAATTGCCGGAGAAAGCCCGTTCGATTGGCGAAGCCGAAGCTCGGCAGAAACTGGTGGAATTGTATTTCGCTTCCGTCGGCGCGGCACAAATGCGGGATGTGATCAAACTCTTCGGCTGGCCGCCCGAACTTTCTGCGCGCACGGTGGGGAGGCTGGTGCAGGCTGGCGCGATAGTTGACAGCGTGGCGCATCCAACCTTCAAGGGCGAGTGGGTGGCACTGAAGGAATTGGCGGGTTGATTGCAGGGCAGTCTGCCGCAATTTTCAGTTGTATAATTGATCCATGAAGATTAACACAATCGAAATGACCCGCACAATCCGCGATAAACATGCCCAACGTTTGGGGGGCAAGTCCCACGCGGAGCGGATTGCCTTCTATCGTGAACGTGCAAAAAAGATGGAGAAGAAAATCCAGGTTTTGCTTTCGAGATTTGCTGTTGCTGAGAGTAAGGGCGAATACAACATTGCCAGCAAACTTATTCACGATAAGTGTAAGAGCTATAAGAAATCGAAGTAACCATAATATGGACATTGCCATCATGATCGAAAGCCAGAACGGCCTGACCTGGCCGCGCTGGCAAAATATTGCCGCGGCGGTGGAAGACCTTGGCTTTGCCGGTCTCTACCGCTCGGACCATTTCACCAATGCCAATCCCCCGGATACAGAATCGCTTGAATTGTGGACATCTTTGACCTGGCTGGCAGCGCACACGAAGCGCATCGAATTCGGTCCGCTGGTTTCGCCAGTTTCCTTCCGCCACCCGGCGCTGACGGCGCGCATGGCTGCTGCCGTAGACGACCTTTCCGGCGGACGGCTGACGCTCGGTCTCGGGGCGGGCTGGCAGGAACGCGAGCATAGTCTGTTTGGCTTTGATTTGCTGGATTTGAAATCGCGTTTTAACCGTTTTGAAGAAGGGCTGGAAGTCATCACCCGCCTGCTGAAAAGCGACGCACCGGTCACTTTTGATGGCAAATATTTCCAACTGCGCGAAGCGACTCTCCTGCCGCGCCCCGTCCGCCCCGGCGGACCGCGCATCCTGGTTGGCGGCAACGGCGAAAAGCGAACAATGTCGCTGGTGGCGAAATACGCTGACGAGTGGAATGCTGTCTTCCTCCCGCCGCAAGAGTTCGCTCGCCTGAACATCCGCCTGGACGAGTTGTTGAAGGCCGCTGGGCGCGAGCCGAGGTCCGTGCGTCGCTCGATGATGACCGGTCTGCGCTTCGGACGAACGCGCAAAGAACTGGATGCGCGGTTATCTGCACGCAATCAAACCGCCGAAGAACTACGTAAACGCGGCGTTGTTGTCGGGGTGGGGGAGGAAGTGGTTGAACAACTCAAGGGATTGCAGGAAGCCGGTCTCCAGCGCGTCATGCTCCAGTGGCTGGACCTGGATGATTTGGACGGTCTGGAAGCGCTGGCGAAGGCGGTGCTATAAGCATTGTCTCTTGCTCGGCGTGGGACTCCCGTCCCCGTCGAGTGTGACCGGAGGTCTCATTGCTCTGGCGCATGAGACCTCCGGTCGGCATTGTGTCATGGTCAGGAGACCTCGACACAGCAGTCGCGATGCGGGCTGGCGCCCACACCCTCATAGAGGAAAACAGGGCGGCTTGCCGCGTAGGGCGGGCTGTCAGCCCTCCGGCACGGACAGGCTAACAGCCTGTCCCACAAATCTATTTTCAAGGCAGGGTAGGGGGATCGTAAAAGGCTACGGTGTCACCTCGAACGGCAGCACAGCGACTATCTTGCCATCTACCTCAACCCGGCATTCGTATTTCCCGGGCTGGAAGGCAGCCAGGCCGAATTCACCATCCTCGGTTATCAGAGCATATTCGACGAGCACGTATTCGCTCTTGTCTGTGTCAAAGATGCCGATGACAAACGGCGGTATCGTGCCGTCGGCAGGTTCAGCCAGCAAGTAGACGCCTTGGCGGGAGGTGAATTGCTCGGCCGGGGTCACCTCGCCGGCGGTCCATTTGCCCAATCCGAGGTGCTTGAAGTATTGTGAGGCAGCGCTCAAGTCCTGCTGATCTGAAAGCGTGACAGTCGGCAAAGGAAAGGCTGTTTCCGGAATGCGGCTTTCCACCATCTTTGCCAGGTTTATGGCAAACTCGGAGGTAATACGGTCGGGCGCGCCGCTTAATTCTAGTTCCACATAGACGGGACCTTTGATGAACTGTACCAAAACCTGTTGCTCATCCTGTTGCATGCTCTGAAGGACCGTGGAAGCGATGCCAATGGTTGGCGCCTCCACGGCTGTCCATCCCGTTATTGTAAAGAAGAGTTCATTGGCATCCTCAGCAGAGAGCGGCTGGTTGTGAATTTCCATGCGCTGAATGATCCACGAGCCAGCGAAGATCGTTTTGACCCTGAAAACATCACCTAGCCATACTGTAACGGTTTCCTGCTCGTACCCGGGCAGGTCTGCCGTGGTCAGCAGTCCCGGGATCTGCGGTGTTTGAACCGTGGGCGGCTCAGGAGTGGGGGTCTCGGTCGGTTCTGGGGTTTCGGTGGGAGTTTCAGTGGCTTCAAGTACTTCGTAGAAACCGGCGTCCCAGTCCAGGTTCTCGACTGTCGGGTCAACTGTGAAGACCGCCGTCTGGCCGTTGCGTGGGTCGGCGTCGCTGTCTTTATCATCGTCTGTGGCGTCCATCGGGCTGAAGCGGTAATCGGCTGGTGGGTCAAACACCAGGTAATAGTCCCCGGCCGGCACATCGGCGAAAGCATAATAACCGGTCGGGTCGCTCTTGGTCTGGGCGACTTGCTCGCCTGTGCTGCTGTACAGAGTGATGGCCACGTTGCCCAGGCCCTCTTCGCCGGGGTCTTGGACGCCGTTGTTGTTCACGTCCCGCCAGGTGAAATCCCCCAGGATCGGCTCACCGACAGCGGCTGGGGCGCAGGCAGCCAGCAACAGGGTCAAAAGGCAAAAGATATGGAAAACTTTAATTTGACGTTTCATTTTTACCTCCTGCATGGAAAAATAAAGGATACGTTGCTCTTACTATACATGAATTCCTCCTTAAAAACAATCCTCTTTTGGCTGATGAATTGCTCTGGTGGGTCAGACGCTGTTCCCCGGGCGGACCTAACCCCCGGCCCCTTCCCTGAAAGGGAAGGGGAGTTAGCGCGGTTTTTAGCCTTCGTGTTCCTCGTGCCTTTTGTGGTTAAAAATCTAACAAATCCTCGGTAGCAACTCCCCCGCCGGTAAATCCACAACTCTCATGCCGCGGATGGCGCTCTTATCCACCACCTGCCTTTTGCAGAGAACCCCGAGATTTTCAAAATCTCGGAGTTCTGGATTCAACCGGCATACGCCCTGGGGCTGGAAACAATAGTGGGCTGTTTCAGCCGCGAACGGATGGGGGCAAGTTTGCCAACGTCAATATAGATGACCGGGTAATCATTTTTGAGATTTTCCAAAACAAAGCGGTTATATCCCGAGTCACGTTTATCCAGCAGGACCACTTCTGCTCCGTTTGGAATTTTCTCCACAAAAGCCGGGTGTTCCGCCAGGTAGCGATTGAACTCGATGAGCAGTTCGTTGAGTTTTGCACGGTAATATTCGTTCATCTTAGCAAATCCTCGGCAGCAGTTCCCCCGCTGGCAAATCCACGACCCTCATACCTCCAATGGCTGTCCTGGCTGTCACCAGGCCGGGATGCACCTCCACCACTTTCCCGATAATGGTGGCGTCCTTGCCATACGGATGGGCGCGCATGGCTGCCAACACCTGCCCGGCGGCCTCTTCGGCCACGATCGCCACCAGTTTTCCCTCGTTCGCCACGTAGAACGGATCCAGTCCCAGCATCTCGCAGGCCGCGTTGACCGCCGGCCGCAGCGGCACCTTCTTCTCGTCGAATTCGATACCCACCTTCGAGGCAACGGCCAGTTCGTTCAGCACCGCCGCCAGTCCGCCGCGCGTGGCATCGCGTAAACAGTGTAGGGACGCGGCCTTGCTCCCGCCCTGGACTGCGCCCGCCGCCATCATCGCCTCTACCAGTCTGTTCAGCGGCGCGGTGTCGCTCTGGATGGTCGTCTCGAATTGCAGGCCCTCCCGCACCGACATGATCGCCATGCCGTGGTCGCCCATCGTCCCGCTGACCAGCACCACGTCGCCGGGACGGGCGTTCGCCGGGCCGATATCCACGCCCTCCGGAATAACGCCGATGCCAGAGGTGTTGATGTACAGCCCGTCGCCGTGTCCCCTTTGCACTACTTTAGTATCCCCGGCGGCAATTTTCACGCCCGCCGTTTTACAGGCCGCAGCCATCGAGTTCACGATACGGCCCAGCGTCTCCATTGGCAAACCCTCTTCCAAAATAAAGCCTGCGCTCAAATACAGCGGCTTTGCGCCGCGCATGGCTAAATCATTGACCGTGCCGTAAACTGCCAGTTCTCCAATATTCCCGCCGGGAAAGAACAAAGGGCTGACGACGAAGGAATCGGTAGTGAAGGCGAGGTGCGAATTGCGAGTTAGGAGATGCGGGTTAGGTGTGGCTAGTTGCGAAAGGTCAATGGCTGTGGAGTCGCCCATTTGGTCGAGCAGATCATTCCCCAACGCTGCTGCAAACAGATGTTGGATTAAATCGGCCATCATCCTGCCGCCCGAGCCGTGGCCCATCACGATGGTGGGGTAATTTTGCAGTGGACGCGGGCAGGTCCAGCCGAGGAAGTTGGGTTTATCTGTCATGGTTGCTCACAGAAAATAAACCGCGAAGCGACGAAGACCGCGAAGAATTCTTCGCGGACACGAAGAAACCCTTCGCGCACGCCTGCCCCCGTCCTTTGGGGTCGCTTCTTCGCGGCGAATCATTGATGTGCATATCTCCCATACCGGTAATACGCCGCGCAGGCGCCCTCGGCCGAGACCATGGTCGCGCCGAGCGGATTCTGCGGGCTGCACTCTTTGCCGAAGGCCGGGCATTCGTTGGGCTTCTTGACGCCCAGCAGCACCTGCCCGCTGATGCACAGCGGCGATTCTTTTGTCTCGATCGTCTGTACTTCGGGGAAACGTGTTTCGGCGTCGTAAAAGGAGAACTCCTCGCGCAGCCGGTAGCCGGACTGCGGGATAATACCGATGCCGCGCCAGGCGCGGTCGCACATCTCGAAGACCTTTTGGATGACGGCCTGGGCCGCTCTGTTCCCGTCTCTGGTAACGGAACGGGCGTAGGCATTTTGCACCCCTCGGCTTGCGCAGCGGGGCGTCTCCTCGCCTTTGCCCGCTTCCAGCATCCTGACGCATTCCAGAATCCCATGCAGGATGTCCACCGGTTCGAAACCTGTCACCACGATGGGGATGTTGTACATCTCGGTTAACGGCTCATATTCCCAGTAACCCATCACCGTGCAGACGTGACCGGCGGCCAGGAAGCCGTCTACTTTGACATCCGGCGATTGCATCAATGCGTTGATCGCGGCCGGGACGGTCACGTGCGAGACCAGCATGGCGAAGTTCTGGATGCCTTGCGCTTTGGCCTGCACGACCGCCATGGCATTCGCCGGGGCAGTCGTCTCGAAACCGATGGCGAAGAAGACCACGGTCTTATCCGGGTTGTCTTTGGCAATTTTCAGCGCGTCGAGCGGTGAGTAGAGGATGCGAATGTCACCCCCCGCAGCTCTAACGGCGAACAGGTCGCGCGTCGAGCCGGGTACGCGTAACATGTCGCCGTAGGATGCAAATATCACCTCTGGCCGCGAGGCCAGGGCGATGGCCTTGTCCACCAGTGCGAGCGGCGTCACGCAGACCGGACAGCCCGGCCCGTGGACGAGGTTGATTTCCGCCGGGAGCATCCGGTCGAGGCCGGAGCGGATGATGGAATGGGTCTGCCCACCGCAGACTTCCATCAGCGTCCAGGGTCGGGTGACAGTGCGCTGAAGGTCGGCGAGAAGCTTTTGGGTCAGGTCGGCGTCGCGATATTCGTCGAGGTATTTCATACGTAAGAATGAGTGAACCGCGAAGCAACGAAGGACGCGAAGGGTTTCTTCGTGTCCGCGAAGGACTTCGCGGTCTTCGTCCCTTCGCGGTTAAATTGGGGTTTCGACCTCGTCGCCGAGGGCGTCAATCTGCCTCAGCAATTCCATCGTCTCGAAGGCTTCTTTTTCGTCGAGGATGCTGAGGCCAAAGCCGACGTGAATAATGGTGTAATCGCCGATTTTGACCTCGGGCAAGTACTCCATGCAGGCTTCTTTGAGAGCGCCGCCGAAGTCCACCTTGGCCATTTTCATGCCGTTGGTTTCGTAGAGTTCGATCACTTTTGCGGGTATGCCTAGACACATGTTGCACCTCTAATTTCATGTGTCATTACGAGGGCGGTGTTCCCTGGCCTAGCCCGCCAGGGCAGGCTTCCGCCCAAAGCAATCTCCCCCTTGGAGAATAGGGGATTGCTTCGCAAAATGCGCTCGCAACGACAATTCATTCGTGGATATGTTCGTGCTTCGCCTCGTCGGTTTCGACCTCGAGGCTGGAAAGGTAGACGCCGTTCCCGCTGGTGATTTTGAGCGGGAACGCGCCGCAATCCGGGCAAGCGGCGTAGAGTTCGTCTATTTCCACATCTTTGTTGCAGGCGACGCAATGGGCGAGGCCGGGCGCGGACTCGAATTCCAGCGCGGCGCCCTCGGCCAGGGTTCCGGGCGCGAGCGCGTCGAAATAGAATTTAATGGAATCAGGCGTGGCGTCCGAAAGCGCGCCGATGGTCACTTTGACGCGCGTCACGCGGCGGGCGTTGGCTTCCTTCACATGGATGAGTACGTGTTCGAACAGGTCTTCAGTCAGCGCACCTTCGTGCATGAGGTCCTCTTTTGATTCTAAAGTGTGGGGCGGGGCAAAATGCCCAGACCCTATTTTATCATGGCATAATGGCTGTATAATCGGGGCAACGCCCGCGCCGGCGCGGGGTTTACTCTATCATATCACTTCAGAGGAGGCTTTGATGGCAATGGCGTCTGCACGCCCAATGGTGAATGACAAGAAAGAGATCTTCGGCTGGGCCATGTACGACTGGGCCAATTCGGCCTTCAGCACCACGGTTGGAACGGTTTTTCTCGGCCCGTACCTGGCCTCCCTGGCCGCAGCGGCGGCCAAGTTGTACCCGGATGGCATGGCGCGGCTGGCGGGCATCCCGATTGCGCCCGATTCGTTCCTGCCCTACTGCATATCGCTCTCAGTCGGTTTACAGGTGCTTTTCCTGCCCATACTGGGCGCGATCGCGGATTACTCGAACCTGCGCAAGCAGATGATGCGCCTCTTTGCAACCATCGGCGCGCTGGCGACGATTGCTTTGTTCCTTGTTTCTGGCAGTCTGTGGTGGCTGGGCGGGCTGCTCTTTATCATCGCCAACCTGGCTTTCGGGGCGGCGATTGTTTTTTACAATTCCTACCTGCCGGATATTGCCAGCGAAGACCAGCGCGACCGCGTCTCGTCCTATGGTTGGGCGATGGGCTATCTGGGCGGCGGCCTGCTGCTTGTCTTCAACCTGGCCTTTTATCTGCTGCATGAAAAATTGGGCGTGCCGACCGGCCTGGCCATCCGCATCAACCTGATGACTGCCGGCCTGTGGTGGTTAGGCTGGTCGTTCCTGACCTGGGCGCGGCTGCGTCAGCGCCACGCGGCACGCCCGCTCCCGCAGGGCGGGACTTATGTCAGCGTCGGTTTCAAGCAGTTGGTTAAAACGCTGAAGGAAGTAAAGAATTTCCCGGAGACGCTCAAATACCTGCTCGCCTATTTCCTGTACAATGACGGCATCCAGACGGTGATTGCCGTCTCGGCCACCTTTGCGGCCGCGCCGCTGATTCGCGGCGGCGTCGAACTGGACCAAAGTACGCTGACGATGATCATCCTGATGATCCAGTTCGTGGCTTTCTTCGGGGCGCTTTTCTGGGGCAAACTGGCAAAATGGGTGGGCGCCAAACGCTCAATCCTGATCAGCCTGGTCATCTGGGCTGGCGTGGTGACTTATGCCTATGGTGGAATGAAAGGTGAGAGCCGTGTGCTGGAATTCTGGATTCTGGGCGCGTTCATCGCCCTGGTCCTGGGCGGCTCACAGGCGATCAGTCGCAGCCTGTTCGCCCAGATGATCCCGCAGGGCAAGGAAGCCGAATACTATGCCTTCTACGAAGTCAGCGAACGCGGCACATCCTGGATTGGCCCGCTGCTCTTTGGCCTGGTCAATCAACTGTTTGGCAGCCTGCGCCCGGCCATCCTTTCGTTGATTTTCTTCTTCGTGATGGGCTTGATCATCCTGCCTTTTGTGAATGTCAAGAAGGCGGTTGAGGATGTGAAGGCGTATGACAGACGATAGACTTTATCGGGAATAGAATAAGAGAACGCTGCATCGAATTTCACGAATTGACCGAAAATTTTAGAGAAATTCGCGAAAATTCGATGCAAAAACAGAGCATAGATCATAGAGCGCATACGAAAAACCGAGGTTGGCTGTTGCCGGCCTCGGTTTTCTGTCTATCGTCCGGAATTTGTGGTATTACTCGCTAACATTTGCATTGATCGCGCAAATGTTGTCGGATTGCCAATCCGACTTACTTTGGTTGTGGTTGGAGGCCGCGCTATAGATGCCGAAGGCCTACTCGGTCGTCATAACCGCGGTAACACAATCGTCTGCTGCCCCTGATACTTGCCCTTCTTATCCGCGTAAGAGATTTCACATTCCTCGTCCGCCTCGAAGAAGAGCACCTGGGCAATGCCCTCGTTGGCGTAGATTTTGGCGGGCAGGGGGGTCGTGTTGGAAATTTCGAGCGTGACGAATCCTTGCCATTCTGGCTCGAAAGGAGTCACATTCACGATGATTCCACAGCGCGCGTAGGTTGATTTTCCCAAACATACAGTCAATACACTGCGCGGGATGCGGAAATATTCTATCGTCCGCGCCAGAGCGAACGAGTTAGGCGGGATGACGCACACCTCGCCCTTGAAATCCACCATGGACTTTGGGTCGAAATTCTTAGGGTCCACGATGGCGGAATAAACATTGGTAAATATCTTGAACTCGTCGGCGACGCGGATATCGTAGCCGTAGGACGAGACGCCATATGATATGACGCCATTGCGCACCTGGCCCTCGACGAACGGTTCGATCATCTTGTGTTCGAGCGCCATTTTGCGGATCCAGTGATCGGGTTTCAAGCCCATGAGGTAGTCTCCTTGTCTTATTTGACGATAAATGTCACAACGGTCAATTTGCCGGGCTGTACTTCAACCCATCTCTCGTATAAAACACCCCCCCAGATATAACTGATGCGGTAGTGACCGGCCAGCAGGTCGCCCAGGGCAAAAGTTTCCTGCCAGAGGTCGTCACTTCTGACCTCCTGGTAGATCTCAGGCTGGTAGGCCATTTCCGCTGCTTTGGCCGGATCGGGGAAGTACTGCACGTTCAATGGGGCAACAATGGGGTTGCCTTGCGCATCGAGGATCCGTCCCGCAAGCGTGCCGAATAACTGACCATTTGCGCTGCGATGGGGCTGCAGCCAGAGTTCGGGGTTGCGTGTGCTTTCATAGGTGTTCTCACCCAGACGCACCTCAAAATGGAGGTGACTGCCGATCGCCGCGCCGCTCGCGCCGACTTCACCGATCTTCTCCCCGGCGCGGACATTTTGGCCGCTCTGTGCCTCGATTTTGGACAGGTGCCCGTACAGCGAATATACCGGCTGGTTGATGCCTGGCAGGCGGTGTTCAAGGACAATTAAGTTACCATAGAAGTTCGGCCAGGGGCTGAAAGTTGCCCCTTCTTTATCATCCCCGGCGAGGATGACAACGCCATCCGCGGCGGCCAGCACGGGTGTGCCGGAAGCGTTGTAGAATTCCACGCCGTGATGCGGTTGGCGCGTCCCATTTTGAGTGCTGCCATAAGGATAACTGGGATCTATTGTCATGGTTGCGGGCAGTGCGATGGGACGATCCAACAGGAAGCGCCCGCTCTCGATGCAATAGGTGATCGTTGGATCGCAGGCCGGAGCAGTGGGGCTGGGAAGGGAGGCAGCAGGGGTGACAGGGAGCGCTGGCGACGCGCTGGCGGGACCTTCTGTCGCCGGTCGTCGGATGGCTGTGAGCGTGGCCTCAGAGCCTGTCCTGGCCGTCAGGTCAGGGCGCGGCGTCGAAGCGCTGTCCGTCCTCAGGGTACAGCTTGCTAGCAACATGCTCAACGCGACCAACGCGCTTATTTTCATGTCAGCGATAGCCTGCCGCGTTCGTTCAGCGTTTCTTGGACGGCTTTTTCGAGCCTGGCGGCGCGTTCTTCGTGAGTGTGCAGTTGGTTCAGGAAGGAATCGCCTGCAACCCGATCATTCAGGCTGGCAACGTTGATGCGCACGTTGTAACCGGCCGTGCTCAATGCGGCCCGCGCCAGGGCTGCGGCGGAAGCGGCATCCGTGATGGCATTCAGGTTGCCGAGGGCGGCGGCGCGTTCAGCCAGCGCCATCACAGTGACTGCCTTTTGCGCCACCTTGAGTGGAATCTGGGCGGCGGTCTTTGTGGCCTCTTCGATGGCCTGACTGCGCAAGGTTTCCTGCCCGGCCGTCTCCGTTGGCAGTTTGAAGGCGGCCATCACGCCCTCGAAGGCGGAGGAATCCTCGTCCACAGCCACGCTCAGTTCAGCGCGCAGTTTTTCGGCCTGATTCAGGATTTCGGTCATCTGCGCCTCAACCGAAGCGTATTTTTTCTTGCCAATCGTCAAGCGCGCCACCATGGCCACCAGCGCGGCGGCCAGCGCCCCAGCGTATGCGGCTGCTGAGCCGCCACCTGGCGCGGGCGTCGCCGCGGCGAGACTGTCCAGGAAGTTGGCAGATTGAGATTGGGTAGCTTGGAAATCAGAAACGCGGCTTTCGAGAATTTGCTCCGGCTTGAAATCATCCAATTGCAAATAGCTAATGCCCGCCTCGGTGATGGCCTCCTGCGGAACAAGCCCGACCAATTCGTTGTGATGGATTTTGACCTTGTGTTTTTTTGCCTCGCGGCGGATGACCTCGACGACCGTGTGGATGGATGTCTGGCGGAAGTTGGTCAGGTTCATCGAGACCTGCGCCCGTCCTTCAACCAGCATACCCAGCGCCTTGACGCACGGCAGCCCGCCGGATGACTGGCGGATGATCTTGGCGATGGCTTTAGCAAGGCTGACATCTTCTGTATCCAGATAAACGTTGAAAGCGATGAGCGGATGGCGCGCCCCGATGACGGTCGCGCCGGCCGGGCCGAGGCGTGCCGGACCGTAGTCCGGTTTGCGCACTCTTTTGCGGATCTCTTTCTTCAGCCCCTCGTACTGTCCCTTGCGAATGTTCTCCAGATTGCGCCGGTCCTCGCGTGTGGCGGCTTCTTCGTAGAGGTAGACCGGGATATTCAGTTCCCTGCCGACGCGCTCGCCCAGGCGGCGCGCGATTGCCACACAGTCGGCCATGCTCACGCCGGCGATGGGGACAAAAGGCACCACATCCGTTGCGCCCATGCGCGGGTGCGAGCCGGTATGCTGGTTCAGGTCAATCAACTCTGCGGCTTTCTGGATGCCGCGGAAAGCGGCTTCTTCCACGGCCTGCGGAGGGCCGATGAATGTGACCACTGTGCGGTTGTGGTCGCTATCGGCGTGATGATCGAGGATGGAAATATCGGGCGCGGCGGCGATGGATTGCAGGATGGCTTGCACTACTTCCGGCCGGCGGGCTTCGGAAAAGTTTGGGATGCATTCGACGAGGGGGTTGGGCATTTGGAAATCTTTTTGGGTAGGGTTTCTAAAACATACGCCAATCGCGAGGATTTTGTAGCGCGACATTTATGTCGCTCTTTGGTTGCGGCATCGCGAAGCATGCCGCGTTACGTTTTTATCAGCCCTTCGATTTCTTTCAACACCGATTGCAAATCAGGAGCATTTGCGGCGATTACGTCAGTTTCCCCAACGTGTTTGTGATGCGGCGCGGTGGGTAGGTGCAGAAAGTGGTCGGTGTCGTCGTAACGAAAGATCAGTGTTTCATCGGCGCTTTGATAGTGATAGGCGTAGGTGTAACGATTGGGAGGCTGTCCCTGTTTAAATTGGACAAACTCTCGAAAATGCAGGTGTGAACCATCGCTGAAATGAATATCGCCGCGCAAAAAGAGAATTTTATCTTCACGCTCGTCTTTATAAATCGTGCGCGAGCGCGCAACACTGCAAGATTCAATCGCCTCTTGGATGGCGCGGTAATAATCGTCAATCATTTGATGCGCGCCGCTTTGACGACTGTGAGTTTTTCATCCAGAAGGCGCAAAGTCTTGACTTCGCCCCACCATTCGATAAAGTCAAGCGTTTCTTCCAGGTCGCCAGGCTTGAAGCGGCGCTCGAACTCGCCAGTACTCATACCGAATTTTTTCTCGAACTCAGCCAGCCGTTCCTGCGTCCGCAGGATGGCATACTCTACCAAATGGATTTCTCGTTCCAGTGCGGAGAGGAGGATCGGTTTGAATTTGTTGATGTTTGACGTTTCTATTGTAATTTGTTGTAACATATCGTTCTCCTTGCCAGCCAAAGGTCGCTGACTGATGATATTATACTGCTTTAGAGCATCACGCAGTACACGTAGCAGGAATGGAGTATGGAAAATGGATAATGGAAACTGGAAAGCGGTAGAACGCCCCGATTATAACGCAGCGGACAGAGAAGACGGTGCTTATGCCATGACTTCGCGTTAAGACCCTCGATCTTGAGAAAGCCATAACCGGTATTGTCTGAAAACAAAAATGCCTGTATCATATTTCATGGTGAGAGCAATAACTTTCCAACAACACCTGCCTGAATTACAGACGAAAGGCAGCGGACATGGCGCGTGACGAGGCTTATCACAAAGCAGAAAAGAAAATCGAAGTAGCGCGGCGCTCGGACAACATTCGAAGACCTGACAGGTTTCCGCGAGGCGCGCGCAATCAAGAATCCGCGTCCCCGCACGCGACTCGGTTAACAGCGGCGCGGATAAAACCTGTCAGGTCTGGAACTCTAACCACAAAAGGCGGACACCATGGCGCGTGACGAAGCATATCGCCAAGCAGAAAAGAAAATCGAAGCAGCGCGGCGCTCGGGGGCAACGAAACTCAGTCTATGGGAAATGCAACTTAGGGAATTGCCAGAAAGTCTGTTCCAACTTACGCAGTTGCAGTCGTTAGATCTTGAAAAGAATTTTCTGACCACACTGCCAAAGTCGCTGGGCAAACTTACGCAGTTGCAAACATTACGTATATCATACAATCAACTGACGAAATTGCCCGAATCACTTGGTCAACTCACCCAGTTGCAATTATTATCTTAGGACTTACGCAAGACAGAACAGTTGACGATTGAGCCAAAAGCCGTTATTGT
>CAZTZE010000017.1:0-72644 GCA_964618215.1 uncultured Chloroflexus sp.
TACCAACTCAATTTGTGCCAGTAGCCTAGCCGGTAATGGCTCTTTGGGATTTGGCGTGATTCGGCGGCAAATGTGGGACAAATTGGCAATTTGTCCTACGCCTTACCAGGTTTCCATACCTGCCGACGTATATGGCTCAGGTCTTTCTTAAAGTCCGAGAAGGCTGTCATTGCGAGGCGGTTTTTGCCGTTCCAATCCCCTTCATATGCCCTGGAGATTGCTTCGACCGGCACACCGTCCTGCGTTCGGTGCAGGGAAGAGCGCCGATCTTGCAATGACACAATCAGAGCAAGCGCGATTTTAAGAAAGCCCTGGTATATGGCTGTCGTGCTACGTAACTGCTCAACCTGACTGTCATTTCGAGAGAGTGTGAGCCGCTTTTTCAGTAGACTCAATTTGTTAGAACTTTATATAAGATATTAGCATGGTCTGGCTCAGACGTGTATAGGTTGGTATAATCAACAAGTCTAACCGGAGGTATTTGTGAATTCACGCAACCAGTCGTATATTATTTATCTCTTGCTGTTCACTGCTATTGTGGCGATGGTTTACGTTAACATCCGACAGCAACCAAGTGTTCAGGAGCCATTGACCATCAATCAATTGGCAGCTTTGATTAAGCAGGAAAAGGTCTCGCGCATTATCATCAATAACGATAACAAATTACAGGTTATTTCTCGTGGTGATAATGGGAATATTGAACAAGCTGCTCAAAAGGAAGCTGAGACCACCCTTGTCTCACAATTGGTTGATTTGGGTGTCACGCCCGAACAGCTTGCTCCCAGCAAAATCCAACTGGAGGTTTCACCGCCCAGCTCATGGGTTAGCTTTATGACCATTGCGAGTTACGTACTGCCCTTCCTGCTGCTCGGCGGGCTTTTCTGGTTCATATTTCGCCAGGCGCAAGGCAGTAATAACGCCGCAATGTCATTTGGCAAGTCACGTGCGCGCATGTTCAATAGCGATCATCCGACAGTGACGTTTGAGGATGTAGCCGGCGTTGAAGAATCCAAGGAAGAATTAAAAGAGGTGGTTGAATTTCTGCGCGAACCTCAAAAGTTCATCCAATTGGGCGCGCGCATTCCAAAGGGCGTCCTGCTGGTCGGCCCGCCTGGAACCGGTAAAACCCTCCTGGCGAAAGCCGTTTCAGGAGAGGCGGGCGTCCCGTTCTTTTCGATCTCCGGCTCAGAGTTTGTAGAGATGTTCGTGGGGGTAGGCGCCAGCCGGGTGCGCGACTTGTTTGAACAAGCCAAGCGCCACTCGCCTTGCATCGTCTTTGTAGATGAAATTGACGCGGTCGGCCGCCAACGCGGCGCCGGCCTGGGCGGTTCGCACGATGAACGCGAGCAGACCCTGAATCAGATGCTGGTCGAGATGGATGGCTTTGACACGGACACCAACGTCATCATCATGGCAGCCACCAACCGCCCCGACATCCTTGACCCGGCCTTGCTGCGCCCTGGTCGTTTCGACCGCCGCGTGGTTCTCGACCGGCCAGACATGCGCGGGCGTGAAGCCATCCTGCGCGTTCACGTCAAGGGCAAGCCATTGGAAGCGGAGGTTGACCTGGGGTCAATTGCACGCGGCACACCCGGTTTCGTCGGCGCCGACCTGGAAAATACCGTCAACGAGGCAGCCATCCTTGCGGCGCGGCGTAATAAAAAATCCATCGGCCAACCTGAATTTGAAGAAGCCATCGAGCGCGTGGTCATGGGGCCGGAACGCAAGAGCCGGCTGATCAGCGCCGAAGAAAAACGTATCATCGCCTATCACGAAGCGGGTCATGCGGTGGTGATCAATGCCATCCCTGAGGCCGATCCTGTTCAAAAGATCACCATTGTTGGGCGCGGACAAGCCGAGGGTATCACCTGGTACCGCCCGGAAGAGGATCGTGTCTTAACCTCGCGCAAAAAACTGATTGCACAACTGTCCGCTTTGCTCGGTGGCCGGGCTGCCGAGGTGCTCATTTTTGACGACATTACCTCTGGCGCCTCGAACGACCTTGCACAGGTGACCAAGATCGCCCGCAACATGGTCACGCGCTGGGGCATGGGCGGCGAATTAGGCCAGATGACTTACGGCCAAAAAGAGGAATTGATCTTCCTCGGCCGCGAGATTTCAGAGCAACGCGATTATTCCGAATCGATCGCGCAGAAGATTGATATAGAAGTTCGAAAATTAATTGACGAGGCCTTTACGCAGGCGCAAAAGCTTTTGAAGAAATATCGCACGGAATTAGACTCAGTTGCCAATCGCCTGCTCGAGGTGGAGACCCTGACGCGCGAAGAATTCGAGAAAATCTTCCCTCCGCCGGTCCCGAAGAAGAGCGGCACGCCGCAGATCGCGTGATGAAGTATACAGAATACGAGTAAACAAGTAGACAAGTAGACAAGTAGACGAGCAGACAAGTGGACAAGTAGGCAAGTAGGCAAGTAGGCAAGTAGGCAAGTAGACAAGTAGAAGAGCCTCCTGTTATGCAGAAGGCTCTTGTTCTTTATCACCTGTTTACTTGCTACTCTCCTTATGCTGCCTGACCAACTCACGCCGCAGGATTTTGCCGACGGTTGTCTTGGGCAGTTCGTTGCGGTATTCGATGTGAGTGGGGACTTTGTAAGCGGCCAGGCGTTCCTTGCACCAGGCCTTGATCTCGTCCTCGGTAATCGTCTCGCCTGGCTTGACCACCACCCAGGCCTTGACGGTCTCGCCGCGGTACGGATCCGGGATGCCCGCCACACCAACTTCCAGTACTTTTGGATTGGAGCTGATGGCCTCTTCGACCTCGCGCGGCCAAACCTGATAGCCGCCCGGTTTGATCAGTTCCTTCTTGCGGTCAACGATGTAGAAGTAACCGTCCTCGTCCATGCGGGCAATGTCGCCAGTATAGAGCCAGCCATCGCGCAGCGTGTTGGTGGTCTCGGTGGGCATGTTGTGATAGCCTTTCATCACCTGCGGGCCTTGGATGATTATTTCGCCGATCTCGCCGACCGGCATTTCGGTTTTTCCATCCTCCAGGCTGACGATTTTGGCGATCACATCCGGGAGCGGCAGGCCAATCGAGCCGGTGCGGTTCTCTCCCAGCAGTGGATTGCAGTGCGTGGCGGTCGGAGCTTCCGAGAGGCCGTAGCCCTCGACCAACTTTCCGCCGCTCAGGGCCTCGAATTTTTCCTTCGTTTCCCGCATCAAAGGCGCCGAACCGGAGATACAGGCCTTGACGGAACTGAGACTATACTTGCCCGACTTGACATCGGGATGGTTGTTGAGCGCATTGTACAAGGTGGGAACACCCGGGAAGATGGTTGGATGGTATTTCTGGATGTTTCCCAGAACGTCGTGCAGGTCGCGCGGATTTGGCACCATCACCATGCTTGACCCGGTGAGCATGGCAAAGAGCATCCCGGCCACCATGCCATAGACATGGAAGAGCGGGATAGCCATTAGAACGATCTCGTTTCCTGGGTCCAGGTTGGTCATCCAGGATTGCATTTGAAGGCCATTGGCGATCAGGTTGCGGTGCATGGCAATCGCACCTTTGGATATGCCTGTCGTTCCACCGCTGTATTGGAAGATGGCCGTGTCGTCTGGACCGACTTTGATCGCGGGACGGTCTTCGGGCTTGTACTTGGCCAGCAGATCCTGGAACCAGATATCACCTGGTTCCAATGCGACCCGGAAGCCGCCTTTCTTTTCTTTTGCCAGCGTAAAGAGCACGCGCAGGGCCGGCGGCAGGGTTTCCTTAATGTTGGAAACAATGAGCGTTTTGATTTTGGTCTTGGGCTGGGCGGTCTTGATTATCTTGTAGAAATTGCTCATCACGAACATCACTTCGATGCCGGCGTCGTTGACTTGGTGTTCGATCTCCGGTGGTGTATACAATGGGTTGGTGGCGACGACAACGCCGCCGGCTTTTAGGATGCCGAAATAGCTCATCACGAACTGGGGTGTGTTCGGCATGAAAAGACCGACGCGGTCGCCTTTCTTGATTCCCATCTTGGCAAGCGCGCCTGCAACCCGGTCGGTAATCTCATTCATCTCCCGGAAAGTGACGATAGCCCCCTTGAAGAGTGTGCAGGGCTTGTCTGGAAACTTGCGGGCGTTTTCCTCGAGGAAATAGAAAAGTGGAACAGCAGGGTATTCGATTGTGTGTGGAACCCCCTTGTCATATTTCTTGTACCACGGGTAATCTTTCATAGTTCTCCTCCTCGGCAAACAGAATAGGATGTTTACAGCATGTAAATAGTATAGAGGAAATATAGAGAAAAGTCAATCGGTTTGTGCAACTAATTTACCTGTGAGGTGTTTTACTTGTATTTACTCTGGAAGTCTCGTCATGATGTACGCGACCATCTCGTTCATCGAGGTTTGCCCTGCGTCGAACCAGTGGATTGTCGGGTCATCCTGCTTGAACCAGTTTGCCTGTCGGCGGACGAAGACCCGCGTGGCGCGTTGGATGGACTGCTTCGCTTGTTCCTCGGTCAGCTTGCCCTGCAGAACCAGCACACACTCGCGATACCCGATGGCGGAGAGGCTGGGCAGATCGGGCGAGTAACCCCGATCGAGCAGTCTCTGCACTTCATCCAGGAGACCATTGGCGAACATGGCCTGGATGCGGGCATCCAGACGGGCATACAATTCAGAACGCGGGCGCTTCAGGCCGAGGATCAGCAGGCGGTAAGGCGATTCGCTGCGTCCGCGCTGCTCTGAAAAGCGCTTTCCCGTGCTCAGGATAACCTCCAGCGCCCGGATTGTCCGGCGCAGGTTGCGCGGATCAATTATTTCAGCCGCGAGCGGATCGAGAACTGCCAGTTTCGAATGCAGCCAGGCGTTACTTCTCTCCCTGGCTAAAGTTTCCAGATTAGCGCGCAGGCGCGAGTGCGGAGCCTGGGCCGGCGGCGTCCAACCATGCGTTACCGCGCGGATATATTGCCCCGTTCCTCCCACCAAAAACGGCAAGCGCCCGCGTTGATGGATATCCGCGATAGCCTGGATTGCGGCTTGCTGGAAAAGAGCCAGGCTCCAGGTCTCGTCCGGCTCGGCCACGTCAATCAGATGATGGCGAACGCGTGCTTGTTCGGCGGGGGATGGCTTGGCAGTGCCGATATCCAGGCCGCTATAAAACAAGCGCGAATCGGCGGATACAATCTCGCCTCTCAATCTTTCGGCGAGTTGCAGGCTGATCTCGGTCTTGCCGACCGCGGTCGGCCCGACGATCACAATTAGTGGAAGTCTCCCCTCTCCTTTTGGGAGCCCCACAGGGCTGCTTCCCCCTACGGGGACTATGCGCGAAGGGGTGGGGGGTGAGGGCCTAAGCGAGGACATTTTCGAAGTGGGTGATGCGTGGGGATTGGCCGCCGGGGGAGCCTTCGACGGCGATCACATCGAATTGCCAGTCGCCGTCCAGTTCATGTTCCTGGAGGTAATGTTCGGCCGCGGCCAGCATGTGCGCTTGCTTGCGTGGAGTGACCGAATCTTCAGGGTAGCCGAATGTGTGCGAGGTGCGCGTCTTGACTTCGATAAACACGATTTGACCTTCCCGTTGACAAATTAGATCAATCTCTCCGTAAGGTGTGCGGGCGTTTGTCGTTAGCAAGCTGAAGCCCATTTTTATCAGGTATTCTGCGGCGATATTCTCCCCCCAGCGGCCAATCCTCTGCCGCCTGTCGTTCATCCTCGGAATTTCTCCAAGATACTTTGCAAGCGGACTATCAATCCACGCTTGCGCGGCTCGGCTTTGTAAACCAGATGCTTGTAATGCTCGAGCATCGTCTGCGTCGTACGTTCGATGGCATATTTTTCAGTAGTTTTTCTGGCAGTTTGTCCCATCTTGCGGCGCAGTTCGCGATCCAGACACAAGCGGGTCATCTTGGCTGCAAAAGCTGCCTGATCTTCACTTGAAAGGAAGCCAGTGATACCATCTTCGATGGTATCCCCCACGCCGACGGATTGAATTCCAAGCACGGGAAGGCCGGTTGCCATTGCCTCGATCACAGATAAGGGGTGCACTTCGGAAAGAGAGGCAGTGACGAAAACGTCGCACATAGCCAGGTAGGCTGGCAATAAATCGTAATCCAGCATACCGAAGAAGTGGACGCGCTTCGATGCGCCGCTTCCAGCGGCTTGATTCTTAAGAGCCTGCTCCTCAGGTCCGCCGCCGATGATTACCAAATGGACGTTTTCAATCGCCTCCGCGACACCCGCAAAGGCTTTGATCAGGAAGCTGAGATTCTTCTCCGGGGCTAGCCGCCCAGAGAAGGCAAAGATGATATCCTCCGCTTTGAAGCCGATTTTGGTTCGTTGGGCAGATTGCCCATTTTGGTGGAAAAGTTGAAGTTCGACTCCATTGGGGACGATTTCGATGTGACTCTTCACCCCCAGTTTTTGTAATACCTGCGCCATGCCAGTTGAAGGTGAAATCACCAAATCCACCGCATTGCAAAATGACGGCATATAGCTTTCCAGGAACGAAGCGCTGATCTCCTCCGGCAGTAGCGGCAGGTAGGCTTGGGCATAAAGATCATAACGAGTATGATTGGTGAAGAGGATCGGGATGCGCAACGGGCGGCAATAGCGCAAGGCCAGTCGTCCACTTAGGAAGGGATGGTGGACGTGGACCACGTCCATTGTCTGGAGCAGCGCTTTCACTTGGCGATTGTAATGGAAGGACAGGTAATAGCCAGAATCCACCAGTTGAAGCCCGGGCGAACGAAAAATATGCGTCTCGTCATCTTTGTAATCCAGGTCGCCAAACGTAAAAACGAAGACCTCATGCCCGGCTTGTTCGAGGTAACGTTTATTCAAGTTGATATAATTCGTAATGCCACTGATGTGCGGTGTGTACAAATCTGTCATCATGCCGATACGCATATTCGCACCTCTCCACTCGGTAACAGGCGATAGGTTGGGGGGTACTCACATCCCCAAGAACCATCTTAAGTCAATGGGGATGACTTGTCAAGGTAGGGTATAATTATTTCGTAATCAACAACACCTCCGCCAAAATTCCGTTCATCTCCGGTAAAAAACCAAAGTTGAAAATTGGCGAAGGTATAGAATCAAGAAATCATTAAACCAAGGCAGTCTATGGCAAGCGCTCTTATAACTTTACCACTGGATTATTGGAAATCCGCCACCGTCAGCAAGCAGGATCTTGAATTTATAATTAACTACCTTTTCGAGAACGAAACGCCGCTTACTGAAAAAGAGTTGCTGCCGGTTCTTGTTGCGGCGCGCATTACCGCCGAGTGTGTATCCCTGCTCAAGAAGCAACGGGGGGATGGAAAGATATACCTGCCCAAAGAACATTATCAACCGGGTGAAAAACTGGTCTTTTCTTCTCTGGATTGGCAGAGTGGAAAAGTGGTCGCCGTGCGCCCGGGTGTGAACCCCGAGGTAGGTGAATTTGAAGTCATCGAAGTTGAGTTTGGCGACGGAAGCAAGCGGAGTTTTGCCGCAAGTCTGGCCGATCATAAACTCAACCAGCCGATGGAAGCCGCGATTGATGATGATTCGCTCGATGTTGACAAGATTCTTTCGACATATGGCGCGGAACTGGAGATAAAATTCGCGGCTGCCCTGAAAGGCGACGAAGGTTTAGTGCAGATTGCCGGGCGCTGGTTCCCGCGAGCGCTTTTGGTGGATGTAAACGTTGGACATCTCAATCTTGCCGAGGCAGTTCTGGATGAAGCCAATGGTAAACCATTACCGATTCTTGCCTTGCTTGAACAAGTCGAATTGCCGGAGTATGTAAACCCCAAGCTGATCGAATTTTCGATGAATTACGCCCTCCAAGAGGATGAACGCTTCGACGAGGTTGGGCCGGCCGGGGAGGTGCTGTGGTATCTCCATCGGCTGGAACCGGAAGATGTCCGCCAGACGCCGCTGCAATTGCGTTATTCACCCGTAGCTTATGACCGCTCGGTACTAACCGCTGAAATGCTGGGGCTGGAGGCCGAGCTGAAGGATGAGTTAAGTGACCTGGCTTCACCACCCGGGCAAGTGGAGGAGGTTGTCGTCAGCCTGACCTATCCCCATTGGCGGGCTGGCACGTTGCCGGTCTCAGCGCAAGTACGCACATTATTCCCGACCGCTTACGAATCGCCGCGTGTCCGTTTTACCCTGATAGATGGGCAGACAAAGGAAGCGATGCCGGCTTGGGTCGTGCGGCAAAACCGGTATGTTTATGGCTTGAGCGAGTGGTATCGAAAGTATAACCTGATCCCCGGCAGCCTGATCGTGGTCCGTAAGGGCAAAATCCGCGGGCAGGTCATCGTCCAGGCCAGGACTCACCGTCCGACAAAAGAATGGGTGCGCACGGTTCTGGTTGGACGCGATGGGGGTATCGTCTTTGCGATGCTGAAACAGAACATTGCGGCTGATTACAACGAAAGGATGATCGTCGTAGTTCCTGACGTGGACGCAGTAGACCGGGCCTGGGCGCAGGTAGCCAGGCAACAGCCGCCGCTTGAAGTGATGGTAATGAATAATATGCGTGACTTGACCAGGTTGAACTTACAGGGTCATGTCCATGCCCAGGAATTGTATTCGGCGATAAATATCTCCCGCCGATGTCCACCTGGCCCGTTGTTGGTTACACTGGTAACACAACCCGGATTCACAAATATCGGCGATCTGCACTTCCGCCTGGAAGATCCTGATTACGGAGGCTGAGAATGAGCGAATTTAAGAGATTCAGCCTTGTCAAGCCCACCCTGCAAATGCCCTTCCATATTGACTTTGAATGGTGGCAAGATAATGATCGCAACTGGCGCGTTGAATTACGCAGCCTGTTATGCGTGGAACACCAGGCGGCTTTCGCAGACTTGCCTGAGACTCAGATAATTGATTGGATTGACCCAGAAACGGCCGAGGTGCGCCAGTTGGATGGGCTGCAACATGCCCTGATCAGTCATTGCGCCAGGCAGGAAGGGTTTTTGACTGAACACACCACCCTGGTGGATGCAGTCTTTCGTTTGCTGTTGGCAAATGGCAATGCGCCTCTCTCGGCGCTGGAACTCGGCGCAAAACTCAACCGTCCGGCGGATATCATCTTGCGTACGTTGGGCGGCCCGCGCGTGTATAAGGGTCTGCGTCCATTCGCAGGATAATTTATTTTTCAAGCCCCTATAGCTTAATGGACAAAGCCGCGGCCTTCTAAGCCGTTGATCCAGGTTCGAGTCCTGGTAGGGGCATTATAAATATCGGCCCTACGGTGATTTCCAGAGACCCAAATTAAAAATCAAACCGGAGATGAAGAGTGATGACTACCGAGCGTTTTGGGATTATCAAATTTCGGGGCAACGAAGTGACTGTCATCGGGCCGGACCTGAAGCCTGGTCAGGCCGCCCCGGAGTTCACCGTCCAGGGCCTCGACTGGGCGCTGTTCAATGGCCTGGCCGATACACACGGAAAGGTGCGCATCCTCGCGGCTGTCCCCTCCTTGGATACCGAGGTGTGTGACCGCGAGACGCGCCGCTTCAACCTGGAGGCGGCTGCGTTGGGCAAAGATATCGCTATTCTGGTTATCAGCACAGACCTGCCTTTTGCCCAAAAGCGATGGTGCGGATCTTCTGGCGTAGATCAGGTGACGGTGCTATCAGACCACATGACTGGCGAGTTCGGGATGCGCTACGGCGTGCTCATCAAAGAAACGAGGATCTTGTGCCGCGCGGTTTTTGTAGTCAATCGGGGCGGCAAAATCACCTATGCTGCTTATATGCCTGCGTTAGGTGAGGAGCCGAACTACACCGAAGTACTGGCCGCTGCGCAGGCTGCGCTTATCGAGTAAGGAGTAAAAAGATGGCAACCCAAATCTGGAAATCAATCGCCTCCCCAGAGAGGCCTTGCGTGACGCTTCAAGCCATTGGCTGGCAGGTAAATCTCAGGTCGTATTCATGGAGTCCGCCGACCGATGTTTACGAGACGGAAACCAGCTTTGTGGTGCGCGTTGAAGTGGCCGGGATGCGCCAATCGGAATTTTCAATTAACGTCGAAGGAAACTACCTGGTCATCAGTGGGGCACGCACCGATTTGTCCGAACGACGCGCCTATCACCAAATGGAAATCCGCTTTGGAGAATTCAGCACTGCAATCGAGTTGCCCTCGGGAGTCAATGTTGATCGAGCGGAAGCGGATTATGAAGATGGCTTCCTGAGTGTCGTGTTGCCCAAAATCAAACCTGCCGAAATAAAGATCATAAACTAACTCTTATCCTATTATGTCTGCCTCACGCTGGTACTCGAATTTAACAGATTTCCTTGAATGGGTTGGGGATATTGACACCGCGGTGGATGAAATATTCCTGCCTTCGATCTTGACGCGCCTGCAAAAGAAAGACGAGCAGGATAAACAACCTCAGCCGGAGCCGGTATCTGAGGCGGAAACCATTAAATATCCGGTGATCCTTCCCATCCTGCCGCTGCGCGGCGTGGTCGTCTACCCCCAGACAGCCGTTCCGTTGACCATCGGCCAATTGCGCTCGATCAAGCTCATTGACGACGTCTCTTCCGGGGATCGGCTCATCGGCCTGGTGGCGGCGCGTAACCCCGAGATAGAGAATCCTAGCCCAGCCGACCTGTATCCAACTGGCACAATCGCGGTCGTCCATCGCTTATTCCGCGCCCCCGATAACACCATCCGGTTGCTGGTGCAGGGTTTGGTGCGTTTCCGGCTTGGCGAGTTCATCCAGGAGGAACCGTATCTCAAGGCGAAGATCGAGCTGGCTGCGGAGAGCGTGGAAACCGGCCTTGAAATAGATGCCCTGGCGCGCAATGCCCGCGACCAGTTCGAGCAGATCGCTGAGATGAGTCCATCCATTCCGAAGGAGCTGGTGGCCTCCATCACCACTCTGGAAGACCCGCTGCAGACCATCTATACGATCGCTAATTTTCAGCGCATCGAGCTTCAAGAAGCCCAGCAGATCCTGGAGCTTGATTCAACTCAGGAAAAGCTGCATAAACTGGTCGGGGTGCTGGTGCGGGAAGTCGAGGTCTTGCAACTCGGGCAGAAGATCCAGAACCAGGCTCGTTCTGAAATCGAGAAAGTTCAACGGGATTACTTCCTGCGCGAGCAGTTAAAGGCGATCCAAAAAGAATTAGGCGAGAAAGACGAACAATC
Source organism: uncultured Chloroflexus sp. (assembly GCA_964618215.1). Classification (GTDB taxonomy): domain Bacteria; phylum Chloroflexota; class Anaerolineae; order Anaerolineales; family Villigracilaceae; genus CG2-30-58-95. Next base: position 11,110 of record CAZTZE010000017.1, read on the forward strand.
CGTCGAGGTGGAGGAATTCCACAAGAAAATCGAGACGGCCAGGATGCCCGAGGAGGCCGAAAAGCAGGCCACGCGTGAGCTGGAACGCCTTTCCCGGATGCATACAGCCGCGGCAGAATACGGCGTCATCCGCACCTACCTGGATTGGCTGGTCTCGCTGCCCTGGTCGCTGAGTACGACAGACAACCTGGATATTGCTCACGCCCGCAAGATCCTTAATCAGGATCATTATGGTTTGGAGGATGTCAAGGAACGCATTTTAGAGTTCCTTGCGATCCGCAAATTGCGCCTGGAGCGCAAGGATGAAGAGCAAATTCCATCCAAAGATGCCATCCGCCGCGATCGTGAAGGGGTAATCCTGTGCTTTATCGGCCCGCCCGGGGTGGGTAAGACCTCCCTCGGCCAGTCCGTCGCCCGCGCGATGGAGCGCAAGTTCATCCGCATTTCGTTGGGAGGTGTGCGCGACGAGGCTGAGATCCGCGGCCACCGGCGTACATACATCGGCGCTATGCCTGGGCGTGTCCTGCAGGCCTTGCGACGCACCGAATCGCGCAATCCGGTTTTCATGCTGGACGAGGTGGATAAGCTCGTCTTCGACTTCCACGGCGATCCAGCCTCGGCCCTGCTTGAGGTGCTCGACCCGGAGCAAAATGTCGAATTCCGTGACCATTATCTGGAAGTCGCCTACGACCTCTCCCAGGTATTCTTCATTACCACGGCTAATACGTTGGAAACAATTCCGGCTCCGCTTCTCGACCGCATGGAAGTTATTCATCTTTCCGGTTATACGGAAAGCGAAAAGGTTACCATTGCCAAAGATTACCTGATCCCACGGCAGGTGCGGGAAAATGGTCTGCGTCCTGAGGAAGTGAAGTTCACCAAGCAAGCCTTGCGGACGATCATCAATCTCTTCACGCGCGAGGCTGGGGTGCGCAACCTGGAGCGCAAGATTGGTTCGGTGTGCCGCAAGATCGGCACGCGCATCGCCCAGGGTGAGAAACAAGCCGCGAGTGTCACCCCCAAAGTCGTAAAGGAATTGTTGGGGCATCCCATCTTCCTTGAGACGGAAGAGATCAACGCCCGCACCTCGATCCCGGGTGTGGCGCCCGGCCTGGCGTGGACACCCTACGGCGGCGATGTTCTCTTCATCGAGGCGACGCGTATGCCAGGCGCCAAGGGCTTCCAGCTTACGGGTTCGCTCGGCAATGTGATGCAGGAATCGGCGCGTGCGGCGCTATCCTATGTCCGTTCGCGCGCCGAGTCGCTGGACCTGGACAAGGATTTCTTTGAAAAAACCGATATCCATATGCACATCCCGGGCGGCGCGCAGCCAAAGGATGGCCCCTCGGCGGGGGTGACGATGGCGACCGCATTGGTCTCGCTGATTTCGGGGCGCTCGGTGAAGAAAGGCGTCGGCATGACCGGCGAGATCACCTTGCGCGGCCAGGTTTTGCCGGTCGGGGGCATCAAAGAGAAAATGCTGGCCGCCCATCGCGCCGGCTTGAAGACCGTCATCCTGCCAAAGCGCAACGAACTCGATTTGGAAGATGTGCCAGATGAAATAAAGAAGACTCTCAAATTCATCTTTGCTGAATCGGTGGATGATGTCTTGAAATCCGCTTTGGAGAAAAAAGTATCAGTGCGTAAGACCACTGTCCCAAAATCTGCGAAGAACGGGGATGGCGATGCTGAAAGTACTGCTGGCTGAGGATGATCGCACGATGGTTTCTCTCTTGAAAACCTTCTTGAGCATGGAGGGCTTTCAGGTAATCACTCTGGCCGGTGCAACGAGCGACATCCTTGAAATCGTGCGCAGAGAAAGGCCAGCTATCGTCTTGATGGATATCTTTCTCGGGGCGGAGAATGGGATTGATGTCCTGCGCAAGCTGCGCCAAATGCCTGATCTTTCCAAAATGAAAGTGATCATGAGCTCGGGCATGAATTTACGGGATGAATGTCTGGCTGCGGGCGCGAATGACTTTCTCCTCAAGCCATATATGCCCGATGACCTGCTCAAGATGCTCAAATCCAATTCGTAGGCAAGACTTGTGCGCCGCCCGATACTGATACGTGAATTCAGCTTCCCGGAGGATTATCCCGTCGTCTGCCGGCTGTGGTCATTGGCCGGCCCCGGCATTCATCTGCGCCGTTCGGACGAACCGGACGAAATCCAAAAGAAGCTCCAGCGCGACCCGGACCTGTTTTTACTGGCCGAATACGAAGGAGCGCTGGTCGGCGCCGTCTTGGGCGGGTTTGATGGCCGCCGGGGGTTGGTCTATCACCTGGCTGTCGCTGAAAACCATCGCAATCGGGGTGTTGGCGCTTTGCTGATGGAAGAGTTGGAAAAACGCTTGCGGGCAAAAGGCTGTATCCGCACCTATTTGCTCGTCACCCGCGACAACGCGGAAGCGATAGCCTTCTACGAAAAAGGCGGCTGGCAGAAAATGGACTTATATGTCTACGGGAAGGACATCGCTTAAATGACTTTGCGCTTCGGCATCCTGACCGCCTCTGACCGTTCGGCGCGCGGCGAACGCCCGGACACTTCCGGCCCGGCGCTGGCAGCGGTGATCGCTTCGCACGGCTGGGATTTAGTCTGCCAGGCCATTCTTCCAGATGATTTGACCACTCTGAGCCAGGCCCTGATAGCCTGGGCCGGGTGCGGTGACCTGGATATCATCCTGACCACCGGCGGGACGGGTTTTTCGCCGCGGGATGTCACCCCCGAAGCGACGGCTGCGGTCGTAGAGCGCATGGCGCCCGGCCTGGCCGAAGCCATGCGCGCGGCGAGTTTGCAGGTCACGCCCCACGCCATGCTTTCACGCGCCATCGCGGGTATACGCGGCCGAACGCTGATCATAAACTTGCCGGGCAGCCCGAAAGCCGCAGTTGAGAATTTACAAGTGCTGCTGCCGGTGCTGGCTCACGCAGTCGAGTTATTGCGTGAAGACCCTGCCGCCGAAAAACACCATACTGCACCTTCAACCGAAGGGTAGTATAATCCTGCCCGTTTGCAATTGAAAGAATATGGAATGGTTTCCATGCCCGTCAAAAAGCGAGGACGTATGATTATAAGAAAATGTAGGACGGGTTTCCATACCCGTCCATCCAGGAGTGAAAACCAATGATTGATGTAAATGAACTTCGAAAAGGGGTAACTTTCGAGCACGATGGAATGCTCTTCCGTGTCTTGGAATACAGCCACAACAAGCCCGGACGCGGTAATGCCACTATCCGCATCAAGGCTCGCAATTTGCGCTCCGGGACCACGCTGGAAAAAACCTTCCAGTCCGGCGAACGTGTCCAGGATGTGCGGCTGGACCATCATGACGTGCAGTACCTCTATACCGACGGTGAGTTGTATCACTTTATGGATAATGTAACCTTTGAGCAACCCGCCGTGAAAGGCGAACTGGCAGGTGAATACGCCGGTTTTCTAAAAGAAGGTATGGAAGTAAAACTTACTTTCTACGATGGCGAGGCAATTGACATTGAATTGCCCACCTCGGTTGATTTGAAAGTGGTTTCCGCCGAGGCTTCGGTGCGCGGCGATACCGCCACGGGTGTGGTCAAGAAAGTCGTAACCGAAACCGGCCTTGAAGTCCAGGTCCCGAATTTCGTCTCAGCAGGGGATACCATCCGCGTTGATACCCGTAATGGCAGCTACCTCACCCGGGCGTAGTTGAAAACGTCCCGCCGAGTAGGCCTTCGGCAGGCTGCTTGTTGACGGTCAATTTCGACTCAATTCAGCCTGCGGGACGTTACTTCCAACTCATCTGAAACACACCCTGTACATTTCGCGTATGCGTACTCCTGCCGGCTCCGAATGTAAATACTTCTACGGCGATTATTATCGCGGCCGCCAACAAGAAGAGTGCCGCCTTCTAACCACGCCCGGAGCGCAATGGACCCGGGACTTGTGCCGCACCTGTCCGATCCCATCCATCACCCGCGCCAATGCCTGCGAATTCATGGTCTTGCGCGCCGAAGTGACCCGCCCGGTGACGGCTGTCTTCCAGCGGCGTGTGCAAGTCAAAGCTTTTTGCGAAAAGGCCCGACGGGAGGTCGCCGAAGCGCACATCGGTTGTGGCGAGTGCCATCCCTTGCCATCAGTTTTTGAAGTAAAGTAAATAAGGGACAATATGCCGATCACATTGCTGCTCGACCTGGACGACACCCTGCTCGAAACACACACAGAAACTTTTTTTCCAGCATATTTTCAGGCTCTTTCAGGTGCATTGAGCCATCTGGCGCCACCGGAGACGATGCTCCCGGCGCTGATGTCCGGCACCAAACGGATGTTGACGAACTTGGATCCCGCCCTGACCCTGCGGGATGTCTTCGACGCCTGCTTTTATCCAAAGTTGGGCATGGAGCGTGAGGCTCTTCAACCCGCCATTGATGATTTTTACGACGAGGTCTTTCCCACGCTTGGCAGCCTGACAAAAGCGATGCCGGAGGCGGTTCGCTTGGTGGATTGGGCCTTCGCGCAAGGCCATCGTGTGGCAATTGCTACCAATCCGCTCTTCCCGCGCAAGGCGACAGAGCATCGTCTGCGTTGGGCCGGCTTGCCGCCCGAAAAGTACCCCTTTGCGCTGATTTCTTCTTATGAGAACTTTCACTTTGCCAAAGAATCGATTGCTTACTTCGCCGAGATGATGGGCCAAATGGGTTGGCCGGAGGATCCGGTCCTCATGGTTGGAAACGACACGGAAATGGATCTCCGCCCTGCACAGCAAGCCGGTTTCCCTGTTTTCTGGGCCAAAACAAACGACGATGTTTCTCCTGAATTTGCTTTAGTACCTCAGGGCAGCCTGGAGGAATTTTGTCCCTGGCTGGAAGACATTGACCCGCAATCGCTTCAACCTTCTTACGATTCACCGCAGGCTCTGTTGGCAGTTATGCGTTCCACGCCGGCCGTGCTTGCCAGTTTGACGCGTGATCTGCCCGCGCCCGCCTGGACCCGCTCGCCGAAGCCGGACGAATGGTGTTTGACCGAGATCACCGGCCACCTGCGCGACGTAGATCGTGACGTCAACCTGCCGCGCTTACGCAAGGTTTTGGCTGAGGAGAATCCATTCATTGCCAGCGCGGCGACCGATGACTGGGTGAAAGAACGCCAGTATGCCCGGCAGGATGGCCGCGTCTCCCTGGCTGAATTTACTACTGCGCGCAAAGAGCTTCTAGCATTATTGGTTGATCTGCAAAGCGAGTGGAAACGCCCTGCCCGGCACGCCATCTTTGGGCCCACTAAAATACAGGAATTGGTTGGTTTTATTGCTGAACATGACCGCGCCCACGTCAAGCAAGCCCGCGAGGCGATCAGATGACCGTCTAAGAATTATCCGGCAACAGGGACGTATCTCATTTTCAATCGCTGTGTTTTAATCTCCAGACTGATTCTGGGCTTTTTTCTATAAGGAGACCGATCGGAAACCTCTTTGTTAACCGGAGATGAACAGAGATAAATGGTGTAAAGCCTTGATAAACAGGTAGATTCCCATCTTATCAGCCCTGAATTCCGGTTTTGGACGTGTTTTTCTAGCAAAATGACTCTGTTCATCTCCGTTTACACCTGCACTTGCAGCAGGTGCAAGTGTCTCCGGTAAATTGTAGTTTCCGAACGTTCTCTATAAGGAGAGATCCTCATGCGTAAACGAATTGTCGTCACCGGGATTGGCTGTATCAGCCCGTTGGCGAATGACTGGCCGGACACCTGGAAAGCCCTCGTCGCCGGGGTATCCGGTGTCGCACCGATCACAAAGTTCGATGCCAGTTGCTATAAAACCCGTTTTGCGGCTGAAGCGAAGAATTTTGACCCGGTGGCGCTCTTGGGAGCCAAGGAAGCGCGTCGCATGGATCGCTTTACCCAATTCGCGCTGGCCGCCGGGTTGCAGGCGGTTGAGCATTCCGGTTTGAAAATTGACGAGACCAACCGCGACCGGATTGGGGCGGTGATCGGGACGGGCATCGGCGGCGTTTCCACCATGACTGAGCAGTTGACCGTGCTGGCTGAACGCGGCCCGGATCGCGTCAGCCCGTTCCTGGTGCCGATGATGCTGGCGGATACCGCTCCCGGTATGCTCGCCATCCAGCTTGGCATACGCGGCCCGAATCTTGCCGTCATCACGGCTTGCGCAACCGGTTCGAACACGATCGGCGAGGCAGCCGAGCTGATCCGCCGCGGTTCAGCCGATGTGGTTCTGGCTGGAGGGGCAGAGGCGGCGGTCGTCCCGCTGGCATTGGCCGGCCTGGGGGCGATGACCGCTCTCTCGACGCGCAATGACGACCCGCAACGCGCTTCGCGTCCCTTCGACCGCAACCGGGATGGATTCGTCATCGGCGAAGGCGCCGCGGTGCTGGTCTTGGAGTCGCTCGAATCTGCCCAGGGACGGGGTGCGCAGATCCTGGCCGAAGTCACCGGCTATGGCACGTCGGACGATGCTTATCACATTTCTGCGCCAGCCGAGAACGGCGCCGGGGCTGCCTTGTGCATGAAATTGGCGTTGGAGAATGCCAGTCTTCGCCCGCAGGATATTGATTACATCAACGCGCATGGCACTTCTACTTTTCTCAATGATAAATCGGAAACCGCGGCGATAAAAACCACCTTCGGCGCGCAGGCTTACAAAATTCCAGTTTCCTCCACCAAGTCAATGACCGGGCATCTGCTCGGGGCGTCTGGCGCGTTGGAGGCGGCGGTCTGCGTGCAGGTTATCCAGGAAGGTCTCATGCCGCCGACCATCAATTACGAGACGCCCGATCCAGAATGCGATTTGGATTATGTACCCAACCAGGCGCGCCAGAAGGCCGTTCGGCATGTCATGTCCAACTCGTTTGGCTTCGGTGGCCATAACGCCACGCTCATTTTGAGCCGATTCGAGATTTAAACACAATGCCTTACGCACATATCACGGGCTGGGGGATGGCAGTCCCTAACCGTATCTTGACCAATGCTGAATTGGAAAGCATGGTCGCAACCAATGACGAATGGATTGTCGCGCGCACTGGTATTCGTGAACGGCGCATCGTCCGCGTTGGTGAAACGTCCTCCACGCTGGCTGTCGAGGCAGCCTGGAAGGCGCTTGGCTGCGCAAATCTCAAGCCCAGCGAGCTGGATCTGATCATCTGCTCCACCTCAACGCCCGAACATATCTTCCCAGCCACGGCTTGCCTGGTGCAGGACAAACTCGGCGCGAACAAGGCCGGCGCGTTCGACTTGTTGGCTGCCTGCACCGGCTTCATCTATGCCCTGAATATGGCCGCACAGGCCATTCGCAGCGGCTCGATTAAATCTGCACTGGTGATCGGTACCGAAACGCTTTCGAGATTCGTTGACTGGCAAGACCGCAATACGTGCATCTTATTCGGTGATGGCGCTGGCGCGTTTGTCCTGCAGGCCAGTCAGGAATCTGGCGGCATACTTGCATCGGTGTTACATTCGGATGGTTCTGGGGGGGATTTACTCTCGCTGCCGGCCGGTGGCAGTAAACACCCGGCCAGCGAGGCGACCATTCGCAGCGGGATGCACTTCATCCACATGGACGGGCGCGAAGTATTCCGTTTCGCGACCCGTGTGATGGCGCAGGCGACGCGTGAAGTGATCGGCGCGGCCGGCTTGCAGATCCAGGATATCCGCTGGATCATCCCTCACCAGGCCAACCTGCGCATTATCGAAGCCGCGGCGCGCGGCCTCAAAATGCCGCTCGAGAAATTCATCATCAACATCGAAAGATACGGAAACACCTCCACAGCTTCCATCCCAATCGCCATTTGCGAGGCGGTTGCAGATGGCAGATTGAAGGCCGGCGATAAAATCGTCCTGACCGGCTTTGGCGCCGGTCTGACCTGGGGCGCTTTGGCCGCCCAGTGGAGCGGACCGTTGCCGGTTGCACGCAAACTGCGCCCCGCGTTCTATCGAGTATTGGCGCGTCTCCGCTCATTCATGCGCCGACTGAGGTTGCGCCTCGAGGGTTGGATCTGGGGACGGGATAAAGTATAAGCCTATACGAGACAAGGATAGGCAATCGAGCGTGAGTGTGGTAGGATATGGAAAACATACATAAGGAGTGAAATATGCGGCTTCCAGGTGGTTGGGAATTACTGATAGTCTTGCTGATAGTCCTGCTTCTTTTCGGGCCTGGGAGGATCGGTAAAGTTGCCGGTGAACTCGCTAAAGGCATTAAAGCCTTCCGGGATGGAATTGGCGGTAAGAAAGAGGAAGATCAAGCCGAAGAAAAAGAGCCGCCAAAGGCCTAATCGGCAGAAAGAAGAGAAGTAGCCGCGACAGTCGGCATCTTTAGATCGAGGCTCTCTACCGGCTGGCAGAGGGCTTCACTTTATAGGAATCAACCCTACCGAGTAGGCGTTGCCCTCCCGGAAGGACACCGGGACGGTGTGAGTTTATCGAAGGGTGCTGCGCATGCCCCCACTTCCCTTGCTCATCCTCGTTCCCATCATCGCTTTCCTGTACTCCAGCGTCGGTTTTGGCGGCGCATCCGGTTACCTGGCGGTGATGGGACTGTTCCAGCTCTCCACCAGCCTGATGGCTTCGACTGCGCTGACGTTGAATGTGGTCGTGGCGGGTATCTCGTTCACCTCCTACGCCCGCGCCGGGCATCTCGAAAAACGTCTGCTCCTGCCGTTCCTGGCGACATCCATCCCGGCTGCCTTTCTGGGCGGTTATTTCAAAATCAACGCTACGCTCTATTTTCTCATTCTTTACGGTGTCCTGACATACATTATGGTCAGGATGTTATTTTTTCCCAGCCAAGGCGACGAATCTGCTTCCTTGCGTTCTGTGCCGCTGCCGCTGGCGCTCCTGAGCGGCGCGGCGATTGGTCTGCTCTCTGGCATGGTGGGCATTGGCGGTGGAGTTTTTCTCTCACCGCTCATCATTCTCTTGCACTGGGGCACCACCAAACAAGCCTCAGCCGCGGCTGCGGCGTTTATTGTCCTCAACTCTGTCAGCGGTCTGCTTGGACGCCTGAGCGGTGGGAATTTTGAATTTGGAACTTTGGGTTTGGTACTCCTACCGTTGGGCATCCTCGGCGCATGGCTGGGCAGTTGGCTGGGGGCGCGGCGCTTTTCCGGCAACCTGCTTCAGCGGTTGCTTGGCCTCGTCCTGCTCATCGCGGTCGGTAAATACTGGCTGACCTGGCTTTAGAAGTTTAGAAGATTAGAGTAACACCTGGGCGGCGATTTGTGCTAAAATATTCTCACCATATTCTTTTTCACTTACCTGGAGGATAAAAATGGACACTGAAAAGAAACTCAAGTTGATGCGCTTCTGGCTGTTTGGAACCTTCGTGATCGTCTTCTCAGCCATGACGGCCTTCCTGTTTATTCTAGCAGCAGGCAATATTAAGCTGGCGATACAAGCCGGTTGGTCAATCAATTTCCTGACTGCTGTCTTGTGCGTGGCGGCCTACTACTTTTACAAGTGGTATCTTGGCCGGAAAAAGTAGCCAGACAGTTCAAAACAAGAAACCGGTGGAAACATTCCCAACGGTTTCTTTTATTGTGGCTTGAGTCCACTGAAAAAAGGCATTTACCACCAAGTCACTAAGGCACGAAGTTTCATTATCAATTATCTTTGTGCCTTCGTGCCTTGGTGGTAAAAAGGTGTTTTTTCAGTGCAGCCAGGCTTAGTAAATTAAAGATTCTCCGTCGAGGTGCTTCACGAGGAGCCTGCTTTTCTGGGAATCTGTGATTGGTTGAGGCTTATGGCGGTGGGACCTTACGTGGTCGGGGAGTTATTCTTGGGCCAAGACATGCCTCGCGATCACCAGCCGCTGGATTTCACTCGTCCCTTCGCCGATGGTCATCAGGCGTGCGTCGCGGTAGAGGCGTTCAACCTCATACTCGCGACTGTAGCCGTAACCGCCATGGATCTGGATGGCGTTCCGGCAGACATGTTCAGCCATCTCTGTGGCGAACAGCTTGGCCATGGCGGCCTGCTTGCCGAAGGGACGCCCCTCCTGTTTCAGCCACGCGGCGTGGTAGAGCATCCAGCGGGCAGCCTCGATCTGGGTGGCCATGTCGGCTAGCATCCATTGGATGGCCTGTTGTTCAGCGATGGGTTTGCCGAAGGCTTGACGTTCCCGCGCATAATCCCGCGCCAGCTCGAAGGCCGCCTGCGCCAGCCCGATTGACAATGCGCCGATGCTGATGCGACCACCGTCCAGCGTGGCGAATGTCTGGCGCAGGCCGTGACCCTCCTCGCCAAGCAGGTTGTTCAGCGGCGCCCGGACGTTTTCGTAGGTCAGGGCATTTGTCTGTGAACCGTTCAAGCCCATTTTCTTTTCCGGCGGGTGGATGGTCAGGCCGGGCGTATCCGCAGGAACTATGATCATGCTCAGAGAATGGGAACCTCCGCGCGGGTTTGTGCGGACAAGGGTGATGATGTAATCCGCAATGCTGGCGTTGGTAATCCACGCTTTCGACCCGTTGATGACCCACTCGTTCCCCGCTTTTTCAGCCTTTGTGCGCACGCCGCCCTGCAAATCGGACCCCGCGCCGGGTTCCGTTAAAGCCAGTGCAGCCAACCGGTTTTTACCGCTGGTGACGCCCGGCAGGAATTTCTTTTTCTGTTCCTGCGTGCCGAACCTGGCGATTGGCGCGCATCCCAACCCGTTGTGAGCCGCAATGGCGAGCGCGGTCGAACCGCATCCCCAGCCAAGTTCCTGGATGGCGATTGCCATACTGATTGCGTCTACGCCCGATCCGCCATAATCTTCCGGGACGGTCATGCCGAGCAAGCCAAGCGGCCCCATCTTGCGCACGGCAGGCCAGTTGAACTCGCTCGTCGCATCCACTTCGCGGGCTTTGGGGCGCACCTCCGCGGCGACGAAATCGTGAACCGCTTTTTGCCACATGCGCTGTTCTTCGCTTAGATTGAAATCCATACCGCGCTGCCTCCATCATTGTATGTATTATAGTATTACTCTTGAGAAACTATCACAATCGCGAAGATTTTGTAGTGCTATATTCATATCGCCATTTGGTTGCGGAATGAATTCCGCGTTACGTTTTATTCGTTTCAACATTCCAACTTTCGACTTTCGACCTTCGACTTTCGACTACAGCAGGATGGTTCCCTGCCCCTAAAGCGTGATGACTTTTTCCGCCTTTAACTGCGCCTCCAGAATATCGCCCATGCCACCGATTATGCCAGCTTTGACTTTATCCTGCAAATTGAAATAATTCAGGCAGGTAGAGCAGACGATCAAGCGCACACCTTTCGTTTCCAAAGCGTGTAACTGTTCCAACACTGGTGAGCCTTCCACGACCAGTTTCACGCCCTCAGTAAAGAAGCAGATGGCATTGGGCAGTGTGGTATGTTGATTGAGCAGCTCGAGGTATTTACCGATCAAGGTGAGCTGCAATTCCGGGTTGGCCTTGCCCATGCCGTTGTCCGGGATCAGGATGACCAAATTCGTTGTCACGGTACCGGATGTGTTCATCTGTTTATCCTTTGTTCGTTTTTTCTTGATCCAGATATTCCTCTGACCCATCCCTGAATACTTTCAGCCATTCGCGCGCCTCGGCGGCTTTATCTTTTGGCACGAAAATCTGAACACGCCCCAGCCCGTCAATGGCGACGGGGTAGGCGTGTCTTCCCACCGATTCCTGGAAGAGTTGCACTGGAATACCCTCGGCCTCCAGCAGGCTTTGGATGGCGTCTGCCTCCAGGCTACCACTAGCTTCATCCAGTAATTCCCAGGTTAATTCATCCATTTCAGATTCTCCAGGTGATAATGAACAAAAGAGTGAACAGGGCGCTGATGATCAATTGGCGCATGCCGATCTTGGTCGGCTTAAAACCGATGGCAGGATGAGTCGCCCCCCAGAGTGTCTCGGCCCACTGCAGCAGATAGGGGAGGGCGAGAAAGCGTGGCAGGAGGGCGAAAAAAGAGAGCATTGCGACGCTGGTCAGATTGAACGAGGTGTAGAGCAGGGCGCGCCGAGCCATTTTCCATTGTTCGCCACGCGGCGGGACTTCATCCTGATCGCGTTGCTTGAGCCGAAGATACGCATGAACGATGGATGCCGCGGATTGCAACCAGACGAGCAGCCATAACGTCCAGCCTATCGGGTCGTATGCATCTTTCCCGGTCCAGAAAGCGGCCGGCGCGGCCAGGGCGAGAACGCCGCTGGCGACGACCTCCACGCCCGCTTGCCGGCGTTCAGCGCGCTTGGTCACAAGGTATAGGTGCCAGCCAAAGACAATCACCCCCGGTATGGTCAGGTAGAGAACGTACGCGAATCCATCTGCGATCAGTCCACCCAGCGCGGCCAGGATGACCAGTCCATACAGGAGTATCCAGAAGCGCGCTGCCGGCATGTCGGTTTTTGCGCGGCGACCTGCATACGCCTTGATCGCCAGCGTGACGGGTTGGCGGATCAGAAAAGCAGCCAGCATCCCGATGACGAGATAAACTGACGCCCGTGTGAATCTTTCGCCGGCGAATAAACCAATGAGAAGCGGGCTGAGCATCAATACCCAGGCCCCGTGGTCTTGCGGGAGTGCGACGTGGCGGCGGAATAAGGCGCGAAACATAATCGGGATTATATCAGGGTAATCTCCAGCGGGGCAGGCAGGATGTGATTCCTTCTGTTGAACGCTTCTCCTAACCCAAATTCCCCGCACTTGGGAATTTGGAGGAGGCCGGGAGGGGGCTGCCAGTGCTGCCTGACAACATTTGCATGTAGAATGTGATTCGTGCCATATAATAGGCATAATCGGAAATAAAGTAACAATGACGGACGAGTCAATATTAAGTTTACTCGAAAGAGCGCTCAACGCCCGCGCATCCCTGTTCGATGCCCGGCATCAGAGCGCATTTCGCTTGTTCAATGGCTTCTACGAGGGTCATCCCTCCCTTGTCATTGATCTTTATGCCCGAACGATTATATTGCACAACTATGCTGATCCTCCGGCGGATGGCGATTCAAGCATACATACAGCCCAAGGCTTTCTTCAAGATCGCTTTGCGTGGCTGCAGGCCATAATTCTAAAAACGCGTAACGGATCCACGCTGCGCGAAAAACAGGGCGTGATCATCCATGGTACGGCTGCCGACAATCGCGTCTGGGAACACGGCGTATGCTATGCTCTTGACTTGCAGATGAATCGGGACGCCAGTCTCTATCTGGATACGCGGAATCTGCGCAAATGGGCCATAGAACAACTGAGAGGAAAAACTGTCCTCAATACGTTCGCCTACACCGGCAGCCTGGGCGTGGCGGCGCAAGCCGGCGGGGCTGCGCGCGTCCTGCATCTCGACCTGAAGCGGACCTTCCTCGATGTTGTTAAAACATCCTATCGACTCAATGGCTTTCCCGTGCGCCAGGGAGACTTTCAAGTTGGCGATTTTTGGCCGCAAATTAACCAGCTCAAGCGAGCGGGGGAACGCTTTGATTGTGTTTTTCTTGATCCTCCCTTCTTTGCCGCCACCTCGAAAGGGACTGTTGATCTGGCGAACAACAGCGCGCGGCTGATTAACAAAGTCCGCCCGCTGATCAACGATGGCGGGTATTTGATTGCGATCAATAATGCCTTGTTCCTGAGCGGACAGGATTACATAAAGACGCTGGAATCGCTGTGTGCGGACGGATATTTGCAGATTGAAGGGCTAATTCCCGTCCCGGACGATTTCACCGGCTACGAGCAAACGCGCATCGGGAGTCCGCCGGTTGATCCTGCGCCCTTCAATCATGCCACCAAAATTGCGGTATTGAGAGTCCGGCGCAAGGTTTATAATAGCGAGAGAATCGGTGAATGCGTTCAGTCACAATCGAAGGAGGTCAAAGCATGAAATACTTATCCGCTATTCAGTCAGCTTCCAATAACCCCAAGCAATTGGAAGACCTGTACCAGACCGCCCAACGGGAAAGTGAAACCAGCGAATTCAAGGCAGACCTCTCTGCTTGCTACGCAGCATTGCCCGAAAACGTGCTATTTGCAGCCTGGTATTATCGCTTGCAGAATATCCCCCAAGAATCTCAGCAGAAGGCTGGAAAAAACATAAACTGGAAATTGGCCGTTCCTCTGGCCGCCTTGAGCGGCTTGTCCCTTTGGGCGCTCTCGGATACAAGACTTGAATTTGTAAACCATATCCCCTGGCTGTTTCTACTCTGGGCGCCTATCGCAACCCTGTTTGCATTGTGCTTTCTGGCCCTGACCTCAAAAACGAATCTCCGGCGCTTTCTCTGGGCGGGGGCGCTGCTGGGGATTGCTTGTCTTTATGTCCTGCTCCTGGCTCGCGGACAGGCCTCCGAATTTCAGGGGCGTTATCTGGAATTGATGCTGATCCACCTGCCGTTGTTGGCCTGGATTGGGATAGGACTCAGCCTCCTGGGCTGGAGATCAACGCCCGATGAACGCTTTGCCTTCCTGATCAAGTCCATCGAAGTGATGATCACCGCCGGCTTGTATCTGATCGCAGGTGTAGCTTTTGGCGGGATCACAATGGGCATGTTTACAGCCTTGAGCGTTATCCTGCCCGATGTGATCACCCGGCTGATAGTCGCGGGTGGTTTAGGCCTGATACCGGTCATCGCGGTCGCCAGTGTCTACGACCCGCTGGTCAGCCCGATTTCCCAGGATTTTAGCCAGGGCTTGAGCAAGTTCATTGCGACAATGATGCGCCTGCTTTTGCCCTTGACTCTGGTGATTCTGGTGATCTACCTGTTCGTAATCCCCTTTAACTTCATGGAACCTTTTGTGAATCGGGACGTGCTTATCGTTTACAACCTCATGTTGTTTGCCATCCTGGGTCTGCTGATCGGCGCCACGCCGATTTGCCCGGAAGATGTCTCCGCCAAGGTTCAGAACGCTTTGCGCAACGGTATTCTGGCGGTTGCAATCCTGGCTGTTCTGATCAGCCTGTACGCCCTCTCCGCGGTAGTCTACCGCACCGTAGATGGAGGCATCACCATCAATCGTCTTACCATCATCGGCTGGAACAGCATCAACATCGCCATTCTCATTCTGCTGATCGTCAAACAATTCAAATCCGGCCGCCAGGCATGGGTCGAGAGTTTGCGCTCAGCCTTCAGCCTCGGAACCAATGCCTACATGTTCTGGGCGATTTTTTTGACGATTGCTGTTCCGCTGCTTTTCAGGTGAGGCGGATAAAACGGGGAAATGATTAGGGTGCGTTTCATTTCAGTTGAAACAACCGTCCCGCAGGTTTTGAAAGACGGTCAAAATGGCTCAATCAAACCTGCGGGACGTTCTCTCCAGGTGAGGCGGATAAAACGGGGAAATGTTTAGAGGCGAGGGCGGATTTTCCGCCCCCGCCTCTGGGTTATCGAGAAACTAGCCTCTGAACCTAAATGAATATGATTTGCGCGCCTTCGGTCATGTCAATGAAGTCGCTGGCAGTGACGATGCTGTCCACGCCTTCGACGAAATCGTCCATCTTCATTCCGAACAGGTCGGCAGTCAACTTGCAGGCATACAACTTGGCGCCGCCGTCCACCAGCATCTGAAGGTACTCGCGCACAGGCGGAACGTCCAGGCCTTTCATTTTGCTCTTAAGTAAAGCGGTGGCAACCGCGGTCATCCCAGGCAGCACGCCCATAATTTGGGGGATTCCCAGGTTGCCGGTTGGCAAGCCCATCATGCTCATCTTCATCCCCGCAATACCAACTGGCGGGATTTCAAGATGGTCCACCCGCTTTTTATTGATCATGTCCATTCCCCAGAAGGTAAAGAAGATGGTCACGTCAACGCCATTACCCAAAGCGGCCCAGCCCATTACCAGGGCGGGATAAGCCATGTCCAGGTTGCCTTTGGAGCAAATGAACGCGATCTTGCGATTCTCAGTAGTCATTGTAAAAGTCTCCTCTTGGTTTGTTTGGGTGTATCCTGAATGCAGGGTTAGACACAACCTTCGGGCTTGCCTAACCCGGAAATCTTTGCAACTTTCTTGGCCGGGCCTTTCGGGAAGAGGGCGAACAGATCTTTGGTCGAGATGCCAGTGCCGCTCGTGATCTGGCGCAGTGTTGGCGCCTTTCCACTGGTGGCTGCGTTCTGGCGGCAAAACTCGATTATCTTCCAGTGCGCGTCCGTCAATGCTACGCTTTCCTGTTTGGCCAGTTCGACGGCGATCTCCTTGCTCCACTGCGCCGGGTCCGTCATGAAACCTTCTTCGTTGAACGAAACGGACTTGAGAATGTCGGGCATAGTTTGTTCTCCTTAGATTGTAGAATTTAGATTGATCAGGCTTGCGCCGCTGATTTCGTAAGTACTTTCTTCCCGTTCATGGACATGTGGGATTCCACAAAAGGTATATCAAACCCTTTGAGTAGGATGTTCCAGTAAATCCACTTGAAGCCCATCTTACCGACATGATTTAGAAAACCTTCCTGCAATAGAGAAAATGGGCCAACCACTGGAAGGGGGAAACTACCCGGCAGCGGTTCGACTTCATAGTTGAAATCTATCAGGATGCCTTTGCTAAAGCCAGACTCGATATAGCAGTTGGCGTGGCCGTCGAAGGAGGCTTTCATCTCCTGTCCCTTCATCTGGGACAAGAGATTCGCCACCATGATATCCAGCATAAAATGGGCTACAGAACCAGCCTTGGAGGAGGGGACATTCCCGGCATCCCCGATGATGAATACGTTTTTCCACTTTTCAGTTTGAAGAGTGTGCTTATTGGTCGGGATGAAGTTTAGCTCATCGCCCATGCCAGAAGCGGCAATCACATCCGCGCCTTTGTTGACCGGGATGGTGACGAGCAAGTCGTAGCCGACCTCGCGCTCATCGTAAGAGCGAATCACCTGCTTGGCGTTATCCACTTCCATGATGGTGAATTCAGGCTCGATGGAAATCCCTTTTTTCTCCAAAATGTCGCCCAGTATGGCTGAAGCCTGTGGCTTGGTGAACGCGCCCGGCAACGGTGTGGAAAGCACGAGATCAACTTTGTTTCTAATTCCACGCTTTTGGAAATACCAGTCTGCCAGGAAGAGAAACTCGAGCGGAGCGACCGGGCACTTGATCGGCATCTCGGCAATGTTAAGTACCATCCGGCCGCCATTCCAGGTTTCCAGGAATTTACCCAGCTTCGTAGCGCCCTCAACTGTATAAAAGTCGAAAATGTTCGCTTGCCAACCATCTTCCATCATGCCCGGGGTTTCTTCGGCATGAATGTGGCTGCCAGTGGCAACCACCAGATAGTCATAGCTGATCTCCTGTTTGTTGCTCAAGCGGACTCGGTTCTTGTCCGCTTCGATAATTTCGATATCCGCGAAAATAGTCTCGACCTGCGACGGCAATAAGTTACGCTTCGGCTTGATCACATCTGCCGGTTTATAGATCCCAAATGGAATGAAGAGAAAGCCGGGTTGATAGTAGTGAGTTTCATCCTTGTCAACAATGACGATGCGCCATTGATTGAGATCGAGGCGGTGAACCAACTTGTTGGCGACCATTGTGCCGCCAGTGCCAGCTCCGAGGATCAAAATGGTTTTCATGCAAAATGCTCCTATATTGTGAGAATAATTGTAACTGCTCAAGCCTGTCACCCTGAGGGAGCGTTCTGTGCGACCGAAGGGTCTCAAGGCCAGTCGGAGGAGATTCTTCGCCGCTGGAAGAACACCAGCGGCTCAGAATGACAATCTGGCTAAGCAGCTACGAATAATTTATCTAAAGCGTTTCGACCGTTGACGCGATTTGCGCGCGTTCTTTGAGGTGGTCGGCCATAACCGCGCGCAATAAATCCAAGGCCTGGATGACACGCTGGTCGGCGAGTTGATAATAAACAAACTGCCCCTCGCGACGGGCAAGGACCATGCCGCGCTCGCGCAGGATTTTTAAATGCCGAGAGACTGTGGTTTGGGGGAGCTTGACGTGCTCGGCAAGTTCGTTGACATTGCAGGGCGCGTCAGCCAGGGTGTACAGGAGGAGAATGCGCAATGGGTCTGCCAGACCATTGCAGATGTTTGCGTGCAGTTGGTTGATTTCTTCTCTCAAACCATTTGACATGGGAACTCCAGTGTCAGGTGAAATATACAAAAGTACGTATATGTATATGTGTGTAAGTGCATTATTGCACGAACTTTAGCATATTCCCCCGCGCAAAACTAGTGTAATATGTCACAATGAAATGGGAAAAATGTCACACGACCTTTATAAGTTTAGCCACTTCGCCGCGGCGCGGGGTAGCTCGTTGAGCGATCCGACTCGCACCGTGCATTGCGGTAGCGAGTCGAGAAAGGCGCGGCCATACTTTTTGGTCAACACGCGCCGGTCGAGGATGGCGACCACGCCGCGGTCGGATTGAGTGCGGATAAGTCGCCCGAATCCTTGGCGGAAGCGCAGTATGGCTTCGGGCAGGGAGTATTCGTTGAATGGGTCTTCGAACGTCTCGGAACGCGCCGCCACCAGCGGATCGGTGGGCACCGCGAACGGGAGTTTGACAATCACCAGCACTGAAAGCGCCTCACCGGGCACGTCCA
Source organism: uncultured Chloroflexus sp. (assembly GCA_964618215.1). GTDB lineage: Bacteria > Chloroflexota > Anaerolineae > Anaerolineales > Villigracilaceae > CG2-30-58-95. Next base: position 29,581 of record CAZTZE010000017.1, read on the forward strand.
CGCCTTCCCAGAATGAGCGCGTGCCGAGCAGCACGGCCCGCTCGGAACTCTTGAATGATTCCAGCAGAGCGTTGGGGGAAGCGCCTTCGCCTTGTTCGTAGACGATGATATCCTGGCTTGCCAGCGGGCCGTTGATGGCTTTGGCAGTGCGCTTGAGCTGCGCATAAGAGGTGAACAAGACCAGTGTGCGGCCGCCGCTGGCTGTGCATAGATTGACCAGGGTTCGCTCGACCTGTCCCTGGTAATCCGGCGCGTTCGGCTCGGCCACGTCGTTGGCAATATAAAGCAACGCTGAACCTTCGTAATCGAAGGGCGAACCCAGCGCCAGCTCGTCGGCTTCATCGGCGTTGAGCGTGTTGCGCAGGTAGGTGAATTCGCCGTTGGCGGTCAGCGTGGCAGAGGTGAGAATGAGGCTGGTTTTTTCGTGCCAGAGATGTTTTTCCACCAGCGCGCCGACGTGAATGGGCGCGGCGTTGAGCGCCAGCCGGTTGCCATTCGGGTTGATTTCCACCCAATAAACATATTCGTTCGATGGCTCGAATATCATCCCGCGCACAGTCGCTTCGGCTTCCGACAGCCGCCGGAAGAGGTTGCCCAGGCTGCCGATCAAGTCCTCGGCTTCTTCCAGCCCGTCGGAATAAAAGTCGGCTGCCGCTTTATGCAGTTCGCCCAGCAGGGCGAGCAGCAGGCGCAGGGTTTCACCGGCTGCATCCCAGGTGAGTTCGATTTCGTCCCAGCCGGGCAGGGTGCGGGTGGCCGCCAAGATGCGTTCCTGGTAAGAGTACATGCTCTGCGGCTTGCCATCCCGTTGGAAGGCGATGAACTCATTCAGCGCCTGGAAAAAGGCTTGCGCCTGATTTTCGAAACGGAAGGCCAGATCGGTGGCACGCTCGACTTTTTGGTGGAGCAGGCCGTAATCAGATGGTTTGATCGCGGCGCGCGTGACGTTGAGCAGGTATCCCAAAACCCCCGAGCTGCTCCCGCCCACCTCGCGCGTCAGGCGTTCCAGGTCGTACTGCGTCAGGCGGAAACTGAGCGCGCCGGTGGTGGCGGCTTCCAGGTGGTGCGCCTCGTCCACGATGAGATACTCGTAATCAGGCAGCACGCGATTGCCAACGGCCACGTCGGTCAATAAGAGCGCATGGTTGACCACCAGCAGATGAGCATTCTGGGAGACCTGTTTGGCTCGAAAAAACGGACATGCCCCGCCGGTGCGTTCCAGGCAGGTTTCGGTGGTGCAGGCGTCGTCTTCGGCCGAAATGTGCAGCCAGACATCCCGCTCCGCCGGGCCGTTCAGGTTGATTTCCGTCCGGTCGCCGCTGGCGTCATTTTGTGTCCAGACCAGCACTTTCGCCAGCACGCGCATCTCATCCGCGTTGGCCGGGCCGTGACGGCGCAGGTTTTCCAGCCGGCGCGGGCACAAGTAGTTGGCGCGGCCTTTGAGCACCGCGGCGCGCAAGTCAAGCCCGAGCGCGGCGCACAAATCGGGGATATCCTTTTTGATCAACTGGTCTTGCAGGTTGATCGTGTTGGTGGAAATGACCACGCGGGTGTTATTCTGCAGGGCGAACAGCGCTGCCGGGACAAGATAGGCCAGGGATTTGCCGACTCCGGTGCCGGCCTCGACCATCAGGTGCTGCCCATACGAAAGGGCGTTTGCCACCGCACGTAACATTTCCACCTGCTGCGGACGATGTTCATAACTTTCAAAGTATCGAGAAAAAGGCCCGCCGTATTCCAGAATGGCAGCCGCTTCGTCCAGGTTCACCGGCGCGGGATTTTTGGGCAGTTGAATGGGCGCGCCGGAACGTTCCGTGGCCGGTTCGAAGAGTGGTCCGCCAGCCCGGCCGCGCGCTTTTTTTGCGCCGATACTTTCCTTCGCCCGCGCCCGCAGGATTTGTTGAAAAACCCAGTTGCCATCCCAATCCAGCGGCTCGCCGTGGCGCACGATTTCGGCGAGCAGTTCCAGCGGCAATTCCAGCGCCTGGGCGTACAGCCGTTGATAGACACCGTGCGTGACACGCACATCGTCGAGAGCGCGGTGGGTGGCCGGGAGCGGAATATTGAGCGCCTGTCCGAGCGCGCCGAGGTTGTAGCGGCTGGCGGAGGGCAGCAGCGCGGCGGCCATCTCGTAAGTATCCACGCGGTCGTTGAGCGTGAACAGGTTGTATTTTTTGAAGAAGGAGAGATCGAACTGGATGTTGTGTCCCAGGATGGGCGCATCGCCGATGAATGCGGCCAGTTCGTCGAGCACATCGCGGATGTTGGGCGCCTGGCGCACCATCTCGTCGCTGATGCCGGTCAGCCCGCTGATGAATTCCGAGATATGCCGGTTGGGATTGATGAGCGTTGTCCACTCGTCTTCGACGCGCTGACCGTCGAAGCGGCGCGCCCCGATTTCGATAACGGCGTCCTTCTTCGGGTCGAGTCCGGTGGTTTCGAGGTCAAGAGCGACAATGGAGGTCATAAGAGGACTCGTTACTTCCCCTTCTCCGCTTGAGGCAGTGATTTGCGCACCAACTCCAATGTGGGAGTCTGGATGGGTTTGCCTTTGGCTTGTTCCCGTAAGAAGTCTTTCAATTCCTTGGGCGTCAGGGACGGCAAAGGGGCAGCCTCGATCTTTAATTCGGCCTTGGGATTGGTGAAGAGCAGGGCGGTCTTGATCTCTGGAAGCTCGGCTCCCTCGGGGAGCTGTCGTCTCAGGTAGCGCTTGAGCGTCTCGACCCCTGCCTCCGCTTCCAGGTCCGGCCGCCCCAGGTTCTCCTGTCCAAAAAGCCGCAGGTAGGATTGTGCAAAGCCGCCGCCTTTGACACGCCACCGCCCTTTTTGGCATGTGATCGTCCCCGCTTGATAATAGGGCGTCAGCGTCCAAAGCCCGGCCGGCCCGAGCAGCAAATGGGAAACGGGCGTTACGTAGTGATAGATGGTGTACTCGCGGCCAAGCCCTTTCAAGCTGCGGTCGAGGACTTCGTCCGGGCGCGGCCTGCGTCCCCAGCGATTGCCGAAGTAAATCCCCACCTGCGAGAGGATAAAGCCGATGATTAGCGCACCCATTGAATAGGTGACTTTTTCGGGCGTCGTGAAAGTGATGTACATGCCGGCGCCCAGGATGGCGAGCGCGGCTAGGCTGGTGACCTGGCCGATGCGGGCGTTGCGTTTGATTAGCTTTTCGTTGGTTACGATTATCATTTTGATTCCTTAAACATTATCTGCAATAAGATTTCTGCATCGAATTACCCGAATTGAACGGATTTTTTTCGCCTGCACTGGCATCAGGCCAGGGAGAAATTCGTGAAAATTCGATGCAAAAAAAAACAATCAGTCGGTCTATTACGGTTAAAGTCTCTTGAGTGACTGTTCGATAGCCGAGCGGATCGAAGTTAGCACGCCGGATTCGACCGCCTGCTTCGCCACGCGGACGGCATTCTTGATGGCGATGGCGTCCGAGCGTCCGTGGCCGATGAAGACCAGACCATTCACACCCAGGAGCGGCGCGGCGCCCTCTTCGCTAGGGTCCATCAATTTCTTGACGCTGCCCATGGCGGGTTTGATCAGCAGTCCGCCGAGTATAGCCAACGGGCCGCCTTTCTTGATCGCCTCTTTGATCTTGTCCACCAGCAGGCTGGCGACTGCCTCGGAAGTTTTCAGCAGCACGTTGCCGGTGAAGCCATCCGTCACGGCCACGTCCACCATGCCGCCGATCAATTCCTTGCCCTCGATGTTACCATAGAAATTCAGGCCGGATTTTGCGAGCAGGGGGTAGCTGGCCTTGACCAGTTCGTTGCCCTTGCCGGCCTCCTCGCCGTTCGAGAGCAGGCCGACTTTTGGGGATTTCACGCCGCGCACTTTTTCTGCGTAAATGGCGCCCATGATGCCGAATTGGAGCAGGTTTTCGGGCTTGCAATCCGGATTGGCGCCGATGTCAATCACCACGCAAGAACCCGTCGCGGTGGGGAAGATCGGCGCCAGGCCGGGCCGCTCCACGCCGGGGATCGTCCCCAGGCGAAAATAGGCCGTGACCGTCGCCGCGCCGGTGTTCCCGGCGGTGACGAAGGCATCCGCCTCGCCGTTCTTGACCAGGTCAATGCCGACCGCCATCGAGTTCTTCGAATTCGGACGGCGCGCCTTGAGCACCAGCATCATGCCTTTATCTTCCATGGTCAGCATTTCCGGCGCGTGGACGATTTCGATCTGTAATTTGTCGGTTTTCTGCGTTTCCAAGATGGGCCTGATTTTGGCCTCGTCACCGACGAGGATGATGCCCACACCGTAGGCTCGGGCGGCCATTACCGCGCCTACCACGTCCGGGGTGGGGAAGTCATCGCTTCCCATGGCGTCAACGACAATTTTGGTCATAGGTTGCTCCTCGTTTGAGACATCTGAGACCTCACAGGTCTTAAAGACCTGTGAGGTCTTGGGTGGTGTGGGTTGACAATCAATTGAACCCGATTATAATACGGCTTGCTCTGCGCTGGTGCTGGAATTGGCAGACAGGCATGGTTGAGGGCCATGTGCCGCAAGGCGTGAGGGTTCAAGTCCCTCCCAGCGCACACAAGACCCCCTTTCTCCGGGGGTCTTCTTTTTGGGAATAATGGTTTGGCTCAACGGCAGCAGCGACTCTTGCAAGACTCGTAACTACCCAAGACTCCCCTGCTGCCTTACCAACAGTGACAAATCGTTCTTCGTCTGGATAGTCATCTTCTACAGTGAAGGCATTATCATCTGCGAGGACTGCAATAAGCAGCTTACGGGGCTGCCTCAAGCAAATATGTGCCGTCGCTCTGCGTTTCCTTCGCCCAGCCGCTTTGCCCTCCCTCACCGAACTCCACCATCCACCAGTAGGTGTTTTCCGCACACACCGGACCGTCACGGATGATTACCCCGGCACCCTCCGGAACTGCTCCAACTTCATTTGCATTAGATCGTGGTTGATCATAGAATATCAACGAGTAACCACCCACATTAACCACCTGGGCATGGTCTCCCTTCCGCAATCTGGATGGCGGCGCTCCGGGGCAGTCTGGGATACCTGTCTCTGCGCTTGTGGGCGTTGCATCTGCGGTTGGCAGCACATTTGACGGAGGCAAGACAGGATTTGTGGTAGGCGTTATGCTTACTGAAGCGGGTGAATTGATTTTCTTGTAGATAAAATACCCCCCCACAGCGAGCACACTCAAGCATAACCCGCCAAACAGAACAACTAATCCAACGATCAGACAGGTGTTGCGGCTCTTTTTCGGGGCAGGTTCGGTGGAATAGTTGGTTTGCGGAAGGGGAGGCGGGGGAGCGTACTGCGGGTTTACCAGAGGCAGTGGAACAGCCTGGAATGGCGGTGGTTGAGGTTGAGAAATTATCGCTTCTGCCACGGGCTGGCCGCAATCCTCGCAGAATTGTGCTTCTACATCCAGGAACGCGCCACACTGTTTACAGCGTTTGTTTGGGTCTGGCATCATATAGCCTCTATTCGGTTGCTATGGTTGGGAGCGGTTATTGCGCAGCCGGTGTTCCGCACTTCCCGCAAAACTTTTTACAAATTTCAGGAGCGGTGAAAACACAGCATGACAGCCATCCTTTTCAATCTAAGGCGCCGACCAAACTTTCAAATATTGATAGGCGACATGGATGCCCGTCCTGCCCTGGATATACAGCCCAACCGACCCGGTATCGAAGGAGTCGTCAATGACCGTGGTCAGGAGGATATCATTGGCAAAGACAGAAATTTGATTTCCCTGGCAGGTAACCCGCAAGCGGTTCGCCTGAGAGGCGTGCAAGGCCGGCGATATTGTCCAATCCTGGAGGCGATGCCATTCTCCATCCACCTTTTTGTCGATGACGTAATCGCCGTTGTAGCCTACCAGGAACAGGTAAAAGTTATTTTCATCCTTGAAGCGGAAGATCAGCCCATAGGTCCAGGCCTGGGGTCCTTCGACGAAGCGCGCCTGGCTTTCCAGGGTGAAATCAGCGTAGTTTTTATCCGGCAGCCATACAAAGTGGTTGTATTCCGACCCATCGCCCTGCATGCGCCAATGAAATTCGGCGCCGGAAAATTCGCTCTGGATGTACGTTTTCTCAGCAATCCACTTGTCCTTAATGGAGGCGGGAGGCTGTGCAAAGTCGATATCCAAGAGAAGCGTGGAGCCAGCCGGCTGGGGCGGTTCAGTCGGCGTGGAGCTAGGTGACTGTCCGGTCGCTGGGGGCATCGCCACCTGCGTGGGTGAAGCAAATCGGTTGTAGATAAAATACCCCCCCACCGCGAGTACACTCAAGCATAACCCGCCAAACAGCAAACCTAATCCAACGGTCAGACAGGTGTTGCTGTTCTTTTTCGGGGCAGGTTCAGTGGAATAGTTGGTTTGCGGAAGGGGAGGCGGGGGAGCATACTGTGGGTTTACCAAAGGCTGTGGAATAACCTGTAATGGCGACGGTTGAGATTGAGAAACCGTTGGTTCTGCCACGGGCTGGCCGCAATCCTCGCAGAATTGTGTGTTTTCATCCAGGAATGCGCCACAATGTTTGCAGCGTTTGTTTTGGTCTGGGATCATATAACCTCTATTCGGTTGCTATGGTTTGGAGCGGTTATTGCGCAACCGGTGTTCCACACTTCCCGCAAAACTTTTTACCAACTTTTATCGCAGCACCGCAATTTCCGCAAAACGCGGCGGCATCTACAGAAGGGGCCGGGGGGGACGGAGCAGCTTGGGGAGGGTTCACTTTTTCGAGAAATCCATCCAGCGTTCCCCAAAGCAGTCCCTCTGCACCCGGCAGCTTGTGGCTTTTTTGGTTCTTCCCATCCTCCAGGATGAGCTGCAGCCCTTCGGGTGTGTTTTCGATCTTGAAGGAAGTGCCCCTGCTTTTTTTGCCGGGGAGCTGAATATTCCAGATCCCAAGATACGGAACACCATCCGAATCCAGGCTGAAGATCAGCTCCTGATTCTTCTTTTGGCAGGTCAACATGCCGCCCAAACCTGGAGAACCAAAGTAGGTTGCTTTCCAGGCCGAGCGTGAACCCCCTTGGGAAGACGGTCGGGTTTTCATCCATTCGGCCAGGGGAAACAGGCTGCCGGCCAGAGCGCCCAGGTCTGCTGCTTTTCCCAGGCTGAGCATGTTCAGCGCCTGATCAAGTACATCTAAATTCTCAGCCACGGGAAGTGGGATGGATATCTTCTGCTCCAGGGAAGCAAAGTCAATGGAGAAATCTTCGTTCGCCTTCATCAGTCCACCTCCTTGGCCGAATGCGTCGAATTGAGTCTTGTAATGTACCGATTGAACCACATGGTAGAATAACGGTAGTAAGAGCCATCCGCTTGCACCATGGAGGAATCGGACTGTAACGATTTTTCATTGGCCAGAGATGTATAAAGGTATGACAAGCCGAGAGCGTCCATAATTTCCTTACGTGAAGCGCCCGCAAACCAGGCTCTGAGCCCTCGCAGAGCCCCGGAGAGTGGCACCGCGTAGCCTAGGTGAGCGCATAAGAGGCACAAAGGAAGGACAAGGACGGCAATGTAAGCGGCCACTTCGGCCATCCTTGCTCTCTCTCCCCAAATATTATCCATCAACCCATCCGGCGATGCATAAGATGGGTCTTTCCATTTTTGTTCCCACCATGGATCCAGCGCTTTATAAGCCTTGTAGCGGTCATTTCCAGAGAGGAAGAAACTGGCCCAAACATGAAACGGCCGCATGGCATAATGATCGTATTCGATGCCATTCATGCAGTGCATCAAGATCATCCCATTTTTCACTTCTTCGCCGCTATCATAATGCCGGCGCTGGTCCAGCCATTCGCAGATCGAGTCCTGCAAGTTCCGGCAGACATATGGGCTTTCTTTGCCAAGACATTCTGGAATAATCCAGGCTATGTTATAGAGCGGCCCGCGGGCATAAAGGGGTACTTTTTCGTTCAAGGCACTAAACATGCGGCGAGCGTTAGCGGGCGTATCTTCGTCCACCCAAAACGGATTGTTGATCTTGGGAGTTATCTTTTTATCGGTGAGCATCGCTCTGAGCATTTTGCCGACGTTATCATTCAGGTCAATGGTCACGCTGGCTTCCAGGGTGATCTCGGAATCTTTACCGGCCCATTCGCAGGAAAGCCGGTAGACCGCTTGCGGCAGGGTCTGCCAGGATAAATCCTTGTACCGCAGGATCCAGCACGCCGAGCCTTTGACCAGGGCGGCGCCGCGGTTTTCTGGATAATTTTCTTCAGGCCGGGTGTGCTGGACCGCGGAGCACCGGTCCAGTGAGAGGCTGGAGCCGGGTGGGTCCTCGATGTTCAGCATCAGGGACTGCTTGGGAAGCGGCTTGCCAGAGGGCAGCACGGTCAGGTAGGCGTAAGCCTCTGAAGTACCACGCAGCCGGCCAGGTGTCACCCACAACTGCAACTTGAGGAACTGCGGCTTGACGGAGATCTCATAATCCGACTGGTCCAGCTCATAATTCGTAGGCCCGCCATCCTTGAGCCTGGCCTTCACGGACAACTTGTGAGGCCGGTCAATGCGTTCTTTGGTTGCTTTGAGACCATAGCTTGAGATCAGGTCATAGGCAAAAAGGCCCGCACCGCTTTGCGCTTCATTAACTTTCGGGTGATTAAAATCCGTGATATCCCCATCCGCCTTCCAACCGATGTAACCAATTTCAACCATGTCTTCGGCTTCCAGGTATTGGAGCTCTTTCGACACTTCTTTATCCGTGCGAATAAAGAATAACGCCAGCGGCAGTGTGTCCACGCCATCGGCAACAAACTCCATTTCATCGTATGACTCGTCGTTGTAGGTGTGCCCGCCGGAAGCACGCGTATCCCCCCGGTCATAGCTGTAAGCCAGCATTGTCACTTGCGGACGTAGTTGATAGGTGATCTCCGCATCGTAGGGTTCCTGGTCGTCCCGCGGGATGGCAGTGACCTGGAGCTTGAGATTGCCTTCTTCGTCGGTCAGGTGTTCGCCAAACGCCTCTTCGAGTTTGTCCTCTTTCAGCGTCATCTTCACCCGCCAGGTCATTCCATCGTCGAGCAAGCGAGCTTCCTCCAGGACCAGGAGATCCGGATGGGCGGTACAGAGCGCTTCTGGTTTGGGGAAATCGTACTCGAAACTGACCTGCACTGGTGTGCTGGTGCCGCGAACGCAGAAGTAGACCAACATATCCGGCACCAACCAGCATTTTTCAGCCTTGACATAGCGGATGACCGGTTGGCCCTGCGCCGCCTTCGCCACCAGATCCACAGCCATGATCACTTTGACCTGGGCCGAGGCGCCACCCTGGGCGGCTGAGGCGTTGAACTTCACCAGCACTTCGCCCTGGCTGGGTTGGCCCACCTGGGTGAAGTTGCAGTTGATCTGCCCCTGCCCGCTGACCGGCGTGACCTGCAAGAAGCCAGCCGCCGTACCCGGCACATCCACCCGGATGGCGGAATCCGCGGCCCTGGCTGTGGCGCCGTCCGCGGTCACCTGCCAGACTGCGGCGTTGACCGAAACCGGCTGCTTGGGCATGAGCATGACCGCCTCACTGCTGATCTGCAAAATGTAACCCACCACCTGCTTGGGGTCTTGTTCTTCCTGGTCTTTGCCGGCTTTGGCCCGGTTTTCACGATTGATGCTCAAGATGGTCGCCACCGCCGAGGCGAGAATACCCCCAGCAACCAACACGCCAGCCCCCGCACCCAGCGCGCCGCCCACGTCAACGACGACCTGCCAGGGGGCAGAAGATGCTCTGGAACCTACCGGACCAACCCGAATGCCCCTGGCGACCTGGATCATCTGTGCCTTCACGTTCTGAAAGGCTTCCATGCTCTGACTGCCGGCTCTGCCGTCTACGTAGATCGGACCTACCGCTGTTTGGGCTAGCATTCTGACCACCACGCCCGGCCCCACGTATACATACAAATGCTCGGTGTAGCATGGAGCAGTATAGGAGTCTCCAGGCCGGCCGGTATCATTCTGTTCGTGCATATGCTCGCGCGTATTTAACAGCGCTGGATAGCCGCTCCAGGTGGTCTCAGAGAACGTTTCCACATACCCCGCCGCGCTATACTCATCGAGGGGGACTCGGTACACTTGGAGATCGGCGGCGGACTGAACCTCCGACGCGCCCCGGTCGATATGTACCTGGATCATGGCATTGGCTTTAGGATCTTCGTCGATTGTACTGAGATCCGCCAGGAAAGAAATATCATCTCCATCATCAGACAGATTGTCTCCCTCCCACCCGGACGGCAGCGGATCCCACGTGGCCTCCATCAGGATCGTCTGGGCCAAAGCACGACCAGTCAACAGCGAGGCACTGAGAATCAACATGAACAAAACCAAACCCCAATAGCGATTGCGTTTGTGTCCCATCGTCATTACCTCCTTGCCGCCCGCCAGGCGGTACCCAGGGATGTAAACAGACAAACCAACTTTGTTATCCCGCCCACACAGGCCCCCAGCATGCCGGTCGCTGATTGTGTACCCATGATGGCTGCCTTGAACGATCCGAACAGCAAGCCACCCTGAAGCAGGAAAAGGCCAAGCGCAGCTACTACAGTTACAAGTGAAACTGGACCGCGTTTCTTGTCCGCGGCTAGTCCGCTTACCAGGCCGACCACCGTCAATATCACTTGCAGGCAGGCTGTCAGCCAGGCGCTTGTATCCTGGGTAGCAAGAGTCGTCACCAACGTGATGGCTGAGGCAATCGTGAGTCCCACCACCGAGCCGCGCAGGGAGCGTCCCACCGAAGCAGTTTTGCGGGAGACAACCGATCGAGCCGCTTTGGTCACCATTGGAGTAAAGGTAGGCAGCGTATTTCCCACCACTGTCTGCCAGCCTAAGGGCAATCCGGTTGATGCGGCGCCGAGCATGCCTTGTGCGGCTTTACCAACCGCCTGAATCTGACTCTGCTGTAATGCGATCGGTCGTTTTGCCGGACTGTGTGGAGGCGGCTTCACCGAGGAAGCCGTCACTGCTGTGCCACACGTCTTACAGAATTTAGCTTTCGCTGAAATTTGGGCTCCACAGCGAGGGCACACGGGCATTGAATTCTGCATGTCAATTCTCCTATTTCGGTTAAGACAAACCAAACTTGCATAGAGCAAAGGAGAAGGCAGGAGAGTGTTCTTTTATTATCCCCATTCCATTATACACTAACCATTCGCTGAACCACATCTTCCACCTGTGCCATAACGCGGTCAGGCACAACAATATCCAAAATCAGTTCGTCGTTACGCGGAAGCCATGTGCTGATCGTGATCAGCAACCGCGTTGGGTGTCCCCGTTCCCACTCCACTTGTTTAAGTTTCGTTGAGTCGCCATCCATTTTTACATATCGCCCCAACGCATAGATTTCTCGTCCGCTCAACGCCACTTCTCCTGGCTCCGTCTGATGATAGCTTTGCCGCGCTGCTTGCCAATTCCCCAGCGTCACGACACTGCCAATCAAGCCACCCACCGAACCTCCCGCCAGCGCCCCCAGAATGCCCCCCACTCCGATCTCCAGTAGCGTCTCCCAGTCAAAGGCACGGAACGAGGCATTGCTCGCTCCGAGCGCTCCGCCAACCAACAACCCCGCTACTGCGAGCAGGAAAGTCAGACACCCCACCGGTAACAAGCGGTCTTCCTGCGCTTCCTGCCAGCGTGTCTCACGCAGCGCGGCCCATTCTTCCATCGTATAGATCCACCGTACTTGGGGACGTTCACTGCCCAAAAAGTTCCGTATCTGCCGTACCTGATGCTGCCCCCATAGCGCCACAAAAACTGAAATAGCGCCGAACAGAGCCACAGGCAAACCTGCCAACAACAGCGCCCCTCCAGGCACGATTCCAACGATCACCAGCCCTCCTACTACCAGGAACCCTGCCAGGGTCAACGCCGTTATCCCCAGCAACGGCCATAAACCAGGTAAAAAGGGATTGGGGATGTTGCGCCCCGAAGGTGATAGAACAGATGAAGAAGTCATGGTTACAAGTTGAACTAAGCCGTTTGATACAGATCACTCCTCGATCTTCATCTTCTTCTCCAGCCAACGGACGAAGCTGGAGAGAAGCAGCGTCATCGAAAGGTACAGGAAGGCAATAACGTTGAAGGTTTCCATGACGTGGAAGGTGCTGGCGCGGCGCAGGCGGCCCATCTGGGTCAGTTCCGGGACGGCCAGGAGGGTTGCATAGCCTTCTATATGGTCTTAAGCCGCTTGGCGTTGCTCTACCGCTGACCAAAATTCTTCTTCCGATAAGCCTTTACCTTCTTTCAGACTTTGCCTGGACTTCTCTAACATTGCCTGGAAACGAGGCGAACGCGCTAGAACAAGATTTTCCAGGTCTTCATCGTTGCTGGGAGCGATAAGGACGACTGCTGCTTTGCCATTTCGCGTGATGACGATTGGCCCTTCCGCGATGCACTGGTCTACATACGCGCTCAAATGTGTTTTTACATCTGCCAATGATGCGATTCTCATTCTGTATACTCCTCGCCGCCGACAAATAGCCGATTACCTTCTTTTATACCTATCGCCAATACCCACACTTCCTGTTGTTCCTCGTCTATTTCGTACAGCACTCGATAGCGATTATTTGGCCCAAATCGTAGTTCCCATGTTGCACCGTAGGGGGCTGGTTGGTCTAATGTTTTCCGGTTACGAGTTTCGATATCAGGTGTATGGATCAGTTGCTCTCTAATCGTTTGGCGGATCAGGTTATGGTATTTCCGCTCTATCCATTCCAAGTGCCCGACTGCTTCTGGCGCAAATTTTAGGGAGTGGGGTTGCTTCGGTGACATTGACTACAATTATAGCTATTATACTGGTTATGTCAATCGTGTCAAAAAGGCGGTTTATACAGATCACTCCTCGATCTTCATCTTCTTCTCCAGCCAACGCACGATGCTGGAGAGCAGCAGCGTCATCGAAAGGTACATGAAGGCGATTACGTTGAAAGTTTCCATCACGCGGAAAGTGGTCGCGCGGCGCAGGCGGCCCATCTGGGTCAGTTCCGGGACGGCCAGGACGGTTGCCAGCGAGGAGTCCTTCAGGCAGGCAATGAAGTCATTGCCCAGCGGCGGCAGCACGCGGCGGACGGCTTGCGGCAGGATGATGAAGCGCATCGCCTGGAAGTAATTCATGCCCAACGACTTGGCCGCCTCCATCTGCCCTTTGCTGATGGATTGGATGCCGGCGCGAAAGACTTCCGCCTCGTATGCGCCATAACCGAATCCGAGTGCGATAATAGCGCGTCCTTCCATGGATATAACGCGGATACTGAATGTGGCCAATGATTGAAAAAGAGCGATGTTCGGAAAGCTGGTTATCCCCCATACTCCAATTGCTTTGATCATTTCTACAAGAACGGGGACCAATGCGAAGGCAATGTAAAGCAACAAAACAACGAGAGGAATACCGCGCACAACCTCTACATACAAAGTTGACACATTGTAAAGAAAGACATTTTTAGAAACGCGCGCCAGCCCGGTAATAAGTCCAAGAACAGTTGCCAGCAGGAACGAAAAAAGCGTAATGCGCAATGTGGACTTTACACCCAGGGTCAGGTAAATGAAAGTGTCGTTATAATTCTTTGAGGTTAAAATGAGAATAGATAATGCAAGACCGCTAAGTATAAGTACAATTGCCCACCAGGGCCATTTCGAGATATTAAAATCAATCGGAATTAGTCCACGCTGCCTTTGTTCAGTTTTAGATTGCATCTAAGTCTCCAGCATAAATGAAATTCAAGCAAGATGGGGGCTGAGGCCCCCATCTTGCAGGAGTGTCAGAAACGGCTTTTGAACGGGTTATTTATAGTCAAGCGCTCCAGGATCGGCAAGGCCCCACTTTTTATTCAATTGAGCCAGTGTGCCATCCGCCAGCATCGCGCGAAGAGCAGCGTTGATTGGATGAATCAGATCGCTGCCTGGCGGATAGACAAAGGCCAGGAATTCGCCGGTCTCGAAAAAGGCAGCGATTTTGAATTTCCCAGGGTTTGCTTGCATAAAACCAAACCCAGCCACATCGTCAATGACAACGCCATCAATGTCGCCGGCGAGTAATGCCAGGGCGGGTGCGCCGAAATCCTCGAAGGCCACGATTTCCTTATCAGGGAAGAGTGATACCGCGGCATCATAGTTTGTGGTCTGGATTTGGGTGCCAACTTTCAGTTCCGCATTGGCCTTGAAATCATCCAGGGTGTGAGTTTCATCGGCCCGCACTAACAACGATTGTGAGACTGGCGTATATGGGATCGAGAAATCTACACCCCAGGCGCGCAGCCGTTTGTACGTGATCCCATCCGCGGCCATATCATATTCACCCGCGTTCATCGCTGGGAAGAGGCCATCCCAAGCGACTTCCTTGAATTCGGGTACGCAGTTGAGCCGCTTGCAGATTTCGTTGACGGTATCGTAATCCCAGCCGACACCTTTACCGGTGGCTTCATCAATGCTGTTGAAAGGTGGGTAGGCATTTTCTACGGCCACGGTAATGATGCGCCCCTTGAGATCGGTCATACCGGCCGCGGCGGCGCCGCCTCCGGTTCCGCCAGTCGCCTTGGGGGCGCAGGCTACCAGCGCGAGGCTGGCAATTACCAACATGCTGATTATCAGGGTTACTTTTTTCATCACTTCTCTCCTTCTCTTTATCGAGTTGATTTAACGCCGCTTCTGACCTTGCAGGAATGACGCTTTCACCTAAGCATAGACGAAATTGTTCGTTTTTGCAAGGGGAAATCGGTACTAAACCCGGGCGATTGCGTCTATAATTGAAATGTTTCTACTTACGCATCAAGGAGACAGCAGATGACCACTATATTCCCTTCACCCGAATGGCTCGAAAAACTGGATGAAAAATTGAACTCCGACGCCCAGTACGCCCGTATCGCCAGGAATTGGGAAGGCGATATGTGCGTCGTCATCGAACCATCTGGCCCTCTCAAGGAGCAGATGTTCTATTATTTGGACTTGTGGCACGGTAAGTGTCGCAAGACAGCCGTCCTGAAAGATCTCTCTGAAGTCAAGCCAGCCTTTGTTCTAAAAGCTTCTTACGAAAATATCGCCCGCATCATGAAAGGCGAACTGGATCCGATGCAGGCGATGATGACCCGCAAATTGCAAGTTCAAGGCAGCATGGCCTATATGATGCGCAATGTACCCACCGTGCTGGATTTCGTCCGCTGCTGCCGCGCGATCACCGGCGAAATATTGAAGTAAACAGGAAAAACCATGCAACCTATCGCGACCATCAATCTCACCACGCGTGAGACGGGTCAATTCAGCGTTCCCGCTGAGTGGGAACGCGATTACCTGGGCGGCGCATCATTGGCAGCGCGCTTGCTGTACACCTCCCTGACCCGCGTCCTGGATCCGTTATCTCCGCAGTCCCCGCTTCTTTTCCTGACCGGCCCGCTGACCGGCACGGCAGGGCCCGCCGTGGGGCGTTTCGTCGTCTGTGGAAAATCGCCTGCCACCGGATTGTGGGCTGAATCCAACTGCGGCGGATTTTGGGGCCCGGAGCTGCGTTTTACCGGTTTCGACGGCCTGTGGATCACGGGGAAAGCCGAGGGGCCGGTCTACCTCTGGATAAACGAGGGCCGGCTCGAGGTCCGCGATGCGGCGCAAATCTGGGGATTGGACACCTATCAGGCGCAGGCCGTCCTCAAAAATGAATTAAACCGGCCATCCGCACGCGTCGCCGTGATTGGACCAGCGGGCGAGAACGGCGTCCTGTTTGCCGGTATCTTTTGCGATCACGGGCGCACCGCCGGGCGCACCGGCCTGGGCGCGGTGATGGGCGCGAAAAATCTCAAGGCGATTGCGGTGAAGGGCAGCGGCAAAGTCCCGCTGGCTGATGCAGAAAAATATACCCCGCTGCGTTTGGCGGCCAATCGCGCCCTGAAGGCCGATAATATGTCCAAGGTGTTTCACGATCTCGGCACGGCCGGGGCAGCGAATTTTGCCGAATATCTCGGCGCGCTGCCGGCGAAATATTATCACGCCGGCACATTTCCAAATGTGGACAAGATATCCGGCTCGAGCATGGCCGAGACCATCCTGACCGGCACGAGCGCCTGTCATGCCTGTGTGATTGCCTGCGGGCGCGTGGTTCGTCTCGAAGACGGTGAGAAGCGCAAAGGGCCGGAATACGAGACGATTGTTGGCTTTGGCCCAAACCTGCTGAATGACGATCTGCCTGCCATTGTCCGGCTGGGTGAAATCTGTGACCGTTACGGCATGGATACCATCAGCGCCAGCAACATGCTTGGGCTGGCGTTTTACCTTTACGAGAAAGGCGTTATTACCGAGAAGGATACCGGCTTCCCGCTGCGCTGGGGCGATGTGGCCGCGGCAGAAAAATTGCTCCATCTGACCGCCCATCGCGAAGGCTTCGGCGCGTACCTGGCGCAGGGTTCACGGCGCTTTGGGGCGCATTTCGGCGCAGAAGATGAAGCGGTGCAGGTCAACGGGCTGGAAGTGGCTTATCACGACCCGCGCGGCGTTTCCGGAATGGCGTTGGTCTATGCCACTGGTCCGCGCGGCGCGTGCCATAATAAATCGGATTATTTTTTCGTGGACTGGGGTCAGGCGGAGGCCAGCCTTGGCCTCGAATATTTCGATAGACAGGCCGGCGCGGAGAAGGCCGCCAACGTGGCCCGCCATCAGGACTGGCGCGCCGTCTGTGATGCGCTGGTGTTGTGCCTGTTCTCCAACATTCCAGTGGAAATGGTGGTGGATTTGACCAATGCCGCCACCGGCTCGAACCGGACAAGCGAAGATTTGCTGCTTGCCGGTGAGCGCGCCTGGAATCTCAAGCGGGCGATCAATAATCGCCTCGGTCTAACGCGCGCCAATGACAGACTTCCCAAAGCCCTGCTCGAACCGCTCTCCGAAGGCGGCGCGGCAGGATATGTTCCTCCTCTCGTGGAGATGCTCGAAGCCTACTACGCCGTTCGCGGCTGGGACCCTGGGACGGGGCGGCCGTCAAAAGAGACATTGCTTGCCCTCGGTCTGGATGACATTGCTGATGATTTGTGGAAGTGATACGGTATGGCGGGTTTCGCAACCCGCCATACAAATTCGGTAGAATGGCAATACTGCAAAACTCACTTTGTCACCCTGAGGGAGCGTTCTTCAGCGACCGAAGGGTCTCCCGTTGTGGAGGGGATTCTTCGGGCAAAGTACGCCCTCAGAATGACAAGGAAGGGGCGGGTCTCCCGCCAAGGTTTTCACCCTCGAGTGACTTTTGCGGTATTGCGTAAAATGATAAAAATGTGGAGGTACTTGCATGAAACTTGTTACTGTCCCTGAAATGCGCGCGATCGAGCAGGAAGCTGACGCCAGTGGTTTGACCTACGCGCGGATGATGGAAAACGCCGGACGCGGCCTGGCCAAAGAAATATTGCGCCTTGCGTATAGTCACAATGACGAAGATATGCAAGCCCTCGGGCTGGTTGGCCCGGGAAATAATGGCGGGGATACGCTGGTCGCGCTGACGCATTTAGCCGAGAAGGGTTGGCAGGCGCGCGCCTATCTGATCCAGCGAAAAGGGGAGGCTGATCCTCTCGTCGAGCGGCTGAGGCAAGCGGATGGCGAGATTGTCATTTCCGAGAAGGATGAAGGCTTTGAACAGCTCAAAGCTTTCATTGGCGCCGCCGACGTGGTTCTGGATGGCATCCTGGGAACTGGCTTCAAATTGCCCTTAAAAGCTGAAATCGCGTCAGTGATGACCGCCGTGAAGGACGCCAGCGCTGAATTGGATTGGCCGCCTTACGTTATCGCAGTTGATTGTCCCTCCGGGGTGGATTGTGATACGGGGGAAGCCAGCGCAGCTTGCATCCCGGCGGATGCCACACTGACGATGGCGGCTGTCAAGCAGGGTCTGTTGAAAACCCCGGCTTTCGACCTGCTAGGTGAGATTCATGTGGTGGATATCGGTCTGTCAGAGGATCTGCCTTCCTGGAAAGCGGTACGGAACCAAGTCGCGGACGAAGATCTGGTCGCATCAATTTTGCCGCCGCGGCCCTCGGATTCTCACAAAGGGACTTTCGGGACCGCCTTTATCGTCGCAGGATCAATCAACTACACCGGCGCGGTATTATTGGCCGGCAAGGCTGCCTACCGGATCGGGGCCGGGCTGGTGACCTTGGCTGTTCCTGCACCTTTGCATGGCGCGCTGGCTGGACATTTTCCCGAAGCGACCTGGCTGTTGCTGCCGCATGAAATGGGAGTCGTCGCAGCCGCTGCGGTGGATGTGCTGGCAAAGGAACTCGAGCGCGCCAGCGCGCTTTTGATCGGCCCGGGCTTCGGATTGGAAAATACCACCAAGGAATTTTTGGAAAACCTTCTGCGGGGAGCAACCCTCTCAACGAATGCCCACGGGCGGATGGGATTCATCCCCAGTCAAACGGGAAAACCGGAAAAGAAGCTATTGACATTACCGCCGCTTGTGATTGATGCTGACGGGCTAAAACTGTTGGCGAAAATCCCGGATTGGCCGAATTTACTCCCCCAACCGGCTGTGTTGACGCCGCATCCGGGTGAAATGGCGGCGTTGACTGGTTTATTGAAAGAAGAAATTCAAAAAGACCGGCGAGCCATTGGATTACGCTTTGCTCAAGAATGGGGCCACGTGGTCGTTCTGAAAGGCGCCTTTACCGTCGTCGCCTCACCGGATGGGCGCACGACAACCATCCCGGTGGCTACATCCGCTTTGGCGCACGCGGGGACGGGCGATGTGCTGGCAGGCTTGATCGTCGGCTTGCGCGCCCAAGGGGTCGAGGCGTATCCGGCAGCGGTGGCCGGGGCGTGGGTTCATGCCCAGGCGGGTTTGTATGCTGCCGAGGTCCTGGGGAACACCGCTTCAGTTTTGGCTGGAGATGTGTTGGAATCCGTGAGTGATGTTTTGGCAGAATTGGCGTAAAACGTAAAACGCAATGATCAAAAAAAAGGAGTCCGCGTCTTCTGGACTCCTTTTTGCGTTTTACGCATTACGTTTTACTTGCTTTAGCTTTTCAAAAACTCCTCCAGCGCTTCCTTGCTGATGCGGTAGGCGTTGCCCAGTTTCTTTGCCTTCAGTGAGCCGGCATTGATGGCTGCGATGACATCTTCCTCAGAAACCCGCAGCACCTGCGCCGCCTCGGAGGGCGTCATCACGGCCGGCATACCACCGCCGGAGGGCGCGCCGCTGGAGGGTGGTTGCTGTTGCTGCTGGCCGGATTGAAAACCGCCCTGCAGGGCCTGGCCCATCAAGTTGCCAATGCCCATTCCCGCGCCGATGCCGGCCGTCAGACCTGCGCCGCCGCTGGGATTCTGAGCGGCGTCGCGCATGGCGTCCGCGGCCTGCAGTTGGGTGTAGGTCGCCATGTCGAGCATGCCCATCGCCCGCAGTTCCTCAGCGGATTTCTCGGAGGGTTTTAGATTGCCAATGATGAAGCGTTTTAAAGTCAGACCCAGGGCATTAAACTCCTCCTCGGCCAGCGACTGGATGAAACCGCCCAGTTCAATGGTCTTGGCGAGCAGTTCTGGAACGGCCATCTTGGCGCCCCATTCGTTGAGTGTATCCTGCAATTTGGAAAGCAGGGCAATGCGCAAGCGTTCTTCGATGGCGTCAACCGTGAACGAGGCTTTCTTGCCCACAACTTGGATGATCAGTTGTTGGGGATCCTTGACTTCAAAACCGTACGAGCCATATCCCTGCAGGAGCGCCACACCCAAACCCATCCCCGGGTTGCGCACCAGGATTGGTTGGGAAGTGCCCCATTTGCGGTTGGCGAATTCCTTCATCGAGACGAAGTAGACTTCCGCCGGGAAGGCTGTCTTGCCTCCAGTCAAAAGGTCCTGGGCTTTCTCGGTCAAGAGGGGAATGTTAGCCGTAGCGATGATGTGCCGTCCAGGGCCGAACTTATCCAACGCCAAACCGTCGCGGAAGAAGACCGCTGCCTGCCCGTCACGGACGATGACGTTGGAGCCGAGGCGGTATTCGCCAGCCGTTGAATTGTCCGGGAAGCGATGGACGATTTCACTTTCCATCTCGTTGGGGTATTCGATAATATCGAAAATGCGTGCCATAGTTGTCTCTCCTTTTTGATCGAATCAACAGCTTGATTATAGCCTATCGAATATTTTGATACAAGTGTTTTATCCAGATTAATCTACGCTGCCGTACCGAAAAAGTTCTATGCAATTTGACAGTCACTTCCGAAGTGACTGTCAGATTGCATTTCATTTTGGCTCCTTCATCTGCTTGCCCGACCCGCCGCCGCGCACCATCAAAACCTCCGCCAGGATGCTGACGGCGATCTCCTCCGGCGTCTCGGCCCCGATCCCGATCCCGATCGGGGAGTGGACGGACGCCAGCTTCTCGTCTGGGACGCCCTGTTCGTTGAGCGCTTTGACCGTCAGCGACCAACGCCGCCGCGAGCCGATAACTCCAATGTATCCCGCCGCGCTATCCAAAAGAGCAGGGAGGCCGGGCACATCTACATCGTTGCCGCGCGTGGTCAGGACAAGATAGGTCTGTCGCGTGATGTTCAGATGCTGGGGCAGTTCAGCCATCGGGCAGGCGTAGAATTCATCCGCGTCGGGGTTGGCTTCCAGAGTGCAGAACTCGGGCCGGTCGTCCGAGACCGTGACGCGGAATCCCAGCCATTTGGCGAGATGGGCGACTGCCTTGCCGACATGTCCACCGCCGATGACGACAAGCATGGGAGGGGGTAAGATAGGTTCCACAAAAACCTCCACTTGGCCGCCGCACACGCCCACGTCACCGCGCGCGGGGTCGGTCATATTGTATTCAAGGAGCCGCGGTTGGCCGTCGGTGATAGCCATCCAGGCCTCGTCCAGGACGCGGTGTTCCAATCCGCCCCCGCCGACGGAACCGATGAAGTTTCCATTTTTATAGACGAGCATCTTGCTCCCAACGTGCCGCGGCGTGGAGCCGCGGCTGGCGACGACTGTGCACAGCGCGGCTGGTTCGTTTTTAGTTTCTAGCTCAGTTAGGGCTTGAAAAATTGTTTTCATGTTTACCTTGGTTGGGATTCTACTCGACCCTGCGTCAGAATGACAGTGCGATGACCAAATGCGCTGGCTTCGACGGGGTCATGGGTGACGAAAATTGTGGTGGTGCGCATCTGTTCCAGGATGGATTTCAGCTCATTGAGCAGGCGGGAGCGGGTGGCGGCATCCAGCGAACGGAAAGGTTCATCCAACAGAAGCAGTTCAGGTCGGAGGGCCAGGACACGCGCCAGGTTGACGCGTTGCGCCTCGCCGCCCGAAAGTTTTCGCGCCGGGCGTTTACGCAGGTGGCCTATGTTCAGGTATTCCAGCCATTCGTCCACGCGGCGGGCGGTCTCGGCGCGCGGCATGTGACGGAAGCGCAGTCCCAGGGTGATGTTTTCTTCCACACTCATATCCAGCAGTAGCGGGTCCTGAAAAACCAGGCCAATGCGGCGGCGATGGGAAAGGCTGTCCTGTTCTTCGAACGGCTGGCCGCGCAGAAGGATTTCACCTTTCTGGAAGGGGAGCAGGCGCGCCATGGTCAGCAGGAGGGTGGTCTTGCCGCAGCCGTTCGCTCCGCTCACGGCCAGGATTTCGGCTTCTTTGACGGTCAGATGGTCGAGGGTCAAGGCGGGCCGCCGGTCGCGTTCGACCAGGAGACCGCTTATTTCGAGAAAATCGGTCATGAACGGCTCTGCCTGCGCTGCTGCGCCATCGTCAGTACGTAGTTGATCATAAATGCCAGAGAGAGCAGGATCAGCCCCAGGGCAATAGCGCGGTCGAAGTTGCCTTTGCCGGTCTCCAGGACGATGGCTGTGGTCAGGACGCGCGTCTGGAAGCGGATGTTTCCGCCGATCATCATCGAAGCGCCGATCTCAGAAATGGCCCGGCCGAAACCGGCCATCAGCGCGGCCAGCAGGCCCAGCCGCGCTTCCCACCAGAGCAGCGCGATCATTTGCAGTTGGGATGCGCCCAAGCCGAGCAGTTGCAGGCGCAGGCGCGGGTCGAGTTGTTCCAGGGCAGCGGCGGTCAGGCCGGTGATGACCGGCGTGGCGATGATGACCTGGGCGAAGATCATGGCTGAGGGAGTGTAGATGAGATTTAAAATACCCAGCGGCCCGCTGCGCCAGAGCAGAATGGCGGCCAGCAGCCCGACTACGACTGGCGGGATGGCCATGCCGGTGTTGACCAGTCCAAGCAGAAGGCTGCGTCCGCGAAAACGATGAAGGGTGAGGAGTGTGCCGAACGGCAGGCCGATGACCAGGCTGATGATAGTCGCCAGTCCTGAAACGCGCAGGGTCAGCAGGGTGATGAAGCGAATTTCCGGGTCTCCATGCAGGAGCAGGTTAAAGGCGTCATGAAATCCTTGCCAGATCCAGTCCATCACGGCAATCCCAGGTCGGTTTCGCTTTTACTGGCGTCGGGGAAGAAGAGCGGCTGACCGTACTCGCTCACCCCGAATTGGCCGATCAACGCCTGTGTTTCTGGGGCAAGCAGGAATTCGGCAAAAGCGCGGGCGCCGTTCAGGTTGACCTGCGGCCATTTTTCCGGGTTGACCACGATGACGTGGTAGATATTCAGCAGGGATGGGTCGCCTTCGAGTAGCACCTCCAGTTGGAGTGTGGCGCGGTTTGCCAGATAGGTGGCGCGGTCGGTCAGGGTGTAGGCCTGCTTTTCCGAGGCGATGCGCAGCGTCGCGCCCATCCCCTGGCCGGACTCGATATACCAGCCGCCGAGGGGGGGTGATCCGGCCGCTTCCCACAGACTGCGCTCCATCTTGTGCGTGCCGGAGTCGTCGCCGCGTGAGACGAATGGCGCGGCGGCGTTCGCTATCTGGATCAGGGCCTGTGTTGTGCTCGCTGCGCTCCTGACCCCCGCCGGGTCTGCCGCCGGGCCAACCAGGACGAAGTCATTATGCATGACCAGGTGACGCTCCAGACCAAAGCCGGCCTGCATGAAGGCTTCTTCTGCCTTCGGCGAATGGACGAGCAGGATGTCGGCATTGCCTTCCTCGCCCATTTTCAGCGCCTGTCCCGTGCCCACGGCGACGGTTTTCACGGTGTAGCCGCTCTCTTGCTTGAACATCGGCACGAGCGCATCCAATAGACCGGAATCCTGCGTGCTGGTGGTGGTGGCGAGAATGATCTCCGGATTAACAGACGTGGCCTGGCAGGCGGTCAGCGCGGCGGCTAGAAGAATTACCAGTGAAACGAAATAGCTCAACATTGTCATCGTTCCAGCAATCCCAACACCACCGGCAGCAATTGCTTTTTGCGCGAGACCACCCCTTCAGCCAGGCGCGTTCCGTCCGGCTGGAGCGGGTAGGGCAGGTCACTCAAATCGGCGGGCTCGTTGCTCAAGATCAATCGGCTCGAGCCGCGGATCACGTCGGTGACCATCAGCATGGCGAAATCCAGGGCGCGGCGTTCGCGCAGCGATTCCAGGGAAGCGATCAGGCCTATCAGATGTTCGGTAAATTGCATCGGATCCGTGACTTCAGCCTGGGCGATGGCGAAAGGATGTCCGCCGGCCTCGTAGATTTTCAAGTCGGTGTTGACCACCTCGTCCGGCGTGCGCGCGTCGATGCCCGAGCTGGCGTGCAACACTTGTTCCCCATAGGATTGCACCGTTTCGCCAGCCAGAGGTGCGCCACGGATGAAGGCCCAGCGCCCCAGCCGTTCGGCAGCTTTGTGGTCGCGTTCGGTCGTGGTCGGTGAAGTCAGGATCAACGTGTCCGAAAGCAGACCGGCGAGCATCAGCCCGGCCAATGCCGGCGGCGCGCTCAAGCCGGCTTCTTCGATCCGCTCAGAAACGAGTGTACTGGTGCTTCCGACGATATCCACTGTGAAGCGGATGGGGATGTGGGTGGACGAATTGCCCAAGCGGTGATGGTCGAGGATTTCGAGCAATTCGGCCTCCTGGATGGCGCCCAGCGCCTGGCGCGGCTCGTTGTGGTCAACCAGGATGACTTTCAAGCGAGGCGGATTCAGTGAGTCGCGCTGGCGACAAACCCCCAGATAGGAACCATTTTCATCCACCACCCAGAAGTCATCCCCTTCCTCGCGCAGGATACGGTTGAGCGAGTCGCGGATGCGGTTGTTGGCTTGAAAGCGAGGTATATCTGTCTTACAGGACTCGCGGCAGGGGGTTTCCAGGATTTCGACGATGGGCAATTCCTGCTGGCGCGGGTGCGGGCCTATCTTCCGGCTGATGAGATTGAATAAACTTGCACCGGTGACCATGCCGTAGGGTGTGCCATCTTCGTTGATGACCGGGGCAATCCCCCAGGTGCGCAAGGCGATCTCCCAGGCGTCGCGCAGGGGGGCGTCTGGTGTGGCTGTGTCCAGCCGGCGGGTGACCGATTCGAAACGTGGCGAGGCGTCAGTGAGCAAGAGAGGCGCGTCGAGTCCCAGCCGTTTGAGCACCCAGGAGGTTTGCGGGTTGGTCGCGCCAGCACGGGCGGCGATGATATCGCCGCCATCGCGCTCGCGCAGCAGCCAGGCGTAGCCCATTGCGGCAGCAATGGTGTCGGTATCCGGGTTGACGTGTCCGATGACGTAAATTTTGTCTGCCATTGTTACGTATCCAGGAATGTTTTCCAATCCAGCGTCTCATCAGCGAGAAGAAGATTTCTTCCCTCTTTTTTTACTTGCATTGAGAACAGTCATGCCGATAATTTCATTCTTTTCATAACGGACAATGATGTCATTATCCAGTAGTTCCGAATCATCGGCCTGGCTGGGTTTCTTGAAGTTCAAGTAAAGTACGTCGGCCTCTTCGTCATAAGAGAGCCAGATGTTTCTTGGTCCGAATTGCAATACCTGCGGCACGAAAGTCAGAACGTGGTCAAGATTCACTGCGGCCATACTTTCTTCCTCCTTTCAATCTGTTTCCAGCGCTTTGTCAAAAAGGCTGTGATGACAAAGCCATCCTCTTTGCTAATTTCCCGATAAACGACGACCAAATATTTCCCGGGTTCAATTTCACGCGCGGCCAGCGTCTCACCACTATTACCCTCGAAAACCGCCAGCGGCTGCTGGATCGCTTCAAGGACATCATAATAGTACCCTGCCATTTCGGCGTGTTCTTCTGTGATATGAACCCATCGTTCGGCAGGCAGCCGTATTGTAATGCCGTTAACTGATCTGGCGTTGTTCATTATTCACCTTGTTCTTAACGCCTTCCAGACCTTCTCCGGAGTGACCGGGTTCTCGTCCACGTTAATACCGACTGCATCCAGTATAGCATTTCCCACAGCCGGCGCAACCCCATCCATCGGGATCTCGGCCACAGCTTTGACCCCGAACGGGTGACTTGGCTCGAAGGTCTCGACGAAGATGGTCGTCAGTTCGGGCATCTCGTCAGCGCGGAAGATGTGGTAGTTGTCGAAGTCACGTTCGCGGGCGACACCTTTTTTATCATACACCATTTCCTCGCAGACGGCGTAACCGAGGGCCTGCGTCATGCCGCCTTCAACCTGACCGGAGGCGGTCTGCGGGTTGACGATGACGCCGCTATCCACCGCCATGACCAGTTTGTCCACCGTCACCGCGCCGGTTTCGGTGTCCACTGTCACCTCGGCGAACTGGGCGGCGAACGGCGGAGGCGAGACAGGCGAGACGTAAGAGGCTACGGCCATGATCTGTTCCTGGTCGCTGTGATGGAGGGCGTTCAAGGCGATTTCGGCCAGAGAAATGCTTTCTCCACCAGGTGCGATTGCCTTTCGATTAGCGAGCCGTAAATCGGTAGACAAGTAGACAGGTACACCAGTACATCCTTTACTTGTTTCCTTGTTTACCTGTCTACGTTCAGTGAGCATTTTCGCAGCGCGGACTTTGACGCGCTCGGCCACTTGTTCGGCTGCCTTGACAACCGCCGCGCCGGATATATATGTTGTAGACGAGGCATACGCGCCTTTATCGAAGGGGGTGAAATCAGTGTCAGATGAATAGACGAGGATGTCCTCCAGCGGCACACCCAGCACCTCGGCGGCCATCTGCGCCAGGACGGTGTCGGACCCGGTCCCCAAGTCGGTTGCGCCGACGAGCAGGTTGAACGAGCCGTCGTCATTCATCTTTAGCGAAGCCCCACCCATGTCCAAATATGGGATGGCGGTGCCTTGCATAACCAGCGCGACGCCGATGCCTTTCCGCGTCGAACGTCGAACGTCGAACGTCGTGCCCGACTTTAGACGTTCGACGTTTGACGAAGTGTGCCATTCCTCGTTGCCATACTTCTCATCCCACCCAATCGCGGCTTTCCCCTGCTGGACACATTCTTCCAACCCAACCGTGTGGATGATCTCCGGGCGCGGCTCGCGGCCTTCGTTCCAGGCGGTGCTGAACGGGTGGAACTCACCCGGGCGGATGGCATTCTTCAGGCGGAACTCGAGCGGGTCGAGACCGAGGGCGCGGGCGATCTTTTCCATGTGACGTTCGACTGCCCAATAGCCCTGCGGCACGCCGTAGCCGCGATATGCCCCGGCTGGCACATGATTGGTATAAACCACGTCCGCATAAAAACGGATGTTGGGCGACTTGCGATATTCGTTGTCACCTACATACAAGGCCATGGACTTGTGCCCGGTGTTGCCGGTGACGGTCAGGGCGTGGCAGCCATACGCGCCGGTATCTGACAAAACGCGCATCTCGTTGGCGGTGATCGTGCCATCCCGCTTGACGCCGGTCTTCATGCGGATGCGCATCGGGTGGCGCGAGCGGGAGGCGGTGAACTCCTCCTCGCGGCTGTACTCGATAAGCACCGGGCGGCCGGTGGCGATGGTCAGGTGGGCGGCCACGTCTTCGATCAGTACTTCCTGCTTGCCGCCGAACCCGCCGCCGATCCTGGGTTTGATGACGCGGATGCGTTTGACCGGCAGACCAAGCAGCGGCGCCAGCATCCGCCTGACGTGGAACGGGACCTGGGTGCTGGTGCGGATGACCAGGCGGTCGTCTTCGTCCCAATACGTGACTGCCACGTGAGGCTCGATGTGCGCCTGCTGGACTTTTGACACGACGTATTCGGCCTCGAAGACCTCGTCCGCCTCGGCGAAGCCTTTGTCCACGCTGCCGATATCAATGCGAATCTCAGCAGCCAGGTTTTTGGCCGGGTCGCAGACCGCAAACGGGACGTATTCCGGCTCGTCGTGCAGGATGGGCGCGCCCTTTTCCATGGCCTGGCGCATGTCCAGCACAGCGGGCAGGATTTCGTAATCCACCTCAATCAGTTTGAGCGCGGCCTCGGCGATCTCCGGCGTCTCGGCGGCGACGAAGGCCACGCGGTCGCCGACGAAGCGGACTTTGTTATCCAGCGAAAAACTATCCAGCGGGCCGGGGATGGGGTCGGATTGCCCGGCGGTGGAATAGACTACGCGGGGGATCTCCTGCCAGGTCAAGACGGCCGCCACGCCTGGGAGGGCGCGCGCTTTACTGGCGTCAATCTTCTTGATGCGGGCGTGGGCGTGCGGCGAGTGCAGCACTTTGGCGTGCAGCATCCCGCGCATCTCGATATCCGCGGCGAAGGCGGGTTTGCCTTGTGCCAGTTTGACGGCGTCTACTTTTGGCTCAGGCTTGCCGACGGTCTGCCATTTGGTTGTCTGTGGTGCGACGACGATTTTGGGCAGAGTTAGTAAATTAGTACTTAGTAAATTAGTACTTAGTAAATTAGTAAATTGGTCGGTATCGGGTGGAGTGAGGGGATGCTCGTCGGGAGGCGTTCGCTTTTCCCAATTTGTTAATTCCAAATCTACTAATTTGCCATTCCCCATAATTTCTGCGGCTCGTAATACGGCTTGAACAGGCTTGAGATACCCTGTACACCGACACAGCACACCCGCGATGGCTTCACGAACTTCCGCCTCATCCGGGTTGGGATTCTTATCCAGCAAGGCTTTGGCGGCCAGGATTTGCGCCGGGGTGCAGTAGCCGCACTGGATGGCGCCGGTCTCGATGAAGGCTTGCTGGATTGGATGAAGGCCGCCAGTTTTTTTCCAACCTTGGTCAGAAACTTCGCCGAGTCCTTCGATAGTGACGATGAAATGACCCTCGGCTTGCGCAGCCAGCATCAGTCCAGAGTTGACCGGTTTACCGTCCAGCAGGATAGTGTCCGCGCCAGTCAACCCGTGCTCGTCGCCAAATTTGACGCCGCGGAAGCCAAGTCGGCGGAGGGTGGAGAGGAGGGATTCGCCGGGGGAGGCGGCAAGTTCGTGAGATACACTGTTGATGGTGAGGATGATATTCATGGTAGTGCTCCTGTGGACCTCTCCCCCGGCCCCTCCCCTGCAAGGGGAGGGGGTTGGGGGGTTAGGTCGCTCCGCACCTCTCCCCCGGCCCCTCCCCTGCAAGGGGAGGGGAGTTTGGGGAAGTGGCGAACTGTCCCCCCTTCCCTTGAAGGGAAGGGGGTTGGGGGGTTAGGTCGCTCCGCACCTCTCCCCCGGCCCCTCCCCTGAGTGGGGAGGGGAGTTTGGGGAAGTGACGAACTGTCCCCCCTTCCCTTGAAGGGAAGGGGGTTGGGGGGTTAGGTCGCTCCACACCTCTCCCCCGGCCCCTCCCCTGCAAGGGGAGGGGAGTTTGGGGAAGTGGCGAACTGTCCCCCCTTCCCTTGAAGGGAAGGGGGTTGGGGGGTTAGGTCGCTCCGCACCTCTCCCCCGGCCCCTCCCCTGAGTGGGGAGGGGAGTCAGGGTGGTTAGTTAAAGTTTGGTTGCAGGCTGCCAGGATTTTTGACAAGACAGCATTCAAATCGTTCTCGATCTCCTCGTTGCGGAATCTCAGGGTTTTGAACCCTCTATCTGTCAAAATAGCGTCGCGCTCCTGGTCGGCCGCGCGTTGGCTTTCGTGGATTTCGCCATCCACTTCGATTATAAGGGATGCGGCATGGCAATAGAAATCAACGATGTAGCCAAAGAGAATTTGTTGACGCCGGAAGTGCCAACCGCCGAGTTTGTTTGTTCGCAGGTTTTGCCACAGGATTCTTTCGGCGCTGGTCATGTTGCGGCGAAATTCCTTCGCCAGCGCGAACTTATCTTTGCTGATCGCCTGTCCGCGGATGATGTTTCTTTGCGCCATGATACCTCGACGACTCCCCCTTCCCTTTTAGGGAAGGGGGCCGGGGGGTTAGGTCCGCTTTGCCAGCGCGCCAATTGCCGCCGAGATTCCCGTCAACAGCAGTCCAATGGCCGCCACGATCAGACTCTGGATGATGGACAACAATCCAATATACAGCGTGTAGAATTCCGGCAGCGTCCAGGTGACGGTGACGCCGTTGAGGGCGAAACTGAGCAGGACCGGCAGCGCCAGCAGGTAAAGCGTGAACCAGACAAAGCCGAGCGAGATCCCTGCGGCTGCGCGCGGACTCCGGCGGAAGGCGCGCAGCCCGATCATCGGGATGAACCAGCCGAGGATGGCGCCGACCGCGGCAGTCGTCGCGGTGTAGACGATCAACCACGTCTCGCCTTCGACCGAAGCCAGCGAGTAGCTGCGCCCGTCCAGGATGGCGTAGCGGAAGTTGAAGATCGCCAGATATAACAGCGCGCCGGCCGCTAGCCAGAGGGCTTGCTTATCCTTGCGGAGATAGAGCAAATAGGCCGGGGTGAAAGCCAGGAAAACAGCCAGCACATTGCGCCAGACGCGTTCGCGCCCCAGGCGGCCGGCGTGCGCCTGTTCCATTGCGGATTGCGTGGCCGAAACCACTTCTCCGCTCTCTATCCTGGCAGTCGAATGGATCGCCGCCGTGTACGCGGCGAACAATTGAGCTTGCTGTACTTTCAAGGCCTCCTGGATGGCAGGCTCTTGCTCAGGCGAAAGAGTGAGCATATCCGTCAGCGCGTGACCCTGGCTGCTGGCGGGGATGCTGGTTCCCAGCAGGGCGGCGACGGTCGGAGCGACATCCACCATGTTGACGTTGCCATAATCGCCGGGAACCACCCCGGCTCCGGCCAGCATGAACGGTTCGACCAGCGTGACCGGGTCCGGGCCGCCGTGCCCGCCGCGCTCGATCTGTCCGTGGTCGGAGAGTACGATAACGGTATCCTGTTCGAGGTCCAGGTGCGAGACGATTTCGCCCAGGAGGGCGTCGGCGCGCCGGGCTGCGGCATCCCAGCGCGGGTCGCGCGGGCCGCCCTCGTGATGCCCGGCGTAGTCCACCTGGTCAATGTGGATGAGGATAAGTTGGTAATCTTCGGTTAGCCAGGGCAGGGCGGCGTCCACAACCAGGCGGTCAGCGGCGGCGTCCTCGCCGCGGGTGTAGAAACCAGCATCCACCCCGCTGTTACGCAGCATTCCCTCGAACCAGGCGTAACCGGAGACGGCCGCGCGCAGGCCGGCGCGCTCGGCGGCGGCGAAGATATCATCCTGCGTGAAGGGGCGGACGTGGTCGTAATCGGGCGGGTTGAAGGGCTGGCTGTCGTTGATCTCCGGCCAGGCGCCGGTGAGGATGGTATTCCAGGCGGGGGCGGAGAAGGATGGCGGCTGGCTGTGCATCGCGGCGGTGGCGGCCTGCGTCCGCAGGTCGTTCAGGAAGGGCATCACTTCGGGTTCGAGCGCGGTGTCGTAGCGCAGGGCGTCAATCAAAACGATGACGACGCGGCGGGTGAGCGGACTACCCAATGCTTCGCCGGGCGCGGGCGGTTTCCCGGCCAGCGGGGAGCGGTAGGCCTGGGCATCCGTCATCAGATTCGTCGCCCAGAAGAAGGCGCCGACCGCCAGCAGGGGCAGGCCGAGGATGCCGAGAATGATCCAGCGATAGGTTTTCATGTTTGTCCTCACATACTTGACATTTGGTTTCAAAAGTGCTATTCTATAGGCAGATCGGGTGGCTCGGATGAATCCCCGGAACATCCACCGGGGTGCAAGCGAGCGTATGCGGCGACAAGCCCCCCCCGATCTTTTTTTGATTAATCGGTCAATGACATAACCTCACTCAACTTCACGATATGATCCTCTTTGTATTTTCGCCGAAACACATGCAGCGCTTGTTTGTGGGCCATAGAGGCTCTACCAACTGCTCGAAAAAGTACGTTGCGATGCCCAATGGATTTGCCCTTTTTCTGAGCAAAACGAAACAGCATGTTTCGAATGGTATCCTCGTATCCAGGATATTCCAGGTCAATCGCCGCTTCCGAAAGCCGCTCCCACACATCCTGTAACAACAAGAAAATCCCTGCTGCAAACAGCCAAGCCACAGCGCGCTTCTTCGACCAGCCGCGCAATTTCAGCAGCGCCAGCACTTCTCGTTTTACCCGCGCTGGAATACGGATCGCATAGCGCTGGCTGTTTGCGTATGCCAACACTGTGTCATGGGCTTCTTCGATCTTGCCGCTTTGGTCAACTTCAACTCGTAGGCTGGCATACTCAACCTTCGGTTCTGCAATCTCAACCGCAAACGGTGTTTTCTCACCCTTTAAATCGCCCCCAACCATTGAGCTTTCAGCGTGCAATCTGATAACTTGCCTTAACTCGTCCAGCTTTCTCATCATTCCCGTCCGTTCATCCACGTAATGCCAATTTTCCCAGCCGTTGCAGGGGGCGTTTGCCAAGTCGCGCCCGACTTGGTGGATGGAGCCGGTGATGTCGTTGCAGCGGATATGTCCGTTGGCGAGGACAACCGCGGACGCACCCTCTTTTGGGCCGAAGTAGAGGGTCTGGCCGGGCGCGAGCAATCCCGCCTCGAGCAGCGCGCCGAATGGGACTTTGGGCCTGTTGCGCGGTTCCTGCTGTTCGAGTGCCGCCTCGGGCGCCGGCTGGACTGCGGCGATGCGCTCCGTGGCGATTTTGATGTACCTGTCGTCTCGCTCGATGCCGATGAAGTAGCGGCCCAATTTTTTGGCGGCCGCGCCGGTCGTCCCGCTGCCGAAGAAAGGATCCAGCACCACGTCGCCGGGATTGGTGCTGGAAAGGATGACGCGGTAGAGCAGGCTCTCCGGCTTCTGCGTGGAATGGGCTTTCGCGCCGTTGACTTTTATCCGTTCTTTGCCTGTACAGATCGGCAGATACCAATCTGAGCGCATCTGCAAGTCGTCATTCAGTGATTTCATTGCGTGGTGGTTGAAAGTGTATTTTGCGCCCTTTTTCTTTTGCGCCCAGATCAGGGTTTCGTGCGCGTTGGTAAAACGCACCCCGCGGAAGTTGGGCATGGGATTGGTTTTTATGAAGACGACATCGTTCAAAATCCAATAATCCAGTTCCTGTAAGATCGCGCCAACGCGGTAGATGTTGTGATACGAACCGATGACCCACAGTGTGCCGGTCTCTTTCAGCACGCGGCGGCAGGCCGAGAGCCAGGCGCGGGTGAATTCATCATATTCCTCGAAACTGGCGAACTTGTCCCAGCCATCGTCCACCGCGTCCACTTTGGTTTGGTTGGGACGGTAGAGTTCCTGCGAGAGTTGCAGGTTATAAGGCGGATCGGCGAAGACCAGATCCACCGAGGCTTCGGGGAGGCTGGCGAGGATCTCGATGCAGTCGCCGGGGAGGATAGTGTTGAGGGGGAGGGTGATCGCAGCGGTCATCATGCTACCCTAAGATGCAACTGTCACGGGTTGGTAAAGGAATTGTTGAAATCCAATAAACAGATTTCTGATGGTCTCCACTGTACCAAGAATTCTTTGTGCGTCTTCGAGCGCCTGGTATTTCAGGATGAGCAGGGGGGCGAGCTTTTCCTGATCCAATTCCTCCACGCCTGTTTCGATGTATTGGGTAAGGACAAATTCGACGAATTCTTTTTGCTGGCTGTTCAACGCGGCAAAGATGCTGACTTGCGCCCTGGCGACCCGCGCTTCCCTGGTGATGGGAGGCCTGGTGAAGGAAATATATTCCAGCACGTCGAACAAATCGCTTTTCTCGGCGTTGATCAGCATTTGCATCATGGTCAGTTCTTCGCTGGCAAAGCCCACTTCGGCAAGTTTTTCGAGCAGGACTTTACGCGTGATGGGACTGGACCAGAGTTCGCGCAATTCCTCTTCGCTTTTGAAGAATGCAGGCAGGACGCCAAACAGGTTTTGCAGGAATTGTTCTGCGGAGATGGGCCTGCTGTCCGCGCTATAGAACAGGGTGGAAGCCATGTGTTGGATTTCGCGTTCCTTGCCGTCGCGCAGTTTGACTTTGATTTTTACTTTTGGCTCAGGTTCATCGGCCGGCTCATACGGCAGGGGCGGTTCGCTTATTTTTTGGGGAATGGTTTCGACAGGCTCCGCGGGTTCGCCGTCCCATTCGGGGTCGGCAAAGTGGTGGTATGCATCCACAAAATCGTAGATGGTGAAGTATTCCTTGTCTTCGAATAGACGCGTGCCGCGCCCGATGATCTGTTTGAACTCGATCATCGAGTTGATGGGGCGCATGAGAACGATGCTACGGATGTTGCGCGCATCCACGCCCGTGGACAATTTTTGCGAAGTCGTCAGGATGGTAGGAATAGTCTTCTCGTTATCCTGGAACTCACGCAGGTATTGCTCGCCCAATTCGCCATCGTTGGCAGTGACGCGGACGCAGTACATTGGGTCCTTGCTTTTCTTGTACTGATTGATCAAATCGCGGACGGCGGCGGCGTGATCCTGTGTGGCACAGAAGACGATGGCTTTTTGACTTTGATTGATCTCATCCATGAAGAGACGCACGCGATTGCGTTCGCGCTCTTTGATCTCAATAATGCGGTTGAAATCAGCCTCCTTGTAAATCCTGCCTGCTTCGATCTCACCTTCGACCACCGTGTCATCCGAAGTGTAGACGTATTCATCCAGAGTGGTTTTGATGCGGCGGACTTTGAACGGGGTGAGGAAGCCGTCGTTGATGCCCTCTTTCAGCGAGTAGACATAGACTGGCTCGCCGAAATATTTATAGGTGTCCACGTTGTCTTTGCGTTTGGGTGTGGCGGTGAGACCGAGTTGGACGGCGGGAGAAAAATATTCGAGAATATCGCGCCAGTTGGATTCGTCGTTTGCGCCGCCGCGATGACACTCGTCAATGATGATGAAGTCGAAGTAATCCTTGGGGTAGTCGCCAAAATACGGCGTGTCTTGCGGGCCGCTCATGAAGGTTTGGAAGATGGTGAAGAAGATATTGCCATTGGTAGGGACGTGCCCGTTCTTGCGAATCGAATCAGGCTTGATGCGCACGAGGGCATCGTCGGGGAAAGCTGAATAGCGGGTGAATTCGGAAAAAGCCTGGTCGGCGAGAATATTTCGGTCGGCCAGAAACAGGACGCGGGGTCGGCGTGAAGCGTCGCGCTTTAAATTCCAGCGCGTCTGGTAGAGTTTCCAAACAATGTGGAAAGCGATGGTGGTTTTGCCGGTCCCTGTGGCGAGGGTGAGGAGAATCCGATTTTTCTTTTCGGAAATCGCATTGAGGGCGTTGTTGACGGCGATCTCCTGAAAGTAATACGGGGGTTTGGTGCCGCCGATGTCTTCAAATGGGACTGGGTTGAATTTCTCCTCCCATTCATTCGGCGCGGTGAAGGTTTGATTCCAGAGATCATCGGGCGTGGGGAATTTGTCGACCAATCCCTCGCGGCCGGTGTGCATTTCGATCTGATAGATTTCCCTGCCGTTGGCGGCATAGGTGAAATTGAGTTTTAGTTTTTCGGCATAATTCTTTGCCTGCCCCACGCCTTCGCCGACGGAGAGTTCATTGCTTTTGGCTTCGATGACAGCCAGTTGACGATTTTTATAGACCAGAATGTAATCGGTGATCAGCGGTTTGCCGCGCCCGCCCGTTTGGACCTTGCCCTTGGTGATGTGCCGTTCGCGCAGAATCTTCGAATCATCAACGACGCCCCAACCTGCGTCACGCAGTTGAGGATCGATGAGTTCGGCTCTGGTCTCGGCTTCGTTCATGATTATCCTATTTTACCCTGCCCTGCCCCCTCCGCCCGCAGTGGTGGGCGCCTCCCCCGATTGCCGACTGAAGTTCGTCGGAAATTGGGGCAGGGGGGGTGAGGGCTATTTTTCTTCCATAGATTGGAGAATGGCACGGATAACGCCATTGATGTCTTTCATGACGGCGTCATTCCAGAAACGGATTACTTTGTAACCTTGTGACTCGAGATATTTTGTTCGCTCGATATCATAATCTTCCTGCTGAAGGTGTTGACTGCCATCCAGTTCAATGATCAGTTTTGCTTCAACTGAGCAAAAATCGGGGATGTACTTCCCGATGGCGTGTTGTCTGCGGAAATTGACGCGATTGAGTTTATCCCCGCGCAGATAAGCCCAGAGTTTGCGCTCGGCGGGCGTGGACTCTTTGCGGAGTTCCCCGGCTCGGTGTTTGATGGTGGGGGTGCTTCTAGGTGGACGCGGCATTAGCCCCCTCCTAGCCTCCCCCGTTTGCGCCTCGCAAAGAACAGCGAGACGAAAACGGGGGAGGGACAATACTGTGATGGGTGAAAAAATTTATGTTCATAAATACTCTACCTGTCTTCCTTCCCCAAATTCGACGCTCTCCAGTCGCATTTGGGGATGGTGTCCGAAGGGACGGATGGGGCGCTCTAAAGCTCGCCATTAAACGCCCTCGCTAAAACAGATTTTTTTAGTTCCTCCAGCGACTCGATCTTCTGCTGATAAATCTCCTCCAGCCGCCCCGTTTCAGCGGACAGCGCCTCCAGCCTCCCGACGATGGCGCGTTGTTCGGCGAGCGGGGGAACGGGAACAATTAGTTGAGATAAATTCTGTTGATTAATATTTGTAATGGTTGATTGAGTAGCAGTTTTAATTAATTTTTCCCTTGTAACTGAACTACGCAAAAAATGCACAATATATTCAGGGTTTATTTTTTCGATCGGTCTTCCTCTGATAATGAAGCCGCAAAATGTTATTGGTTCATCGGTTTCCCTGAAAAACGTAGCCCAAGCCACGCCTTCTTTTTTTACAGACGATCTAACAATTAATATATCTCCGTTTTTCAATATGTATTCGCCTGAAACTTCTTTGTTTACTCTATAAAGTTGACTCAAATCAACTTGTGTTCCCTCGTTATACATATTAAGAACATCTATGGTTAAAATGCCCTTCCCGATTTTTTGAGTTTTATCGAAATTAATTCCATTCTTGAATGAATACAATTCGCCAAACTTCTTTACTTCCCAGTCCTTACCAACATTTTCAAATGAACTCTGCAACACCGACTCAAACAACTCCCGTGCATTGACCAGATTCCGCTCGGCGTTGGACTTGGCTTGCGCGATGGACGCAAAGGCTTCGTCCAGCACGGACACGATCCGCTGTTGTTCGGGGAGCGATTCAGGAAAACGAATCGCAATTTCTTTTAATTTTGCTTTATTTAGTGTTCTCCCCTTTATCTTAAAATCACCTTCTGTTGCAGCGTTCCAATCAAAAAAGCTCAAGTAATAATATAAAAACTCTTTTGAAAGTTCATTTTCATTTTTGAATGTCAATGCTGCAATCGCTTCATTTGTAAATAAATCTCTTCCTGCAAATGCTAATCGCCCCAATGTCAATTTAAAACTTACAAGTAGTGTTCCACTTTTAACTACTTTACAAACTTTTGCGCCTTTGTCTGAAACATATTCCTTACTGTCAGTAATAATATTATCTTCGCCATTCAACAGGTCTGCGATAGACAACCAAACATTGGTTGTAGTTTTTTCTGTATCCCACAAACTTTTATTACCACGAGACGGCGTTTTGCCTAATTCTATTTGGCAGAGTTCTCCAAGTGGCTTTTCTTTCCAAACCATTTTCATAACAATCCCCGAATAGTATTGAGAATCGTAGCCGTGTCTTCGTCCAGTGACTTCATCTCGTCGAGAATAGTGAGAGGCGCTCTCAGCGCAGAGTCCGCTTGCTTGTGCGGGTTCTTAACCGAAAGGTCGAATGAAGCGGGGTCTACATCCGCCATATTCACCGTCCACGAATTCTCCGAATCCGCTTTCGACTTTTGCAGTTTCACAAAATCCGCCAGATCATTTTCATTCAACGGATTGGTCTTGCCGAGATTGCGCTCCAAATTCAATTGATAGAACCAGACCTTCCTGGTCGGCGCGCCCTTCTCAAAGAACAGCACCACCGTCTTCACGCCCGCGCCCGTGAACGTGCCGCCAGGCAGATCCAAGACCGTGTGCAGGTTGCAGGTTTCGAGCAGTTGCTTGCGCAAACTCACCGAGGCGTTATCGGTATTCGAAAGGAAGGTATTCTTGATGACGATGCCCGCCCGTCCGCCCGCCTTCAAAATCTTGATGAAGTGCTGTAAAAACAAAAAAGCCGTCTCGCCTGTTTTGATCGGGAAGTTCTGCTGCACCTCGGCGCGTTCCTTGCCGCCGAAGGGCGGGTTCGCCAGCACCACGTTGTAACGATTCGCCTCCTGAATATCAGCCAGATTCTCTGCCAGCGTGTTGGTATGCAAAATGTTCGGCGCTTCGATGCCATGCAGGATCATATTCATGATCCCGATGATATACGCCAGCGACTTCTTTTCCTTGCCGTAAAAGGTTTTCTTCTGGAGGATTTCCGCTTCGCGCGTCCCGATACCTGGCTGCCCTTTCAGATACTCAAACGCCTCACACAAAAAGCCCGCCGAACCGACCGCGCCATCGTAAATTGTCTCCCCGATCTTCGGATTCACCACCTTTACGATGGTCTTGATCAGCGGGCGCGGCGTGTAATACTCCCCGCCATTACGCCCCGCGTTGCCCATGTTCTTGATCTTATCCTCGTACAACGCGCTCATCTCATGCTTTTCCGCCGAGGAACGGAAGCGCAGCTCGTCAATCAGATTGATGACTTCGCGCAGGTTGTATCCGCTTTGCAGGCGGTTCTTTAGCTCAGAAAATATTTCACCGATCTTGTATTCGATGGTGTTGGGGTTATCACTTTTGAACTTTTTGAGATACGGAAATAATTGGATATTCACAAAATCAATCAAGTCATCGCCAGTCATGGCTTTGTGATGGTCAAGTTTGCCGTCACCATTTTTAGGGGCCGCCCAGGCCTCCCAGCAGAATTCGGGCGCGATGATCGGCGTGTAGACCTTGCCGGACAGTTCCGCCGTGTCTTTTCTGTCTTTTTCCAGATCATCCAAATACTTCAGAAATAGAATCCATGAAGTCTGCTCCACGTAATCCAACTCGCTGGAACAGCCCGCGTCTTTCCATAGTTTGTCGTCAATGTTCTTGAAGGTTTGCTCGAACAAGGTTGTTGCTCCTCAAGGCGCTATTTCAGCCGTCAAACATTTTTCCGATACACCATCGCCTCCCGCACCACGCGGAACCCAAGCGACTCATACAACCGGATGGCGGTGTTGCGGTAGTTATAGGTTTCTGCCACCATCTTTGTCACATCAATCCCGAAAAATCCACAGCCTTATCCGACCAATCTTTTGCCTGCACGGAAAGCAGGATGCGTTGTTTGGGATTTCGGCTGGCTTCCTCCCAGGCGCGCTGCCAAAGCGTGATCATGGTCTGCATTCGGACAAGTTCTGCCGCTGTTTCAGGCTCGGCATCGGCGGCTGTCCATTCGATGAGGTGTTTGGCTTCATCGAGTAAATTTGAAACGATTTCAGGGTCGGTTGCCCTTCTGGCGGAGGATGAAATGCGGCCAAGAGTGGCTGCAAGACCACCGAGACGGCGTGGGAGAGGATCGCGCAGAAATCGTTCGCGGAGTTTTTCCCTGTCTTTCATTTCACGCCTCCGAGAATTTCTCTCGTCACAGACTCAACCTGTTTGCGGAGATTATCATCTTGAATCAAAATGCCCCGATTTCCAAGTCGCGGTCGAATGTTGATCAAAGATTCAAATTCGATACGTTGCTCGTTTGGGTACCAATTGGCGCCCCATAAATCATCCTGCTCGCTGCCATCATCCAGTAATACAGTCTCGCAGTCGGCGTGCATTTCTCCACCACCGGACAATATGCGGCGGCGAATATCCACGACAATTTTGATCATGCTCTCGTATTGCTGGAGCATTTCCTGAATCAGTTCCGGTGTAGCCGATTGTCTGAGAAGATGGATCATAGTGTGTCATTCTTTTTCATAAAACACGACTCCCACCCGCTGAATATGTTCTATAAAATCGGGGTCGGTGAGCTGCTCGAAAATGGACAGATCTATCTTGTAGGGCAGGAACAGGTCGTCGAGTGCGCGGTTGATTTTGTAGAGGAGGTCAAGGGACAGGTCTTTGCCGCGCAGAGTCAGGTCAATATCGGAACCGTTTTTATAATTTCCTTTGGCGCGCGAGCCGTACAGCACGGCATTTTCCACCTGCGGGAATTGGGTAAAGACCGCGCTGATTTTTCGAATGGTGGTTTTCTTCAACCCGAATTGCAGGGTCATGCTTCTTCCCTTTGCAAGGCTTTCATCTTGCTCTGCAACTTTTCGTATTCGGCAAAGTACGAATGAATCACGTCAGAAACGATTTTGGCGGCGGTGGCTTCGTTGTAGGTGTGCGTAGTCAGGTTGCGGCTTTCGATCATTTGCATCCAGGTTTCGCCGTTCTCGATCAAACCTGCCTCGAAGGCTTCGCGGGTTGTGTCTTTCGAACCATACATATTTTTCACGCCGCGATTTTCCAGGAAGTCTTTCAAAGTATTCCAAGCCAGTTCGTGGGTGTATTCGAACGCCTGGATCAAGCCCTGTTCTTCCAGTTTTGAGAGTTCGCGCTGTTCCGATAACTTTACGGCTTCTTCCAATTGACCAAGAGCTTTGTTGAAATTATTGTATCTCTGAATCCAGCGGATGTCTTTTGTGGTCATCGAAAATCTCCTTTCCGATTTAGCGCAGGAGTTCCAAACACCTCTTCGCCAGCACCGCGGCGACAGATGAATGCTATTCTCCAGGAGGCGGCGGCAAAACCGCTTCCAATTGGGGAATTAATGCCGGCACATGGACAGTGGCAACCAGCCACATTCGTTCCTGCTTGATTTCGGCGTACTCATGCGCGAGTACGTTGCGCTGGGCAAGGATGCGTCCCCACGGAATCTCGGGATGGTCATTTTTGAAATCCTCCGAGATTCGACGGGAGGCTTCGCCGATGATCTCGACACAGCGCTCGATGGCAAGTTGTAATTTTCGGTCACGCAGGAATTCTTCAAAGCGCATGTCAGCCATAAACTCTTGAATGGTCCGGGCAGAGTCGAGCATGTCCCAAAGATATGCTGCGTCTCTCTCAATGGGCAACATAGAATATCTCCCGTCCGTTCAAAATGGAATGACGGCGATATGGGTTGCGGAGGGCTTCTTTTTCCACCAGATCAACCTTGCGGCCAAACATCTTCTCCAGTTCTTCCGTCATTTCGATCAGGTCCCAGAGACTCCAGTTTGCTTCATGCTGGAAACTGACCAGCACATCCACATCGCTGTCCAGGTGGAAATCCTCTCGTAATACTGAACCAAAAAGGGAGAACTCGGAAATATCCCAGCGTTTGCAGAACGCGGCAACTTTGGCCTTGCTCAAAGGGATTCGTTGTGC
This sequence comes from uncultured Chloroflexus sp., assembly GCA_964618215.1. Taxonomy (GTDB): domain Bacteria; phylum Chloroflexota; class Anaerolineae; order Anaerolineales; family Villigracilaceae; genus CG2-30-58-95. The sequence goes on from CAZTZE010000017.1 coordinate 69,930, forward strand.
GAGCAGGGTGGCTTTAGCCTTGCCGTAGCCAGCAACATATTCGGCGGGCATTTCCGCAATTTTTCGAGGTTTGGTTGCGGGTAGTTTCTTCATATTTTTTCTTTTCACTAAAGTTCTTCCAAACACCTCTTCGCCAGCGTCGCGGCGATGTCCATGCGGTACTCCGCGGAAGCCCACTCGTCCGTGGCTTCGTGCCAGGCGTTGCGCGCCGCGGCTGGTTACCGCTTGTAAGGCTGGATTGTCTTGAGTTCTTTTATCACCCCATAGTGTTTCTTGTTGAACGTCGCCAATTTCGCGTTGACTCCGATAGCGGTTGCGGCAATCAAGGCATCCAATAGACCGAGTTGATGGTTGAGATGGTACGCGGCAAAACGCTTTAGGGCAAATTCACATTGTTCAGGTTCGGCCCAATAAATTGAGAACCTGCTCAGTGATTTCTCAACGGTGGTTTGTTCGCGCGAGTTTGGGCAACCTTGTAACAGTTCCATCACAACCAGGCCAGGCAAGCCGAGTTCCTGTTCGCGTGCCGACTCAAGCCATTCTTTTGCAGGCTCGAAGCCGCGCAGGTAGTCAATCATGACGTCTGTGTCGAGCAGGATCATTGTGTTTTACTCCGTTGCTCCGCCTGCCTTCGCAGGGAACGCGCAAACTCAAGGCTGTCGCCAATATCTTTGCGATCAGCCCAAATACCAAATAGATCAGACCGAAGCAGGTCGGCGGCGGTCATGGTTTTTACTTTTTTCTTGCCATTCTCAACGAGCACGATCACTTCCGCGGTGTCGCCAGCCTTGAGGGATTGCGAGCGGAGGTTGATGACGCCGCCGCGCTTGACAGTTACTTTTTGTCTGAATGCAGTAATCATAGTTTGCTCCTGAACTCCGTTTGAAGTTCAATTCTATTTTATCATCTCGCGATTCTATCTTTTGATTTCTTCCAAGCACCTCTTCGCCAGCACCGCCGCGACCTCGCTGCGATAGTCGGCGCTGGCCCACTCGTCCGCGGCGTCCTGAGCGGCGTTGCGGGCGGCCATTTCCATGCCGGTTGCATCGTTGCCATCCAGCGCCAGTGTCGGCGATTTGCCCCACCCGCCAATGACCAGCCGCGTCCGCCCGGCAGGCCATTGCGCCAGCGCGGCGCAGACGATCGGCCGGTCCGCGGGTGTCCGGGCGACGGATTCGTAAGATAGTTTCACGTTCAGTGGGATTACGATTTTGGTGATCAGTTTGCCGTGTAGGGTCTCTGTTCGATACGGCAGCAAGTCACCGAGACTGATCACTGAATACTGATTACTGAACACTGTGCACTTCGCGTCCAATGCCAGCATTACGGTAGCAAACGGCGAACGTCCATCCGCGCTGACCAGTGTCCCGGCGACGGTAGCGACCTGGCGCAGGTTGTAAGTTGTTTCCATGCGGATGGTTTCTTGCAGCGCAGGCGGGATATGCTCCGAATCGAGCAGGGCTTGCAGGGTGGCTGTCGCGCCGATCTCCAGGCGCTGCCCTGAGCCTGCCGAAGGGTTGTTCCCACTTTTGTTTATTTTATTCAAGCCCAGGGCTTGCAAGTCCACGACGGAAAATCGCTCCACCGATGGGCGGTTGAGCAGCGTTCCGCCGCCAAGCGGACAAGTGTTGGGCCTGGCAAGCAATCTCAGGGCTTCTTCCAGAGTTTGAGGGCGATGGTATTCGGTAATCATATTCGTCTCGCTTGTCTGAATAGAGAGCATTCGGAAACTACAATTTACCGGAGACACTTGCACCCCGTTCGGGCCGGGAGCCCGCCGGGGCGAGACGGCCTGCTGCAAGTGCAGGTGTAAACGGAGATGAACAGTGATGTGAAGATGAACAGAGTCATTTTGGCAAAAAACCACGTCCAAAACTGGAATTCAGACTGTGTGATGGTCGTCATGCCTCTATTATAACAAGACACCGGTCATCTTGACTGATTCAACCCTCAGATGAGTTAGATCATTAATATTAATCTGGATACACTTTCCAGCCCAGCTTTTCCAGGATATCTGGATCAGGTGATTCAGGCAGGTTCATCAGGAGAGCGTTGGCCTCGGCCAGCAGAGTGCCATCCTGGCTATAGATGGCGGAGGTGGCTTCGGCGATGCGTCCCTTATCCTTGCCAGCCCGGCCGATGATCTTCAGCGGTTGCCCAACGGGTACATTTTTACGGTAACGCACTTCCAGCTTGGCGGTGAACATGAAGCGGGGTGGGAAATTGCCCATGTGGGCGCGACCGGCCGTCTCGTCCAGGATAGTGGCGACGATGCCGCCGTGCAGAACGCCAGGATAACCCTGAAAATGTTCAGGCGCAATATAGTCTGCCGTCACTTCACCTGGGCCGCTTTCATAGAACTTCAAATGCAGGCCGATGGGATTTTCGATGCCACAGACGAAACATTGACGCGAGTTGGGTTGTTTGTTCATGTGAGTATGATAGGCTCCTTATGTTGGATTAAATGTTTTGCCTTGTGAGTAAACACCGAATAGGGCTTTCTCAAAGTCGGGAAAAACCGAAAACTTGTCACCCTGAGGACGCGTTCTTGGCGTCCGAAGGGTCTCCTGCACCGTTTTGGAGATGCTTCGGGCAAAGAACGCCCTCAGCATGACAGTGTCAAGGGACTTTGAAAAAGCCATGAAACACCAAAAATTACCTCTGTCAACCCAAAGTAGAAATGTCACCTGATTTCCAAAGTAGAAATGTCCCCGC
>CAZTZE010000018.1:0-4491 GCA_964618215.1 uncultured Chloroflexus sp.
TTTGCCAGCAAAGCCCCGGCTGCGGTCGTCCAGAAGGAACGCGGGAAACTGTCTGTATTCAGGGAGACGGTCGAGAAGTTGAAGGCGCAGTTAAAAGGCTAACTCGATGCTCTATCAGATTAATGATGATGCGCTTAAATAGCGTGATTTTCGCTTGTAAACTAGCGTAAATCACGCTAGTTTCGCTTGACAATCATCTTTTCGGATGATAGACTTGGGAATATGTACATTCCCCGCCTGATAACCGACCAGATAAAAAATAAAATGCTGCATTCCTCCAAAGTGGTGATCATCTATGGAGCGCGACAGGTCGGGAAAACAACACTACTAAACCACATTGTCGAAGAATTGCCGCTCAGAACGCTGCGGATAGACGCGGAAGATGCCCGATATACCGACGTGTTGTCGAGTAAAAACACGCAGCATCTCAAGTCGCTTGTTGCAGGGTATGATCTGGTTGTCATTGATGAAGCTCAACAGATTCCCGATATAGGAACGACTCTCAAACTCATCCATGATCATATTCCGGAAATCCGAGTAGTTGCCACAGGTTCTTCTTCTTTTGACCTGTCCAATAAAGTCATGGAACCCCTGACGGGCAGGCACTGGGCTTATACGCTCTATCCCATTTCATTCGGGGAACTTGCCAAACAGAATAACGCGTTTGAACTTGATCAGCGCGTGGAGGAAATACTCATCTATGGATCTTATCCAGAGATAATTGCCATCCAATCTTTGGAGAAAAAAAAGGAATACCTCAATAGCCTGGTCTCCTCCTACTTGTTCAGGGATGTACTGCAAATTTCCCAGGTGCGTAATTCGCTTAAACTGAGACAACTGCTGAAACTTCTTGCCTATCAGATCGGGAGTCAGGTCTCGATGACCGAACTTGGGACGCGTCTTGATATGAGCAAAGACACCGTCGCGCGTTATATTGACTTGCTCGAAAAATCCTTTGTTGTATTCCGTTTGGGCGGACTTAGCAGGAACATGCGGAATGAAGTGACCCGGATGGATAAAATCTATTTTTATGATTTGGGCGTCCGAAACAGTATCATTGACATGTTGAAACCCCTTCATGATCGCAACGACGCAGGCCAATTGTGGGAAAACTTTATCATCAGTGAACGGATAAAACATAACGCCTACCAAAACAACCAGGCCTCTTACTATTTTTGGCGATTAACAACCGGCGCAGAAATAGACCTGGTGGAAGAAACGGACGGCAGGTTTCACGGCTGTGAAATCAAATTTGGCGAAAAACAGGGGAAGCCTCCTGCCAGTTGGCAGGTTGGGTATCCTGGGAGCGATTACACAACGATAAATCGGAGGAACTATCTTTCATTCATCACGAATGTTGAATAACCCTTTCCAAAGAGGCCCCATGGACTACCAGAAAAAACTCACCGAACTCAAAACCCTCCTGCAGGAAATCTACGACCTCGACCACATCGGCGCGCTGCTCGGCTGGGACCAGTCCACTTACATGCCTCCGGGTGGGGCGGCGGCGCGCGGCCGCCAGATGGCCATGCTGGCGCAGATGTCGCAGGAAAAATTCATTGACCCGAGGGTCGGCAAACTGCTTGATGATTTGCAGAAATACGCCGAGAGCCTGCCCTACGATTCGGACGACGCCAGCCTGATCCGCGTCACGCGGCGTGACTACGAACGCGCCACCAAGGTGCCACCAGAATTCGTGGCGCGCCTCTCTGCGCATCAGGCCGAGTCCTACCAGGCCTGGACGCAGGCGCGTCCGGCGGATGACTTTGCCAAGGTACGCCCGCATCTCGAAAAGACCCTCGACCTGAGCCGCGAACTTGCCAATTACTTTCCCGGCTACGCACACATCGCCGACCCGCTGATAGACATGGCCGATTACGGCATGAAAGCTGCCTCGGTGCGCGCGTTATTTGCGCAACTGCGCGAGAATCTGGTTCCCATTGTGCAGGCGATCACCTCCCAGCCCGAAGCGGACGACGCCTGCCTGAAACAGACTTTCCCCGAAGAGGGGCAGATCGCCTTCTCGCGTCAGGTCGTCAAACGCCTGGGCTTTGATTACGAACGCGGGCGGGACGACAAAACCCATCACCCCTTCACGACCAATTTCTCGGTCAACGACGTGCGCATCACAACGCGCGTCCAGGAAAATGACTTGGGCGACTGCCTTTTCAGCATGATCCACGAGGCCGGACACGCCATGTATGAGCAGGGCGTCAACCCGGCTTACGAGGGGACTCCGCTCGCTTCCGGGACCTCGGCCGGCGTCCACGAATCCCAATCCCGCACCTGGGAGAATCTGGTCGGGCGCAGCCGCGGCTTCTGGGAGTATTTCTATCCTGATTTGCAAAAGACCTTCCCACACCTGAAGAACGTCTTGCTGGAGACCTTCTACCGCGCGATCAACAAAGTCCAGCGTTCACTTATCCGCACGGACGCCGACGAGGTGACCTATAACCTGCACGTCATGCTGCGCTTCGACTTTGAGCTGCAAATGCTGGAAGGCACACTGGCGGTGAAGGATTTGCCCGCAGCCTGGCACGAACGATTCCAGGCCGATTTTGGCCTGCGCGCCCCGGATGACAAGGATGGCTGTTTGCAGGACGTTCACTGGTTCGGGGGCATTATCGGCGGCATGTTCCAGGGTTACACGCTGGGCAACCTGCTCGGGGCGCAGTTCTATGCCGCGGCGCTCGAGACGCATCCCGAAATCCCGGCAGAGATGAAGCAGGGCAAGTTCGACAGGCTGTATACATGGCTGAAAGAGAACATCTATACTCACGGGCGCAAGTACACCGCGCCGGAATTGGTAAAACGGGTGACCGGCGCGGAGATTGCCATCCAGCCGTATATCGCTTACCTGCGCGCCAAGTACGGCGAGTTGTATTCGTCAACGGAAGATTGTGTCATTTGACCCAAAATTGTGTATAATCAAAGTAAAGATTTTCGCCCGCACAGCGGCCTCGATTGAAAGGACGGGGATGAGATGAGCATCCACCGACAGACAGACAGACAGACAGACAGACAGACAGACAGACAGACAGACAGACCTGCTTCTGAGTCAGCCGGAAATAACCTTCCATAAGAGGAACCAGGGTTCGCGGGGTAACTGTCCGCGGGCCAGGGCACCTTTTTTGTTTCTTAGTGTATATTGGTCGTGGGTTGGAGAGCGGAAAGGAAGCATATGAAAAGCCCTACCAGCAGACTAAACCGCATCGCCGCCTTGCTTCTGGGCGCTCTGGTCATCGTCGCCGCCAGCGTGCTGGTTCACCTTTATCTGCCCGCCGCGCGCTGGGAGGCCGTGCCATTCCATTCGGCGGTCGAGGCAGTCGGCGTGCTGACCGCCGTGGCGCTGGCGGCATCCCTCCTGATGATGCGAAGAAACCAGAGAGACTTGGCCCACTACGTCTGGATCGCGTCCGCGCTGATCGGCATGGGCCTGCTCGACGGCTTCCACGCTTCAGTGTTGCCGGGCCACGGCTTTGTGTGGCTGCGCAGCACAGCCACTCTGGCCGGCGGGTTTCTGTTCGCCCTCGTCTGGCTGCCGGAACGTTTCGCCCGCTCCCGTTGGGTCGGGGCGCTGCCGTGGGTGGTGACGGTCGCCGCCATAGTTTTCGGCAGTGTGTCGGTCGCCTTCCGGCCTATGTTCCCCGTGATGATCGTCGAGGGCGAGTTCACCACCGATGCCAAAATCATCAATCTCCTCGGAGGGTTCTTCTTTCTGGCGGCGGCGGTGCGTTTCGGCCTGCGACATTGGGCAAATGAAACCGGTGATGATCTTATGTTTGCCAGCCTGTGCCTGCTCTTCGGCTTGGCCGGCCTGCTGTTCCCGCTTTCCCAAGTCTGGCAGGCCGAATGGTGGCTGTGGCACTTCCTGCGGCTGACCGCCTACGCCATTGCCCTGGGGTACGTGTTCGCGATTTTCCAGCGGGCCGAGGGCGAACTGGCCACCGCGAAAAACGAACTGGAAGCAAAGGTGGTCGAACTGGGCCATGCCAACCAGACCTTGCAGGCCAAAGCTGCCGAGCGCAAGCGCACCGAGGAGACGCTGCGCGAGGCGCGTGATTACCTGGACAACCTGCTCGGTTACGCCAACGCGCCGATCATCGTTTGGGACCCAAAGTCCAGGATCACCCGCTTCAACCACGCTTTCGAGCGTCTGACCGGTTATACTGCCGACGAGGTCATCGGTCAAGAACTCGCTTTCCTCTTTCCCGAAGGGAGCCGAGACGAATCGTTGAGCCTGATCGCCCGCACTTCAAGTGGGGAATACTGGGAGTCGGTCGAAATCCCCATTCGGCGTAAAGATGGAGAGGTGCGCCTGGCGCTCTGGAACTCGGCGAACATCCATGCGGCGGACGGTGCGACTTTGCTAGCCACCATCGCCCAGGGGCAAGACTTTACCGAACGCAAGCGCGCCGAGGAGATGCTGCGCGAGACGCGTGATTACCTGGACAACCTGCTCGGTTACGCCAACGCGCCGATCATCGTTTG
>CAZTZE010000018.1:4591-71946 GCA_964618215.1 uncultured Chloroflexus sp.
CGGCGGACGGTGCGACTTTGCTAGCCACCATCGCCCAGGGGCAAGACTTTACCGAGCGCAAGCACACGGAAGAGGGGTTGAAGAAGCTGACGGAGGAATTGACGCGCTCGAACAAAGAACTGGAGCAGTTTGCCTACGTCGCCTCGCACGACTTGCAAGAGCCCCTGCGCATTGTGGCGAGTTACACGCAACTGCTCGCGCGGCGCTATCGCGGCAAACTCGACGCCGACGCGGATGAGTTCATCGCCTTTGCCGTGGATGGCGCCAACCGGATGCAGCGCTTGATCAACGACCTGCTCGCCTACTCGCGGGTGAGCACGCGCGCTCAGCCGTTTGAGCCGACCGACGCCGGGGCCGCGCTCGACCGCGCGCTCGCCAATCTGCGCGCGGCCATCAAAGAGACCGGCGCGGCAGTGACCCACGATCCCCTGCCCATTGTGAGAGCCGATGCTTCGCAACTGACCCAGCTTTTTCAAAACCTTATCAGTAACGCGATCAAGTTTCACGGCGACGCACTGCCGCGCGTTCACATCTCCGCGCGTAAGACTTCCGAAGTCTCCAAGACTTCGGAAGTCTGGGTTTTCTCCATCCACGACGACGGCATCGGCATTGACCCCCAGTACCACGAGCGCATCTTTGTCATCTTTCAACGTTTGCACGGCAAGGAAGAATACCCCGGCACCGGCATCGGTCTGGCGGTTTGCAAGCGCATCGTGGAACGGCACGGCGGACAAATCTGGGTGGAATCGGAGGTGGGGCAGGGAGCGACTTTCTTTTTCACAATTCCAGTATTCAGTAATCAGTGAACAGTGAACACTGGCACTTGACAGGAGTCAAACATGAACATCGAATCAATCGGCAGACCCATCGAGATTTTGCTGGTGGAGGACAACCCCGGCGACGTGCGCCTGACGAGGGAAGCCCTCAAGGAAGCCAAAGTGCTCCTCAACCTGAGAGTCGTCGTGGACGGCGCGGAGGCGCTGGACTTTTTGCGGCAGGAAGGCAAGTATGCCGACGCACTCCGCCCGGACCTCATCCTGCTTGACCTGAATCTGCCCAAGAAAGATGGCCTCGAAGTGCTCGCCGTCATCAAAACCGACGAGCACTTGCGACGCATTCCGGTCGTCGTCCTGACCGTTTCCCAAGCCGAAGAGGACATCCTGAAGAGTTACAACCTCAACGCCAACTGCTACATCTCCAAGCCGGTTGACCTGGAGCAATTCCTCACCGTGGTCAAGTCTATCAAAGAATTCTGGCTGACCATCGTGAAACTACCGCCGGATGGCACGAAAAAGGTGGTCAGGTAGATAGGTGGTTAGGTGCCAAACCCCCCAACCACCGCACGGAGTGAAAGAGATGAGTGATAGACCGATCCGCGTCTTGTTGATTGAAGACAACCCCGGCGACGCGCGCCTGATCCGCGAAATGCTCGCGGAAGGAGCGGACGCCAAATTCATTCTGGAAACTGCCGACTGTTTTTCGGCTGGCTTGACGCGTCTCGCGCAAGGCGACATTGCCGTCGTTTTGCTGGACCTCGCGCTGCCGGACAGCCAGGGGGCAGACACGTTCGCGCGCATGCACGCTCACGCGCCGCGCGTGCCGGTGGTGGTTCTGACCGGCCTCGAAGATGAAACGCTGGGGATCGCGTTGGTGGAGAGCGGCGCGCAGGATTATCTGGTCAAAGGGCAAGTGACCGTCCCTCTGCTCGCGCGTGCGATTCGCTACGCCATCGAGCGCCAGCGCGCGGAAGAGGCGCTGCGCGAGAGCGAAGAGCGATACCGCACGCTGATCGAGCAAGCGTCCGATGGAATCTTTCTCGCGGATGGCGAAGGGCGATACATCGAAGTTAATTCGGCGGGGTGCCGCTTGTTGGGCTATACTCGCGAAGAGATTCTCCAAAAGACGATTCGCGAACTGACGAAGATTGTGCCGACTCAGCCCTTACAACTCGATGAGCTTCGGCAAGGTAAAACGCTCCTCACTGAACGTGAGATGATTCGAAAGGATGGCACGCTGGTGTCGGTCGAAATCAGCGCAAAACAATTGCCTGACGGAAGATTGCAGGGCATTGTGCGCGACATCACCGAGCGCAAGCGGGCGGAGCAGGCGCTGAAAGCCAGCGAGGAACGTTTCCGCGCCTTGACCGAGAACGCCACCGACCTGATTATCGTGCTGAACCCGGATGGCACCGGCGGCTATATCAGCCCTTCGGTGGAGCGGATTCTTGGCTTCCATTCGGATGAATTGGTTGGCACGAGCATCGCCGGCTTCATCCACCCCGATGATCTGCCCGCCGCGCTGGAAGCGGTTGCTTATCGCCAGCAAAACCCCGGCTTGGCGGATCAGACTTCGGAATTCCGCGTCCGGCACAAGGATGGTTTTTATCGCATGATGGAGGTGATTGGCAACAACCTGCTGGATAATCCGGCAGTGAACGGGATTGTGGTCAACGCGCGTGACATCACCGAGCGCAAGCAGGCGGGAGGCTGGGAGCAACTTGCGCGCCAGGTGCTGGATAAGCTAAACCGTCCGGAGGGGGCAACAGATACTGTCAACGACATTCTACTGCTGGTCAAGGAGAACACGGGCATTGAAGCCGTGGGCATCCGCCTGCGGGAGGGCGACGACTTCCCGTACTATGAGACCATTGGCTTTCCTGTGGATTTTGTGCACGCAGAGCGGTACCTGTGCGCGCATGACGAGGCGGGTAAGATCGTGCGCGACGGAGTGGGGAACCCGGTGCTGGAGTGTATGTGCGGAAACGTCCTCTGCGGCCGGACCAACGCCAGGCTACCGTTCTTCACCGAGAATGGCAGCTTCTGGACCAACAGCACCACGAAACTATTGGCCTCCACCTCGGAGGAGGATCGCCAGGCGCGTACCCGCAACCGCTGCAATGGTGAGGGCTACGAATCCGTCGCGCTCATCCCGTTGCTGTCTGGCCGGGAGATCATCGGGCTGCTGCAACTCAACGACCGCCAGCCCAACCGCTTCACGCCAGAAATGATCCGTTTCTTTGAGGGCCTGGGCTCCAGCATCGGCATCACGCTCTTGCGCAGACAGGCCGAAGAAAATCTGCGCGCCTCCGAAGCCAAACTGCGCGCCACTTTTGCGGCCATGCAGGATGTCATCATCGTTTACGATTCAGAGGGCCGCTACCTCGAAATCGCCCCGACCAACCCCTCCAATCTCTACCGCCCGCCGGCGGATATGCTCGGCAAAACGGTTACAGAAGTTTTACCGCCCGAGCAGGCCGATTATATCCTGGAGCAAATCCAGCGCACGCTGGAAAAAGGAGAAGTGACCAGCGCAGAATATTGTCTGCGCCTCGCCGAAAACGACGTCTGGTTTGCGGCGCTCGTCTCGCCGCTCGCGGCCAATTCGGTTGTCTGGGTGGCGCACAACATCACCAACCGCAAACAGGCCGAGACGGCCTTGCTGCGCCAGTTGCAGGAATTAACCCTGCTGCACGCCGTGGCCATCCACGCCTCTGCCGCCGAAAGCGAAGATGCGCTGATCGAACAGGTAACGGCCATGATCGGCCAGACCTTTTATCCCGATAACTTCGGCTTCCTGCTGCTGGATGATGCGGCCGGCGCGCTGCGGCCGCATCGCTCGTATCGCGGCGCTGCAGGCTCGCTCTCAGTGACCATCCGCCTGGGCGAGGGCGTCACCGGCCGCGTGGCACAGGATGGCAAGGTGCGCCGCATTGCCGATGTGCGCAAAGAGAAAAAATATATCGAAGTCTTCCCGGAAGCGCGTTCCGAGTTGTGCGTGCCGCTCAAGATCGGCAAACGGGTCATTGGCGTGATCAACGCCGAGAGTCACGAAGTGAACGCCTTCAGCGAAGCCGATGAGCGCCTGCTCAACACGCTGGCCGGACAGGCGGCGACCGCCATCGAGCATCTGCGCGCCAGAAACGCCGAGCGCCGTCGCCTGACCGAGCTGGAAGCAGTCAACAAAATCTCCACTGCGCTACGCGCTGCCCAAACGGTGGACGAGATGCTGCCCATCCTGCTGGACGAAACCCTGGCGGTGATTAATACGGAGGCTGGCAGCATCTATCTCTACGATGCGGAGCGTGATGAAATCCGCAAAATGGTGGCGCGCGGCTGGTATGAGCAAATGCCGGCAGAGCGGATGAAACCTAATCCGATGCCGGCGCAGGTGCTGGCAAGCGGGCAACTTTATCTCACGCGGGAATTCGCCGCCGACCCGCTGCCTGAAAATATCCGCTCGTATCTGCCCGCTGGCTGGGGAGGCGCCTGCCTGCCCCTCCGCGCCGCCCAGGAGACTATTGGCCTGCTTTTCGTCGCCGTGCAGTTGCCGCGCCAGTTGAGCGTAGACGAGATCCATCTGCTGACCACGCTGGCCGAAATTGCCGGCAACGCCATCCGCCGCGCCTCGCTGAATGAGCAGACCCAACGCCAGGTCCAACGCCTGGCCTCGCTGCGCTCGATAGACATGGCCATCAGTTCTGTGCTCGACCTGCGCCTGACGCTGGATATTTTGCTCGACCACATCCTCACTCAACTGGGCGTGGATGCCGCCAATATCCTGCTTTACAATTCACAGACACAAACGTTGGAATACGGCTCCGGGCGCGGTTTCCGGTCAAAGGCGCAGACCCAATTGCGCCTGCGGCTTGGCGAAAGCCAGGCCGGACGGGCGGCGCTGGAGCGCCGGATGGTCGCCATCCCCGATATACAGTCCAGCGAGGTGGTTTTCTCTAAATCCCATCTGCTGGCTGATGAGAGCTTTTCCGCCTATTATGCTGTTCCGCTCATTACCAAAGGACAGATCAAGGGTGTATTGGAAATCTTCCACCGCTCCACGCTGAATCCGGATGCGGAATGGCTGAATTTTCTCGAAACGCTGGCCGGGCAGGCCGCCATCGCGCTCGACAATGCCGCCTTGTTTGAAGGCTTGCAGCGTTCCAACCTCGACCTGGCGCTGGCCTACGATACCACGCTGGAAGGCTGGGCGAAAGCGCTGGAATTGCGTGACAAAGAGACCCAGGGCCACACCCAGCGCGTCACCGAACTGGCTCTGCAACTGGCGCGGGCAATGGGCGTCCGCGATGCGGAGGTGAACCATCTCCGCCGCGGGGCGCTGCTGCACGACATCGGCAAAATGGGCGTGCCGGACGATATCCTGCGTAAACCCGGTCCGCTGACGGATGAGGAGTGGGTCATCATGCGCCAACACCCACAGTTTGCCGTCGAGATGCTTTCACCAATCGCTTATTTGCGTCAGTCGCTGGATATCCCCGCCGGGCATCACGAGAAATGGGACGGCTCCGGCTATCCGCGTGGGTTGAAAGGCGAGCAAATCCCGCTGGCGGCGCGCATCTTTGCCGTGGTGGACGTCTGGGATGCCCTGCTCTCCGACCGTCCCTACCGCAAGGCCTGGTCGCAGGACAGAACCACGAAATACATTCGCGAACAGGCGGGCAAGCATTTTGACCCGCAAGTGGCGGAGGCGTTTTTATTAATAACCGGTGACAAAATCAGTTAAACCCAAGACATTTGTCATTTGACACCCATGCGCCTATAAAGTAATTTTAAGGTTAACTTTAATCAAAATCAGGAGAAACACACTATGGCAATGAAAATCACCGAAGAGTGCATCGCATGTGGCGCGTGCGTGCCGGAATGCCCGACCGATTCGATCAGCGAAGGTGACGGCATTCTCTACGTCATTGATGCCGCCACCTGCGTGGAGTGTGTCGGTCACCACGACGCGCCTCAGTGCATCGCCGTTTGCCCGGTGGAGTGCATCCTCAAGGCGTAACCATCAAGAGAGGTTTGACACGTTGTCGTGAGCGGGATATAATCTCGTACAATTGAATATAGACCTTCGGGGCAGGGTGAAATTCCCGATCGGCGGTAAAGCCCGCGAGCCTGTATGTCATTCTGAGCCATGTCCTGAGCACAGCGAAGGAGCAGCGAAGAATCTCAGGCATGATCCGGTGGAACTCCGGAGCCGACGGTTACAGTCCGGATAGAAGAAGGTGTGCGCTGACCCAAAGCGGGTCCGCTTTGCTATGCTTGCCCCGAAAACGATTCCGTTTTCGGGGCATTTTCTGGCAGAGAATATCCGCGCCGGTCGTCTTCACCTCGCCCCGCAGGCAGCCCTGCGGGGCAGTTGTTTTATGTCACTGCGAGCGTACTCCGCGAAGCAGTCTCCTCGCGGGCCATGAGATTGCTTCGGGTCTCGATACGCCCCTGTGGGGCTACTCGACCCTCGCAATGACAGATGAAAATTATGGACATAAACCTCCTCCGCAAATCATCCCGCAGCCTCCGGCCGTTCGCCCTGCTCAGGCCAGGGCTGAACGCTTCGACTTCCCTAAAGGGGACGATGTCGCTCCCTGGCCGACGGGGCAGGACAGCCTCGCGCCGCCGCAACTATTGGAGTGCGGCGGTCTCATTTGTCGTCGCGCTGCTCGCCTGGTGGGTCGTCAGCCGCGCCTCGGGCCTGCCGGCCTTCATCCTGCCCTCGCCGGGCCAGGTCTGGACGCGTTTCCTGCGCGCCCTCACCGACGGCAGCCTGCTCCTGCACACCGCGGTGACATTGGAGGAGATCTTGCTCGGCCTGCTGGCCGGGACGATCTTTGCCACTGCATTGGGATATCTGCTGGCTAAATCCCGCTTGTTCGAGCGGCTTTTGGCCCCCTATCTGGTCGCCACGCAGGCCATTCCGATTGTCGCCATTGCACCGCTGCTGGTCATCTGGTTCGGGCCGGGGATGTTCTCCAAGATGCTGATCTGCGCGCTGATCGTCTTCTTTCCGGTGCTGGTCAACACGGTGGTCGGCATTCGGGCGACGCCGCGTCCCCTGCACGACCTGATGGGCTCGTTGCGCGCCACGCGCTGGCAGATCCTGCGCCACCTGGAGCTTCCCGCCGCGCTGCCCATCCTGCTCGGCGGATTGCGCATCGGCGCCACGCTCTCGGTCATCGGGGCGGTGGTGGGTGAACTGGTCGGTGCGGATAAAGGGTTGGGTTTCCTCATCAACGTGGCACGCGGCCAGTATGACACGGCGCTGGTCTTCGTGGCGGTGTTTACCCTGGTCGTCATGGCGCTGGGGCTGTATGGCATTGTGTCGTTTATGGAGAGCAAACTTTTGATCTGGCAGGAGACGTTGGAACGTTAGCAAGTTGACAGGTTTGAAGATTTGCGCGTCCCCCCGTTGTAACGGAAAAAAGCCTTGACGCGTTGCAGAAAACCGTTGAAAGCGGTATCAAAATTTTCAAAGAATAGGAGATTACATCATGAGAAAGGTTTTACGTTTTTCGCTTTTCGTTTTACTCTTGCTGACGGCCTGCGCGCCAAAGCCCATCACGTTGAGCATGGGATACAGGCCCGACGTGCAGTTTGCTCCGCTTTACGTGGCCGCGGAAAAAGGCTATTTTCGCGATGCCGGTATTGACGTCGAATTTTCTCACATGGATGAGAATCAAGCTGCCGCCCTCGTCGGGGCAAACGAGCTTCAGTTTGCGATCGTCTCCGGCGAGCAAGTGCTGCTGGCGCGCGCTCAAGGGCTGCCAATCGTGTATGTTGCAGCCTGGTACCAGCAGTATCCCGTCTCGGTGATTGCCAAATCCGAACAGGGCATCCTCTCCCCTGGCGATTTGCGCGGCAAGACCATCGGCCTTCCGGGGCTGTATGGGGCCAATTACATCGGCCTGCGCGCCCTGCTTCATGCCGGCGGGCTGAACGAGGCGGATGTGACCCTCGACTCAATCGGCTATACTCAGGTGGAGGCCCTCGCCACCGACCGCGATCAGGCAGTCGTTGTCTACATTGCCAATGAGCCGGTAAAGTTGCGCGCCGAGGGTTACGAACTGACCGAACTGCGCGTCGCCGATTACGTGCAACTGGCCTCCAATGGCTTGATTACCAACGAAAAAACCATTGTCGGGAACCCCGAACTGGTCCAGCGCATGGTAAAGGCATTTCTGAGCGGGTTGGAGTACACGATTGACCATCCCGATGAGGCTTATGAAATCTGCAAAGGCTATGTTGAAAATCTGGAGCAGGCCGACCAGGCGATACAGAAACAGGTGCTGGCGACCTCCATTGGCTTGTGGAAAGCCGACCGGATCGGTTATTCTGAACCGCAGGCTTGGGAGAACACTCAAGCCGTCCTGCTGGAGATGGGCCTGATCTCGAAACCTTTGGATTTGTCGAAAGCGTTTACCAACGATTTTCTGCCCTGATTTACGTTTTACGCTTTGCGTTTTTACGTAAATCGTAAAGCGTGAAACGTAAGCCGAATCGTTATGACTTCTTCCTCTGACCCTATTCTCGTCGTCCGCGACTTGAGCGTGACCTTCCCTGACGCCACCAATGGCGGGCTGGAGGCGTTGGAGGCTGTCTCGTTCACTGTCTGCCCGCAGGAGTTCGTCTGTGTCTTGGGGCCATCCGGGAGTGGCAAGAGCACCCTGTTGCGGATTCTGGCCGGTCTGCTCACGCCGACTTCCGGTACGTTCTCCTATGTGGTTGCGCAGTCGGCAACCATAATGGTTGCGCAGTCGGCAACCATTGCCGGCGGCCAGCAACCCCGGATTGGCGTGGTCTTCCAGCAATCCAATCTGATGCCCTGGCGGACGGTGCATGCCAACATCACCCTGCCCCTCGAACTGGAAGGTGTGAACGGCAGCCAGGCGCAAATCAAAGCCCAGGAACTGATTGACCTGGTCGGCTTGCAGGGCTTTGAGTCTTCCTGGCCGCGTGACCTCTCTGGCGGCATGGCCCAGCGCGTAGCGATTGCACGCGCTCTGATCCACGACCCGGATATTTTGCTGCTCGACGAACCATTCGGCTCGCTGGATGCCCTGACGCGTGAGCGCATGTGGAGCGAGCTTTTGCGCATCTGTCAGGCGCGGCAAAAAACCGTGCTGATGGTGACGCACTCGATCAGCGAGGCGCTCTTCCTCGCCGACCGAGTGCTGGTGCTGACCCAGCGGCCGGGCAGCATTAAGTTGGATTTAAGCGTGGATTTGCCCCGCCCGCGCCTGGATGAGATGCGCTACACGGCGCATTTCGGTGAGCTGGCGAGGAAGCTCAAGGAAGCAATTGGGTGAAAATAGATATTATTGGAAATAAGCGTCCATTCTGTTTTTGCATCGAATTTTCGCGAATTTCTCCCTGGCCTGCTGCCAGTGCAGGCTAAAAATTTCGGTCAATTCGTGACATTCGATGCAGCGTTCTCTTACTCATCCAATGTCGAGAGGTCGCCTTCCGGCAAACCCTGAGCGCGCGCCTTGAGCACACGACGCATGATCTTGCCGGAGCGGGTCTTGGGAAGCTGGTCCACGAATTTGACTTCCTCCGGGCGGGCGATGGGGCTCAGGTGGGTGGCGACATGCTGGCGCAGCTCCTCGGCCAGTTCGGGTGAGGCGCTGAATCCACTCCGCAGCAGACAGAAGACGTGAATGGCTTGCCCTTTGATATCGTGCGGCAAACCGATGGCGGCCGCCTCGGCTACAGCCGGGTGGCTGACCAGGGCCGATTCGACCTCCGCCGTGCCCAGGCGATGCCCGGAGACCTTGATTACGTCGTCCACGCGCCCGATGATCCAGAAGTAGCCATCTTTATCGCGCTTGGCCGAGTCGCCGGTCAGGTACTTTCCGGGGTACTTGCTCCAATACTGCTCGACGTAACGCTCAGGGTCGCCATAGATGGTGCGCAGCATGGCCGGCCAGGGATTCTTGAGCACCAGATAGCCTTCTTCGCCGTCCGGGAGAGGTTGGCCTTCTTCGTTCAAGATTTCGGCTTCCTGTCCAAAGAACGGACGCGTCCCGGAGCCGGGCTTGAGCGGCACGCTCGGAGTTGGGGTGATCATGAACATGCCGGTCTCGGTCTGCCACCAGGTATCCATGATCGGGCATCGTTCCTTGCCGATGACGCGGTAGTACCACTTCCAGGCCTCGGGGTTGATCGGTTCGCCGACCGAACCCAACAGGCGCAGGGAGGAGAGGTCGTGCTTGTTCGGCCAGGCCTCGCCGAAGCGCATCAGGCCGCGGATGGCGGTTGGGGCGGTGTAGAAGACCGTGATCCCAAAGCGTTCGATGCACTGCCACCAGCGATTGGGATAGGGGTAAGCCGGGCCGCCCTCGAACATGAACGAGGTCGCGCCGTTGAGCATCGGCCCGTAGACGATGTAAGAGTGTCCTGTTACCCAACCCGGATCCGCGGCACACCACCAGCGATCGTCGTCCTTCAGGTCGAAGACATATTTCAGGGTGGTGTAAACGCCGACCATATAACCGCCATGCGTGTGAACAATGGCCTTCGGTTTGCCGGTCGAGCCGGAGGTGTATAGGATGTAGAGCGGGTCCTCCGCATCCATCACTTCGGTGGCGCACTTGCCGTTGGCGATGGGCAGGGCGCACATGTCGTGGTACCAGTGGTCGCGCCCGGCTTCCATCGGCACCTCGTGACCGGTGCGCTTGACCACGACAACGTTTTCAACGCTGGCGCAGCCTTTGAGGGCGGCATCCACCGTGCGCTTGAGTTCGACGACCTTGCCGTTCTGGTAACTGCCGTCGCAGGTGATGACCAGCTTGGATAGGCTGTCCTCGATGCGCCCCTGCAGGGCGTCCACCGAGAAGCCGCCGAAGACCACCGAGTGGACGGCGCCGATCTTGGCGCAGGCCAGCATGGCGAAGATGATCTCAGGGATGCGTCCCATGTAGATGGTGACCCGGTCGCTCTTCTGCACGCCCATGGCCTTGATGATGTTGGCCATGCGGTTGACTTCGCGGTTGACGGCAAAGTAGGAAAATGTGCGCTCCAGCTTGCCATCTTCGCTTTCCCAAAAAAGCGCCAATTTGTTCTTGCGGAAGGTCTTTAGATGGCGGTCAATGCAGTTGTGGGTGATGTTGACCTTGCCCCCGACAAACCATTTGAAGAAAGGTTTGTCCGAATCGTCCAGCACTTTGTCCCATTTCTGGAACCATTCCAGTTCCCCGGCCTGTTCTTCCCAAAAACCGGACAGGTCGGCGCTGGCGCGTTTGGCGATCGCATCCCAGTCTTTGACATAGGCTTGCTCGATTACCTGTTGTGATGGAAAGTAAACTTCGCCTTCCATTTCAGGCATATTCGCAGTGCTCATCTGATTCCTCCTGGCGGGTGGTATTTGATTGATAGAACGCTTTTTGTAATGAAGAGATACGGGTATCTCCCCAATTATCATCAGCGATATTTCACGAAGTAATAGGCCAACTTTATGTACTCATTGTTCAGCGTGATCAATCCATCCTCGCTTTGCCACCAATTGGTCTCGTCAAATCCGTAGTGTGGCACAGCCGCGACCTCGAGCCTGACCGGCAGCCCGGCAAGCTCCTTGTCGAAGATCCACCTGGCGCGGCGGGTGTGAAAGGCGGAAGTGAGGAGAATGATGCTGCGAATATCTTGGGATTCAATATATTGGCGCAGCGCAATCGCCTCGTCGAAAGTGCTGGTTGTGCCTCCTTCGAAGGGGAGAACGACGATCTTTTCGGGCGGTACGCCAAGCGCTTTCATCACACCAATGGACACATCGGTATCGTTGGGCGCCAGGCCAAGTTTTTCAGCCGGCAGGCTCTCGGCCCGGGCGATGACGATGAGTGGGGCGATCCCCTGCTGATACAGTTCGCTGGCTCGAAACGGACGTGTGTCGTGATCCCCGTTTAGCACGAAGATCATCTCCGCCGTTTGGAGGCGATCCTCTACGATCAGGAAGTCGGCCACGCCGGTCAGGATTTGCGAGCGAAGGGTATAGGCAAGTCCGATGAGCAGAAGGATGACAACACTCGCTGTCAGCAGGCTGCGCAGCAAGCCTTGTTTGCCGGACGGATTTATGTTTTTGGTCACCGTCACCACCCAGGTGGTCACTTGCCCACCAGCCAGATCCAGCCCAGGGCCGCCAGCGGGATGAAGGCCAGCAGCACGGCTGTCGTCCCGGCGAGCAACCCGTGACCATCGCGCTCGTCCACCACATGCAAGGACGGGAAGACACCCTCCACTTTCCAGCGCGGGCCGCCGAACCAGGTGAAGAGCACGCCGCCCAGCAGGCCGCCGATGTGTCCCCAGTTGTCAATGCCGGAAGTGGTGAAGCCGAAAATCAGGTTGATGGCTGCCATGTAGAGAATACTGGTAATGACGCGACGGAACTGCTCACGCAGCAGCTCGCGATTTTGGAATAGAAAGATACCTTCCGCAGCCAACAGGCCAAAGACCGCGGTCGAGGCGCCCAGCGAGGCGGCCGGGGTTAGCACGAACGAGAGCACGTTCCCAGCGAATGCGCTTAGAAAATAAAGCGCCAGGAAGCGGAAGCGCCCAAAACGTGCTTCGATGCCCTGGCCGAAATTGAACAGGGCATACATATTGAAAGCGATGTGCAGGAACGAACCGTGCAGGAAGACCGGCGTCACCAGTCGCCAGATCTGCCCTTTGAGGATAAAGTAGCCATACTTGATGCCGAGGGAGGTCACGATATCGAAATTGAACTGCTGGCCGAGCAATTGGAGCAGGTAGATGAAAACCGTCAGGCCGATCAGGGTGTAAGTGGCATACGGCTTGACGTTGGGCATATTGACGCGCACAACCTGGGGTTGGGGTGGTTGTGAATATGGCGCTGGGGTTGGATATTGACTCACGGTTTTCCTTTCGAAGTTATAAACTCACCTTGCGCGGCTTGACGCGGTGATGCTCGGCCTGGATAATGGCAGCCAGCGTGTCCACTGTCTCATCCAGGTGAAAATCCGAGTTGACGATGACGTAATCGAATTCGTCAATGCGTTTTAATTCCTGGCGGGCGGTGGCGATGCGCAAAGCCAGCCCCGCGGAGTTCTCGGATTTGCGTCCTTTCAGCCGGCTGACCATTTCCTCTTCGCTGGCGGTGGTGAGGAAAATGAGCAGGGCATCCGGCGCCAGCTTGCGAATGGTGGCCGCGCCCTGCACGTCAATGCGCATGACCACGTCCTGGCCCGAGGCGAGCGCCTCACGCACCTGCTGCTTGGGGATGCCTTTGTAGTCGTCATAGACAATGGCGTATTCGAGCAGTTCGTCGGCTTCGATCATGCGGGCGAACTCGTCTTTCGAGACGAAGAAGTAATCCTTGCTGTGCACCTCGTTCTCGCGCTTTGGGCGGGTGGTGGCCGTGACGACAAAGTGGAAGGGCATATTGCGCTCTTTCATGCGGTGCAGCACGGTGTCCTTTCCCACGCCGGATGACCCAGAGATCACGATCAGCAGCGGCTGGGGATGGAAGAGGTTGAAGTCTAGGTCAGAGGTCATCTCTCAATTGTACCCGAAACACGAATGAACTTTCATATTCAAATTCGGAGTCTACTGCCGAGTAGGCCTTCGGCAAAAACCCTTTTTTCAACGCAAAGGCGCAAAGCCGCAAAGAATTTTAAGTTCTACTTCGAGAAAATTCCATCGCAACGCCCTTTGGCTTTATTTTTTTTGAAACAGATTTTGTTTTTCTTGGCGTCTTGGCGTTATAAAATTTTGCTTTTTGCAGTGGAGCCAATTCGGTAAAAATTTGTTTCGCGGAACGTCCCGCCGAAGGCCTACTCGGCAGGTTTCCTTCGATCGATTCAGGGTTGATTTACTCAAACCTGCGGGACGGTTAAAATTCATAAGGTCTCAAAAACCTTTAGATTCTTGGTAAAATCAGAACATGCCAACATACGATTACATCTGCCTGGACTGTCACAAACGCTTTGAGATTTACCTTTCCTATAGCGAATACGGCGCGCGACCCGTCGCCTGTTCCCACTGTCTGAGCGACCACGTCCGCCGGCGCGTGCCGCGCGTGCGCGTGGCGAAATCCGAGGAAAGCCGCATGGACGATCTGGCCGGCGACTTCTCCGATCCCTCCGCGCTGGCCGGGCTGGAAGACGATCCGCAAGCCATGGGCCGCATGATGCGAAAAATGGGGAAAGAATTGGGCGAGGAAATGCCGCCTGAGTTTGATGAAGTGATAAACCGCCTGGAGAAGGGTCAAAGCCCGGAGGAGATCGAGAAGGAGATCCCTGATTTAGGGGGAGGAGGGATGGGCGGCGCGGATATGGGGATGGGGTTTGAGTGATGAGTGATTGGTGGGAGAGGAACGCGTGGGCGGCGAGGCTCACGCGTTTTTGATTCGTTCTAAAATCAAAGTTATTATTTGTTGATGTACCCCCTCCCACTCTTGGCACGCATCCACCACAACCCATCGCCCCGGCTCCTGCCTTGCCATTTCCAGGTAGCCCGCTCTCACGCGGCGGTGAAATTCAATCGTGTACGCGTCGAGCCGGTTCCACTCACTTACGTTTTTCATTTTACGTTTTAACCCCACTTCCACATCCAAATCCAGCAAAATCGTCAAGTCGGGAGTCAACCCGCCGGTGGCGTAGCGGACAAGCGCGCGCACCTGATCCAAATCCTGCTGGTGGCCGTAGCCCTGGTAGGCCAGCGTCGAATCGGCGTAGCGGTCGCACAGCACGATATAGCCCTCGGCCAGTTTCGGGCGGATGACCTGCTCCACGATTTGCGCCCGCGCCGCCTGGTAGAGCAGCGTCTCTGCCCGCGGGTGCATCTCGGTATTCTTTAGATCGTGAATGACGGCGCGGATCTGCTCGCTGATGGACGTGCCGCCAGGCTCGCGCGCCGTGTGGACGCGATAGCCCTGTCCCGCCAGCCATTCAGCCAGGGGTTTGATGTGCGAGGTCTTGCCGGAGCCTTCGGGGCCTTCGAGGGTAATGAACATGGGGTGAGGAGAGTAGAGAGTGGAGAATAGAGAGTAGTTGTGGCGAGTAGAGAGTCGCGCAGGGTTTGCACTACTCTCTACTCTCTGATCATCTACTCTCTGAAAATCCGCACATGCCTTCGCGGCTCTTTCCCATACGAATGTGAGATCAGCTCCGCCTGGCGGGCCATCTCGTGCTGGAGACGACGCACGGTGGCCGGGCCGGCGGGTAGATCCACCCAGCGCTCGCCGTTGAGCACCGCGGCGATGGCGGCCTGCGTCTGTTGAGCGACACCCTCCATTTCGCCCGGCGGGGTCTGAACTTCCGAAAGGTTGAACAGGTCGCTCAGGAACTGCTCCATCTGGCTGACGGTATTCGCCCGCAGCACGTAGATCGGCATGCCGCGATGCTCGGCGTCCACCACAGTCCGCTGGCGGTCGCGATAGTAGGAGCGCAACGTGACCAGCACGTTCGCCTCGTTGACCTCTTTCACCACCACCGCCGGGACTCCCAGCCGCTTGGCGGCCTGCATCAGCCGGTTCTGCGCCACACCGTACGGGAAGACGCGCACCGTCTGCAGGGGGCGGGCGGGAACAGCTTCGGGACGGGGTGACGTTTGCGGCGCGGCAGCCGGTTGAATGGTCCGGCGTGGCCCGCTTTGGTTCTCGATACGGAACCCCGACTCAGGTCTGGACCTGGGCGCGGGCGCGGCTTTCTCGATCTGAATCCGGCCCTCGGCATCCCGGGCGCGGATCTCCGGCGGCAGGGGAAAGCCGCGCAGCAGGGCGTCCACCGACTGGGCCAAATCCATGTGGACCGCCAGCCGGTCGCGCTGCTGGATTTCGACCAGGACATCAAAGGTGGGCGGGGCGCGGCGCTCGAGGACGGTCTTCTGCGTGCCGCGCCGACGGGCCTCTTCGTCCGAGAGGGTGACGGCTTCGATGCCGCCGACCAGGTCGGAGAGGGTCGGGTTGAGTAGCAGGTTGTCGAGGGTGTTGCCGTGCGCCGTGCCGATGAGCTGGACGCCGCGCTCGGCGATGGTGCGCGCCGCGGCGGCTTCCAGTTCGCGGCCAATCTCATCAATGACGATGACTTCGGGATTATGGTTCTCGACCGCCTCGATCATCACCTCGTGCTGATGCGTCGGCACTTTGACCTGCATCCGGCGCGCCTTGCCGACCGCGGGATGTGGCACGTCGCCGTCTCCGCCGATCTCGTTGGAGGTGTCCACGATGATGACGCGTTTGGACTCGGCCAGGATGCGGGCGGCCTCGCGCAGCAGGGTGGTCTTGCCGACCGCCGGGCGACCCAAAATGAGCAGCGACTTACCCGATTCGATGATATCCTGGAGGATGTCCACCGTGCCGTAGACGGCGCGCCCGACGCGGCAGGTCAGCCCGACGATGTGACCGCGCCGGTTGCGGATGGCCGAGATGCGGTGCAGGGTGCGCTGGATGCCGGCGCGGTTGTCGGCGTCGAACTCGCCGATGCGCTCGTCCACGTAGTCAATCTCGGCGCGGGCGATTTCCTTGCTGCTCAGGACGATCTCGTTCTCGACGAAGCGGGCGGTAGGCACACGCCCCAGGTCGAGGATGATTTCGAGCAGGTTGTCGTAATTATTGGCTTTATGGACAGCCGCGACGATGTCTTCTGGCAGGACGCCGAGCAGGGCGTCGAGGTCGTCGGTGATGCGGAGTTGGGTCATTGGTATTTCCTGTAAGCCATCAGTGCGGCTGCTTCCGGGAGTCTATTCATTCAAATTTTCCACATCCGCCAAATCCTGGTGCCTCCCGGCGGACATTTTGTTGCGCTTCAGGTTTTCAAGATCAATGAAGTTGACCAGAACGCCGTCCACCTCCGACTGGACTTGCGCGGCGTAGCAGGTCTCGAAATCCACACCAGTGGCGGTTGTGATCACGTCAATTCGATTGGGAGGATAACCTAACTGGATGATCTGGTCGGAGGTGAGAAAATCCGCTGCCTTGAGGCCCAGCGAGGCAAAACCGAATTGATCCAAAGCCTTGACCATGTTCGCGGCATTCTCGGCATCCATCGCAATCCAGACATCCATGTCTTTGGTGTAACGCGGGTGGCCGTGAAAGGCAACTGCATAGCCGCCGATAACCAGATAGCGGACGCCATTAGCGTTTAACGATTGTATAAACTCTTTGAAATCTTGGTTCAGCACCGTATCTCCAGCGATGGTATTCCTGGCGGATTTCCTCCAGCGCGGCGAGGCGCGCGGCGGGAGGTTGCCTCTGCCAGTAAGCGAAATCGCTCTTCTGGTCGCGCAGGTTGATTTTGTGAACGACTTTCTGAACGACGGCGTTTTTCATTCCTTCTCTTTGCCACTATACAACATTTCCTTCAAACTCGCAATCGGCGTAGCGGGCTTGAGGGCTTTTTCCATGACCGGGATTTTTTCCTCGACCTTCTGCATTTTTGCCAGCCGCTTGACCATCACAGCCTGACGCGGGCCGGCTTCCGCGCCCAAGCCTTCGAGCGCCGATTCCAGCCAGGCCTGGTACGAGCGCACACAGACGTAAACCGGGCGTCCGGCGCGCAGCGGGATATCATCCAGCAGGGCTGAGAATTTTTCCGGCACGCAATCCGAATCAGGGTGTACCAGCGGTTGCAGCCAGATCCCCGCCGGGCCGCTATCCAGGTTGATGTAGGCTTTCATCTCACCCTTCGTCTTGCATACCAAGCCGCCTGGTTTGCGCGGGGCAGAATCCACCGGATGGATCAGGGCCGGGACGATCTGGCTGTGCATGCTTTGGATGGCAATGAGGTCGCTCGAAACAGTTTCCTGCCAGGCCGGGACATTTTGATGGGGAGGCAGTTCGGCCAATTTCCAGACCCTCTGCCAGGCGTACATCGAGAAACCGGATTTACGCAGGGATTTAAAAACAATGCACTGCTCGTCCACTTCGGCCAGCAAGTGCAGCGCGCCCCACTCTCCGGCTTGCGCGGCGAGATGGTCGAGCAGGGCCATCTCGCCCCCGTCGAGCGCCGCGCTGGGAGCCAGAAAAGAGAGCCGGGCAAAGGTCTCGCCGTATTGCTGGGCAACCTGCCCAATGAAGGAGACGGCGCCATCCGTGCTGACGGCGGTGTAGATATGGCGGCGCGGGTTCAGGTACGAAAGCAGTGCCGCCGCGCCGAGCGGATTGCCGCGCGTCAACGTCCGCGCGCTGTCGAGGGGTAGCACGTCTCGACGGTAGCGGGCGAGGGAGGGCAGGTCGAGGAGGTCGAGCGAACGGACGGACATGGGAGGTGACGAGTGACGAGTTAGGAGTTAGGCGTTGCGAGTTGCAGGAAGTAACGGTGGAAACGGTCGTCGTCGGTCAATTCTGGGTGGAACGAGGTGGCGAGCAGTTTGCCTTGCAGCGCGGCAACGATGCGGCCATCCGGCAAAGCGGACAGGATTTCCGCAGCGCCGCTGACCGACTCGATGATCGGGGCGCGGATGAAGACGGCATGATAGGGCGCAGTGGTATTGGTGGCTTGCTTCAACTGCTCAATATCTATATCGGCTTCGAAGGAATCCACCTGGCGGCCAAAGGCGTTGCGCTGGAGGGTGATGTCCATCAGGCCCAAAAGTGGCTGATCACGATGGGCGTCCTTCGAGAGAAAGATCGCTCCGGCGCAGGTGCCCCAAATGGCGTGGCTTTTGCCAAATTTGCGCAATGGCCCCATCATGCCGTAGTCCACGGCGAGTTTGCCGATGGTGGTCGATTCGCCGCCGGGGATGATCAACCCATCCAGCCCTTTGAGATGGGCAGGCAGGCGCACCTCGGCGGTCTCCACATTGAGGCGGCGGAGCATGGCAATGTGTTCGGCGAAATCGCCTTGGATGGCAAGGATACCGATTTTCATAGGTGCTTTTTGGGCATCAGGCGTGTCCAACGGCCTCGTATTGCGCGATGATTTCGCGGATAACCGGCATTAGCTCAATTGGAACTTCAATGACGGTGCGTGCTTTGCCTTTGAATGCTTTTTCGTCCTCGGCAGCAGCATTGTCCTCGGATTGAGACTCATAGTGTGCCAGGACTTGCTTCACCCGCATCTCATCCCATCCCGGTGGAAAACGATTGTGTTTCATTCTTTTCTCCTGTGTTTACGCCGTCGGTACGCGGCGAGAGCTTTTCCATGCAGCTCATACGCGGTTATTACAAAGATGCTGCCAGCCTGCGGGTCAGGTACGTAAATAACTCGTAGATACCGGCCAGCTTTTGTTTGACCGATAGCTATTCGGGCACCTTCGTAGCCTTGACGATCCTCGCCCGGCCTTGCCAGGATTTCTTCCACCTCGTCTTCGGTGACTTGGTGATTGAAGATGTGGAGAGAATCTGTCACTGGATCGATGTAGTAGCGGATTTTCAAGATGCTTCGCAAGAGGTCCTCACGTTACCAGCCTCTCCCGGCTATCTTCTCGCCTTCTGGCATCTGGGACACATTACGCCCCACCATCGGCTCGCCGAGATTCTTGCTCACCTCGGCCAGGATGGAGGCGTCGCGGAAGTGGGTGGTGGCCTTGACGATGGCGGCGGCGCGCCGGGCCGGGTCGCCGGATTTGAAGATGCCCGAGCCGACGAAGACGCCGTCCACACCGAGCTGCATCATCAGGGCGGCATCCGCGGGCGTGGCGATACCCCCGGCCGCAAAGTTGACCACCACCATGCGGCCTGCTTCCTTGGTCTCTTTGACCAGTTCATACGGCGCGCCGATCTCTTTGGCGTAGGCCATCAGTTCTTCGTCGGCCATGGTGGTCAGGCGGCGGATTTCGCCCAGCACGGCGCGCGCATGGCGGACGGCCTCGACCACGTCGCCGGTGCCGGCCTCGCCTTTGGTGCGCATCATCGCCGCGCCCTCACCGATGCGCCGCAGCGCCTCGCCCAGGTTGCGGCAGCCGCAGACGAACGGGACCTTGAAGTTGTGCTTCAAAATGTGATGCTCTTCATCGGCGGGGGTCAGCACCTCGGATTCGTCAATGTAGTCCACACCGAGCGATTCGAGAATCTGTGCCTCGACGAAATGCCCGATGCGGCATTTTGCCATCACCGGGATGGAGACCGTGTCCATGATTTTTAGGATCAGTTCCGGGTCCGACATGCGCGCCACGCCGCCCTGGGCGCGGATATCGGCCGGGACGCGTTCCAAAGCCATGACCGCGCACGCGCCGGCCTCTTCGGCGATCCTGGCGTGCTCGGGCGTGACCACGTCCATGATGACGCCACCTTTAAGCATTTGCGCCAGTCCTTTTTTGACGGCGAAAGTACCAGTTTGTTGTTCCATAGTTCATCTCCTGAATCTAAACCTCTAAAAATGATTCTACCACTGGTTTAGGTACTACCGCAAACAGCCGCTGTACGCCTCTGTGTTGAAAATAACTTCCCGCTCCGCGCGGCGGGCGAGGGGAATATTTGCCACAAAGGGGCTTGACAAAACCGGAAAATGGTATACAATTAGTACAATAATACAATTATACAATGCGACAATGATACAATTTCCCTATGAACCTCGAAATTGACTTTCGCTCCGGAATACCGATTTATATCCAGGTTGTCGAGCGCATCAAAGAAATGCTTGCCACCGGGAGACTCAAGCCGGGCGACCAACTGCCCACCGTGCGCGCCCTGGCTTTGGAATTGCGCGTCAACTTCAACACCGTCGCCCGCGCCTACCGCATTCTGGACGAATCGGGCGTCATCTCGACCCAGCAGGGGCGCGGCACGTACATCCTGGAGATGCCGCCGCCGGAGATGATCGAGAACATCCGGCAAGAGGCAGTGGAAGACCTCACCCAACGCTATCTGGCCGACGCAGCCCGTCTGGGCGTCTCGCCGGAAGAGCTGACCAAAATCCTGCAAGACCAGGCTGCCACCTGGCAGCCTGTCATGGATGACAATTCAAATCCAGACCCTCAACCTGCACCCAAAAAAGGAGAATGAAATGAGCCCGACAACTATGTCTAAAGAACAATCCACCCGCCAGAGGAGCCAACAGCCCGACCCGCACATTCCGGGCGTCGCCGGGGCGTTGTTCGGAATTTTCATGCTGGCGGCCATTTTGAGCGCCATCCTCATGTCCGAAAACGGCGTGGTGGATAATATCACCGGCAGCACGACCATCGGCCTGACGTTGATAGGCGTCTATATCCTGTTTGCATTGAAGGTAGCCTTGCAGTGGGAAAAGGCCATCATCCTGCGGCTGGGTAAATTCCACAAACTGGCCGGTCCCGGCATGTTCTGGCTGATCCCGATCGTTGATTCGGCCAGCAGTTGGATTGACCACCGCGTGATGGTGGCGCCCTTCTCGGCAGAGAAGACACTGACCAAAGACACCGTGCCGGTGGATGTGGACGCGGTGCTGTTCTGGGTCGTTTGGGACGCGGAGAAAGCCGCCCTGGAAGTGGCCGATTACCGCGCTGCCATCGCCTGGGCCGCCCAGACCGCCCTGCGCGAAGTCATTGGGCAAAGCGTCCTGGCCGACATTCTGGTCGGGCGCGCCAAGATGGACGCTGAACTGCAACGAATTATTGACGAGCGCACCACGCCGTGGGGCATCACCGTGCAGTCGGTCGAAATCCGCGATATTGTCATCCCACAGGAACTGGAGGACGCCATGTCCCGCCAGGCGCAGGCCGAGCGCGAGCGCCAGGCGCGCGTCATCCTGGGCGAATCCGAGATGCAGATCGCGGCTTCGTTTGCCGAGGCATCCAAGGCTTACATTGACAACCCTACCGCCCTGCACCTGCGGGCGATGAACATGCTCTTCGAGGGCCTGAAAGAGAAGGGCGCGCTGATCATCGTGCCATCCAGCGCGGTGGACACGATGAACCTGGGCGGCATCAGCGGCATGGTCGCGCTGGGGCAGCAGAATCTGCCGAAAGAGAAGAAGTAAATGGAAGAAATCCGTCAATACATCCCCTTTCTCGTGCCAATCCTCGTCATCCAGCTGGCGCTGATGATCGCCGCGCTGGCCGATTTGCTCCGCCGCCCGCGCACGAAAGGCCCCAAATGGCTCTGGGCGGTGGTAATCGTTCTCGTCAACTTCATCGGACCGATCGTGTATTTCGTCGCCGGCCGGGAAGAAGAGATTGAAGAATGACTGCCATCCAGATCGAATCGCTGACGAAAGTCTACGGCGCGGTGCGCGCCCTCGACGGACTGGACCTGACTGTCGAACCAGGCGTGGTCTTCGGCTTCCTCGGCCCGAACGGGGCCGGTAAGACGACGGCCATCCGCATCCTGACCGGCCTGGCGCGCCCGACCGCGGGCCGGGCCACAGTTGCTGGAATTGACCTCGCTGCCGACGGACGCGCTTTATCCCGCACCATTGGTCATCTGCCTGAGGAAGCGGCCTTTTATCCCTGGATGACGCCGTTGGAATTCCTCGATTATCTTGGCCGCTTGTACGGCATTTCCACCACCGAGCGCAAGGCGCGTATCCGCGAACTGCTTGAACAGATTGGATTATATGAGGCCCGAAAACGGCGCATCGGCGGATTCTCGCGCGGTATGAGGCAGCGGCTGGGATTGGGCGCGGCGCTCATTCACCGCCCGTCCGTGCTGTTTCTGGATGAGCCGGTTAGCGCCTTGGATCCTGCCGGGCGCAAGGACGTGCTAAAACTGATTGACAGCCTGCGCGGCCGTTGTACCGTGTTCATGTCCACGCACATCCTGGCCGACGTGGAGCGTATCTGTGACGTGGTTGGCATCATCAATCACGGAAAACTGGTCGTCCAGTCGCCGCGGGAGGCGCTGCTGGCGCAGTACGCCGTGCCGGTGTTCGAGTTGGAGGCCATCGAAAGCGAATCACTGCGCCGCTGGGCTGATTCACTGCGCCAGGCGGATTGGGTGATAGCCGTCAGTCTGGAGGGTGAGACGGCGCGGGTCACGGTCAGGGATGTGGCCTTTGCCCGCCGCGAATTGCTGGCTTCGGCAGCGCAGGCCAAACTGGAGTTGACGCGCTACGTGGAGGTCAAGCCGGCGCTGGAGGATGTTTTTCTGCAACTGGTGAAGGAAGGTGTGTCATGAATTTCGTCATCGTCTTGCGCAAAGAATTGCTCGAACAATGGCGCACCTTTAGATTTTTAATCGTCGCGGCGGTGCTGGTTGCTTTTGGCTTAAGTTCTCCGCTCTTGGCAAAGTTCACGCCTGAAATCTTGAAAACCATCCCCAACATGCCGCCCGAACTGGCGTCTATCATCCCCGCGCCGACGCTGACAGATGCAGTGATGCAATACGTCAAGAATATGAGCCAGTTCGGCATCCTGCTGGCATTGCTGATGACGATGGGCATGGTGGCCCAGGAGAAAGAGCGCGGCACCGCGGCGTTGATGTTGACGCGTCCGGTTTCACGTGGAACGTTTTTGCTGGCGAAATTCACAGCTCAGGCGCTGACTTTCGCCGTCAGCCTGATGCTGGCTGCGCTGGGGTGCTGGTACTACACGCTGCTGCTCTTCAAGGCGCTGCCGTGGGGATCGTTCCTGGCGCTCAATGGTTTGATGCTGCTGGTTTTTCTGGTTTATATCGCGGTTACTTTGTTGTGCAGTACACTGGCGCGGACACAGGGAGCCGCTGCCGGACTATCCTTTGCCGCGCTCATCCTGATTGGCGGCATTGGCTCGCTACCCCGCATCAGCGACTATTCCCCTGGCAGGTTGTTCGGCTGGGGCGCAGCCATCACCTTGGGCAGCGGAGAAGCCGCCTGGCCGGCGCTCGGGGTCAGCGCGGGATTGATTTTCACGGCGCTGCTGGCCGCCGGGTTGGTTTTTCGTAAACAGGAAATGTAACGTTTCACGTGAAACGACTTGCCCTCAAAATTGACAATCTCAAAATAATGGTAAAACGCAAAACGTAAGGCGGGACATTACGTTTTACGCCTCGTTTCACGTGAAACATACAGACTGCGAAGGAGCGTAAAATGGCAGATACAAATCAATGGGAATACACTGTTTTCAGTCTGGGTAGCATCTGGCGCGGCCCGAAAGAAGATGAACTGGAGGCCACGTTGAACGAATTGGGCCTGGAAGGCTGGGAAGTGGTCGGTACGTATGTCATCACCGATAAAGTCACGCTGGTTGCCAAGCGCCCGCTGACTGCCTCGACGCGGCGCCACCGTTCCCAGCCGGGGTGATTCAGTGTTTCGGCGGTTAATCAGGCGCGAGGAAGCCTGTGAGCGCCATGCGCATAGGGCGTATATCTGTGCTATACGTCTGCATGACGTGGAATGTTGGAGGAAAATCCATGGCTAGAACAATTGAAGCACTATTTGACGGCACCGTGTTCCGCCCTGCTGAGCCAATCGTACTTGAACCAAACACTCGCGTGTGGATTGTTATCGAAACCATATCGCCTGCTGTAGAACAAGAGATAGCGTTCTTACGAACAGCACGCTCACTCGACTTAGAAGGACCCACAGATTGGTCAGCCAACTTGGAAGAGTACCTGTATGGTGGAGCACTGGCCGGTGAAAAATGATCGCAGTTAATAACCTGACCAAACACTTCGGCGCGGTGCGGGCGGTGAACGGCGTCTCGTTCGCGGCGCGCGACGGCGAGGTGATGGGCTTGCTTGGGCCGAACGGCGCGGGCAAGACCACCATCCTGCGCATGCTCGCTACCGTGCTGCGACCCACTTCCGGGACTGCTGCTGTGGACGGGCATGACCTGCGGCACGCGTCGGAAAAAGTGCGCGCTGCCATTGGCGTGCTGCCTGAGAATTGGGGCCTCTACGGCCGCCTGACCGCCCGCGAACACTTGCGCTACTTCGGGCGGCTCTGTACGGCATGGACGAAGCCCCGCTGGAACGGCGCGTCACAGAACTGATCGCCCTGCTGGAAATGGGCGAATACGCCGACCGCCGCTGCGATCCGTTTTCGAAAGGCATGAAGCAGAAAGTTGCCCTCGGTCGCGCTCTGATCCACAACCCGCGCACCATGCTGCTCGACGAACCCACCGCCGGGCTGGACGTGATGAGCGTGCGCGGCGTGCGTGACCTGATCCGCCGCTTTCGGGATGAGGGTCGCTGCGTGCTCTTTTCCACCCACATCCTCGACGAGGCCGAACGCCTGTGCAACCGCATCGCTATTATCCAGCGCGGGCAGATCGCGGCCTGTGGCGCGCCGGAAGAACTGCGGCGGCAGACCGGCCAGGCCACGCTGGAGGAGGCCTTTGTCCAACTGGTGGGCGTTGACGCCGAGGAGATGAAGCCATGAAAACGGTGTTAATCGTCTGGCTCAAAGAAATGCTGGATACCCTGCGCGACCGCCGTACACTCTGGGCGATGATACTCGGCCCGGCGCTGATCATGCCGCTCTTTATCATCCTGCCGCAGAAACTGATGACTGATCAGTTCAAAAAGCAGGAGAGCGCGGTGATCACAGTGGCGGTTTCCGGCGGCGAGCACGCGCCGGGGCTGATGGCCTTCCTGCGTTCCGATCCGTCTATCGAGGTCATCGAGAGCGAAGATGTCGAACCGCTCCTGCGCGATGAAAAGGCGCTTGTCGGGCTGCGCATTCCTGAAAACTTCGAAGCAGACCTGGCTCAAGAAAAGCAGCCCAGCCAGATTGTCGTCCTTTCCGACAAGAGCAAGATGACTGCCAGCGTGCATACGGCGCGGGTGGAGACACTGCTAATGACCTTTGCCCAGGGCGTTGTCGCCCAACGGATGGCGGCGCGCGGCGTGGACGTGACCCTGCTCACGCCGTTCACTACCGGCCACGAAAACCTGGCCACGCCGCAGCAGATGGGCGGTGCGTATCTCGCCATGATGCTGCCAATGTTCATAATCCTGTGGGGGTTGGTGGGCGGCATGTACACCGCCATTGACGTGACCGCCGGCGAAAAGGAGCGACTGACGCTCGAACCGCTGCTGATGACCCCCGCCGGGCGGGTGCAGGTGGTGAGCGGCAAACTGCTGGCGGTCATCACCACCTCGCTGGCCGCCCTCATCCTGGCGATCACCAGCATGTTGCTCGCTTTCATGATCGCCCCGCCCGAAATGGGGGCAACAGATGGGGCAGTAACGTATACGGTCTCTATGCAGACGGCGCTTCTCGTGCTGCTGGCCGCTTTTCCCATCGCGCTGATGTTCGGCGCGCTGGAGATCGCGGTGTGCCTCTTCGCCCGCAGTTTCAAAGAGGCGCAGAACTACATCGTGCCGCTGCAATTCGTGGTGCTCATTCCGGCGATGGCCGTGATGTTGATCCCCGATTTCACTCTCGGCCTGCCGGTCTATGCCATTCCGATCTTCGGCTCCAACCTGATCCTGCGCGATCTCTTTCTCGGCACGGCCGGCTCGCTGGAATTTGGCGTCGTGATGGCCTCCTCGGCGCTGTACGCGGCAATTGGGCTTGTTTTCGCCGTCTGGCAGTTCCACCGCGAGCAAGTGCTTTTCCGAACATGATACGTTCGTGGCGTGTTACCAAAAATAAGGAGAAACCATGTTAGCCATTACCTATGCCATCAATTTTCTGGGGATGATCTGATGGTTGGCGAAGTCGAGGTCCCTACGACGGGGTTTCGACAGGCTACGCCAGTCAACCTACCAGCTCAGTCCAAGGTTGTGGAAGAGAATATACTGGCGCACCCATGAAGCGTAGGTACGCTCCGTGCGCAGGGAGTAATGTTTGATGCGCAACTGGTCGAGGAGTTTGTGGGTGGTTGATTGGGGTTCATTTGTTGCTTTTTCCTACAGACGGGTTTATAATAGTCCGTAGATAAGTTGTTAAAGGGAAGTATTCTATATAATACCACTGATTCAGGCGTTTATATAGAAGTTTTCCGTAGACGCTATGTTAGGCTGCAATACTAAGGAGGAACCAATGAATACGAGCACAAAGCGAGTTCTCTTCTGGACTCCGAGGGTTCTGGGCATTCTTTTCGCGATGTTCATCAGTCTGTTTGCCCTAGACGTCTTTAGTGGAGGCTATGGCTTCTGGGAAACAATTCTTGCCCTGCTAATCCACCTAGTCCCAACATACATCGTGGTCATCGCGTTAGTCATTGCATGGCGGTGGGAGTGGGTTGGGGCGATCCTGTTCATCGCTTTGGCAGTGTTCTATGTGGTCTGGGCTTGGGGACGCTTTCCTTTGGTCGTCTACTTATCCATTTCCGGCCCCTTGGCCTTGGTAGGTGTTCTTTTTCTGTTCAACTGGATATACAGAGCACAGCTGCGAACGCGATAGTTGCAGCCTAACAACGGGTTGCAGCCGACGTTGCTCCGCTGCGCTCCGCAACGCGGCTGAACCCAACCGTTAGTGCGCCAAGCGAAGCTTGACGCTTTCTTGCAAAGTGGAAGTCTCTGCCGAAAAAGGCCTAACCAGCCATTCGTACCGAGTGTTGCAGCGATGAAGGAGGAGGCTAAGGTCGGTTAGAGGAGTGACCGCCGCGTAGGGAAAACGTCGGCGTCGGGGAAGGGATACCAGCGACCCCGACGAGCCTGAAGAAGGGACACAAACTACTGGTATCAGCCGGCGAACGACAAAGCTGAAGCGTACACCCTGGCCTGACCGCCACATCGTCCCGATGTCCTTGCGGGAGGGCAGGCAGGTTAGGCATTTTATGCCGATTAGGCCTTCGGCAAGAAGCAGTAGAACACTTGTTCTAGTGCTTATCCGGCTCCAGAAAGGCTATTGCCCGGCTGGCGTCATTGTTCATCACCAAAGTCAGGTGGTGACCAGGCTTGTAGTCTTCTACTGCGATGATGCGCAGGCAGGCGCGCAGCGACTTATCCGCAGGCAGCCAGTCGTTCAGGCGGTTCGGGGTTTTAGAGAAGAAATTGGAATTAAAGACGACATCCTCGTCGTCCAGGTAAACGGCCAGGGGGTAGATGCGAGACTCCATCAGGTCCTGGAAGAAATGGGTGCCGAAAGACGGCTCCAGGTCCGGCCCGATGCCCTGTCCGGTCAGCTCGATCAAGGCGCGCGTGTTGTAAATATCCCCGTAATTGATGTGTACCCCCAGGTCGGGCGTGGATGTCCCCCAGCGTCCCGGCCCGACGCAGATGAAAGTCTCGTCTTTCAGGGCGGCGTTGAGCGCGCCGATGGCGCGTTCCAGTTTGCTGCGTTCAGCCTGGGAGGTCAGGTTGAAGTAATCTTCGGGCGAGACGAACAGCACGTAGCGAATGCCGTCCACCGTGCCATGCGGCACCATACGGCGGCTGGAGAAGATTAAGTTCTCAGGTGGGATATTCTCTGGAATACGGGCCTCTTCATCTTCCATCTGGCTTTGTGGGCGGCACTGCAGGAGCGAGATGCGGATTGACGGCCTGGCAGATTGCGGGTCAACGATTTGCAGGGTGAACTCGATATCCACCGGGGAGCGGTAGTGTTCTTCGAGCAGCTTGACGATCAGGCGCATATATTCGGCGAAAGGCGTGCGGCGCAGGAGTTCATCGAAGGTGAGGACCAGCTTGTCCACGTCAACCAGGCTGGTGCGGATGGCAGCCAGGTAGTCGCCCTCATCTACTTGAGCAATGTAGCGCAGGGCCGGATAACGCGGTTGGAGGACTTCGGCAACCGCCAGAGTTTTGACCTGGTTATCTTTCAAGTCAATCAAGTCCACATATTCCTGAGAATACCGGCGAATCATTTTTGTGGCCGAGGCAGGCTGAAGCTGCGGGTGGCTAAGCGCAACCAGGCGTGGGTGGTCGTCTCCGACCTGGTCTACGGCGCGGGTACCCAGACCCCAGACCAGGCGCACAAACCCGTCCTCCTTGCGGATCTGCGGCGACCAGCGGTACAGGTTGCGGCTGAAGGCCACACCCGCCGCGTGAGGCAGGAAGTAACGTCCATATTGCTCGCCCTGGACGAACTGGATCAGGACGGCGATGCGCTCGTCGTAGTCCACCAGGCCTTTGTTGTGCCGGTAAAGTAAGGCATTGGGGTTCATGCAAGAGGCGTAGACGCGGGCGATGGCCTCGGCGAGGGCGTTGAGATTCTCTTCGGGCGTGCCCTGGTTGGGGCAAAAAAAACTATCGTACTTACCGGCGAAAGAAGTGCCGAAATTGTCTTCCAAAAGGCTCGACGAGCGGACGATGAGCGGCTGATCGCCAGCTTCGTTCAGGATGGCGCTCAGGCGTTCCAGGATGTCTTTTGGGAACTCTCCGTGGACAAATTCCCGAACAATCTGCGCGTACTCGAGGCGCATCTGCGCTTCGGGCTTGTACTTCTGGTCTGCCCAGTGGATCAGGCCATTGGCGGCCATGAAGGTATAGAACATATCGGATGCCAGGAAGTATGAGACCGGCGTGCGGATCGCGGTGCGCACCTCGGGCGGGGCGACCTCGTTCAGGATGCGATAAGCCAGCAGCATCCCAGCCGACTTGCCGCCGATCTTGCCGTAACCGATCTTACGGCGGCGGATGTCTTTCAGATCCTCTACTGTGAACCATTTGCGGGCGATGTTCAAATAGGCCAGTTGATCGCTGATCATGGTACGGATCAACACAACCTTGATCTCCTGCAGGCGCGCCTCGAGTGGCTTGCGTTTTTCCAGAGGCAACCCTTCGAGCAGCTCGGCCTGCTGGAAGAGCATATCCTGTGGGGCGAGTTCGGGGTTGAAGGTGACCATGTCCGGCGGCTCGCCGCGTTCGCCGACGATCTCTTTGACGATGCGCTCGAACTCCTCGTAGGGCAGGTTGTAGGCGAAATAGAAATCGGTCAGCGAATCGCGGATGCGCGCAAGGCGCGCTTCCCAGATATCGAATGCCTCTTCGCTGTATGGGTCGTGCAAGCCCTCCCGCTCTTGGGAGTGGATGGCTTTCTCGCGCACTTCTATTTCAAATGCTTCAAGTGAGGTGATGCCGCGCGCGAACAACTCCTGCCTCATGCGGGCGCGGACGCGCGGGCTGAGGATCGGGTACTGGTTGAGCGCCAAGTAAATATTGAGAACGCGGTCGGAGGAGGGGGTGGGGAGAGTCATAATTACCAGTTATCAGTTATCAGTGATCAGTCGTCAGTGATCAGTCGTGGTCGGTGATTGCCCTACCACAGTCAACAATTATAAAAGTGCCAGGCAACCGGCCGGCCTGACACTTTTCCACTTACTGATTACTGGTCACTGGTTACTGATCACTAGCCCAGGTGCATCGGCATGATGACGTGCAGGAAGTTGTCATCTCCCACCGGGCGGATCACCCCGGGCGCGTTCGCAGCGGAGGTCTCCAAGGCCACGTTGGGGGTCTTGATCACCTCCAATACCTCGCGCATGTACTTAACGTTGAAGGCGATCAACAGGCCGATCCCTTCAATGGTCGCCGCGACCACGGTCTCGTTTGAGCCGGTCTCTTCGGACTGGGCGGAAATTTCGACCGTGCCAGGCTCCAGTTCTCCGCTGGACTTGATGTTCAGCCGGGCTACGTTGGAGCCTTCGCGGGCAAAGATCTCGGCCTGCTTGCAGGCTTTGAGCAAGGCCTGGGTGGGGAGCAGCGTACGCGACTTATACGAACGCGGGATGATCTGCTGGTAATCCGGGAAGGTGCCGTCAATCAACTGCGAGACCAGTTCGACATCCTTGACGTGGAAAATGACTTGGCCGCGCCCTTTGGGCATCACCATCGAGATCATCTCGTTGCCATCCGCGGCGACGCGCGCCAGTTCGCTCAGGGCGCGCCCCGGGATGATGGCCGTCACCGGCTGCGGCGCGGGCTGGGAAAGCGTGGCCTTGCGTACCGAGAGCCGGAAGCCATCCGCGGCCGCCATGCTGATCGTGTCTTTATCCACCGTCATCAACACACCCATCAGCACCGGGCGCGCCTCGTCCACCGAGGCGGCAAAGACCACCTGTTGGATCATCTCCTTGAAATCAGCCACATTAATTTGGATCGCGCCTTCCATCTCCGGAACCGGCAACGGCGGGAATTCCTGGGCGTCTATGCACTTGATATCCGTGTTGGATGCCCCGCAGCGCACGTTGAGGGTCTGGTTGGCGGTGTTCAGGCTGAAGTTCACCTGCTCGGCGGGCAGAGTCGCGACCAGGTCAACGAAGGTGCGCGCCGGGACGGTGGTCGAGCCTTCTTCCTCGATCTTGGCCCCGATCCAACAGGTGATGCCAAGTTCCAGGTTGGTGGCCGAAAGGCGCAGGCGGCCTTCATCGGTGGCAATCAGCACGTTGGCTAGCACTGGCAGCGTGCTGCGCGGCGAAACGGCGCGGGATACAATGCTCAAGCCGTGCGCCAGGTTTTCTTGAAGGATAGTTACTTTCATTGTCTCGTTCCTCTCCTCTGCAAAGTATATCCTGAGAAGGCGAAAGTGAAAAGGCGGCTAGTCAACCAAGAATGACATGCCGAGGCCAAAGAGCATGAACAGGACTTGCAGGCCAAACAACGCGGCGATGATATATACGGCGACCATCCATCCCGAGGCTGGTGGGCGTTGGTGGACTTCCTGTCCCTCGGCCAGTTGACGCAGCGCCAGCGCGGCCTGGTTGACATCCGCCGGCGCGCCGCCAACCCAAAACCATCCCTGTGCGCAGCACCTACTCGGCGCGGCGCGCGGGACGATCAACTTGCTCCCGTTAAAGTCGCGCAGCCACAGCCGCAGCGCTTCGGGCGGGTCGAGCGCCAGGTCGGCGGGCAGGATGACGGCTTTGACCGTGTCACGCGCCTCGTCCGATATCGGCTGGGAGATGGACTGGGCCGCGGCCGGCAGGCGCGGGGTCTGCTTTTGGATCGCGGCGAGAACCGCCTGGGCGAATGCGCCCTCGCCGTCATCGAAGATCAGTGTGGGGAAGAGCGCATGGCGGGCCGAGAGGGCATGGGCGGCCATGCGTCCATCGCGGCGCAGGCTATAGCCATGATAGCCGCCCATCAGTGCGAACAGGACGAGAAATTCCAGCGCCTTGAGCAGATCTTGCAGGAATTGCGGCGAGAAGCCGCCGAGCAGTTGGTTGAACAGGGTGAAGATCAGGATACCCGCCATAGCCATCCCGCCGATGACACTGACGAACATGACCAGGTAAAGATAGACCTTGCGCACAATGGAACGGCGCGCATGATCGCCCGTATCGCCGGAAGCGAGGGCTTCGGCCTGCATCGGGCGCCAGGTCAGCAGCCAGAGCGGTAGACCGGCAAAGAGCGTGGCGAGTGAACCGGCCAGGCGCGGTCGCAGGGTATCGGCCCAGAGTACGTCGCCCAGGAAAGTATCCACAACGAACGAGAGCAGTATTCCCAGGCCGATGAAGGTCGCGCCCAGGCCGATGGCCGAGAGGATGTAGTAGTACAGGCGGCGTATCCCGGCGCGGCGCGGCGCATCGGGTATTTCGGCCATCGAACGGTTCAACCAGTGGCCGTAATACGCCCACACCCCGGCCAGCGGGATGCCGATGGAGAGCGGCCCGCCGATTTGTTGGAAGAGTTCCGGCAAGGTCATGGCTTCACCGAGGATGCGACGGAGGAACACGTCGAAAACGATCCCGCTCGAGGTCAGGACGGTGATCACGCCAGACAGCGCCAGCAGGTAGAGAATGCCCAAACGCAGCAGCGACTCGCGTTCACCCTGCTCGGCCAGCGCATCCTGGGCGGTCTTCCAGGCGAAGAACCACAACGGCGCGCCGAGCAGCAAGAGGGTCAGGCCGTTGACGAATGCGGCGCGCGTCAGCGGGCCAAAGGCGCTGGGCGGGATTTCCAGCACGAAGCGCAGCAATTGCTGAACACCGGCGATGAGCATGACCAGTGTGTAGATCACCCAAACGTAACGGTAGATGCGGCGGATATCGGCGAAGGTTTCTCTGGGCGTGATCTCTTTCCAATCCGCGCGCAGGACGACGATGAAGTAGGCCGCGAGGATGCCGTTCATCAGCATGGCGATCAGGTTATCGCTCAAAGTCTGGCTCGCACCGAACATGGCATTGGGCGGCATGCCAAAGGCCTGGAGCAGCAAACGGTTGAGCAGTGCCAGGAAGTTCTGAACGATGGGGATCAGCGTCGCCAGCAAGACGGCGTACAGGAAGACCGCGCGCAGGCCGGAGGCGCGCTCGTCCATCTCCGCGCGGGCGCCACGTTGGGCGACCCACCAGTGCAGGCCGAAGACCGGCACCCCCACCAGGATGAGCGCCAGCGCCTGCGCCAATCGCTCTGCGCCCCCGCCGATGGCATCCGGCGAAAAAGTGGTGCGCAGCAGGCCAATCAACCCCCAGAGAACAACCTCAAGGCTGATAAAGGCAACGGCGTAAAAGTAGAGACGGCGAACGGTGCGCATAAGACCTCCTAAATTGCTCCCTGCGCCGTCCTCGGCGCAGATCGGGCCGCCGAGGACGGCGGCTTGAGCAGCGAGAAATCGTCAATCGTAAATCACTTCACCGGCGGCTGGTACCAGTCCCAGCCCCAGTAGGGATAGGGCATGTATGTGATTTTCCAGACGCCGTCCTGCAAGGTAAGCGTGGCAGTTTCAGTGGAATTCCAGCCCTCCGAGAAGGGACCGGTGGAGGCGTAGAGCACAGTCACGGTCACCAGCGCCTCGCCGTTATCCATATACTCCACTGCGCCGACCTGGAGCGCCGTGCCGGATACATCCAGTTGGCGGCTGAGAAAAGCCTGGCGGAAATAGTCGAAGGTTGGCTTGTTTTCCTTCTCGGCCAGGTAGCCATAGGCGCGTTGGAAGTCGCGGTTTTGGAGGGCCAGCGCGTAGTTGCGGATGACGCCTTCCGGCGTATCCTCCGCGCCGTAGGTCTGCGTATCCTGGCGAACGAAAAACAGCGTCAGCGCGGCGACAATCAACAGGCCGATGAAAATCAAAATCCCGAGCAGGAAACGGTCTTGTTTCATAACACCACCTCGCGCCAAATTTTTATCAACCCTCCCGCAGGTTTGTTTGCCAGCGGTGAGGCCAAAATGAGCGCAAAACAGGGGCCGGCCGGCGCATTTACTCTGGCAAAACCTGCGGGAGGTTCACGCTAATTGAGTTACTCACCCTCTGAGGGCAGGTCTTCCGGGCCGGGCTAGGATGAGCAGGAAAGGCCCAAGCGCCGGAATGAGCAGCGCGAACAGTCCCCAGAAAGTATAGGCGGCCAGCGAGAGTTCCCGGCGGCGCAGGTAGAACATCGCCAGGATGTACATGGCGACCAGAAAACCCGCCAGCAGGAGGCGCAGCGTTTCAGCGTCCATTCTGTAATGATTGTATCATTATTAAGAAAAGAAGCAAGCGGGGTAACTGCTCAATATCAAGGCTTTCTTGCAGGGTACTGCCGAGTAGGCCTTCGGCGTTGATTGCGAACCAAAATTGTGTTTTTGCCAGTGAAAAACGCATTTCCCAGTTCGGTGATTTATGCCGAGTAGGCCTTCGGCAAGAAGCGGTAAAGTAGATTCGGGCGACTCCTCGCGGGGAGGATTTTATCGCGAATACCGCCAATTGAGCGAATTACGCGAGTTTTATAGTAGTCAGCAAAAGCTTGAACCTATGTCATTCTCCCGAAGGACATCGGGACGATGTGAACGGAGCAAAGCGGAGTGAAGAATCCCTGAATTCGAACATGATAATGTGCCTATTCAGGCAGCAAATCAAGCCGCGCCATAGGGATTCCTTACTTCGTTCGGGTGGATTCGAGTATACTTTCCAAAACAGGCGCAATGCGCCCTGTCACCAACCTCATCTCACGGAGAATAAAAATGACCTTATCTGCAACACCCCCCCGCTGGGAGCTGGCAAATGTCTATCCCGGTCTCGAGTCAGAGGCGATAAATGCCGCCATCCAGCAGGTCAAGAGCCAGATTGCCGCGCTCGAAACGCTCTTTGCTGAACGCGTCGCCAAAACCGACGCCCAGACGCCGGTCGAAGAGCTGGGCGCGCTGGCCGCCGAGGCCATCCACGGCTTCAACCAGACCCACGAACTGGCCGGCACAATCCGAGCCTACATCTTCTCCTTCGTCTCGACCGACTCGCACAACACCACTGCCCGGCGGCGGCTCTCGGAATTCGAGCAGGTCGCCGTGCGCCTGCAAAAGGTCAGCACCCAGTTCCTGGCCTGGGTGGGAAAAATCGCACCCGTATTGGATCCGGTCATCCAGTACAACGAAACCACCCGCTCACATGCCTTCACGCTCAAAGAGACGGCTGAACAGAGTAAGTACCTGATGAGCGCATCCGAGGAGGCCCTGGCCGCCGACCCGAGTTTGAGCGGATCCAGCGCCTGGAGCAAACTGCAAAGCACTCTCACCTCCCAATTGACCGTGGACTTCGAACTGGACGGTGAGATCAAAAAAATGCCCATGCCGGCGCTGATCAACCTGCATTCCCACCCGGATGAAGAGGTGCGCCGCCGCGCCTACGAAGCCGAGATGAAAGCCTGGGATGCGGTGCGCGAGCCGCTGGCCGCCTGCCTGAACGGCGTGAAGGGCACCGCCAACACCCTCAACCCGCGCCGCGGCCGCACAGATGCCCTGCACCCCGCCATTGACATGGCTCGAATAGACCGCCCGACGCTGGAGGCCATGTTGGGCGCGATGGAAGCCTCCTTCCCGGTATTCCGCAAGTACTTCAAAGCCAAGGCCCAACGCTTGGGCAAGGAAAAACTGGCCTGGTGGGATGTCTTCGCGCCGGTGGGCAAGGCTGACAAGTCCTACAACTTTGACAAAGCCCGCGCTTTCATATTGGACAATTTCGCCAAATTCTCTCCCGATCTCTCATCCTTCGCCCGGCGCGCCTTCGATAATCACTGGATTGATGCCGAACAGCGCGAGGGCAAGCAAGGCGGGGCATTTTGCATGGGCGTGCCGGGTGTCAAGGAAAGCCGCGTGTTGTGCAACTTCGACGGCACACTCGATCAGGTCTCGACCATCGCCCACGAGCTTGGCCACGCCTTCCATAACGAGTGCGCCTACCAGGCCGGCAAGACCGAACTTCAACAGGATACGCCCATGACCCTGGCGGAGACCGCTTCGATCATGTGCGAGACCATCGTCATGCAGGCCGTGCTGGCCCAGACCAACGACCCGCATGAGGAATTGGCCATCCTGGAGACGATGCTGACCGGAGACGCCCAGGTTATCGTGGACATCTATTCCCGCTACCTGTTCGAGAAGGAAGTTTTCGAGCGTCGTGAGCAAGCCGAACTCTCCGCTGACGATTTCTGCGAAATCATGGAGCGCGCCCAGAAAGCCACCTACAGCGACGGGTTAGACGAACGCTACCTGCACAAGTACATGTGGACCTGGAAATCACATTACTATTTTTCTGGACTCTCGTTCTACAATTTCCCCTATGCTTTTGGCCTCTTATTCGGCGCCGGCCTGTACGCCATCTACCAGCAGCGCGGCGCGGACTTCGTGCCGGATTACAAAAACCTGCTCGCCTCCACTGGCGAAGCCACCGCCGCCGACCTGGCCGCCCGCTTTGGGATCAACATCCGGGAGCGCAAATTCTGGGAAGACAGCCTGGGTGTGATTGGCAAACGGATCGAGCGCTATTGTGAATTGTAGGCAATAGACCATCGCACGGCTTCCAGCCTCAATCAAAAAAGACCCTAAAAGTCTCGGAGACTTTTAGGGTCTTGTGTTATGAGCGGGATTTACACCCAGCCGCGCAACTGCATCGCCCTGACCACGCGGTCAATGGCGACCATGTAAGCCGCGTCGCGCATGTAGACCTTTTCCTTCTCAGACATTTCTAGTACAGCACGGAAAGCGGAGGTCATCTTGGCGTCGAGTTTCTCCAGCACTTCTTCCTTTGTCCAGTAGAAGTTCATGTCGTTCTGGACGCTCTCGAAATACGAGGTGGTCACGCCGCCGGCGTTGCACAGGAAGTCGGGGATGTCGAAGATGCCATTCTTCTTGAAATATTCATCTGCTTCGGGGGTGGTCGGGCCGTTGGCGCCCTCCGCCACGATCTTGACGCGGCTGGAGATATTCTTGACGTTCTCGCCGTTGACCTGGCCGCCGAGCGCGCCGGGCATCAACACGTCGGCTTCCTTGCTGATCCAGGCCTCGCCGTCCTCGACGAGGTAGCCGGCTGCGATGGCCTTCTCCTTGTCAATCGTGCCGTACTCGTCGGTGATGGATTGCAGGAAATAGGGGTCAATGCCGCCTTCCTTGCTGTAGGTATGGGCGGTCTTATCGTGACGGTCCCAGCAGGAGACGCAGATCACCTTGCCGCCCAGCATCTCGATGAAGCCGATCGCCGCGTACTGGGTGACGTTGCCAAAGCCCTGCATCGCCGCGACCGATTTTTGGGGGTCAATGCCCAGGTGTTTCATCGCCTCGCGCACGGTGTAGATAACGCCGTAACCGGTCGCCTCGGTGCGGCCCAGCGAGCCGCCGCCCCCGACCGGTTTGCCGGTGATGACGCCCGGCGTATACTGGCCGGCCAGCCTGGAATACTCGTCCATCATCCAGCCCATCATCTGCGGGGTGGTGCCCACGTCGGGCGCGGGGACATCCTGGCGCGGGCCGATGTTCTTCCACATATTCTGCACCCAGCCGCGGCACAGACGCTCCTTTTCGGAGGTCGAGAGGGTTGCCGGGTCTACGACAACGCCGCCCTTGCCGCCGCCGAGGGGGATATCCGCCACGGCGCATTTCCAGGTCATCCAGGTCGCCAGGGCGCGCACCATGTCCAATGTCTCGGCCTGATGGAAGCGGATGCCGCCCTTGTTGGGGCCGCGCGCGTCGTTGTGCTGGACACGGAAACCGGTGAAAACTCTCAGCGAACCGTCGTCCATGCGCACGGGAATGCGGAAGGTGAACTCGCGCATCGGCCAGCGCAGCACCTCGGCGATCTGTGGGTCGAGATTGAGTAGTTTTGCGACGTGATCGAATTGGCGTTGCGCCATTTCAAATTCATTGACTGTTCCGCTCATGTTTCTCCTCCTATAAATTGTGGGTTGTGATTTGATAAAAAATACGCGGGCACCCCGGACGGGAGGCCCGCATTATTTTTGCTCCTGTGTCGAATAA
Organism: uncultured Chloroflexus sp.; assembly: GCA_964618215.1. Taxonomy (GTDB): domain Bacteria; phylum Chloroflexota; class Anaerolineae; order Anaerolineales; family Villigracilaceae; genus CG2-30-58-95. Next base: position 42,212 of record CAZTZE010000018.1, read on the forward strand.
AACAATCATGACGGCATCGCCCTTTTCCAGATGGGGGTTAAACTTACATGATATTGGCTTTCCCGTCAATATGACAAAATCCATGCGCACAAACGACATTATTCGTGATTATCCTCACAATAAGCGCCTATCCGATTAACGGAATGCAGACTTCAGTCTGCCTTGCACAGCGGACTAAAGTTCGCGCTCCGGGGGTTTATCCGAATAACGGAATGCAGACTTCAGTCTGCATTGATCTCAGTCAGTTGCAATTCCAGTTCCTGCCGCACGATCTGCGGATTGGCCTTGCCCTGCGCTTTCTTCATCACTTGCCCGAACAAGAAATTGGCGACCCCGGTTTTACCGCTCAGATAAGCCGCTGTCTCGTTTGGATATTCTGCCAGAACATCTTTCACCATCCGGGCGATGGCCCCCGCGTCTGAGACCTGTCCCAGGCCGCGCTTTTTGACGATTTCCTCTGCCCCTTCACCGCTGGCGAACATCTCCGCCAGCACTTTCCTCGCCGTGTCCTGGTTGATTTGTCCCTGGCTGACGAGCTTGACCAGCCCGGCAAGCGCTGCGGGCTGGACCTTCAGCTCTGCCGCGTCCACCCCGGCCTGGTTCATCAGCCCGAACAGTTCCCCGCTGATCCAGTTGGCGATGGATTTTGCCGGGACTGACGGTTCGGCTGTCACAGCCTGCTCGAAGTAATCTGCGATGGCCTTTTCCTCGACGAGCAACTTTGCGGTGTCATCGCTCAAATCGTACTGCTCCCGCAAGCGCTGGAGACGGGCATCGGGCAGCTCGGGCAGGGAGGCGCGGATTTTGGCGATCCAGCCCGAGTCCACCGCCAGCGGCGGGAGGTCTGGTTCGGGGAAGTAGCGGTAATCGTCCTCGCCCTCTTTGACGCGCTGGACGACGGTAACTTCTTTCGCCTCGTCCCAGCCCAGGGTCACCTGCTGCACGGCTTTCCCCGCCTTTAACAATTCAGCCTGGTGCTGGATCTGGTAAGCCACGGCGCGTTCCAGGGCGCGGAAACTGTTCAAATTCTTGACTTCGACGCGCGTGCCAAGCCGGGCGGGTTGCGAACCCGCCGCCACAGCCGGCCGCAGCGAAATGTTCGGCTCGATGCGCAGCACACCTTTTTGCATATCCCCGGAGTTGACGCCCAGGTAGCGCAATATGGAACGCAGCCCTTCGGCATAGGCGCGTACTTCCTCGCCGGAGCGGAAATCCGGCTCGGTGACGATCTCCAGCAAGGGTACGCCGGCCCGGTTCAAATCCACCAACGTGTAGGGGCGACCTTTACGGTCGCCTTGGGCTTTACGGTTGCCCTGGGCGGGGGCTAGCCCCACCCCTACAGGTTCAACGTGGGTCAGTTTGCCGGTGTCCTCTTCCAGGTGCACGCGGCGGATGCGGATGACCTTCTCCCCCTGCGAGGTTAAGATAGTCATCCGTCCATTGCGCGCCAACGGTTGTTCGTACTGGGAGATCTGGTAGCCTTTGGGCAGGTCGGGGTAGAAATAATTCTTGCGGGCGAAGATGCTGAGCGGGGCGATCTGGCAATCCAGCGCCAGCGCCACGCGCAGGCCGTACTCGACTGCTTTCTGGTTAAGCACCGGCAGCGTGCCGGGCATGCCTGAGCACACCTGGCAGACGGCGCTATTGGGCGCGGCCTGGGTGGTATCCACCACCGGGCAGGCGCAGAACATCTTGGATTGGGTCGCGAGTTCGGCGTGTACTTCCAGTCCGATAACGGCTTCGTATTGCATGGGTCTTTACCACCAAGTCACCGAGACACGAAGAACAAAAGATTTTGTGGTTACGTGTAATGTGGGGAGCGTTTCTCCAGGAAGGACGCCACACCCTCGCGATGCTCGCTGCGCGTGCTGGCGATCTCCTGCATGTGCGCTTCGTAATCCAGCGCTTCTTCCAGGTTGGGCAGGACGGCGCGGTTGAATGAGCGTTTGATCAGCCCGAACGCGCCGGTCGGCCCGGCCGCCAGGGAGGCGGCCAGCGCGGCAGTCTCGCACCCCAGGCCTGCCGCCGGGACGAGGCGGTTGACCAGTCCCCATTCCAACGCCTGTTCGGCGGAGATGGCGGTGTTGGTGAAGGCAAACTCTGTCGCCCGTCCCAGGCCGGTCAGTGCGGGCAGCAGGAGCGAGACGCCCGAATCAAGCGTAAGCCCGATGCCCGAAAAACCAACCGTGAATCTGGCGCAATCGGCCGCCAGGCGTATATCGCAGGCCAAGGCGATGCCCAACCCGGCTCCGGCCAGCGGCCCGTTGATGGCTGCCACGACCGGCTTCTCGATTTGGCGGATTTGCAGGATCAAGGGGTTATACGTTGCCTGCAGGTGGGCGCGGTAGGATATCTCCTCGCCGCGCGCCGCCAGCATTTCGGTCACATCGTGACCGGCGCAAAAGGTCGCCCCCGAGCCGGTCAGGACGACACAGCGCACGCTTTTATTGCGCGCCGCCGAATTGAAAGCAGCCTGCAATTCGGTGATCGTCTTCAGATCAAGGGCGTTGACCGGCGGCCGCTCGAGCGTGAGTGTCAGCACGCCGGATTGCAGGTCGGAAAGGACGTTTGCCATGTTAATTCTCGTCTTCGTCGGTGCCGGGGTCCATCTCGAATTGTATTTTTTCACGATCCAGATTCACCCAGAGCAGCAACACCTGGCCTTCGGGTGTCTCCACCGAACGGGCTGCAATAATGGGGGCATGTTCTTCCAATCCCAGGCCGTTGCGGAAATGCAGGTGGATGGGGGATTTGTTTTGCCAGGCGTGGTAACAACGTTCGACCAACGCCGGGCCGTTATAGGTGCGCAGGTGGGTGATTGCGCTAAAGCCGAGGTGTGGGCCTTCGCCCAGACCTAAAGCCCAGCCGTCTTGGGCTGTTTCAAAAATGGGCGGCGGGCCTTCGATGATGCTGATTTTGTTTTCTTCCATGAAAGATACCTGTGTGGGATGAGAAAATCATACCATAAAAAAGAGCATATAATAGAAAGTAATGCAAAAACTCGTCATTCTCTTTGAATCACCTGAAAACGGGCAAGCCTTTCAATTGGGCTGGCAGAAATTCCTCGGCCTGGCCGAGCAGTTGCCCGGACTGCGCCGCGAGACCGTCAGCCGGGTGGAACGGATGCTGTTCGGCAGACCCGAGGGCGAGCTTGTACTCATCCACGAGCTGTTGTTCGATTCGAAAGAAGTGTTGGAGGCGGCCATGCAATCCCCCGAAGGACAGGCCGCGGGTACGTTTCTTCAATCCTTGACCGGTGGGAGAGTGATACTGTTATTTGCAGAGCATATGGAAGCCGGGGCGGAGAATTTCCGAAAGTAAATACTCGAGCTTGATCATGTCGCTGGCCGCGAGCGACCCCGCATCCAACCCAAGATGGCCGGCCAGAACAGAATGACGGCCATGATAACGATGCTCACAACCCAGCGCAGGATGGTCGGATACCAGAGAACCGGCACATCGGGAAGGCCATAGTAGGTGCGGTAGTCCCAGGTGGCCTCACAAACGCCGCCAATGACCATCAGGCCGACAAACTCAGCCAGCAGGGAGAACACCCGCCTCGGTACACGGTCGCTGCGCAGGAAGAACCAGACCCCGGCGGAGGCCGACAGGGTCGCGGCCAGCATGAACAGCAGCAGATAGGGATGGTGGTTCTCGTCATAGATCAATCCCACCCAGGCTAGAAAAGTATACATAGCCAGAGAAAGGCGCGTCCAATCCTGCCAGACGCCGACGAAAAGCTCTTTGAGGGGTTGCAGGGAATGAGTCCGCAGCAGGGCAATTATGGCCGTGGCCGCCAGGGGCAGCCAGATGCGCCAGCCCCAGTCAGGGATGGGTAAACCAAAGAGGTTGAATCCGTCGGTGTGCATGTTGCTCCACCACCAGGCGAAGACCAGCGACCAGCCCAGGTAACTGTATGACCACAGGGGAAAGCCGCGCACCCATCCGATTAGCAGGCCAACTAAAGCCAAGGCGTAGAATCCCAGGAACAGGTACCCATCATGGAATGGCTGGGGGATTTTGCCCAACATGCTGGCCAGGCCAAATGCCAGGAAGGGCAGCATTCCTAGAAAAGTCTCCCATTTGGATGATTTCGTGAGAATAGATTGTGCGGTCATGGTTCCTCCTCTTTCTATCAGAGAATACCAATAGTTATTCAGCAAGGCTGCGGGGGAATCGCGCAATTCGCGCAGGCAATAGGCTGCTATTGAACCAAATCCTACCCGGTTCATGATGGCCTGCTCGAAAACAGCTTGCATCTCATCGCCGAACTCGGCGCGGAAGGCCGCCGGGTAGAAACCCAGAAGATGCCGGTAGATCACCGTGATGCGGCGCGCCAGGTTCCTCACAAAGCGCCCTCCCCAGTTTGTATTTTTCCCGCCACGCTCACCATCTTGCGCAGGCGTTCGATCTCGGCGGATAGCAGCCGCCGGCCTTGTTCGGTGAGGGCATAGGCCTTGCGCTCACGGTCTGTACTGTTGGGGAGCGGATCTTCCACCCGGCGGATCCAGCCAGCGTCCAATAGTCGTTTGATCGCGCCGTACAATGTACCAGTACTCAAGATGAGGCGGCTTTCGCTCAAGATTTCCACTTCCTTCATGATAGCGTAACCGTGTTTCGGCCCTGGCGAAAGGCTGAGCAAAATATAAAATGTGGGTTCTCTCAAGGGGAGGTGGGCAAGGAGATCGTCCATATATCGCTCTTCGTCATGTCGTTAACCGACATATTACTTCAAAAAACTATTTCTGTCAAGCCCCCTCTTCTCAAGTTTATTCTTCTTTCGGTGGGCCAGCCGGGCCGTAATCCAGCACCTCGCGCACCTGGCTGTTGGGCTGCGCCGGGCTGATGATCCCCTTTTCCTCCATCGTATCTACCAGACGCGCGGCGCGCGTGTAGCCGATGCGCAAGCGACGTTGCAGCATGGAGACCGAGGCGCGCCCTTCGCGCTGCACCAGGTCAATGGCATCCTCCAGCAGTGGGTCGCTTTTTTCTAGCGGGGCCATCTCCTCGAACAGGGGCGCCTGCTTGCCCGCGTAGTTCGGGGGCTTGAGGGGAACACCCGGCTGAACACCCTCCACCGCGCCGCCAGCCACCGCGGCCAGCGGGCTGCCCTCTCCGGCCAGGTTGCGCCAATAATCCACCAAGCGTTGTATTTCCGTGTCCGAGACGAACACGCCTTGCAAACGCACCGGCGCGGCGGCTTCCGGCGATTGAAAGAGCATATCGCCCCGCCCCAGAAGACGCTCGGCGCCAGGTTGGTCGAGGATCACGCGGCTGTCCACGCCCGAAGCCACGGCGAAGGCAACCCGCGCCGGGAAGTTGGCCTTGATCAGCCCCGTCACTACGTCCACCGACGGGCGTTGCGTGGCGATGACCAGGTGGATACCGGTGGCGCGCGCCAGTTGCGCCAGGCGGGTGATGGTGCGCTCGGTCTCGTCCGGAGCGATCATCATCAGGTCAGCCAGCTCGTCAATCAGCACCACCAGGAAGGGCAGTTTCTTGCCGCCCTGCGCGGTCATGCGGGCGTTGTAGTCGCTGATGTTGCGCGCCCCGATCTGGGCAAACCTGTGATAGCGGTTGTCCATTTCCCGCGTCATCCACTGCAGGGCGCCGACCACGCGCTCGATCTCCACCACGACCGGCGCCAGCAAGTGCGGGATGCCGTTGTAACTGGTCAACTCCACCCGTTTCGGGTCAACCAGGATCAGGCGCAGGTCATCCGGGGTGTTGTGGAGCAGGAAGCAGGTCAGGATGGAATTGACGCACACGGATTTGCCCGAGCCGGTCGTCCCGGCGATCAGCAGGTGCGGCATGGCCGCTAAGTCCGCAACAATCGGGTGCCCGGATACATCCTTGCCCAGGGTGAATTTCAGCAGCGAACGCCCGCGCTGGAAGACCTCCGACTCGACCACCTCCCGCAGGGTAACCAGGGTCATCTCCTCGTTGGGCACTTCGATGCCGACGTAGTTCCGTCCCGGAACCGGGGCCTGGATGCGGATGCGCTGTGCGGCCAACGCCAGGGCCAGGTCATCGGCCAGGGAGACGATCTTGGAAACGCGGACGCGCGTCCGCCCGTTGCGCGTCTCGATGAAGAGCGGCTCGACGCCAAACATGGTGATGACCGGGCCGCGGCTGATCTCGATCACCTGGCTGGGCGCGCCAAAGGAGGCCAGCGTCTCTTCGATCAGCCGGGCGCGCGTCTCGACGTATTCCTCGTTGACGGCCGGCGTCACGCCGATTTCCAGGATGTCCTTGATGGCGGGCAGCACCCATGGGACGACCGGTTGGCTGGGCAGGCCGGTTTTTATCGTTACAAGCGGGGACGGCATGTTCGTCCCTGGGGTGACGGGGGAATGTGGGATGGGGGTTAAATTATCCGGCAGGGTTTCAGGCGGCGGCGAGGCGGTTGAGATGCCGGGCGTTTTCTGCCGGGCTTCGTTCAGCCGCTGGCCGGCTTTTTGAGCCAGCGGACCGGCCCATTGGAATAGTTCCTGCACCGACAGGTCGAGGGTCATGGTCAAGGAGATGATGAACCAGGCAATGAGCGCGATGACCGTCGCCGCGCCGCCCAATCCGTTGACCATGCTCTGCAGGATCAGGCTGCCCACGTAACCGCCGCCTTTCCCCTCAGCGGCGAATTCGCTGGCCTGCGCCGCCGGTCCGGCAAGACCATGCAGAATGACCAATAAATTGACAAAAAGCAGGAGGATGCCGACAATGCGCTCGATGGAGAGTTGCGGCAGGCGTTCGACGTTACGGGCGATCAACCAGATGCCAAGAACGATCAGTCCAACGGGCAGGAGGTAAGTCCCCCAGCCGAAGATGAGCGAAAGCCCCCTGATCCAGGAATCGGTCAACCCGCTGCGGTTGGCTGAGAACAGGCTCAGAACTGTCAGCAGTCCGAGCACGGCCATGATTGTGCCGATCAGGTCAATTTTGCGTTCGGGTGAGAGGCCGCCAAGGAGTGAAGGCGGCGGAGGCGAGCCGCGGCGCGAGGCGGCGCGCGCCGGCTTGTTATCGCGTGAAGGGACGTTCCGCGCTTTGGAAGAGCCTTTGGTCTTTCTTCGTGAGGAATTACGTTTTGCTTGCGTGATGGGCATAGGTAACGCCATTATGGTAGCTCAGTACGCTACCATTATAGCACAAATGGTCTACATCTAAAATTGATGCCACTCAAGCAGTTGTTCCAACTGGGAGCGGATATCTGGCTCGGGGTAAGGGGAAGGATCAACCGCTGCGGGGGTGTGCGCCCCAATGCCGGTCAGCGCGGACAGGCCTGCGTCCACGCCCGAAGCGACGTTTTCGGGGTTGTAGCCGCCTTCGAGCGCGAATACGATTTTCCCATTGCAGTATTGCTTTGCCAATCCAACCAGATGGTTCGAAAGAGCCAGGAAACCGGCAGAAGAAAGCCCCAGCGCGGTGATCGGCTCGTTCCAATGCGCATCGAAGCCGGCCGAAACGAAGATCATTCCCGGCCGGAAGTGTTCGGCCAGCGGGGCGAGGACTTGCCTGGCGATCTGTGCAAAAGCCTTGTCGCCGGAACGCGCCGGCAGTGGCAGGTTGACGATCCGCCCGCGGGCATGAGGCGCTTCCCCGATCCGCCCGCTGCCGGGGTAGATGCCTTCCTGGTGGGTAGAGAAGTAGGCGACGCGCTCTTCATTCCAGAAAGCAGCCTGGGTTCCGTTGCCGTGGTGGGCGTCGAAATCCACGATCAGGACGCGCTCCAGGCCGGCGTCCAGGGCAGTTCGGGCGGCGATGGCAACATTGTTGAACAGACAGAAACCCATCGGCCCGTCGGGCACGGCGTGGTGTCCGGGCGGGCGGAGGATGGCAAAGGCGTTATCTGCCTTGCCGCTTAACACGGCACGCGTGCAGGACAAAATCCCGCCCGCGGCGTTGAGCGCATCCACAAAGGAGGAGGAAGTCACGTAGGTGGGGGCAAAGTCAACAATGCCCGGCCCTCGTTTGCAGGCCGCCTCTAAGGCGGCGATCATTCGCCTGGTATGGACGGAGGCGATCTCCTCCTGAGTGGCAGGGATGACTTCCAGCCACTTGAGGGCGCTGGCGTGCGCAGCACCTACTCGGTAGGGTTTTTCCTGCCAGTCACCCAATCGGGAAAATCGCCCCGGTTCTTCCGGGTGGTCGGGGTAGGCGTGTCCGGGTGAGGGCACGAGTACACAGGCTGTCTTCATACAGTAATTATACTTTATCCTTTTTTCCTCCCTCCAAACAAGGTCAACCATTCCTCAAGCTCCGCCGGGGTCAGGCTTTCATTCTCTTTTTGGGGAAAGACGGTCGCAGATTGCGCGGCCGTGACCAGCCGGGCGAACTCCTCCGCCGAAATGACCTGGGCATGAACGGCCCGGGCTGCATTCTGCACGCGATGATCCGAACTGACGACGGTCCAATTGCGGGCGGCCTTGCCCAGTTTTTCCAGCCGGCCCTCGATAGCCGCGTCGGCGCTTGAGGTCTGACGGATGAAATAAGCGCTCACTGCGCCGAACTTGCGGCTGGTGGGCTGCCCAGGCGGCGCGCCGTCGAAATAGACTTCCACCTGAGCGCGGCGCAAGCGGCAAAATTGCTGCAGTCGCGTGACCAGTGCCAGTTCGTCGTCAATGGCATCCAGGCGCAGGCCGAGTTTGGGGATCAGGTTGTGGCCGTCAATCAGGTAGGGCATATCGGAGTAATTGTAACATTGCAACTATACTGCCAACGGGCACAGATTGCGCTTTTTGTGTTGTCATTCTCCCGAAGGACATCGGGACGATGTGAGCCGTTATTGCGAAGAATCTCCTGGCACGCAGGGCAGATTCTTCACTATGTTCAGAATGACAAAAGCGCAGATTGTGACCGTGCTCAGTATAGCCCCTGACACTTTTGGACTAGCAGTTTGTCGGAGAGAGCGAGAATAACCCATAAATGTAGGGCAGGTTTCTTACCTGCCGCCAGATATGGTGGGTAAGTCCCCTTCGGGGATGCTTCGCGAAAACCTGCCCTACGGGGTTCTCCGACAGCCTGCCAGGACGCGGAAGAACGCGGCTGGACACGGATTTTTTACCGAGCAGGTTTTGCGGGCCAGAAGTACTGCCAATACATAAATACAGAAATGGTATAGAGAATGATGACCCCCAGGAACACCGGAGCGAAGCCGTAATTGACCTGCAGCCAGCCGCTGATCGAGGGGCTGAAGGCCCAGCCGAAGTTCCATGCCATGCTGACCAGGCTGGCAACAGTGGCCCGGGATGAAGGTTCGACCTGTTCCATGACGAAGGTCTGGTAAACCGGCCCGCCCATGTTCATCAACGCCAGCCGCACGTAATGCGCCAGCGCGCTCATCCAGAACCAGGGTGCGTAACCCAGCATCACCAGGAATGGGATCGAGAGTCCCTGCGTGATGACCACCAGTTGGATCTTGCCAATGCGGTCGGAAATGATTGGGGCGATGAGCAGGCCAACCCCCATGGCCAGCGCGCCCCAGGCGAGTACATTGCCAATGACCGGGTCCGGCTGGTGGTGCACCACTCGGAAGAAGACATTGATGAACGGCATGAACAATCCCGCGCCGATGGAGGTGATCAGCATCGGCAGAACCAGTTTGCCGAGCAGGGCTGGGTGCCTGGCCGCGTAGCTGAACGGGGCGAACAGCGAGCGCTGGGATTTTTCCAGGGAGGGCATGCGCATGGCGAACAGCGGGATGATCGCCACGAGGGCGGCCGCGGCGATAACGCCCAGCGCGCCCGCGTAGGCGCTGCTGCTGGTCGCTGAGACGTCTTGCCGGATTGCGATCCAGGTGGGTAGATTGCCGCCAATGGCATTGCCGATAAATGCCGCCGTCATCTGCACCCCGGAACTCAGGCTGAAGAGGTAGGTGCGCTCTTCCTCGCCGCTGTTCTCGATCAGGAACGGCGACATGGTCACAGCCGAGAGGCTCTGGGCGGCGCCCATCACCATGTTGGCCAGGATAAACATTAACTTCGATGGCGAAAGCACCATGGCCGCGATGGCAACTGCCACCACGCCCGCGCCGAGGATGAGCGATTTCTTGCGGCCCAAAAAATCGGCCAGATAGCCCATCGGCAGGGCGACGATCAGGGCTGTCATGCTGCTGATGGTGATAAACTCGCCCAGGTCGCTTTCGTTCATCCCCAGGCTGAGGGCGTAGAAATTGAACAACAAGCGGTAGACGCCCAGCGCCGCGCCGGTCAGGATGGCGCTGGCCAGGTATAGGCGGGCGTTCGGAGAGAACTGGCGCACCCGAGCCACATAAATCCGCAGAACATTTGCCATACTAATCCTGTTTTCCCAAGAATTCCTCCAGGGCGGTGTGGATGCCCTTTAGAGTCTCCAGACGGGCCGCGTAGCGGCGCGCGTTGTTTTCGCTCACCGTGATGTGTACCAAACCGGCCAGAGTATGCCACACTTTGGCCCGGATTCTAAGAATTGGGGCAACTGTGCTATACTTTATATAAATGAGCAATTTATTCGTAACTGTTCAGGCCTGTCACCCTGAGGGCGCGTTCTGTGCGCCCGAAGGGTCTCAAGGCCAGTCGGAGGAGATTCTTCGCCGCTGGAAGCATGCCCTGAGCGCAGCGAATGGGAACACCAGCGGCTCACATCGTCCCGATGTCCTTCGGGAGAATGACAATCTATTTGAGCAGTTACAGTTATTCTATCCATTAAACGTTGGGATTGGATTGAAGTCCACACAGGGCAGATGAGATTATGCCGGGCGACGAGTTGCGTTCATCCCTTGAGCTACTCTACAATGTCAGCCGCGAGCTGGCCTCAGCATTAGACTTGCAAACGGTCCTGCAACGGGTATTGTTCCAGTCGCTCAAGTATGCCGGCGGCGAGCGCGGCAGTATCGTCGTCCTGGACGACAACGGCAAACCGGTGGAGGCGGCCATTGTCTACGGGAAGCGGATTCTCGATCACACCACGCAGCAACTTCGCGAAACGGTGGAACACGGCCTGGCCGGGTGGGTGTTGCGCCAGCGACAGGCCGTCTTGGTCCCGGATACCAGCCAGGATGAGCGCTGGCTGCGCCGCCCGGACGATGCCGCCGAGCGCAGTGGAGCGAAATCTGCCATCTGCGTTCCGCTCATGGCGCGCGAACGACAGGTTGGGGTGCTGACCCTCGTCCACCCGACCCCGGGAGCCTATAGTAAAGAACACTTCAGTTTGATGCAGGCTATTGCAGACCAGGCTGGTATCGCCGTGCTGAACGCCCGCCTCTACACCGAGAGTCAACGTCAGGCGCGCGTGATGACCTCCCTGGCTACCAGCGCCGCGACTATTAACCTTACGCTGCGCCTGGACGATGTTCTGCAGCGCATCCTCACCGAGATCATTAAGGCGTTGCAGGTCGAGACGGTGGCGATAGCCTTGATCGAGCCAGACGGCGCTCTCGTTTTCAAGGCTGCCAATGGCAAGCAAGCGGAAAGCATTACCGGTAAACGTATTCCCGCCGGGAAGGGTATCCTCGGCTGGGTGGCGAGCGAGGGGCAGGGTGTCATCCTCCCGGATGTGTCCGCGGACAAGCGCTTCCTGCCCGGGGTTGATCAATTCACTGGAATGGAAGTAAAGGCCCTCTCGGCTGCCCCGATTTATGCGCAGGGGCGGGTGATTGGCGTCTTGGAAGCCATAAATCCCGTTTCTGGAACCTTCGACCCGGATGCCTTGCTGGTGCTGACCGGCATCAGCAGTTTGGCCGGATCGAACATCCAACATGCACAGCTCTTTGAACGTCTGGGAGCCGCCCACCAGCGTTATCGCGAATTGTTCGAGGATAGCATTGATCCCATTCTGATCACCAATTGGGAGGGGAAGATACTGGAGGCGAACCACCAGGCGGTTAATATCAGTGGCTATGCTGCTCAACAGTTGCATGAAATGAGCATTGGTGATTTACATCTGCTTGACCAGACTGAAAAGGGTGCAGACCTTGAAAGTCTAAAAGCTGGCAAAACCTGCGATTACGAATCAGTTTTGAAAAGCAAAGCCGGGCAGGAAGTCCCAATCCAGGTTTACGTCCGCAAGGTAGTGTTCGAAGACAGGGAATTGTTGCAGTGGATATTGCGCGATATAACCGAACGCAAGTACCTGGACAACCTGCGCGATGACCTGACCGCGATGATCTACCACGACCTGCGCTCGCCGCTGGCGAACATCATCTCCAGCCTGGACGTGCTTGCGACGGTATTACCTCCAGAGGACAGTGAAATGGCGCAATCTGTCCTGACGATTGCCCGCCGTTCTACGGCGCGCATTCAGCGCTTGATCAGCTCACTGCTGGATGTCAACCGGCTCGAATCCGGACAGCCGGTCGGTGAGAGACAATCCATTGCGCTCAGCGTGATCGTGGAAGAAGCCTTCGATGCCGTCCGCCCGATAACGGATAACCGCCGCCAGTCTCTGTTCAACGGTTTGGCGGCACGGCTCCCACCCGTGTTCGTGGATACGGATATGATCCGCCGGGTATTGATCAACTTATTGGAGAACGCCTCCAAGTACACACCGCAAGGTGGTACGATCGAGACGGGCGCCAAGCCGGATGGAGATTGGGTTCAGGCGTGGATCCAGGATAATGGTCCCGGCATCCCCATCGCCGATCAGGAGCGCATCTTTGACAAGTTCACCCGTCTGAAGGGGAAAGATTCGCCCAGCGGATTGGGAGTCGGGCTGGCCTTCTGCCGGTTAGCCGTCCAGGGTCACGGCGGGCGCATCTGGGTCGAAAGCACACCCGGACAAGGGGCGCGTTTCGCGTTTACGCTGCCCGTCAAAAAGGATAAATAGAGAATCTCTTTGAGGAGTTATTATGCAAGCCATCGCTGAGGATGTATATATAGAAAACCAATACATGGGTGTGACTTTGGGCGCCATCCGCCTGCCGCATGGATTGATCCAGGTGGATGCCCCGCCCTCGCCGGAGGACGTGCGCTCCTGGCGCGCGGCCCTGCTCAACCTGGGTGGAAGCTCGGAGCGGTTGCTGGTCAACCTGGATACTCATCCGGATCGCACGCTGGGCGCCCGCTCGATGGACTGCACCGTGGTCGCCCAGGAAAAAGCAACACAGGTTTTCCGTAACCGTCCCAGCACCTTCAAGACGCAGGGGGACGAGACCGGTGCGGATTGGGAGACAATTCCAGGCCTGGGCAATGTTCGCTGGGCGCCACCCGAGATTTCTTTCAGCCATGCAATGACGATCCACTGGGGTGGGACATCCGTCCTGTTGGAACACCATCCGGGGCCTGGCGTTGGGGCGTCGTGGGTCATTTTGCCGGAGCCTAAGGTGGTCTTTGTTGGAGACACCCTTGTTCTCAACCAACCGCCCTTCCTGGCCAGCGCCGACTTGCCAGCCTGGATTGATGCGTTGAAATTATTGCTCTCCCCGGCTTATCGTGGCTGGCTGGTGGTCAGTGGTCGCGGCGGGTTGGCGGCGGTGGAAGTCATCCGCGCTCAGGTGGAATATCTTAAGCATATTTTGGGCAAGCTGGATAAACTGGCTGAGAAGAAATCCCCCTCAGAAGAGATCGAAAAGCTGATCGCGCCGCTGCTTTCCGGTTTTACTATCCCCAACGATCTCCAGCGCCAATACGCCCAACGCTTGCGCTATGGTCTAAATCAATACTACCTGCGTCACTACCGCCCGACGAATAATGCCGCCGAGTGAGCCGAGTAGGCCTTCGGCAGCACTTACTCGGTCGGTAGGCCTTCAGCAGGTGAGGAGTAAACATTTCTGTGCCTGGAGATTATGATAGCCTTTTGGGTTGCCAATACCAACCGATCTTTGAGCTGACACGCGGCAGGATTGTCGAATCAATCCATTTTGGGGCGGCGGCTGTTGTCGATTCCACCGGCCGCCTGCTTGCCTGGTATGGTGAGCCGAGCGCCGTCGCTTTTATGCGTTCCAGCGCCAAGCCCTTGCAGGCTTTGCCGCTCATCGAGCGCGGCGGCGACAATGTCTTTCACCTGACATCCAAAGAGATCGCCATCATTTGCGGCTCTCACGATGGCATGGATGAGCATCTCGCGGTAGTGCAAGGCATACAAGCCAAAGTTGGGGTTCAGGAAAGCGACCTGATCTGCGGCGTGCACCCGTCCTATCATCTGCTGACCGCAGAGGCGATGAAAGCGCGCGGCGAAGTCCCGACCCCCAACCGGCATAATTGTTCAGGTAAACACACCGGCATGTTGGCGCATGCCCGCATGCGTGGGCTGCCGATCGCGGATTACACAAACCCTGAGCAACCCATCCAGCAGACCATTTTGGAAACCATCTCCGAGATGTGTGGCATTTCCAAAGCCCAGGTTGAAATTGGGATTGATGGTTGTTCAGCGCCGAACTTCGCGCTGCCGCTTTATAACGCCGCGCTGGGTTTTGCACACCTGTGCGACCCGCGCGGATTGTCGGTCGAGCGCTCAACAGCCTGCCGCCGCATCACAGGCGCCATGATGGCCCATCCCGATATGATCGCGGGGCCGGGGCGCTTCGACACGCGCCTGATGGAAGTTTGCAGCGGGAGGCTTATCTCCAAAGGTGGTGCAGAAGGTTACCTGCTGATGGGAATCATGGCCGGCGCGTTGGGTGCGGATTCGCCCGGCGTTGGCATTGCGCTCAAGATTGCCGACGGCGATCTCCCTGTGCGTAAACCGGATGGTGCGACGTATAACCGCGTCCGCCCGGCGGTGGGGCTGGAGCTGCTCAAACAGCTCGGCGCAATCTCGGACAAAGAACTGGAAGCGTTGGCCGAGTTTGGCCCGCGCAAAGCGGTCACCAACTGGCGCAAACTGGTCGTCGGCGAGAGCCGCCCGGCCTTTACTTTGGAGCGGGAAAAAGAAGCGCAACCTGCCGCAGGCCTACCGGCATGACCGATTTATCCGCTCTGGCAAGAGAGGTGCAGCATCGCCTGCTTTCTTTTTACCGAGTAGGTGCTGCGCATGGACAGCCGACCTGGCGCAATCCCCTGCCGCCGCTCGACGAACTTGTCTCGACCATCCTTTCGCAAAATACCAACGACGTTAACCGCGACCGCGCCTTCCAGGCCCTGAAAGCGCGCTTCCCGAATTGGGAAGCGGCACGCGACGCCGAACTTGGTTCCGTTATCGAGGCCATCCGCCCGGCCGGGCTGGCCAACCAGAAAGGTCCGCGTATCCAGGCCGTGTTGCGCGCCATCAGCGCTGAACGCGGCAAATTGGATTTGAACTTTCTGGCTGACCTTCCGCTCGAAGAAGCCCGCGCCTGGCTGACCAAGTTCAAAGGCGTTGGCCCGAAAACAGCCGCCATCGTGCTGCTCTTCTCGCTCGGCCGCCCGGCTTTTCCGGTGGATACGCACATTTATCGCGTGACGGGTCGCATTGGCCTGCTCCCTGAGAGGATGACTGTCGAGCAGGCGCATGAACATCTGGAAGGACTGTTTCCGCCCGAAACGTATTACGCCGCTCACTTGAATATCATCCGTTTGGGGCGTGAAGTCTGCGCGGCGCGCAAGCCGGATTGTATGGCCTGTCCGCTCGGCTCAATTTGTAAATACGAACAGGAAAAGGTAACTGCTCAATAAGATGAGAACATTTTGAAACTACAATTTACCGGAGATAGACGGAGATGAACAGTGTTACGATCTATAAGATGGTAAAATAGAGTGTCCTCGGGGTGCTTGGCGAAAGCCGGATGGAAAGGAGGTGAGCAAGATGCTGAATTATACCAGAGAGCGCGGCCAGGGATTGGTCGAGTATGCGTTCCTTATTCTCTTGGTAGTCCTCGTCGTTATTGCTGTTGTTACCTTGCTTGGCCCGATCGTCGCAAACATGTACAGCACGATAACCAGTAGATTTCCCCAATAAGCCAATTCTGGGTAGCACCACCGGGTAGGCCTTCGGCAGTAAATCGTGGTTATCGTAGGACGGATTTTCGCGATAGCACCCCGAAGGGGGCTTACCCGCCATCTACGCCGGCAGGTATGGAAACCTGCCCTACATATGGGGGCATCAAGGATGCCATTCTAGCAACCACGTTTAAGTGCATTGATACTCAATTCTGCTGAAATTATTATGGAGAAAAGCAACCCCCCGAGCGTTCAATGCTGCGGGAGGCTGTCTCTGTAAAATCCAAGTAGTTCCAACAACCCATTCGGATAGACGGGCGGCATGTCCCCGCCAAACTCATCCATGCGCTTCCAGACGGCTTTGAATTTCTGGCCGAGTTCATCGCCCTGGATAATTTCCTTTTCGTAGAAGGATTTATCTTTCAAGCGGCCATCGTAAACCAGCACGATCTCGTGGCCGCGCCAGCCTTCGTAAACAAAAATATCTTCAAGCATGCCCAGATAGCGAATGTCGGTGAGTTCCGCGCCAATTTCTTCCACAAATTCGCGCCGGATGGTCTCCTCGCCGCGCTCGCCGAACTCGATTGCCCCGCCCAGTGGACGGTAGAAGGTCTGGTTCTTTTTGCTGTCGCGGCCTTCAGCCACGAGAATTTTCTCGTTGTGTTGGCAGACGCAGATGGCAATTGAGCGGATTTTTTCCGAGTGCATATTCCCTCACAGAATCCTCCCGCAGGTTTAGAACCTGGGGGAGGTCAGGTCAGATTCGCGCCTGCATGGACCACGGCCCCGTCCATGTGACGGTGACCGGCAGGACCTTGCCGCGCAGGTCGTCATCGGATTCTACGAACACCAGCTTGTTGGTGGGCGTACGGCCCTTCCAGCGGCCTTTGACTTTTTCTTCAAACAATACTTTCACCTTTTCGCCCAAATAACGGGCATTGATTTCGCCGACGATTTTTTCCTGCATCTCTTCCAGGACGCGGAAACGGCGCATCTTTTCGGTGGCCGGCACGTCATCCGCCATGCGGCGGGCGGAGACAGTCCCCTCACGGGGTGAGTAACGCGCCAGATGGGCGACATCCAGTTTCAAGTCGGCCAGCAATTCATAGGTCTGCATGAACTGCGCTTCCCCCTCGCCGGGGAAACCAACAATGATATCGGTGGCAATCGCGACGGCGGGAATTTTCTCGCGGATGCGACTCACGATGCGGCGGTAATCGGCCTGAGTGTAGCCGCGTTTCATGGCTTTCAGAACCAGGTCATCGCCCGCTTGAATCGGGATTTCGATGTGCGGCATGACCTTTGGCAGTTTGGCGACAGTATCCAGCAAATCTTCGCTGAAATAATTGGGATGTGAGGTCAGGAAGCGGATGCGTTCCAACCCTTCGATATCATCCAAAATGCGCAATAACGCGGCTAAATTGGGGCCGTCGGGAATATCATTGCCGTAGCGGTCCACGATTTGGCCGAGCAACGTAATTTCTTTCACGCCCTGTGCGGCGAGAGTGCGCGCTTCAGAGAGAATCTCGCCGACCGGGCGCGAGCGTTCCACGCCGCGCTTATAAGGGATGATGCAGAAGGTACAGGCGTGCGAACAGCCGAGTACAACGGGAAGATGCACGGAGACGGTTTTACCGCGCTCATGCTCGGGCAGGATGTCGCCGTCCATAACGGCGAACCGGCCCTCGGTCGCGCGCGTTTCGAGCGCCTGTGCATCGGACTGAGTCAAGAACGAAATCAATGGGCCGGGGTCGGAGGGTGGGGAGAATACATCCACGAAAGGAAATCTGGCGCGCAGTTTCTCGTCCCCTTTCACGCCGACCAGGCAGCCCATCAGGTTGATAACGAGATTGGGGTTGCGCTTCTTGAGCGGGCGCAGGGAATGCAGGCGGCCGGTGGCCTTGTCCTCGGCGGACTGGCGCACCACGCAGGTGTTCAGAACGATGATATCGGCCTCTTCGGCCTGACTGGTATGGCTGTAGCCCAGGCGTTCAAGGGCCGACCCCAGTCGCTGCGAGTCGGCCACGTTCATTTGACAGCCTTCGGTCCAAATATGATATTTCATGTCCGGTATTATAACGTGATTCCTAATGCGTGATGCGTGGGGGAACTTCACGGCTCACGCATCACGCATCAGGATATTGAAATGAGCAGCACTTCAAAATTATGGTAAAATCTTCGCGCCTGGAGGGATGACCGAGCGGCTGAAGGTAACGGTCTTGAAAACCGTCGTGGCGCAAGTCACCGTGGGTTCGAATCCCACTCCCTCCGCTGAGAGATGCGAGTTATGGGTTGCGAGATACGTGACGTAACTCCTAACCTGCACCCTCCTACCCCCACGGGGAGGTGCCAGAGTGGCCGATTGGGCTCGCCTGCTAAGTGAGTGCTGGGGTTAAACTCAGCCGCGGGTTCGAATCCCGTTATTCCCCATGTTACCATTTTCTCCCGATAAGAGAGACAGAAACGCGATAGATGGTTGCACAGCCACGACCGCGTTCTCTCGTACCCAGGCTGCTTCGACCGCTAATCGAAGCAGCCTTTTGTGTTCGATTTGGGAAAGATCATTCCACTCGGCGATACCGGAACGGATAACGCCAAGAGATGTCATTGTAGCACCAACTGTGCTGTAATGCAAGTCTTTTTCGAGTGAGTCCAGTCGGGATCGTTCTTCGTCGTAAGTCAATCGGTTAATTTCGCCAGCCAGATACAATTCGCGCGCCCGCTCGAGTCGTTCTTCAGCAGCCTTTATCTGTTTCTGTAAGACATTTAGTTCTTCTTTGCCGTTCGAATGCTCCACAACATCTCGTAAAAACTCAATGACTTGTTGCTCCAAAATGTCGGCGCCAATCTGCTTTTGTTGGCAAATCACCGTTCGTTCAATCCGTCGCGCATCTCCGTACACCCGTCGGTCGTAGGCTGACTCGCCACGCATTCGCCCACCGCAATATCCGCACCTCAGAATTCCTGTCAAGGGAAATACCCGACAAGTCTTGCCGTTTTTTTGCATTGGGTGTCTATATGCCAGAGAACAAACATTTTGCGCCTGATCGAATACTTCCTGGCCGATCAGCGCCGGATGATTACCCTCGAAAACCTCTTTCGGCGGACACCGCTTGCGATGGTGGCCTGCCTCGTCCAAACCGTGATAAGGCAGCTTTCCAGTGTACGCCAGGCGATTGATCATCTCCCTGATCGTATCCCTTCCAAATGGACCTGGGAGCGAATAGCCTTTCCGCCCTTTCTGACGCAAAGGTACTTCGCTGCCATTGCTCAATTGAAGGGTGGTTTGGTTAAGCTTTTCTGCAATTTTACACTCTGAGTAGATTCCGCTGACATACCAGTCGAAAACCATTTTCACAACCTGGCTTTCAATTGGATGAGCGATCAGGTTTTTGCCATCTCCTTGATTCTTCCCACCATAATTCGGGCAATACTCTTTCCCGTTGGGGTCTTCGCATTCGGCGCACAGCCCTCTGCAATAGCCAAACGGCACACTGCCCAGCCACAGCCCCTTGCGAGCCCGTTGATGCTGCCCCTTCTTGGTTTCTTGACGTAAATTATCCAAATATATTTCGGCGAGCATGCCCAGCACGGTCAGCATCAATTTGCCCCAAGGAGTGGTGAAATCCAGCTTCTCTTGCACCGAAGCAAAACTGACGCCGCTTGAATGGAGTTGCTCCAGAGTGGTGAGCAATCCGCCCAAGTGCCGGTAGAAGCGGTCGATCTTGTCCACCACAACCACATCGAACAGACCATCCTTGGCGTCGCGGAGCAACTGCTCCAAGGCGGGACGACGGCTGCCTTTCTTGGCCGATATGCCGGCGTCGGTGTAGATTTGTACCAGGCTCCACCCCTGCGCCTCGACAAAGTTGCTGATGTTGACCTCCTGGGCTTCCAGGCTGTGTCCATCCAACTGTTCGCGGGAAGACACTCGCCGGTAGCCCACAGTCCGATATGGTCTTGTTTCCATATATGCCTCCTCTGTTTACTCACCATAGCTCATGACGGCGGTTTGGCTGCCTGGCAGACTCTCTTGCAGGATTGGAATAACCATTCCCACAAGCCTCATCTACAAGTCTGCCATACTTTGCAGACGATCAGATCTGAACACAGCAGATGCACATAATCGGGTATGATAACCAACTCAATCACCGTGGCCTGAAACTCGTGGGCAGTCTGTCGGATAATTTCTCAGGTGTTAGTTCACACCGTTGACCAGCACCTTTCGCCGATACTTGGAACACCAGACCACATGGTAGTTGCAGGAATAGATAGTGGGGCGTTTGGCATGATAGCTGCCATTTTTGGAGTAGATTTTGGCTGCGACGAATCGGGCGGCGCGTGCATGCGCCAGAGCCAGCTAAAGCATGACGGCGCTGACGACTTCGCTGGCGGCGTGCAGCGCGTTTGCCGCCCCACTCAAAAGGTGTAGGGTCCAGGTTCCAACCTTGAGCCACTCCTTCCAACAGAGCCATGATTTGTTCAGGCGTTTCTGGATGCTGCCCGTCCAGACCGCGTTGTACCAGAATGCGTTGCATTGATTCGGCCATATTCAACCAAGAACCACCAATCGGCGTGTACAAGGGCATAATCCCGTGCTCAAAAAGCCAGAGAAGCATGTCAGTAGTATAGTGTCCACGCAGGTTATCCCAAATCAGCAACATTTGCAGCGGAGGTAAGTTTTCAGGTAACGTGATGGGTGCAGACAACCCCGCTTGCCAGAAAAGCCACCAAGCTCGGTTGGCTTCGGGTGTAAGCAATGGTTTTTCAGGCAACGAGCGCAAGATTTCGGTCATTTGCTCTTTCAACCACGGGTGTAAGATAACATTGGCGCTGCTCGTAACGCCCTTCACGCGTACCTCTCCGTTGACAGGATGGAATAACGTCAGGATTTTGGCTGTTCCGTTGCGAATATATTCGTGCGGCTGTAAGGCTGGATGGCTTTCTGGCTGCCAGCTTTGTCCAGAGTAGGGAATGGTCTGGTAGGGTCCTGCTTCATCTTGTGTCCACGTCGCCAGGCCAACCTTCTCACCAATCCGATAGGCAAGTTCGATTAAGTTTTTTTTGGTGCTGTGTCTGGATCGGTTACTATTACTTTGCCATGTTTTCTTTTCCGCACGGCTGTCCCTGTCTCGCACCAGGTGCGTGATTGTTGCCAACCGTAGCCGTTCTCCAGCAAAACGGTACGAATTGTATCCTCACTGACCTCCGGCAAGCCATCCGGCGCTTTGCGCAGGGCAGCGCACAGCGTTTTCAGCGACCAGGTGGCGGTGCCATCGGTTGCAGGATCAGGGGCGCGCCGAAATTCTTTCAAAATCCGCTCCCGCTCGGTAAGGCCATACTTCACTACAGCCCCGCCCCCATGACCCGGCTGAATCGCATTCAACCCTGTTTGATTAAAGCGACTTACCAATCTTGAAGTAGTATCGCCCGATTTCAGCCCAGACATGGCCGCCGCTTCCACGTATGAGCGCTCATCAGCCACCGCCAAAAGTTGTTTAGCTCGCATGACGTGGCTGACAGGCTCGCTCCGTGAACGACTGATTCGGTCCAGCCAATTTCGCTCATCTTCGCTGAACGCACGTAAATGCTCTTTCTTGCGACGTGACATTCTTCTCTCTCCTATACTTGGGATAAGCCATTCTACCGCAATTCGCCGACTATGGCTCACCTCACGCCAAACGCCCCAATAGTATTCTGGTTGCTTTTGAAGTTCCGAGAATAACCGGAACACATGTTCTGTATTATATAGTAAAATGCTGCCTAACGCAAACTCAAAAACCAGGCGCTTCGCGCCGGCCGCCTTTCAGTCACAAACCTGAAGGTGGAGACTCCCTGGCGGTATTTTGGTGAATGTGATTTATAATTTGTCCAAGGTCGGCAAAGGTTGCTTTACCGAGAATTTGCACCTGATCCCATTCTAGCTAGTTCGAGTAAGCTGAAGCGACCCTCAATGGATATTCCAATTGCAAAATCTCGTCTCCTGTCACGGCAGACCCCGTACGATCCCGAGCCTTTCAAAGCGCGGCTTTTCGAGCTCCTCAAACAGAGAAATGAGACTTACCGGGAGGCTTCGCTCAATTCCGGGTTGGATCACCAGGCGATCCGGCGCATCCTGGGCGGGCGCAGGCCAGCCATGCATATCTGTATCCTGCTGGCCGACCATTTTGGTGTCAACCACAATGAATTTCTTCAGCTTGGGGGTTGGCCTACTCTGAAAGCGTTTGACCTCCACACCGCCAGTGCTGAAAAGCTGCCGCCTGAGGCTGTTGAGGTTGCGATGGAAATAGCCCGTATCCCTAACCCTGGCACACGCAAGACAGTGGCAGAGGCGATTTTGACGTTGGTTAGGAAATATTTCGAGGAATAGATTCTTGTAGTAGATTACTAACCTTCCGCAAGTGTCAGCTTAGCAAAGAGAAATGTCATCAGCATCCCCCGCTTCACAGTAACAAAATCCTTAACAATCTTGCAGTATCGTGGGATAATGTGTGCATTAACTTAGGTTTTCCCTAAGGTATTGCACACATGGAAACAAAACCGGATTACGATCACCTGTATGAAATTGCCGAGGCCCAGGCCGGCTACTTCACGGCCAGGCAGGCGCAAACTGTGGGCTTTTCCGGGGAGCGTCTCACTGAAAATGTGAAGAATGGGCGTTTTGTGCGGGTCGCAAGGGGCGTGTACCGCCTTTTCCATTTCCCTGGGTCGCCTTACGAAGATATGTTCGTTGCCTGGCTGAGGGCTGGCCCATCTTCAGTTGTCTCCCATGAAAGTGCCCTGGCTGTCTACGAACTCTCGGACATTCTCCCCGGCGAAGTCCACCTCATCGTGCCGCGCAGCGCTTCCCGGCGGCGGGAAGGCATCCGCCAACACACCAACCGCCTGCAGGCTGACGAGATAACGAAGCGCAATGGCCTTTCAACCACAACGGTTGAGCGCACGCTGGCCGATCTGATTGCCAATGGACTGGCGGAGGAACAAATCCGCCTGGCGATCAGAGAAGCGTTGCAGCGCGGTCTGACGGATCGAGAAAAAATGCTCCAACAGGCGCAGCGCGCTGGCGGGAAAGTGGAAAACACCGTGCAGAGAATTCTTGGTGAACAGCATGAAATACAATAACGGTTCTGCATTTCGGCGCGCCCTGGAAGACCGGCTGCGGGCTAAGAGTTTACAAACTGGAATCCCCCTGGTGCGACTACGCAAAATGGTGGCCTTTGACCGCTTTCTGGCGCGCCTTTTGCATGATCAACCTTGGCGATGGGTGCTCAAGGGCGGCCTGGCGCTACAATTGAGGCTGGGCGCTGAAGCCCGTACTACCAAAGACATCGACGTGCTGCTGTTAGACAGTGGGCAAGATATATCCATGTCGTTGCGGCGCGCTGGGGCTGTGGAGTTAGAGGATTGGTTTTCCTTTGAAATTGGCAATCCAGAAGCAGGGGCGGATGATCCAGGTGGGAAACGCTATCCGCTTCGGGCCATCCTGGATTCCCGTCCTTTTGAGACCTTCCACATTGATATTGGTGTGGGCGATTCGTTGATCGAGCCTCCCGACCAGCTGGTTACGCCGGAGCTGCTTTCGTTCGCTGATATTAAGCCCACCACAATCCCTTGTTATCCCTTGACCCAACAAATTGCGGAAAAACTGCACGCCTACACCCGGCTGCATGCCTCCGGTGAAAGTTCAAGGGTCAAAGATTTTGTGGACATGCTTCTTATGGCCGCCTTGGCAAAAATCCGGGGCGATAAGCTGCGCCAGGCGTTGGAGGCAACTTTTTCACAACGCGGGACACATCCGATTCCCAGGCAACTTCCCAACCCTCCGCACAATTGGGAAGTACCCTTCAAAAAGCTGGCCGATGAAGTAAGTGCAGATTATGCGGCGCTGGATGATGCGTTTCTCGCGCTGCAGAGGTTCCTGGACCCGCTCCTGGCTAACTACCCTGTGGAAGTATGGGATCCTGCAAATTGGAGCTGGCGCTAAAAGCGATGGCGCTCTCCAGGTCATCCCGTTTCAAAGAAAACACCCGGTCAACTGAGTGAGGGGGGCACCCAGCTGACCGGGCACTTTTATTATCGCCCTAATCGCCAGCTTGTCAAGCCGTGTTTTGATGCTGCGGCAAAACAATCGTCGCGGATTCATCCTGCATCAGGCCCAGCAGATGCTCAAACGGACTGTTGGCTGCTACTTTCTGCAATTGGCACTTGGCATCAAAGTACAGGCCGGCGAACATGGCTTGCAGGATCGCCCGGCGTTCGGTCAGTTTCAACTGTCTCCACAGGGCCGGGAAATCATTGAGTAGCGGGAGCGCTTCCCGGGCTTCTGGCCGTACGGATGGCTTGAACTGCTGCAGGTAGCGGTCGATCCTCAGGTACGCCTCCTCATACTCGGCCTGGGTGATGTGCCCCTGGCGGAACAACGCCCGCTGGCGAGCCAACTCCTGGCGCATGTTGTACCCTTGCCTTTCGAGTTCACTCATCCCATCGTCGCTCAGGTAGTACGCCAGGATCGTCTCGTGCCACTCTTCGGGGATGACCAGGGTTTCCATTAACCGGTTAATCTGGGCTTCGAGCAGCTCGGTACGCAGCGAAGCTTTATGCCGCTCAAGTAGTTGCTCAATGTCCGCTTGTTTTTTCGCTTGCATTCCCACCGCGGGGAGCGCATCGGCGGCTTCCTTAGGACTGCGTTTGCATCGGCTTTTATATTCGTCGTGCAGCGTGGCGCAACGGTAGTATGTGTTTCCGGCGCTGCCGGTGACACCGCGCAGGCTGGCCTTCCGCCCATCCCAGGTATGGCATTCCCAGCAGCAACCGATGCCGGTGAGCAGATAATCATGGAACGGTTTACCGGCGGATATTGGGGATTTGTTTTTGTGCTTGCGTAGCTGCTGGTTGGACTGCCAAAGACTGACTGAGATCAGCGCTTCATGTTGGCCGGGGTTCATCTCGACGATTGTACGCCGGCTGCCGTTGGGATTGATGCGGCGGGGCTTTTGGCCTTGGGTCGTATCCGAAACCCCAGGCAACTGCTCATCGTCCATATCCAGGGGTTTGACCGTCCGCCGGGCCACCAGGCCAGTGTAAAAGGGATTGGTAACGATTTCGCGAACGCTATCGCGCGTGAACGGGCGGTCTGGGCGTTTATTATTCCGGCCTTTGGTGTGGAATTTCACCTCCGTTCCATCGGGAAGTTGAAAGCGATGGGTGTTCAAATAATCTACAATGTCCAGGTCACTGAAGCCTTGGGCGTACAGGGCGTGGATGAGCCGAACGGCATGTTGGTCAATGCCGGCTCTCTGAACGGTCGAGCTGCCCAACCAGGGCGCAGTAACCTGGCCCGTTCAATTCGGTGCAGGTCGAGCAAAGGCCGTTGCAGCATCCGTAGGGAGGCAGACCATTGTGCAACCCACGCCGCGACATTTCGGCTTTGACTTCCCGAACGCGCACACTGGTTTGCCAGACGTACATCTCTGCCAACGCGCCCAGGACATAGAGCACCAGGCGACCCCACCAGCTATCCGTATCAATCTGCTCGGTGACCGAGACCAGACGGACATGATGTTTCTTGAGAAAGCGCAGGAAGCGCAGCAGCGACTCCAGGTTGCGGTACAGGCGGTCCAAGCGATGGACGACGACCACCGTGACGCGCCCCGCCTTGATGTCTCGGATCAAAGCCTGTAATCCTGGCCGGCGGCTGTTGCGCCCGGTGCGATCGGGGTCTTCATAACGAGCCACAATCCGCCATTTCTTGGACAGGGCATATTCCTCGGAGCGATCTGGCTGGTATTCCATTGAGTAAGTGCGCGCCCGCGGATCAATGTTCGGCACCCGGCTGTACACTGCGGCTCTTTCTTTCTCCTCCAGGATATCAATACCGCCGAGTGTATTTCTGACGAACTGTTCCAGTTCTTCGGGCGAACTGGGCAGCAGCCATTTTTTCTTCGGGAGTTCTTTTGACTTCACCACTACTCAGTACCTGATTGTTTTGAACCACTATGCTTTGGTTGGTTGTCCGCATCTCCGCCAGAGTCCTTTACTTCTTTCACCAACGCTTCTGGGGAAATGTCAATATTGCGGCCTGTAATCCGGCGCAGCGCCAGGGCTAATTCCCGGCAAAATGTTTCGATGACTTCATTTTCAGCCTGCGTCATAATCTAATCTCCTGATGATGTGATGTGATCAGCGTGTTGATTTCTTCTGAGAGCCTGCCAAAGCCCACAGCGCATAGAAAGCGCCCAGAGCGATAAAAACATCTCCGACACTGAATGCCACCCGGCAAGGAACCCAGGCTGGCAGCAGCAGACAGTCCGACAAAAACCAAAGGCGCGTTTCAGGCACAGGCAGAACGATATCCTTGCCAAACCCCAGGCGCTGGCCGATAACCCAACTTCCGGCTGGGGCAGAGGGGATCAACACCCGGACTGTATCTGGACTGACCGGGCATCCAGCCGCCGTTTGCAGCGATGACCAGCAGGTTGAGAGCCAAGCCCACACCCAACGCCCAAAACCCGGGTTGTCGGCGGTTCACCCAAGCGAAAACCAGTAGCATGACTTGGGATAGGATCAGCGCCGCCGAAGCAGCTTGATCTGGCAGTCTCGCGCGGGTCGCCGGCAGGTTGAAAGCCAATAGTTGGGGAATAAATGCTATTACGACCAGCCACAACAAACGCAAATTCAGGGACGTCAGGCGACGTCCCCGAACCATGGCTCTCAGCAGGCCGGCAAGCAAACCGCTTGCGACAGCCGTAAGCAAGATCACGTTGTCATTCTCCCACGCTGCCACCTGACTCAGGCGCGCCTGCGCCAATAACGAACAGCGCCAGGGCGAGCACCATCCACGCCAGACGGACGTGGTTGGGCTGGATCTTTCCGGCTACCAGACTGATTCGAGCGATTGTGTGTTTCATGTGCCACCTTTTTCTTCCTTTGAGATTTACAGGGGTTGCCTGTATCGGTGGCAATTTTCGCAAGAGGCACTCTCCGCCCCCCTCTCTACCCCCTTCTCTCGAAGATTAACGAGAGATGAGAGATTTAAACAAAAACAGCCAGCCTGGTGAAAAGGCTGGCTGTTCGCAAAGGAAAAGATTGAGTTTTACTGCATCAACTGCTGGAAAAGCTCTCTGGTCTCGATAGATGGATCAACGTTGTGTTTTTTTGCCAGGCTGCGCTTACAGAGTTCGTAGTGTTGGGCAACGCTTGCCCGGTTCCCCATTGCGGCCGAGATGCGCATGGTGAGGCGATAGATTTCCTCTCGGCATGGGTCGCGATCCAGCACGTTCCAGCAATATTCGAGACCGACCGAATATTCCCCCTGCTCAAGGTGGTATTCTCCCAGGTTCAGGGCAGCCTCAATATATAACAGGCGCAGATGCTCCCGCTCCGATACTGCCCAATAGCCTTCCGCTTCCAGAAGATAATCGCCCTGGTAAAGCCGGAGCATTTCCTGGTAAGCCTGGATGCGCTTCGAGCGGTCGCTCTCCTTCTTCGCACGAACTGAATGATCCAGGAAAATCTCAACATCGTACTCATAATCCAGAGCACGGTTGATATAGTAGCGTCCATCTCGATATTGCACTACATCCTCACCCAGGAAACGGCGCATCTTGTAAAGCACATTTGCGAGCTGATTCCCAATTGTTTGCGCATCATTCCAGAAGAAGGAGAGCAGAGTATCTTTCGTTGCTCCTTCCGGGTGTTGGAGCAAGTAGAAGAACATATCCCGCTGCATCCGGGACTGCCAGGAATCGCTGTTGAAGGTCTTTCCGCCCACAACCACCTGCATCATTCCAAACGAGCGGATGACGATTCTGGGTTGAACAGCCGGGATCTCGACAACGCTTTTCCGTAGTTTCCGGCGGATCTCGGGCAGTCTGCTCTCCATCCGATGCAGTCGTTCGAGCAGTTTTGTGGCTTGTCTGCCAAGTTGAGGATCGCTCCTGGCGCGTTCCAGCACAGGGGCAGCGTAAAGACTGGCGATGAAAAACGCATGGTGGCTTTTGGTGGCTGAGGCGGCGTCGAAAACGAATTTCAACTGCGCTATGGCCATCTCTTCATCGCCTCGAGCAAGAAATGCAGCCGCCAGGTAAAGATGGGCCTGGGCTTCTTCGGCTGCCAGCTTTCCTTTTCGAAAATGTCGAACCGATACTTCCAAGTGGCAGATTGCTTCTTCGAAGCGACTTTCAGCTACCATCAGGCGGGCAGTTTCCAAGGCCAGGAGTCCCTGTTCCAGGCTGGAAGCCGAAAGCGCGAAGTTAGATGCCAGGCTGTGCAAATAATCCGCCCGAGGCGGATCGCCTCCGGCGCGGGCCAGGCAGGCCAGGGCATAGTTCAGGTAAAAACACAGGAAGCGGTTCTCGATCCGCCGGGCAATGACCAATGCTTCCTCGAACACGCTTTCAGCAGCCTCATTCGCCTGGAGGTCCAAATATAGGTCGCCCAGGCTGGCAAGGATGAAGGCTTCCAGGCGCGCAAAGCCGGTGAGGCGCGCATACTTCAGCCCCTCGTCAAAGGTTGCGGCGGCTTGTTCGTACTCCTCCATGTGATGGTAGAACACACCCAGGTTGTTGAGCAGGTCGGCCAGCCGGTGGTAGTTGCCTTCCTTGCGCCAGTATTCCAGCGCTTTCTGGTAGGCGCTTCTGGCCGATTCCATTTTTCCTATGGAGCGATAGACGATCCCCAATTCCTGGTACAGGGTGGCAATATTGGGGATATCGTCCAGGGATTCGTAGAGAGCCAGCGAGTCCTCTATATTGCGGATGCCTTCATCGCTTCTATCCAGGCAGTGCAGGCTAATGCCCCTGGCTTTCAACGCTTGCGCCTTGAGATGAAGCAGGCCGGCTTCATCGCCAACTATCCCCAATGCTTCCTCGGCATCCCTCAATGCGGCAGGATAATCGCCCAGAGAGTGATAGGCTGTAGATCGGCGCGCCAACGTGCGGGCCAGGCGAGATCGGTCGCCGGAGGCTCTGAGTCCTGCTTCCGCCTGGCTCAGTAGCTCCAATCCCTGACGCGGGTTGTCTCCCGACAGGGCTACAGCTCCTTTCAGAGAGAGCATTCCCGGACGGGAAGATAGCAGGCTGGCCGGAATAGAATCCAGCCATTTCGTCAGAATGTCGAGGCGGCCATATTTGAGCAAGGTTGGCCCAGCCTGCTCGATGACATCAATCGTGGCAGCCACATCGTCCAGGCGCTGGCAGGTATCGTAGGCCTTTTCCCAATTCCCAAGATCTTTGTAAACAGCAACGAGCTGGCGCAAGATTCTCTGCATGCTGCCGGGTTGTTCTCGTTCCAGGCGCGCACGCAAGTAGTCCTGGAACAGGCTGTGATAACGCAGCCAGGCAGCGTCCTCGCCCACCGGTAGAACAAACAAGTTGCATTGCAGGACAGCGTCCAGCAATCCGTTCCAATCCACATCGTGTGAATAAACGGTTGGCCGCAGGACCGTCTCGCAAAGGCTGGCGTCGAATTCATCCAAAGGAGAAGAGTAGAGATAAAAATCCTGAATATCCTGAGGTTGTTCGTTCAGTAAAAGTCCCCAGTAATCGGCTAAGTCCGTCCCGGTTGATTGAGCACCCTGCAATATTTCGCCCCTTTCCTGGCTATGTAACAAGGTAGGAAGCAATATGCCCGTAATCCAACCTTCTGTCTGCTCTGACAACATCCTTGCCTGGTCGTTTGAAAGGTAATGCTGCCGTTTTTGCGCCAGGGATTGGATTTCGGAGGGAGTAAAAGCCAGTTCAGGGATGCCAATGCCACCGACCTGGGCGCGGGCGAGGAGCAGTTCCAGGCCTGGGATGTCAGGCTTCTGGCGCGTCAGGATGATCAGGTGGCAGTTCTCATCTACACGGCTCACGAACCGGCTGATAAATGCGTTGATCGCCTGGTTTCCCCCGAGGACGTGAAAATCGTCCA
>CAZTZE010000019.1:0-69658 GCA_964618215.1 uncultured Chloroflexus sp.
GCCAAATCCCAAAGAGCCATTACCGGCTAGGCTACTGGCACAAATTGAGTTGGTAAAATACTTTACCACTCAATTATGCTATAATATGCACAAGTAATGCGATTTAGCGCCCAGTCATCATGAATATTCCAGGTAATTTTCTCATTCACTAACGGGTTGCGACCATGACAGATACTCCACCAAAACGTGTCTTATGCATCGAAGACGAAGCAGAAATGATAGATCTGATTCGTCTCATCCTTGGCCGGCGTGGTTTTGAGGTCAAGGGCGCCAATGGCGGTCTCGAAGGGCTGGAGATGATCCGCAAAGAAAAGCCGGACCTCATCCTTCTCGATCTAATGATGCCGGATATGGACGGTTGGGAAGTTTACCAGCAGATGAAAGCTGACGAGGCGACCCGCGATATTCCTGTCATCGTAGTAACGGCTAAAGCCCAGAGCATTGATAAAGTCCTCGGTCTGCATATCGCCAAGGTGGACGATTACATCGCCAAACCGTTCAGTCCACAGGAATTATTAGCCAGCATAGATAATGTTCTTGGCAAGAAAGAAGCCTGAAGACAGCCAAACCGAACGGGGCGAAATAAACGCCCCGTTTTCCCCATATAGTATTACTCTTGAAAACTATCACAATCGCGAAGATTTTGTAGCGCGATATTCATATCGCCCTTTGGTTGCGGAATGAATTCCGCGTTACGCTATATGCCCCGCCAGATTCTAATCCTAAATCACAGCCGCCCGCTTAAGGCTCCCCTGCAGGCAACCTATTGCGACAGCTTCTTCGGTCGCTTGCGCGGTTTGACTTTTCGCAGCCGCATCGCGCCGGACGAGGGCCTGCTCCTTGTGCAGGCGCGTCAAAACCGTCTTGACGCTGCCATTCACATGCTGGCGGTCTGCATGGATCTGGGCATCATTTGGCTCGATGCAAACTACACCGTCGTTGACATCGCCCATGCGAAAGCTTGGCATCCAGCCTACTTCCCCCACCGACCGGCAAAATACATCCTGGAAATCCATCCTGAACGGATCAGGGAGTTCCAGATCGGCGACAAGGTAACTTTCCAAAATGCTTAAACGTCTTTTCATCATCGCCCTCAGTCTGCTGCTGACATTTTCGACCCGGACTGCCTCAGCACAAACACCCACACCGGCATCGCCGGCTGGCCCGCTGTATATCGTCCAAGCCGGCGATACCCTTTGGGACATTGCCGCGCTCTTCAACACCGGCATCAATGACATAATGCTCGCCAATGGCCTGCCAAATGCCGATATCTACGTCGGCGATCGCCTGGTCATCCCTGGATTGGAGGGACTGAGCGGCACACTGATCATTAAAATCGTTCCATTTGGGGAAACACTGCGCAGCCTGAGCCGACAGTACCGCGTTGACGAAGCGCTGCTAATAAAATTGAACCACATCCTCAGCCCCACAGAGCTATACGCCGGCGCAAAACTAATCATCCTGCAACAAGACGACCAACCTGCCTGGCCAGCGCGCTCGAACTTGAAACAAGGTGAGACATTACTTGAACTGGCGGTACGCCAAGAAACAGACGCGTGGACACTGGCCGAGATCAATCGTCTCCCCGGGACCTGGGCCGGCTTGCCCGACGACGTGCTTTATCTGCCCTACGGCAGTTCCGACGCCAAACCAACCGGATTGCCCGTCGCGTTCTCTTCGGTCAATGTGACCCCTCTTCCGCTCGTGCAAGGCGGTACGATACAAATCCTTACGACCGTCACACAACCCGTGACCCTGGGGGGGATGCTTGTTGACCGCCCCCTGTACTTCTTCTACTTGAATGGCAACTCCTGGGTGGCTTTGCAGGGTGTACATGCCATGCTTGAACCAGGCATTTATCCGCTTCGCCTGGAGGCCACGCTCGCCGACGGCAGCAGCCAGTCATTCGAACAGAATGTGCTTGTTGCTTCCGGGTATTATCGCCAGGAAACATTATTCGTCGAGGCCAAGACGATTGACCCGGCGGTGACTGAACCGGAGAATGCTCAAATTCTGGAGCTTGTTTCTTCGATCACACCGGAACGCTACTGGAACGGAGTCTTTCAAAGTCCGGCTTACTTCCCGGATGCATTCACTTCCCAGTTTGGCAACCGGCGCGAGTATAAAGCCATCGGCAGCCACGAAATATTGCTTGGCTTTCACACCGGCCTGGACTTCGGAGGCGGAGCTGGCCTTCCGATCACCGCGCCGGCGCCCGGTGTGGTCGTTTTTGCTGGCCCGCTCGAAGTCCGCGGGAATGCGACCCTGATTGACCACGGCTGGGGCGTCTTTAGCGGCTTCTGGCACCAGTCCGAGATCCTGGTCCAGGTCGGTCAAAAGATCGAGACAGGAGATATTATCGGCAAGGTCGGCGGCACGGGGCGCGTCACCGGGCCGCATCTTCATTGGGAGATATGGGTTAATGGAATACAAGTTGACCCACAAGAATGGCTAAAGGAGCAATTTCCGCGTTAATTCCACTTGACCTAGCCTATGATATACTGTAAACTTATAGGTATGCTACCCACGAGATCATAAAATATAACGAGAGGAGGTGAGGCTGCGGCGATAATATCGTATACTCGATTTTCGATAAGTAAAGAACCATTCAACCAACCATTTCGAGGAGGAAGAAGCATGTCTAAACGTTTGTTCGTCGTGTTTTCCCTAATAATCGCCGCCAGCATGGTGCTAACTGCCTGCGGCCCGAAGGTCGTACCATTTGCATGCACCGACGCCATCGGCTGCGTGGATGTCGCCCCTGGCGACCCCATCCACATTGCCTATGCTATGGTTATTGCGGGTCCAGATGAGACCCTGGGCATTGACTCACGTAATGGCGTCGAGATCGCCATGGCTCTGAAGGGCCAGGTGCTCGGTCATGACGTTCAACTGACCGGCGAGGACGATGGCTGCTCTGCTGAAGGCGGCCAGGCGGCCGGCACCAAACTATCCGCCGACCCAACCATCGTAGCCGTCATCGGCACATCTTGCTCCAGCGCGGCGCGCGTGGCCATGCCCCTGCTTTCAGCGGCTGGCATGGTAATGATCTCGGCCTCCAATACCGCTCCCGACCTGACCATTGCCGGCAACCCGAACAACCACCCCGGTTACCTGCGCACGGCGCACAGCGACCTGCATCAGGGCGCGGCCGCGGCCAGGTTCGCCTTTGAATACCTGAAGGTCACCAAGGCCGCCACCATCCATGACGGCAGCCTGTACGCCGAGAAACTGCAAGAGGTCTTTGCCGAGTCGTTCAAGAAACTGGGCGGCACGATCACCTCGCAGGAAGCGGTGGACCCCAACGCGACCGACTTCAAGTCCGCGCTGGCCAAGATCGCCGTCGACCAGCCGCAGATAATCTACTACCCCATCTTCGTCAAGGCGGGCAGCCTGATCACCCGCCAGGCCAAGGAAGTCTCCGGCCTGGAGAACACCTACCTGATGGGCGCCGACGGCATGTTCTCGCCTGACGTGGCCGAGGGCGCTGGCGCGGCAGTCGAGGGCCTGTTCGTATCCAGCCCTGACCTCTCCGCCTTCGCGGCTGACTATACCAGCGTGTTCCTTCCAAAATATCAGGAAATGTTCGGCAGCGTACCGATCAGTATCTTCCACGCCCACGCTTTCGACGCGGCGAATATCATCTTCGCAGCCATCGAGAAGGTCGCCGTGAAGGATGCCGACGGCACATTGCACATCGGCCGCCAGGCGCTGCGGGATGCGATGTACGCCACCAAAGACTTCAAAGGCCTGACCGGCAACCTGACCTGCACGCCTACGGGCGACTGCGCAGATCCGGTGATTGCCGTGTATGAATACCACGCCGGCCAATACCCGCCCGAGCGCATCTGGCCCTAGTCTTCGCATTTCGCCTGTTGACACATTTACCAAAGAGGGGCGAGGGCAACCTCGCCCCTCTAAAAATATTGCCAGTACAGATGACGCAGATTTCACCCTGGCCTGGAGCCAATGCAGGCAGATTGGGAGAAAAAAATCGGTGTAATCTGCGAAATCTGTGGATGAAATCTTGAGAAAATTCTATTACCGATAAAGTCTATTGTTGTTAGCACGCCTAATCTAGCAAAATAGGAGTTGCAGTATGTTTCGAAACTGGATGCAACGAATCACGCTCACCGATATTGTCGTCTGGACGATCGGATTGGCCATCCTGGTTGGTGTGATCTGGGGCTCGATCGCTACATTGAGCATCGGAAAGTACTCCATGAATACATGGATTGACCTGACCATCACCGGCCTGGCCCTGGGCGGCATTTACGCATTGATTGCTTTAGGCTATACGCTGGTGTATGGCATCCTGCGGATGATCAACTTTGCCCACAGCGAAGTCTTTATGAGTGGGCCGTTCACCGCCACATTTGCAGCCAGCGCTTTGGTCGCCCTGGGTTGGTGGAATCGATATCCCTTGCTCAGCCTGCTGCTCGTGACCTTGATTTCAGCGACAGTCTCAGCCTCGATCGCCATCCTGGTCGAGCGCATTGCCTATCGCCCGCTACGTTTCGCGCCCCGCTTGGTGCCATTGATCACGGCCATCGGGGCGTCGTTTTTTCTCCAATACGCATTTCGCGGCCTGTACGGCTCCGGGCTAAAAGGTTATCCTGAAATGGAAATTTTCCAGGGATTCTGGATGCTCGGCAGTGTCCGCATTTTCAAGACTCAGGCCGCGGCAATCCTTGGCGCGGTCATACTGATGCTGATTCTTTACGGGATCGTGCAATTGACCAAGATGGGCAAGGCCATGCGCTCGGTATCCGAAGACAAAGAGGTCGCCGCGCTGATGGGTATTGATGTGGACAAAACCATCTCGAGAACATTCGCGATCGGAGGCGCCGCGGCCGGTTTGGCCGGGATACTCTATCTACTCCTGTTCCCGGTGGCGCACTTCTTTATGGGATTTTTCCCCGGCCTTAAAGCCTTCACCGCAGCCGTGTTGGGCGGCATTGGAAATGTCCCGGGTGCTTTCCTGGGCGCCATGCTGTTAGGTTTGCTCGAATCCATCGGCCCCAGCCTTTTCCTGGATGGACTGGGCATTCCTGCACCCTATCAACTCAAAGACGCCATCGCCTTTACCATTCTGGTGTTCATCCTGATCTTCCGCCCGACAGGCATCCTGGGCGAGCGTCTGGTGCAGGCAAAAGCCTAAGGAGACCAAGATGCAAACTCAAGCACCTTCAATCTGGAAGCATTCAGTTCGAGTGGGTCTGCTCGGGGGCGCCATAGCAATCCTGCTGTCCCTGGTCGGCATGGTGACGGCCTTTAGTGAGCGATACATCGTGAGCGGCCTGTTCACGATGGGACAAGTCATCCTCCTGGCCCCCATTTTGGTCATGGTTTACTCCGGCATCCGCCGCATCGCCCCGCAGCCGGCCAACCGAGTAGGCGCTGCCCTCCCGGAAGGACACCGGGATGGTGTGAGTTCATCGAAGGGTGCTGCGCACAAAGTGATCCTCTCTGGATTGCTCTCAGGCTTGGTTGGCAGCGCGTTGCTCGCATTGCTGCTGCTCATCGGTAAATCTGTTGACCTGCGCGTCATGTTCGTCAACGCCTCGCCGAAGCTCTTTGGGATACTCACTTTCAACCAGGATCTGACCCTGGGACTGCCCCTCCTGCTGGGGACAGGCATGCTCGCCGGCGGATTGACCGGCGGCGTTTTCCTGCTTCCGCAGCGCCTGCGCACTGCAATCCTCCAAGGCCTGCTTTGGGTAATCCTGGCCGGCCTGATGCGTGACCTCATCGTAACGGTTACTTACCGCTGGGGACCCCTGGCCGCCTTCATCAAGCAGTTTTTTGCCATCAGCGGACTTAAGCCGCTGGGCGCGGTGATCCTTTTCATCTCGATCGGCGCTTTACGCTACTGGCGTTCCGGACGACCCGCGCAAAAACGAGAGAGCCTGCTAACCAATGGGAAGCCATATGTTCGTTGGCTTACGCTGGCTGGCATTGCGCTTATCCTCATCCTCCTGCCCCCCGTGTTGGGCGTCTTCTTCAGCGAGATCCTGAGCAACGTCGGAATGTACATCCTGATGGGCATCGGCCTCAACATCGTGGTCGGATTCGCCGGACTGCTCGACCTGGGTTACGTGGCCTTCTTCGCCATCGGCGCTTACACGGTGGGCGCATTGACCTCCCCAGAGCTGGCGGCCAACCCGATGACATACTGGCAAGCCCTGCCCTTTGCCCTGATCATCTCGCTGCTGGCTGGCATCATTCTTGGCCTGCCGGTGCTGAGGATGCGCGGCGATTACCTGGCCATCGCCACCCTGGGCTTTGGCGAGATCGTCCGCCTGCTGGCGCTCTCTGACTGGCTGCGCCCCTGGCTGGGAGGCACGCAGGGCATCCAGCTCATCGCCCAGCCGCGCATCGGCTCCCTCCTGCTGAATACGCAGCAGGAAATGTATTACCTCTTCCTGATTGGCATCGGCATCGTGGCTTTCGTTGCCTGGCGTTTGAAAGATTCGCGCGTCGGGCGCACTTGGATGGCCCTGCGCGAGGACGAGGATGTGGCCAAGGCAATGGGCATCAACCACGTAACCGCCAAACTGATGGCCTTCGCGACCGGAGCGGTCTTTTCAGGACTGGCCGGGACGATTTTCGCCGCCAAGCTGACCTCGGTCTACCCACACAGCATGAACTTCATGGTTTCGATCAACGTCCTTTGCTTGATTATCATCGGCGGGATGGGCTCGATCCCCGGCGTCTTTATCGGCGCGCTGGTGCTGATCGGTGCGCCAGAACTGCTGCGCGAGTTTGCCGAGTTCCGTTATTTGGTCTACGGCGCGCTGCTGGTGGCGATGATGTTGATCCGGCCGGAAGGCTTGTGGCCTGAAGCCCGTCGCAAGCTCGAACTGCACGAAGAAGAGGTGGCAGCCGGGACAATGGTGCTGGCAGGGGTTGATTTAACATCGAAAAAAACTGGAGAGTAGGAGAAGAAAAGATGGCCGTTCTGGTTGCTAAAAGTGTCACAAAGCGTTTCGGCGGCCTCGAAGCGCTCAGCAATATCACTTTGGATGTCAAAGAGAAGTCAATCCACAGCATCATTGGTCCCAACGGCGCTGGCAAGACGACATTCTTCAACTGCGTCACCGGGTTCTATACGCCGGAGGAGGGGGAAATCCTGCTCAACGGACGCAACATCACCGGCCTTTCACTGGATCGCGTCACCCGGATGGGCATTGCCCGCACCTACCAGAATATCCGGCTCTTCAAGAACATGACCACCGTCGAAAATATCCTGGTTGGAATGCACCCGCACCTGAAATCCGGGGTGATCGGCGCTGTCTTGCGAGATCCACGCACCATGCGCGAAGAAAATGAGGCCGCAGAAGAAGCCAGACGCCTGCTGCGCTTCGTTGGCCTTAAAGGCAAGGGGGATATGCTGGCTATGAATCTGTCCTATGGCGACCAGCGGCGACTAGAAATCGCCCGCGCCATGGCCAGCAAACCTACCCTGCTGCTTCTCGACGAGCCGACCGCCGGCATGAATCCCAGTGAGACCCAGGAGATGATGCTTTTCATCCGCCACCTGCGCGACG
The DNA here is from genome assembly GCA_964618215.1 of uncultured Chloroflexus sp. Lineage (GTDB taxonomy): Bacteria > Chloroflexota > Anaerolineae > Anaerolineales > Villigracilaceae > CG2-30-58-95. The sequence goes on from CAZTZE010000019.1 coordinate 7,551, forward strand.
AAATTGGCATCACCATCCTGCTCATCGAGCACCAAATGCGCGTGGTCATGGGCATCTCAGAATTGATCACCGTGCTGGACTTCGGCGTGCAGATCGCCGAGGGCACCCCGGCTGAAATTCAAGGGAACCCGCGCGTGATCGAGGCGTATCTGGGACGCGGCGCGGCCAGCGGCCTCAGTCAGAAGACTGCGGTAGCCGCAGCCGCAGCATAATGTGGAGGAATCATCATGGCGATGCTTGAAGTCGAAAACATCCACTCTTACTACGGAAACATCCACGCCCTGAAGGGCATCTCGTTGACCGTCGAAGAGGGCGAAATTGTCACCTTGATCGGCGGGAATGGCGCTGGGAAAACGACCACCTTGCGCAGTATTACCGGTAGTCTCAAACCGCGCCAGGGTCACGTCCGTCTCGAAGGCGAGGATATGGCTCCTTACAAGCCACATCAGATCGTTTACAAAGGCGTTGCAATGGTCCCCGAAGGCCGGCGCATCTTCGCCCGCATGAGCGTTTCTGAAAACCTGGATATGGGCGCTTATAGCCGCAATAATAAATCGGAAATCAAAACTGATCTTGAACGCGTTTTTGAACTGTTCCCACGCCTGAAAGAACGCCGCAACCAGGTGGGAGGCACGCTTTCCGGAGGCGAACAGCAAATGCTGGCTACTGCGCGTGCCCTGATGGCGCATCCCCGTCTGCTCCTAATGGACGAACCTTCGATGGGCCTGGCGCCTGTGCTGGTCGAGAGCATCTTCGAAAAAATCAAGGAAATAAATAAAGAGGGAACAACCATCCTGCTGGTCGAGCAAAACGCGTTGATGGCGCTCTCGATCGCCAGTCGCGGTTACGTTATGCAGACCGGAGAGATCGTCCTGCACGACAATGCCGCTAATCTGCAGAATAACGCGATGGTGCAGAAGGCCTATCTGGGTATGGAGTAAGTGCCACTTTGTAACTGCTCAGGCCTGTCACCCTGAGGGAGCGTTCTGTGCGACCGAAGGGTCTCAAAGCCGGTTGGAGGAGATTCTTCGCCGCTGGAAGAACACCAGCAGCTCAGAATGACAATCTGGTTGAGCAGTTACGCCACTTTTCTAAATAGAGGCGCAGAGGTAAAATCAATTGCCTCTGCGCTTTTGTTTTCTAGCCAACTGTCACTTTCGGAATAGGACGCGAAAAAACATGACTTTACCTGCAACAGCCGACATTGTCATCATCGGCGGCGGGGTGATGGGCACCAGCACGGCCTATCACCTTGCCGCTCGCGGCCAAAAGAATATCCTCCTGCTCGAAAAAGAGGAATTCTTCAGCCAGGGCGCCACCGGGCGCTGCGCGGGCGGCGTGCGCTACCAATTCTCGACCGAGATCAACGTCCGCCTCTCGCTCGCCAGCCTGCCCATGCTTGAACGCTTCAAAGACGAGATCGGGCAGGAGATTGATTACCGTAAATGCGGCTATCTCTTTGCCCTCACAAAGCCCGAAGAAGTGGAATATTTCCGCCGCAACGTGGAACTCCAGCAGAAACTCGGCGTGCAAACCGAGTGGTTGAGCGGCGACGAAGTCCGCAAACGAGTGCCACGGATGCGCTTCGAAGATGCCCTGGCGGGAACCTTCAATCCCAAGGACGGGCTGGTGGACCCGAACAGCGTGGTCATGGGTTACGTCGGAGCAGCGCAGCGGATGGGCGTCGAGGCGCTGAATAACGTCGAAGTGACGGGGTTGAAGGCTTCGCCCCCAGGCTCAACCCGAGGGGTTGAAGGCGGAAAAATTGAAGGCGTGGAAACGAACAAAGGTTTTGTTGCCACGCGAACAGTCGTCAATGCGGCCGGACCCTGGGCGGGTCTGATCGGGAAAATGGCCGGAGTCCACATCCCGCTCACCCCCCTGCGCCGCCAGATGCTGACCACCACGCCGCTGCCCGAACTGCCCGCAGATTTTCCCTTCGTCATTGATTTTGCCCAATCCCTATATTTCCATCGTGAAGGCGAGGGCCTGTTGACAGGGATGTCCAACCCGAACGAGTCGCCCGGCTTCGATCAGAACGTGGACGAAGCCTTCGAGCTTGTCAACCTCGAGGCGGCGACTGCGCGAATGCCCATGCTCGAAAAGGCCGGCCTGGTCTCGCACTGGGCTGGGCTATACGAAGTCACGCCCGACGCTCACCCTGTTTACGGAAAAACGCCGGTGGAAGGCTTTTATGTAGTGACCGGTTTTTCAGGGCATGGCTTCATGCACGGTCCGGTCTCCGGAAAATTGATCGCCGAATATATCCTTGACGGAAAATTCCAAAGCGTTGATGTTTCCATACTCGACCTAGCGCGGTTCGAGGAAGAGCGGTGGATAAAAGAATACAATGTGGTTTGAAAACAATTACGCATTACGTTTCACGTTTTTTGGAATAGACTTTATTTGTAATAGACCGCCCGCTCGTTTTTTGCATCGAATTTTCACGAATTTCTCAAAAATAAATCCGTTCAATTCGGGTAATTCGATGCAGAAATTTTATTGCCGTTAAAGTCTAATGCAACCGAAAAACGTACTGCGTAAAACGTAAAACCCTGGGATTGTAATGACTTCCGCTGAAATCATCACCATCGGAACCGAGCTTCTGCTCGGCGAAACCGTTGACACCAACACCCGCTTCATCGCCCGGACACTGCGTGGCTTGGGCGTGGACCTGTTCCGCACGAGCAGCATCGGGGATAACGCCGAACGCATCGCCCAGGTCATCCGCGAGTCAATGGAACGCGCCGAGATCGTCATCACCACCGGCGGCCTCGGCCCGACCGTGGACGATCCGACCCGGCAGGCCGTGGCGCAAGCCGTGGGCGTGGAAGTAGAATATCATCCCGAACTCTGGGAGCAAATCGCTGCGCGTGTGGCTCGTTATGGCCGCACCCCGACGGAAAATCAGAAACGACAGGCCTACCTGCCTGCCGGCGCGATAGCAATTGATAATCCGGTCGGTACCGCGCCGGCCTTCATCGTCGAAACCGGCCGCAATGCCATCCTCAGCCTGCCCGGTGTGCCGCGCGAGATGGAAACGCTGATGGCTCAAGCAGTGATCCCTTATCTTCAAAAACGCTATGAGCTGCACGAGATCATCAAGATTCGCACCCTGCATACCGGCGGAGCCGGGGAAGCCTGGATTGACGAACAAATCGGAGACCTGGAAGCCCGGCTCAACCCCACCATCGGCCTGACCGCCCACTCCGGCATTGTAGACATCCGCATCGCCGCAAAGGCCGGGAGCGAGGCCGAAGCCGAGCGAATGATCGCCGAAATCGAGGCGGAGATCCGGGAGCGACTGGGGATGGTCATCTACGGAGCGGATGAAGATACACTGGAAGCAATCACCCTCCAGGCTGTGGCGGAACGGGGCTGGACTCTAGCCTGTCTCGAGGCCGGATTGGGCGGCGCGCTGATCGAGCGGCTGGCCCGGGTGCAAAATCCGGCTTTTCTTGGCGGAAGCAGGTTGGAGGTCCAGCCAGAGGCGCTGGGCGAGGCTCTCGAAGAGGTGCGCAATGGCAGGAATTCGTCGCTTGCCGTGGGTATCACCTTGTCCATCCTGGGCGAACAACAGAACATTACCATTCACCTGCTCACGCCGCAGGGGAATGAAGAACGTCACCTTACCTATGGCGGGCATCCCGGAAATGCGCCGCGCTGGGCGACCAACATCGGGCTGAACATCCTCCGCCGGCGCGCACAAGGGATTTCTGACTGACCATGTCGCCACCACGCGTGAAAAGCACTCCGCCCAATCGCCGTCGTACGGTCCTTGCGCTGGGATTTTGGCTTTTCGTCATCGTTTTCCTTAGCACGGTTGGGGCGGGATGCTCGCTAAAGCAAGCCAGCCCTCCGGCTGATCCTTCGGCGACCGCCTGGTTCGCGACCGCTACATCAACACCAGCACCGACTGTTACGCCATCACTTACGGCGAAGCCAAGCGTCACTGCCCTCCCCTCGGCGCTACCGACTGCCACTTCAACTCCAACCGAAACGCCAACCCCAACCCCGCAAAGCCAGGGATTTTTCATCATCGGATTCTCGGTCGGCGGGCGGCCGCTGGAAGTCTACCAATTCGGCAGCGGGCCGAGCGAACGGTTGATCGTGGCGGGCATCCATGGTGGGAGCGAATGGAATACGATTGCCTTGGCCGATGAGCTGATCGCCCACCTGCAATCGCACCCAGAGATCATTCCGGGCGACGTAACGCTGTACATCTTGCCCAATCTAAACCCAGACGGCGAAGCGCGCGGCCACGGCGCAGAGGGACGCACCAACGATCACGGCGTGGACCTGAACCGCAACTGGCCGGCGAACTGGCAATCCGAATGGTCCGAAAAAGGTTGCTGGACGCTGCGACCAGTATCGGCTGGAAAATTCCCCGTCTCCGAGCCAGAGACCAAATCACTCCAGCTTTTCCTCCAGCATCACAAGATTGACGCCCTGATCAGTTATCACAGCGCGGTGCTGGGCATCTTCCCCGGCGGGCTGCCGCCAGATAAGGATTCGATCCGTTTGGCAAAGGCCATTGCCGCGATAAGCACGTACCCTTATCCGCCCATTGACACTGGCTGCCAGTACACCGGCGCGCTGGTGGATTGGGCTTCACAGCACGGCACTGCCGCACTCGACATCGAATTGACCAATCATAAGGATACCGATTTTGACATGAACCTGACCATTCTACACATCTTTATGAACTGGAAGAAGTGAACGCCATGCCATGCTATAATTACCTCGATGGATATTACCTACCTGACAAACCGCCTCGTACCTGTGTTGAAACGGTACAACATCCAGAAAGCCCTGCTCTTCGGCTCACTGGCGCGCGGAGACGCCTCACCGCGCAGCGATTTGGATTTAATTCTCGTACAGAACACAAATCGCCGTTTTCTGGAACGTTACGATGGCATCTTGATGGAGATAAGCAAGGTTGTGCCAGATCGAGATGTGGACTTATTGATTTATACGCCAGAAGAACTCGAAAAACTGGCTTCACGCCGCTTTTTCAAGCAAATTTTTAAGGAGGGCAGAATAATCTATGAGTCAATCTGAAGATCTTCATGAAGCAGAGCGCTGGCTAAAAACCGCCGAGGAAGACCTGCAAGCCGCCAGGGCATTACAACAGGTTGGCATGTACGCTCACGCGTGTTTTCTTTCCCAACAATGTGGAGAAAAAGCTATCAAGGCCGTCTGGCACCTAATTGGGGAAGATCCTTGGGGACATTCGATCCAGCGTTTGGTTATGCAATTCCCCAAGCCTGAATTATTTACCGAACGTGAGAATTGGTTGCAGCGGGCTGCTTCTCTGGATAAATTCTATATTCCCACCCGTTATCCGAATGGACTACCGGACTTGACCCCAGGCCAAAGTTATTTTTCAAAAGATGCAGAACAAGCCATTGAGCAAGCAGTTTTCTTTTTGGAAGTTGCGCGTGAATTCTTGTCATGATTGTAGATCGCTTCACCAGAGAAAAATCGAGGGCGGCAAAGAAGCTGCCTTTTTATATAAGTTGAAGTAACTGTTCAGCCGGAGTGTCATTCTGAGACGCTGGTGTTCCCATTCGCTGCGCTCAGGGCATGCTTCCAGCGGCGAAGAATCTCCTCCGACTGGCCTTGAGACCCTTCGGTCGCACAGACTTGTCCTGAGCGAAGCCGAAGGAACGCTCCCTCAGGGTGACAGGCTTGAGCAGTTACAAGTTGAAAGGGACAATGGATGAAACAGGTTAACCTTCTGCTTACCAACGCCCTCGTCCTGACGATGGACGAGGAACTCCACCAATACGAACCCGGCGCGGTGGCTGTGAGGGACGATTCCATCGTTGCTGTCGGTCTTCAAGCTGAAATCCGCGCCGAATACAGCGCCGCCCAGGTCATTGACTGCGGCGGGAAAGTGCTGATGCCTGGCCTGGTCAATGCGCACACCCACGTCCCGATGACGCTGCTGCGCGGCCTGGCTGATGACTTGCGCCTGGACGTTTGGCTGATGGGTTACATGATGCCGGTGGAGCGCGAGTTCGTCTCGCCGGATTTCGTCCAATTGGGGACGCGCCTGGCCTGCGCTGAATTGATCCGCAGCGGCGTGACCTGTTTCGCGGATATGTACTATTTCGAAGAGGATGTCGCCAAAGCCACAGCCGAGGCGGGTTTACGCGCCGTCTGTTCGCAGACCGTGCTCAAGTTTCCCACACCTGACGCTGCATCGTACGAAGACTCGCTGGCGGCTGCGCGTGACTTTATCCAACGTTGGAAGGGACATGCCCTGATCGAGCCGTCCGTCGCGCCACATGCACCTTACACCTGCACACCTGAAATCCTGCGCGCCACGGCTCAGTTGGCGGTCGAGTTCGACGTTCCCCTCCACACCCATCTCTCCGAGACTGCTTTGGAAGTAGAGAACATGCGCAAAGGGAGCGGCATGCCGGTCATTCCGTATGTCCGGAAGCAAGGACTATTTGACGCCAAAGTTCTCGCCGCGCACTGCGTCCACGTGGATGAGGGCGAAATACGCACGCTGCTCCACGCCAACGCGGGTGTGGCGCACAACCCTTCCTCCAACCTGAAGCTCGCTTCGGGTTTCGCGCCGGTTCAGAAGATGCTTGAGGTGGGCTTGAATGTCGGCATCGGCACGGATGGAGCAGCCTCCAACAACGACCTGGATATGTTCGAGGAAATCCGTCTGGCCGCTTTTGTGGCCAAGGCCGTCAGCAACGACCCCACCGCCGTGCCTGCCGCGACGGCTTTGAGCATGGCAACCCGTCTCGGCGCGGCGGCGCTGCATCTCGGCGCCTTGACCGGTTCACTCGAACCCGGCAAGCGCGCCGACCTGATCCTGGTTGACCTTGCCCCGGTGCATAATGCACCCCGTTTCCGCCGCGATGCGCACAACGCTTATGCCCAAATCGTCTACTCCAGCAAAGCCACCGACGTGACGGATGTGATGGTCAATGGCAAGTGGCTGATGCGCGACCGGCAGCTATTGACGTTGAACGAAGCCGAATTACTATTAGCTGCCCACGAGTACGCGGGTCACATAGACACCTTCCTCATCGAACGGGAGCAGTCCGTCCTTTCGAAATTGGTCGCCCTGGGCGGTTCGACGGAGGCTGAATCCTTCGAGGTGCAGGTCAAGGTCAAACTGGCCGATCCGGCTGCTGTTCAGGAAGCTCTCCGCCGCCCCGAGGTCAAGATCCTCTACCAGAGACATTACCACCAGCATGATAATTATTTCATTTTCAGCGATCCATCCCAGGGCCGTTTGAGGTACCGGGAAGACGAATCCATCGGCGCGAAGGGAGAGGTGGTCAGCGTACGCGCTCGATTGACGCTGCTCGGCCCGGCGCGCGAAGGCGATTTCGCCCATGACGTATTACTCTCGCGCAGCCGTTACCTGGCGCCGGCTGCCAACAGTCTGCGTTTCTACCGGGAGTATTTCATACCCGCCTCGGTCGTGCCAATTGATAAAGTTCGCCTGCGCTGGCTGGTGAATTTTCGGGGTACTGAGTTCTACGTCAATCTTGACCACTTCGAGACACCCAACCTGGGCGATTATCTCGAAATCAAGAGCCGCACCTGGAGCCGCAAGGATGCCGAACGTAAGGCGCAACTGGCTACTGAACTCATCATACTGTTGGGAGGCTCGCTGAAGAAGACAGTCACTCAGGATTACATCGAGATTGTCGCTTAACATAAGTATTACAGCGCAATGTTCCAGAAAAACCCCCCAACGTGTCACCCTGAGGGAGCGTTTTTTGCGACCGAAGGGTCTCCGCCTAGCAAATGTGAGATTCTTCGCACCCTGGAAAAGCACCAGGGTGCGAAGAATGACATAGGGAACAGCGACCTTGCGTTGTAATGTTAGTAAGGAGAGAAAAGATGCACAAAGTATTTACTTTCATTGCAAGATTTATCGCCGCCAACTTCGCCATCCTATTCGTGATCTCAGCCGTATTGGCTTTGTTGTTCTTCAACATTGAGCGCCAACTATTCAACCCCAACCTTTATAAAAGAGCATTTACCGAACAGCAACTCTACGACCACCTGCCGGGGATCATCAGCGAGCTTTTGACAACGAGCATGTCCTACAATCCATGTGCCCAGAACCCGCTGTTTTGCGAGGATATTTCAGCCAAGCTACGTGCTTGCTATACGCAGACACTGGGAGAGGAAAGGTACACCGCGCTGGCGAGCGGCCAGGATCAACCGACCGAGGTAGAGAAGGAGGCCATCCAGCCCTGCCTGGATAAATACGGCGCGCCGCCGGAAAACGGCAGCGGGCAATTCAATGAAGACCAGGGCGGCCCGCCGGCTTTCATGAAGAACCTCACCGCCGCGGAATGGGAAGCCATCATCGAAGCCCTTGCACCGCCCGAATTACTTCAGGCCCTAACCGAAAACGTTCTTGACCAGGTATTTGCCTACCTGAATGGGGAAACGGCGACGGTCAAAATCTCGCTCTTGAAATTGAAGGAACGCATAACCGGTCAGGCTGGCCAGGATGCCCTCCAGCAACTAATGGCTGCTCAGCCGCCCTGCACGGAAGAACAATTGATACAAATGGTCGCCGGCGCTTTCGGCGGAGAAGGCGGCATGCTGTTCTGCAACCCACCGGAGGAGATACTGGCAATCATGCTGCCAGAACTCCAAAGCCAGCTCGGCAGCCTGGCCAAGCAGATCCCGGACGAGGCAGCCATCATCAAGCCATACACTGGCCCGCTCGGAGCCACGCCTGGCGGCGGACCATTGAGCGCCGATCCATTTACCACTATCCTCTACGTACGATTGGGGTTGCGCTGGAGTCCGCTCCTACCGTTTGCTTTCCTCTTGCTGGTAACACTTTTTGGCGTGCGCTCGCTCAAGGGCTGGCTGCGCTGGTGGGGAATCCCGATCTTCTTCGTTGGTGCAATTGCCCTCCTCCCTGGGATCGCAATGCTGCCTGCTTTGAACTGGGCCTGGAATAACTTTGTCGTTACCCGCATCCCACCATTCCTCTCAGCAGATGTCGCTAATATCGGCCACAAACTGGCAACTTACATCATCCACAGCCTGTCAGAACAAATCATTCTCCAGACTGCTCTCCTGCTCGCAGTGGGACTGGCGATGTGGGTTGGTTCATGTTTCATCAAAACCAGGGCTGCGGAGAGCACACCAGCTACTCCGCTGTCCCCAACCGCGTAGCATACACGAGTGACCGCCGCCTCGAACGGGCGGCCACTCGATTAATCCAGCCAAAGGAGGCTCGCGAATGTCGGACTCCCCTTCTCCTCAACAATCCAACACTTTAGGCAATGCCAGCCTGGTGTTGAGCATTCTTTCCCTGGCCCTCGTTTTTGGCGTCGGCTTGTGCGCGCTGACAGGCGTCGCGCAGCAATGGATTCGGCTCGTCGGCACGCCGCTGTTTATTTGCGGCGGGAGTAGCGCCTTCCTGGGTTTTCTCGGCGCGATATTGGGCGCAACCGGCCTCTTTGGCAAGAATCGCTCGAGGGCCGCTGCCATGGTCGGGTTGACCCTCGGCCTGGCTGGGATTTGCCTGTTCGCGGCTATCCTGATCCTGGCGGGCAGGGGCACCCCTTGAAACAGATTTTACTGGCTGCCATTGCGCTCCTGCTGGCCATTATCGCCTGCGGCCCCGCGGTCACGCCGACACCAGCGCCGCCGCCCACTTCAACTCCACAATCCGCAATCCCAAACCCGCAATTTACCATCGCCATCGAATACGCCATCCCCGGCGTGGCTGCGGCCTACGCCCCCACCAGCGTGACCTATGCCAAACCGCAGCCAATCTTCGGCATGTGGGGTCTCATCGAGCCGCAGCCCGGTCAGTACAACTGGAAGCCATTGGACGACCTCGTAATTGAGTATCAATCCGCCGGCTTCAGTGGGATTCAACTGCTCATCACCGCCGAATCGCCCTGGGCTTCAGTCAAGCCGCCCTCCCTGCTCAACCCCGGCAACACCTTCCCGAAGGAAGAGCATCGCGACGCCTACGCCGCGTTCGTGACCAGATTTGTGGAACGTTATGACGGCGACGGCGTGGATGACGCGCCCGGCCTGTTGTATCCGATCCATCACTATGGTATCGAGCGCGAGTTCACCGGCTTTTGGCCGGGCAGCGCGGAGGATTACGTGCGCCTGCTGCGTATCGCCTATCCCACCATCCACGCCGCCGACCCGCAAGCCGCAGTGTTGACGGTTGCGATTCTGATGGTGGATGTGTTCGACGGCAACCCAGACGCAGCCGAATTGCAGCGCCGCCTCACCACGCCCATCACCAGCATCCGCAAGAGCGTGCCCGAGATCCAGACCATCCTGGCCGCCTGCGATGCTTATGACATTATAGACTTCCATAGTCTGGGAGATTACACCGAGATTCCGCCCACCGCCGCCTGGCTGCGAGAGCAATTGCAAACCAACGGCTGCCGCGAGAAGCCGCTCTGGATCGGGGATGCCTTCAGCATGTCAGCACTGATAGGTTACGGCGACCGCCAGTTCTGGCCAGCCACCGTCGGGACCCGCGAGCGTGTCATTGATACACTGAAACTTGTAGCCGACCCGAGCGCCGCCGGGCACGCGGAGGCCAAAACCTGGTTGTATGCACAAATGGCAAGCGGACTGGTGAAGAAGATCGTCGTCTCGGCCGGCGAGGGGCTGCTCGGTATCAACATCGGCAACCTCGAAGACTGGAAGACCAGCCTGCCTGCTGCGGATGCCTTGGCCGTGCCGTTAGTTGGGACTTCGATGTTCATGGGGATGATAAACACCAGCGTGACCGCGCGGCGCTCCGGTGAGAGCCTACCCAACTATCGCAAGACTGGCGACCCGCGCCCGGCGTTTTATGCCATAAAACTCGTGAACGAAAAAATCAAGGATTTCACCTCGGTGGAAAAACTCGACCTCGCCGCGAGTGTATGGGCCTATCGCTTCGAGACTTCCTCCAGCCCACTCTGGGTGCTGTGGTACAACGACGGGAAACTGTACTTCCCCGGCGAGACCCCACCCTCTGTAATAGTGGAATTACCCTTCGACGCCGCCAGCGCACTTATCACCCGCACGCCAACCGAGGCGGGGCAAAGCCAGCCCGAAACGCAAACGCTCGAAGCGGCGGACGGGGTATTGACCTTGACCCTCGATTCGACTCCCGTCTTCGTCCAGCCCGCGCCGTAACACTTGGAGAAGAACCTGAAATTCAAGGCTCGCTTAACCATCTTGCTCGTCGCCCTGCTTCTGTCCCTGGCCTGCGGCAGCGGCACCCCTTCTGCCCCGGTAACCCCCACCCAGGCCTCTCAACTTGCAGCTTCGCAACTCGCAAATCCTAACTCGCAATTCGGCATCGCCGGCCTCATTCCGCGCAACTTTCCAGACTCGTTTGCCGCGGATTGGATCAACCTGTACGAGACTCTGCCGGAAACCGGGGATTTGCTCGGCACGTATACGGCCTGGACGGATTCGCCCGAAACGGCAGGGCAGATACCGGTTGTAGTCAGCACTGTTTTCGCGCTGGCAACGCGTTATCAATTCACGCCGTTGGTCGCCCTCAGCTTCTTCCGCGACGATCCGGACGGTGGGCTGGAGCCGCTACTTTCGTTATCCGACGTTGGCGACCGGGCAAAATTCCAACAAGTGGCTGTTGCAATCGCCGAGAAATATACTCCCCCATTCCTGGCGCTGGGCGTCGAGGTCAACAGCTATTACGAGCGCGGCCCATCGGATTTCGATAATTTTGTAAGTCTCTATGCCGAGACGTACGATGCCATCAAAGCCATCTCACCGGACACAAAAGTTTTCACGATCTTTCAATACGAGAGGCTGCGCGGCGGTCAATTCTTCTCAGGCGATGATCAAAATCCAGCACAATGGGAGGTGATAGATCGCTTCAAGAGTCGCCTCGACCTGGCTGCTTTTACGACTTACCCCTTCCTGCTCTACGCCTCTCCCGCCGACCTCCCCGCTGACTACTACACCGAAATCGCCAAACACACCTCCCTACCGGTGGCTTTCACGGAGATCGGCTGGCCGTCTGAGCCGTTGGGGCCTGCGCCAGATTCTCCCTACGGAGGCAGCCAAGACGAACAGGTTGCCTTCGCCCGCCGTTTCTTTGAGTTGACAACAGGCTTGAAGCTCTCCCTTGCCCTGTGGTCCTTCCCCCACGATCCATCGGGAGAGATCAACCCCGCGTTTCTCAGCATATCCTTACGACACAATGATGGTACTCCAAAGCTTGCGTTGAGCGTCTGGCAAGAAATGATCAAGAGATAGGACTTGATCTCAACAAATTACCTGTTTCAATTGTATAATATCAGTAGCTTCTCAAGAAGATAGGGGCTGAGGATTTGCCGAAGGCCTACTCAGCGAACAGGCATCGCCAGTTCTCAAATCCTCGATCTTAACCAGATTATTCAGATGCTACCAACACCAACACAATCAACCCAGGAGGCGAGACAGTGAAAACCATCAATCAAGTTTTGAAAGAAAAAGGGAGCGAGATCTGGGCGACTACGCCAAACAAGTTGGTCATTGATGCCCTGCAAGTGATGGCGGATAAGGACATTGGGGCCTTGCTCGTCATGGATGGCGAGAAACTGGTTGGCATCTTCTCAGAACGAGATTACGCCCGCAAAGTGATCTTGAAAGGCAAGTCCTCGAAGGAGCTGGCTGTTCGAGAGGTGATGTCCTCCCATATTTACTACATCACTCCCGATATTACCTGCGAGCAGGCGCTCGCTCTAATGACCCAAAAACACGTCCGACATCTGCCGGTCCTGGATGGCAACAAACTGATCGGGGTTGTCTCGATCGGCGACCTGGTCAAGGCTGTCATTGCCCAACAGAAGCAAGTCATAGACCGGCTGGAAAAACACATTCTCGAGACCACCAGCATTACATAGAACCCTTATCACGAGAGACGTATCATCTCGATAAATCGGGGCATAAGGTGACAGTCACCTGAAATTTCAGGGCTTTTACTCGCTCAAGAACAGGTGACTGTCACCTTGTCTGATTTACGGGCAGGCGTTCTGTATGTGCTGCTCAAACGTCTCGGCGAAGGCGTGACGACCGGAGCCATCACACTGGGCGCGGAAATAGTAATAGACGGTCTGCACCGGATTGACTACAGCCTGTAAGGCGCTCAGGCTGGGGTTACTGATCGGCGCGGGTGGGAAACCAGTGTTCTGATAAGTATTGTACGGGGATTGCACCCGCAAATCTTCCAAACTTAGCGGATTTGTCCACCATGTGCCCTGGGCAGTGTTATAGCCCAGGGCATATTGGATCGTGGGATCGCTATCCAATTTCATGCCGATGGCAATGCGATTCAAGAAGACCGAAGCGATGGCTGGCTGTTCATCTTCCAACATCGCCTCGCGCTGGACGATAGAGGCGAGTATGACACCCTGATAGATACTTAGATTCTGCCGCGCAAAGCCTTCTTTCAATTCCGGCTTGAGATAGAAATCGAAATTCTGGAGCAATATTGATACCAGCTGCTCCGCCGAGGTGCTGCGCGGCAGGCTGTAGGTATCCGGGAAGAGAAAGCCTTCGGCAGAGGCGCCAGCCGGTAAAAAGTCGGGGAGAGCATACGGAGAGCGCGCCGCTGAAAGGAAGGCCTCGGGAGTGATGTTCAGGCCGGAGGTCGGGAGCGAGGCGGCGATCTCCTCCATCCGCCAGCCAGGCAGGACGACGAAGGTAACCTCAGAGGGCGTGGCGTCCTGCAGCGCATGGGCAATCTGGATGGCGGTCATCGCCGGGCTGAGTTCATAATTGCCAGCCTGCACGGATGTATCCAATCCCGTCCAGACCAAATAAATGCGGAAGGTTTGCGCCGCGCGGATCAGACCGGCTGCCTGCAAGCGATTCGAGATAGTGGAGACCGAATCGCCCATCTCGATGACGAAAATCTGTCCCGGCCCATTCGGATCGCGCGGGATGGTCAGATCACCGGCATTCCACAAGAGCGAGGCTGAATAACTGAAGCGCTGCCAGGCGCTCAAGTACGGGCTGGGCGGGCCGTAAGACCCGGCTGCCAGAACAGGGATGAACAGGATGGATGCAAGAACTCCAATGGCAAGGAAGAGCAGAAGGACAAAGGAGAGACAGGAATGGCGTTTCATGAGTTGCGGGTTAGGGGGTGCGGGTTAGGAATTGCGGGTTAGGAGGTAGGAAGCGCGTCAAGGTAGGATTGCAGGAGGATGGTTGCCGCCAGATCATCAAGATGCCCGGCGCGTTTTTTGCGTGAAGCGCCCATCGCGATCCGGGCGGTGCGGGCATCCTGAGTGGTAAAAGCCTCGTCCCATAGTATCACCGGAATGCTCGTCTGCACACGTAGGGCGGCAGCAAAGCGGGCGGAGCGACGCCCCTCGAAGGTCGGGGAGCCATGCTCGTCCAATGACTGGCCGACGACGATCAAGCCGGCTTCGTACGCGGCAGCCTGCCCGGCGACAGTTGCGGCGTCAATGAGGCGCGAGACATGCGGGATAACCGCAAGTGGGTTGGCAATTGTTCCCGTCGGGTCGCTGATTGCCAGGCCGAGGCGTTTGGAACCGGGGTCAACGGCGAGGATTCTCATATCGAAGAGGCGTTAAACACGAGTGGAGCGGATTGTTAATCCGCTTTCAAGGTTTTTAGGGAAACTAAAATTCATGTGTTTATTTGGATGCGAAATTGCAGAAATGGCAACCACGGCCACCAAGATGGGACGAGGTGGATTTGCGGCGGCGAGGCCAGTGGGAGAATGGATTCCAGACGCTGGCTGGCCTGGGCGGGAGGTAATCCCTGCACGGCGCGGCTTATGGTGAACAGATTGATATTTGGCTTGAGCCTGCGGCTGACCAGGATTTCGAAGCGAGTCGCGCCGTCAGCCTGAGAGACCGGCCCACCGGCCAGCTCGATGGTCAGTGTATCCGCGACGGGGAGCAGGTCACTCGCCAGCCCCACATCCAGCGCAGCCGCGGCCAGCGTTTTCAGGTCAGAAGCCAGAACGTATTGGATGGAAAATTCCGCCTGCATGGTGAGGGCCAACGCCTCACCCGCCCGGCCCTCAGCCGGCAGGTAGGTTTCGCCTAAAACGTGATTAATGGCAAGCGTTTCCGGGAAAAGCAAATCGCCAGGAGCGAGCCGTGTGGCAAACTGATCCAGCGCCTTCTGGCGCAGATCGGTCAGGAGCGCCTCGCGCAGGAGAGCGCGGTCGCCGGCAGTGGGCATGGAAACAGTGCGCTCAGCTCCGGCGCTGGTCGGTTGCGGATTGGTGACTGCCAAATGGGGGCCAAGGCTGCCCTGGATGGCTATCAGAGCATCCGCCGGCAGATTCCCAGCCGAGCCTGGCTCAAATGCTTGAATTGGAATATCAATCGTCTCACCGACGCCAGCCGCCACGACGCCATCTTGCTTGGTGACGAAGCGAATGGCAGGTTCAGTCGTGGTTCGGATCACCGTCCCGGCCGGGATGCCGATCACGGAGGTGGTCAGGTTGCGGAAACGAGCGACGCCCTGGGCCGGCTTATCGGGAACCGAGGCCTGGCCCGAGGCCTGAGCAGACTGGCTGCCTTCCACCACCATCGAAAGCCGAAGAGCAGGCAGGTTTCCAGCCACGTTGACCGATGTCACCTTTTGGCTGGCGCTCACGCTGAGGGTCAGGCTCTGTTCTTGCATCTTCGGATCGAGAGAGATGCTCGCCGAGGGGACGAACAACAACACAATCGCCAAAACCGCCACAACTGCCAGAGAAAAAAACGTGAGGCGCACGGCAGGGCGGGCAAGCCAGGCTGGTTCTGGGGGGTAAGCCTCGGCACGGAGTCCCTGCAGATCGGGACGTGGAGCGCGGCGGGCAGGTTTAGGTCGCAAAGCCGGATTCTGCCAGGCTTTGGCTTGGGCCTCGGCGGTAGTCACAAAGACCGGCAGCCCCAATTCCTTTGCCACCCTGCGGATTTCGGTCGAGCGCGTCACCAATCCAAGCTGCGCGCCGAGGCTGGCAGCATGCCTCTGGAGCAAGATCAGGTCGAGGCTCCGATCGAGGACCCGCTTTCGCGTCGGCCAAACGAGCAAAATGCGCGCCGTCTTGGCCGACGACATTTTGTCGCGGACGGAGACGACATTATCGTGCAATTCCAATTGGATTACCTGGGTTTTCATCTCCCCTGATTATAACGGCTCAAGACCCCGTTTTCTCGGAGAAAACGGGGTCTCTATCCAAACAGGACTGTTTTTCTTTCTCATTCACGATTTGGATCTCTTCAGCAAGTTTACGCGCTCAAGAAATTCTGCTCGATTTCTTGAATCAGGATTGGTAGGTTGGGAGAATCAAAACTCAAGCCTGGCGCAGGCACGCGGTGGCGTTTGATGTCTGGAGGAATATGTTTGTGATGGGGATGGGTGCTGGCCAGTTCTGGCATGTTAGCGTGCGGCCACGAATCATACCACCATAGTTCTTCGCCATCTTTCCATAATTCGTAGCCATAGCGTTCGATTTGCTGTCGCCGCGCGTTTACGACCTCAAGCGCGCGCAAAACCAAGCCAAGCCCAAAGTGAATTTCACCGCGCACGACAGCCGTCATTGGGCCGGTGTGAGCAACCACGAGCGTTGATATCTGAATGCAAAGGAAAGTATCTGGCAGGCTGTAGATAAACTTCTCATAATCGGCGATAGACCCCAGGGGATGTGCAGACATATTAAGCAGGAAGCGGCGCAGAGTTCAATGCGGTCAGCACTGGCTCAACCTGTCGATCGAGCAATAGCTGGTACTCGGACTCGCGAGCCTGGAGTATCTCGTACAGCCCAATCCATTCCAAGAGTTCCAAGCGTTGCTTGATCTTACCCTCTTTAACTAGTCGATAAAACGGGCCTGACCGCAGACGATACTTGCGCTCGAACTCACGCAAGCGATCTTCGATGCCTTGCATATCCAAGATAAGGAGAATAAGATCTTTATCGCGTTCGCTCATCTTGCGCCTCTTTTGCCGCCATTATATCACGCGAGACCAAGAGGGTGGAAATCGCCACCAGGGTTTTCCATAAGAGGCTATTTCAGCTTCCCTACCACCCAGCCGCGGACACTCGCCAGCGCCTCGGGCAATTTCGCCGCGTCCCTGCCGCCGCCTAAGGCCAGATGGGGCGCGCCGCCGCCGCCCGCGCCGAGTTGACGCGAGATGTGACCAACCAGGTCACCCGCTTTGACGCCCTTCTTGATCAAATCCTGCGTCACAGCCGCCATAACGATGATCTGTTCACCAGAGAGAGCGGCCACCACACATACGCCGTTTTGGGGATATTTCTCGCGAAACCTGTCAGCCAGTTTGCCGAGAGTGTCCTTATCGGCATTGGGGATTTCGATAGCCAGCAGGTTGACGCCTTGGATGGTTTGCAGGTTGGAAAGTTGCATGTTGAAGGTTGAAAGCGCAAACTCCTGCCGCATGGCAGCGATCTGTTTGCGCGCCGAGGCGAGTTCATCCAGCAGGCCAGCGACTTTCTCAGACACGGCTTCGGGCGCGGAGGAGAGCAGAGCGGCAGTCTGCTTGAGGGCGTGGTTTCGACGGGCAATGTGTTCGTACGCGCCACGCCCGGTGACGGCTTCGATGCGCCGGACGCCGGCCGCCGCCGATCCCTCGCTGACGATGATAAACGCGCCCACGTCGCCGGTGCGCTCGAGGTGCGTCCCGCCGCACAGTTCGTAGGAATATGGCTTGCCCTGAGCGGAGGCGAACGGGTCGCCAATCGTCAATGTCCGCACGGTTTCGCCGTATTTCTCGCCAAAGAGCGCCATGGCGCCTTCGGCAATCGCCTGCTGGCGGGATTTCTCGACCGGCTGCACAGGCATATCCGTTGCCACCGCGTCGTTGACGATTTTTTCGACCCGCTCCAACTGCCCGGCTGTCATCGCTTCGGGATGGTTGAAGTCGAAGCGCAGGCGGTCGGGTGCGACCAGCGAACCGGCCTGGCGGGCATGTTCACCCAACACCTGATGCAGCGCGGCATGAAGCAGGTGCGTGGCGGTGTGGTTGCGCATGATGTCGTGGCGGCGCGCCATATCCACCTCGGCGATGCACTTATCGCCGACCTTTGGCTGGCCTAATACCACTTCGCCAATATGGACGATGACGCCCGCAGCCGGCCGGCGCATGTCGGTGATCTCGATCTCCCAGCCCCCCTCTTGCTCTCCCCCCATTTTCGGAGAAAATGGGGGGAGCCGGAGGGGGGTACGGATGTAACCCGTATCACTCACCTGGCCGCCGGACTCAATAAAGAAGCCCGTTTTAGGGAGGACCACTTCAACCGAATCGCCAAATGAAGCCGATTGCACCGTTTCCCCATTCACGATCAGCGCAAGCACTTCACCCTCCACTTGTATACCTGCTACTTGTGTACTTGCTACTTGTTTACTTGCTACTTGTATACCTGCTACTTGTGTACTTGCTACTTGTATACTTGCTACTTGTTTACTTGCTACTTGTTTACCTGCTCCTTGTGTACTCCCATACACATCCTGCTCGACGCCTTTTTCACTCAACTTACCTTTTGCCTGCAAATCACGCAGGATGCCGCTGAAGAATTCTGCATCCTCGCCTCCCATCTTGCCTATGGCCTTGCCGCCGCCGGAAGCGATGCGGTGTTCGTCCATCGCAGCCTGGAAACCGGCTGCGTCCACATCCAGGTTTTGCTCGCGGGCGATATCCCGCGTGATCTCGAATGGCAGGCCGTAGGTGGCATAGAGTTCGAAGGCTTTGCCGCCCTCCAGCACGGTTTTCTTTTTCTGCCGCAAACCGGAGAGCATCCCATCCAACACAGCCACGCCAGATTCGACCGTGCGCGCAAAGCGGATCTCCTCACGCGTCAGGGAGTCGAGGATGGTGGTTTTGTGCTTCTCGAGTTCGGGGTAGAAGTCGCCGTACGCGGTGATGAACGCCTCAGCCACCTTCGCCAGGAACGGTTCGTGCAGGCCGATCTTCGTCCCAAAGCGCGCCGCGCGGCGGATAATCATCCGGCAGACGTAGTTGCGTCCGGTGTTGCCCGGCACGACGCCATCCGCGATCAGGAA
Source organism: uncultured Chloroflexus sp. (assembly GCA_964618215.1). Taxonomy (GTDB): domain Bacteria; phylum Chloroflexota; class Anaerolineae; order Anaerolineales; family Villigracilaceae; genus CG2-30-58-95. Next base: position 26,582 of record CAZTZE010000019.1, read on the forward strand.
CGCGGCGGAGCGGGCATGGTCGGCGATGACGCGGTAGGGCGTGAAATCCGCCAGCATCTGCGCCTCGCTATGACCAGTGAGCAAGCGCAGAGCCTCCAACGCCCCTGCGAACAGGTCGGTCTTGTAATTGGAATCCACCCCCTGCAGCACCGAGACGATGCGCTCGAAGCCCATGCCGGTATCCACGTGGGTGGCAGGCAGCGGGTTGAGTGTATCGGGTCCCATCCGGTTGTATTGAATGAAAACCAGGTTCCAGAGTTCAAGGTAGCGCGTGCAATCGCCGTTGACGGCGCAATTGTGCGGCCGGTCTTTCAGGTTGCAGTATTCCTCGCCGCGATCCATGTGAATCTCGGAGCATGGGCCGCAGGGACCGGTCTCCGCCATTTCCCAGAAGTTATCCTTGCGACCAAAGTAAAGCACGCGGCCGGCAGCCATACCGGGCTGGGCGCGCCAGTAACCCGCCGCTTCTTCATCCGCAGGGACATTGCCCTTGTCATCCTTGAAGACGGTCACCCACAGGCGTTCCCTGGGCAACCCCCACACATCCGTCAGCAACTGCCAGGCCCACTGGATGGCTTCCTTCTTGTAATAATCGCCAAACGACCAGTTGCCGAGCATCTCGAAGAAGGTATGATGGGTGTCGTCACGCCCGACGTCGTCAAGATCGTTGTGCTTGCCGGCCACGCGCATACACTTCTGGGAGTCCACCGCGCGGGTGTAGGGACGCTTGTCCGCGCCGAGGAAAACATCCTTGAACTGCACCATGCCCGCATTGGTGAAAAGCAGCGTGGCGTCTCCGCCGGGAACCAAAGAGGCGGAGGGGACAACGGTATGTCCATGTTCGACGAAAAAGTCAAGATAGGTTTGGCGAATTTGTGCGCCGCTGAATTTGGGGGGCATAACGACTCCGATTACGTAAGGAATGGGCGAATTATACTCAATTCGTTCAAAGATTGCAGGTTGAAACGTTTGAACGTTTGCAAGTTGCACGTTGAAACGTTGAGACCAGTCTTCGCATTTTGCGTAGATTGTTATAGAATAATGAAAGGAAGGGTTATGCCGGAAATTACGACCAAGCCGCGTGCGCCGCGCATCGCTGCCATCATTCCCGCTTACAACGAGGCCGAAAATATCGGCCGCGTGTTGGCCGTTTTACGTAAAGTGGATATCGTCAACGAAATCATCGTCGTGGATGACGGCTCTGAAGATACTACAGCGGAAATTGTGCATGCCTTTAGAGATCAAGATTGCCGCGTACGTCTGATTCAGCATGAAGTGAATAAAGGCAAGGGACAGGCCATCTTCAGCGCATGGAGTGATACGCAGGCCGGCTATCTGATATTACTCGATTCTGATCTCGTCAACCTGACGCCCTCTCATATAGAGACATTACTTGCGCCCATCCTTGCCGGCGCAGCGGATATGACCCTCGGCTTGTTCCTGGGCGGGCGCTTCTACACCGATTTCGCCCATTGGGCTATTCCCTGGCTGACCGGTCAACGCGGGCTGCGGGCTGAGATGCTCGATCAAGTCTCAAGAGATGCCGCGTCTGGATATGGCTTTGAAGTCGCGTTGACCATTGCCGCGCAACGGAGCGGGTACCGCACCCGCATCGTGCCGATGAAAGGCGTCTGGCATCCCCCAAGCGAATTCCGCCGCGGCTGGCGGCACGGGATCCACTGGCGATTGCGTATGTACGGGAACCTCTTGCGCACCTGGTATATCGCGACAGGCCATCCTTATCCCAAAATAAAAGGGATCTCCTCCGTCATCGCAAAATCCCAAAAGCTAATCCGCGCGCGGCCAGCGCGGCCAGCAGCGCCACCACCACCGTGAAGGCGGCAATGGCGAGCATTGCCCTGCCCCCCAGCTCGCGCCTCAGCGCTGAAAGGGTCGGCAGGCAGGGGATGTAGAAGACGACGAACACAGTGAAAGTCAGCATTTGCAAGGGGGTCAGCGCGGCGGAGAAGTCGGTCACGCCGACCGCCTGGCGCAGCATGACCAGCGAGAGTTCCTTACGCAACACGCCGAAGATCAGCGGGACTCCCACCTCAGCCGGCAGGCCCAAAAGCCAGGTAACCGGACGCACCAGCCAGTTAAAGATGGGACTGAAGTTGAGATAATTCAACACTGCCAACGCGGCGCTGCCGGCGATGAGCAGCGGCCAGGCCTCGACGACGAACTCGCGCACGCGGAACCAGGCCTTGCCCGTCACCGTGCGCAGGGTGGGCATGCGATAGACCGGTATTTCCAGTATCAGGCCGGGGGAATCTTCGGGCATAAGCCGCGTGAGAATGCGCCCGGCCAGGGCGATGACGAATATATTGAAAAGATAGATCGCCAGCGCCCAGGCCGGCCCCAGATAGAAAGCCACCAGCCCAAAGACCACCGAGAGCCGCGCCGCGCAGGGCACCAGCACCGCCAGCGCCGCTGAGAGCAGGCGGTCGTGCCGCTCCTCCAGGATGCGGGTGGACATCACCGCCGGCACGTTGCAGCCGTATCCAAGAATGAACGGCACGATGGCCTTGCCGTGCAGCCCCAGGCGGTGCATCAGGCCGTCCATCAGAAAGGCGACGCGCGGCAGATAGCCGATATCTTCCAGCAGGCCCAGGCCAAGCAGGAAGGGTACAAGATAGGGCAGCACAATTGCCACGCCGCCCGAAACGCCCTGCAAAACGCCAACCAGCAGTTCAGCGAGGAATGTACCGCCGCCAATGGACTGGGTCAACAGCACGGTGAACTGATCGAAAAGGGAAAGGACAGGCCCTTCCAGCGCGCTGCCGAGGCGGTACACCAATTGAAAGAAAAGATACAGGATCAATATCAGCGCAACGTAACCCCATGTTGGATGCAGCAGCGTATCGTCCAAACGATCACGCCAGGTCAGGCGGCGCTCGCCTTTTTCGACAATCTCATCGGCCATTTTCTCAGCTTGGCGGTGACGCGCCAGCGGATCGTCGCTCGCAGTGGTCGGTTGCGCAGGAGCGGCTGGCGGCAGGCCGCGCCGGGCGACATCCAGGGCGGTCACGAACAAGTTGCGCACGCCGCGCCCCTTGGAGGCGACGAGCGGCAGGACAGGCACGCCGAGAGTCTCCTGCAGGCGCAGGCCATCAATTTTGAGTCCCATGCGGGCGGCCTCGTCCATCATGTTCAAGGCCACCACCAACGGACGTTTGAGGGCGCGCAATTCCAGGGTCAGTTCCAGACCCTGAGCCAGATGGGAAGCATCCACCACATTGACAATACAATCCACCTGCCGCGAGCCCAGATAGCGACGTGTCTCGCGCTCCGCAGGATTGGTGCCGGCCATTGTGTATGTGCCGGGCAGGTCCACCAATTCCACCACCTCCCCGGCCACGCGCACCTTGCTCTCAGTGAAAGTGACCGTGGTGCCGTGAAAATTGCCTGTCTCCGCCTTGTAGCCAGCAACTTGATTGAACAGCGTGCTCTTGCCACAGTTGGGCTGGCCGATCAGCGCGATACGCATGGGATGACCTCCACGATGATCTTTTCGGCAACGCCTCGGCCCAGGGCAACCTCCCGTCCATTGACCTCGATCAGCAACGGCCCGCGGAACGGCGCGATGCGGATCACTCGAAGAGTATCGCCGGGATACAGGCCATACTGGATGAGTTTGGCCTGCAAACCTTGTCCCCCCTCACAGCCAATGACTTTGGCCTGCGCGCCCTTTTCAATTGAAAGCAACTGCATTTGCACCTCTCGAGATCGTGACGATTTGTTTATCTCCGTAACGCGGAATTCATTCCGCAACCATAGGGCGATATAAATATCGCGCTACAAAATCTTCGCGATTGTGATAGTTTTTCAAGAGTAATACTCTGTATCACTGTCCATCTCCGTTCACACCTGCACTTGCAGCAGGGCAAGTATCTCCGGTGAATTTCTTTTCCCGAGTAGGGCGGCTTTCCGTAGCCGCCACCTCTGTCGGCAGGTATGGAAACCTGCCCTACAAGGGGTTCTCCGACAGGCTGCTTACTCCTGAGATAGACAATCCCGGCATAGGCCATGCAGCACCAGCCCGACGTTCTCCACCCGGGCGCGGTTATTCCTCTCGAAATCAGCGATGATCGCGCTGGCCGGGGAAGGCTCATCGAACTCGATTATTTGTTTGCAGCGCAGGCACACGAAATGGAAGTGCTCCGTCGTCAAATTAGGATCGAAGCGGTCCTGGCGTTCGTTCTCCGAAAAGACGCGCACGGTGATCAGCCCCTCTTTTTGCAGCCAGCGCAACATGCGATAGACAGTAGATAAATTCAAGTGAGGGGCGACCTCCCTGACCCGCAAGTAGATCTCCTCCGCCGTCGGGTGTCCGGGCAAGGATTCCAGCGTCTCCAGGATCAGTCGTCGCTGCCCGGTCATGCGGCCCTTCTGGCCCTGCAGTCGCTGGGTCACTTTTTCGGTCAGGTTGGGGTCTTCCTTACTGCAAATCATTTGCAATAGTATATCGCGAGGGCGCAAATTCAGGCAAGGCTAAATGTCATCACTTTACCTGAACAAGGTCACGAAGATGAGATAAAATAAAGGCAGACCATGAAACTATTACGAACCCTCTTTCTCGTCCTGATCTTCGCCGCCTGCCGTCCGCTGCCTGCGCCGATCTCACCGACGCCCACCGAGACACTGACGGATCCCGCCTATCCACCGCAATGCGCTTATGTATGGGCACGGCAGGCACTACCCGAACTCTCGGCGCAGGCGCAGCAAGCCTTCGATGAGGCGGGCATGACGGGGGTCACCGCCCGCGCCGGGGCCTACGGTGAGAACTGCGTGGACGCGCAGGGTAAAGTGGTATCCTTTTCCACGATGGAAACCGATTTTTATGTCATAGCGGAAGTGACTGATCTGACGGATAATGAAAATCTGGGGAATATCCTGGAAGACTTGCTGATCGTGCTGGATGGATTCCCGCCCGACGAAACCCCCGGCCCGCAACCCGGTTATATTGGGGTAACTTTTCAGGCCGGAGATGATTTACTCAACCTGTGGTTTTCTGTGACCGCAGGCGAGGAGGCGCGCAAACAGGGGTTACACGGCTCGGCGCTGTTCGACGCGCTTTATCGAAAACCTTGAAAGCGGATTAACAATCCGCCCCACGAAAACGAAAGCGGATTAACAATCCGCTCCACGCCCCACGAGAACCACAGACATGCCAATCAGACACTTTTGAGCAGTTCTTCGAGTAAAGCCATCTCATCTGACTCGGTCTTGATCTCCCCATCCAACCAGGCGGCGCGGAGACGGCTCAGGGCATCCTGATAGATCCGCCCAGGGGGAATGCCGCGCGCGATCAGATCGTGACCGGTCGTCCGCGGCGAGACGCGCCGCCAGTTCGTCATAAAACTATTTAGCGTCTCCCGGGCTGCGCCGGATGTTCCCAGATAAACGGCATAGATCGCCAATAATTGGGTTTTTTCGAGCCGCTCGAAGACGGCGCTTGGCTTGGCCTTTTGCAAGGCGGGTAAATCTTTCATCAATTCGCTGGCAGCGATGAGATTGCGCTTGAGCGTCGCAGAGAATCTCAAACGGGAAGAGAGGGCTTCCACTTCGGAGGGATTCAGGCGTGACAACCAGAGGAGGTAACCCAACGCCAATCGCTGCGAAACAGCCGAGAGGTCCGGCAGGCAGCCCCAGTCTGCCGGGGGAGATTGATCCAGGCTGGAAGCCAGCGCCCGGCGGATGTCATCATCCCAGGGCAAAGAAGGATGGATTGCCGTCAGCAAGTTCAGCCCAGCCAGGCGCGCCAACATTTGAGCAGCGCGCTCCTCAGCCAGGATCAGGTTCAACTCGTGGCGGATGCGGTCTCCGCTGAGCTTTTCGAGCAAGTTATGAGCCTCGTCCATCAACTGCAATGTGCGGGGTTCAATACGGAAGTCGAAACGCTGCTCGAAGCGGACGGCGCGCAACATGCGCGTCGGGTCGTCCACAAAAGAAAGCGAGTGCAAGACACGCACCAGGCCGTTCTTCAGATCGTTCAGCCCGCCCCAGGCATCGAGCAGTTCACCGTAATGATGACCGTCCAGGCGCAGGGCCAGGGTATTGATCGTAAAATCGCGGCGATGCAAGTCGAGCTTGATGCTGCCGCGTTCGACTGTCGGCAGGGCAGTCGGTTGAGCATAGAATTCCATGCGGGCGGAGATGAAGTCCAAGGATGAAGGATGAAGGATGAAGGATGAATTCTTTCCGCCTTCCGGTAGGAACCATTTGGCTGTTCCAAAGCGGGTATGACTTGTCAAGCGGCCGCCCAATTTGTCAACCAGCGCACGCGCCAGCGCAATCGCATCGCCTTCGACCACCAGATCGAAATCCAGGCTGGGCCGTTCGAGCAGCAGGTCGCGGACGAACCCGCCGACAATATAGAGAGCCATTTTCTGCCTGGCGGCCTGTTCGGCCACGGCGCGGATCAAAGCCAGGTGTTCGGGCGGCAGGGCTTTCTCCAACCGGTCAGCCAGGTGACGGCGCGGCGTCGGGGTGCGCGGCGGAGCGAGCGTCTTGAGCAGGTCGGTGCGCGTGACGATGCCAATCACCTTGCCCGTTTCCGGTTCGACGATCGGCACCTGGCCCCAGCCGCTATCCGTCATGCGCGCCTGCAAATGCTGGAGTGAATCATCCGGCCGCACGGTGACTTCGCCGGCCTCCATCAGGCTGGCTGCGGTCAAATTTAGTTTATGCGCCAGGGCGCGGTCCACGGCGCGGCGGGTCAACAAGCCAATCACCTTGCCCTCAGCCACCACCGGGAAACCCTCGTAGCCATATTTTTGCATCAACCTGGCCGCTTCCTGCACCGGCGTTTCCGGCACAAGCAAGCGCGGGCGGCGCGACATGATTTGCGCCACCGTGACCGCCGGCCGGATGTAGCGCGAGAGAATGGCAAGCAGTTCGTCATGGATGGAAGCGAGGGTAAGCGCGGGAGCGGAGGGAGAGGGGGTTTTTACGAGCGCTGCGGCGGCCCGTTCGTGCCCGCCGCCGCCAAAATGCGCGGCGACGGCAGATACGTCAATGCCATCCGCTGTCGAGCGCGCCGCCATGCGGATGCCTTCCGAAGTCTTCACCAGCACGAACAGGGCGTCGGGGTCGAGCAGGTCGCGCAATCTATGCGCCAGCGAGGAAATTTCCTCGTTCATTTCACCGACATCACCGCAGGCAATGACAACACGATGACCGTGAATGGGATGGGTTTGTGCATTTGCAGCCAGGCGGTCATAAACGGCGCGCTGTTCGCTCGAGAGCGGCGGATTGAGGAAATTGGTCGCAATGCGCAAATCCGCGCCCTGTTCGAGCAGGAAGGCGGCCGCGCGTACATCGCGCGGCGTGGTGCCGGCATAGGTCAGCGAGCCGGTATCTTCGTAGATGCCGAGCAAAAGCAACGTGGCGTGGACATGCGTCAGCGCGCCGTTGCCGGAGGCGCCCAGGGCTTCCACCAGCAACGTGGTGGCTGCACCGACTTCCTCGGCGCGGATTTCCCAATCGGCCGGCAATCCCTTGCGCGGCTTGTGATGATCTATCACGCGGATTTTGGTCGCCGCGCCCATGCCTTTGAGCGTGACCAGCGACTGGGTATCCACGAGCGTGACCAGCTCAACGGCTCCGGCGGGCAGGTCGCGCGCTTCGATAAAGGGCAGTTCCGTTCCGTAGAGGGTGACAAACGAGCGCACGTTGCGATTCATGCGGCGCGGCAAAACCGGCAGCGCGCCTACGTCCAACAGGTGCGCGCCGAGCAGCGCGGCCAGGGCGTCGAAATCGGCTTGCTCGTGGGTTAAGATTAGTTGCATGGGTGAGTAGTTGGTTGGTTAGGTAGTGGATAGTTTTGTAGTTGGCTGGTCTGGCTGTATTGTAGCACATTGGAAAAAAGGGCGTTATGCTATAATTTTCAAAAGGAGAAGCCGTCATGAAAAAGATCATCATGCTCGCAATAACCATCCTGCTTTTATCAGCCTGCAACCTGCCAGGCCAGGCAATTCCCACTGCTGCGCTGCCGCCCATTGGCGGCGCCTGCGGTGACGGCGTCTGCAACGGGCCGGAGAACGCCCAAAACTGTCCGACGGATTGCGGAGGCTCTCCTGCGCTGCCCGTCACGTCCGCGCCGCCTGCCTCTGCGCCACCCGCAGGCCTTCAGCCAGCCGGGGCAGATAACACCTTCTGGGTGACCAATCCCACATCAGAGGCAAAGCTCTATACACAGGTTTTCTACCCGAACGACTGGAACGGAAACGACGCGCTGCCGACCCTCGTCCTGATGCCCGGCGGGATCGCCGAATCCGACCCGCAAAAGGCTGCCTACCTTGCTAGGCAGGGTTTCCTGGTCATCATTTTTGATGCGGATGGACGCGGTAAAAGCGAAGGGACAGAGGACTACAACGGCTACACCACCCAGGATGGCCTGGCGGCGGTGATCAATGCGGCGACCTCCCTGCCCGGCCTGGACACGGCGCGCTACGGACTGGTCTCGTATTCTTACGGCGTGACTGCCGCGAGCGGCGCGCTGGCGCGTTACCCCGACCTGCCGATAGATTTCTACATTGACTGGGAGGGCCCGGTGGATCGCAATTACACCACCACAGGCTGCGGCCAAAACCGCGCCGAGGGCATCCAATGGCAGCCCTGCACCGACAATGCCTGGTGGGCCGAGTGCGAAGCCGTCAATTTCATCGGCAGCGTGCGCGTGCCGTACCAGCGCGTACAATCGCAGAGCGATCACGTCCAGCCGAACAACAACCACGCCATTGACATCATCAACGCGGCGATGGCAGGCGGCGTGCCGTGGGTACGATTGAATGAATACGAACCGAACCAGACTTATGATGTCAATAACCCGCCCACCATGCTGAACGATTCTCTGGACAAGCAGGTAGACGCCATCATTGCCCGGTATGCGGAGTACATCATTACAGAGTTGCTGCCCGACTTGAAATAAGGGCAGCGACGATTGGCAGGCATACGGCACCGGCAAAACAAAGAGCCGAAAAAATCGAATTTCGAAAGGTAAAAAAATCAAGTATAATAGCCGCCATGATGCTGAACCCGCTCCCATCCCCGCGCAAGTGTCACCCTGCCAGGTCTGGATAGGTTCGGTTCGTCACGCCCACAAGCGGCTCCCAGACCTGAGGAGCCGTTTTTGTTTGATTGCAGATTGCGGATCGCGTATCGCGGATTGACGTTGGACGGTGGATGGTGGTTGATGGATTTGAAGGAATTAACTGAGGCAATGCACGATTTTGTCCGCGCGAAGGGCTGGTATAAGAAAGATAGCCAGCGCCCGCAAATGCCGCGCAACCTGGCGATCTCGCTCTCGCTGGAATCCGCTGAAATCCTGGAGCATTTCCAGTGGCATGACGAGACTAAAGACAAGGACGAACTCGCGGGTGAACTGGCGGATGTGGCTTTATACCTGCTGCAACTGGCCTCCGTCTCCGGAATTGACCTGGAGCAGGCGGTTTTGAGGAAATTGGAAACCAACGCCTCCCGCCAATGGGATAAAGACTCGTCAAACGTTGAAAGTCGAAAGTCAGGCGACGTTTGACCTTCGACCTTTGACATAACTGGAACTAAACCATGAATGTAACCGTTTTTGGCGGCTCTCAACCCCAACCCGGCTCCCCCGCTTATGCAGAGGCTTACGAACTCGGCAAGATGCTGGCTGAGGCCGGTCACACCGTGCTGACCGGCGGCTACATCGGCACGATGGAGGCCGTCAGCCGCGGGGCGAGCGAGGCCGGCGGACACGTCATCGGCGTGACCTGCGCCGAGATCGAGCGCTGGCGTTCGGTGAGGGCCAACGGCTGGGTGAAAGAGGAATGGCGCAGGGAAACGCTGATGGAACGGCTGCAGGTCCTCGTCGAGGGTTGTGACGCGGCCATCGCCCTGCCCGGCGGTCCCGGCACGCTGACCGAGATCGCGCTGACGTGGAATCTGATGATTGTCCACTCTATGCCGCCCAAACCGCTGATTTTAACGGGCGCAGGCTGGAGGTCCGTTTTCGACCGCTTTTTCGACGAGTTCCACAGCTACATGCCGGTCAACCAGCGCGACCTGATCCTGTTTGCGGCGGACGTAGAATCAGCAGTAAACATGCTCATCAACAACGACTGACCCTAAGGGTGCTTCGCGAAGTCGTTACTACTCTCCGTTCTCTATTCTCTTCTCTCGAGGTTCTTATGTCCGACGAAAAACTCACCCCCCGCAATATTGACTTTTCCGAATGGTACAACACGCTGGTGTTGAAAGCCGAACTGGCCGACTACGCCCCGGTGCGCGGCTGCATGGTCGTGCGCCCCTACGGTTGGGCGCTGTGGGAGAACATCCAGCAGGCGCTCGACCGGCGCTTCAAGGAGACCGGCCACGTCAACGCCGCCTTCCCGTTGTTGATCCCCATGTCGTTCCTCGAAAAGGAGAAGGCGCACGTGGAGGGCTTCTCGCCCGAACTGGCCGTGGTAACCATCGGCGGCGGCGAGAAACTGGAAGAGCCGCTGGTGGTGCGCCCGACGTCCGAGACGGTCATCGGCCACATGTACTCGAAATGGATCCAGTCCTACCGCGATCTGCCGGTGCTAATTAACCAGTGGGGCAACGTCGTCCGCTGGGAACTGCGCACCAAACTCTTCCTGCGCACGCTGGAGTTTTACTGGCAGGAAGGCCACACCGCCCACGCCAGCGAGCAGGAAGCGCGCGAGGAAACCCTGCGCATGTTGGATGTCTATGCCGACTTCGCCATCAACGAGGGCGCGGTGCCGGTGGTGAGGGGCGTCAAATCCGAGAGCGAGAAATTCGCCGGCGCGGTGCAGTCGCTCTCCATCGAAGCCATGATGGGCGACACGCGCGCCCTGCAATCCGGCACCTCGCACTTCCTCGGCCAGAACTTCGCCAAAGCCTTCGAGATCCAATACCTCGATCAGAGCAACACCTTGCAGCACTGCTGGACAACTTCATGGGGACTCTCGACTCGTTTCATCGGCGCCATCATCATGACCCACGGCGACGACCAGGGCCTGATCCTGCCGCCCAGGCTGGCGCCCATCCAGATTGTGCTAGTGCCCATCTACAAGAACGACGCCGAGCGCAGCGCCGTGATGCCGGTCTTCGAGCGGATCAAGGCCGAGCTGGCCGCGTTTCGCGTCAAGGTGGACGACCGGACGGAGGTCACACCCGGCTTCAAGTTCAACGATTGGGAGATGCGCGGTGTCCCGCTGCGCATCGAGATTGGCCCGAAGGATGTGGAAAAAGGGACAGTCGCCCTGGCACGGCGCGACCGCCCCGGTAGGGACCCCCAAAAACCTGGGGCAGGAGGGAAATCCTTCGTACCCCAAGCGGGGCTGGCCGCGGCAGTCGCGGACTTGCTGGCAGACATCCAAAAGTCCCTGCTGGCGCGCGCCACCGCCTTCCGCGATAGCCACATTTTTGACCCGAAGGATTACGCCGAACTGACGCAAGTCGTCCAGAATGGCTGGGGGTACTCATACTGGTGTGAGTCCGCCGAATGCGAGGCGAAGGTCAAGGAAGACACCAAAGCCACCACCCGCTGTATGCCCATCGACCAGGAAGAGAGCAAGGGTAAGTGCATCGTGTGCGGGAAGGATGCGAAGCGGAAAGTGTACTTCGCGCGTGCGTATTGATTTTGCAGGGGAGAGACATGTCTCGCCCCTACTCATTCGGGGAGGAACTCCCATGAAAATGTCTCAACTCTTCGGCCAAACCCTGCGCGACGCTCCGACCGACACTTCGACTTCGCTCAGTACAGGGACAGAGGTCTCCCGCCACCAATTGCTCATGCGGATTCATCCGTCCGCTCGGGGCGGGCAGTGTATAATTGCACCGCGAGGTGAAAGATGACAGTCGCAGAAATTCTTAAGTCCGTCAAATTCGTGGTCAATCCGAACGGCCAGCAATCGGCCGTGATGGTGGATATGAACCTTTGGGAACAGATTCTAACCGTACTGGAAGACGCCGAAGACGCCGATGAGATGAAGCAGACACGCGCCATCAAAGAGGATAAGATTCCCTGGAATCTTGCAAAGAAGGAATTGAAGTTGGGGGAATAGCATGTATCAGATTGAACTGCGCCGTGCCGCTTATAAGGATTTGAAAAACATTCCTGCTGATTATGCCCGCCTGATTACCAAACATATTGACTCGCTCGAATTAAACCCGCGTCCGCCCGACTCAAAAAAGCTCAAAGGCGATGCGGGCTATTCATTGCGGATCGGGACGTACCGCGTACTATATGATATTGACGATAAAATGCAGAGTGTGACGATTTGCCGCATCAAACATCGCCGGGAGGCGTATCGGTAACGGTTTCCTTTACGGGGGCATTGACGCCTGCGCCTCCTTACATCCTACCTTGCCCTGGAGACTTTCAATGAAACTATCCCAACTCTTCGGCCAGACCCTGCGCGACGCCCCGTCGGACGCCGAGGTTATAAGCCACCAACTGCTGATGCGCGCCGGATTCATCCGCCCGCTGGGGGCGGGGATTTTCTCGTACCTGCACCTCGCCAAACGCTCGATGATGAAGATCGAGGCCATCCTGCGCGACGAAATGGACAAGATCGGCGGGCAGGAAATCTCGATGCCGGTCATTCATCCAGCTTCAGTATGGAAAGAGACCGGGCGCTGGTACCAGATCGGCTCGGAGATGGGGCGTTTCAAAGATAGGAACGATCACGACATGGCCCTTGCCATGACCCACGAGGAAGTGGTCGCTGATTTGGTGCGCCGCGAAATCCAATCCTACAAGCAGTTGCCGCGGCTCATCTACCATATCCAAACCAAGTGGCGCGATGACCCGCGTCCGCGCGCCGGGCTGATCCGCGTGCGTGAGTTCACCATGAAGGACAGTTACAGCCTGGACGCGGATTGGGACGGGCTGGACAAACAGTACCGCGCCCATTACCAGGCCTATTTCAACATCTTCCGCCGCTGCGGACTGGACGTGACAGCGGTCAAGTCGGACACCGGTATGATGGGCGGCAAGCTGGCACACGAGTTCATGTATCTGACGCCCATCGGCGAAGACACACTTATCCTGTGCGACGCCTGCGGCTACACTGCCAACCGGCAAGTGGCGCGCTTCCAAAAGACCTCCGCCGGCCCGGAGGAGTTGAAATCCATCGAGAAAGTCCATACTCCGGGCTGCAAGTCCATCGAAGACCTGGCAAATTTCCTCGGCGTGCCGAAATCCAAAACCGCCAAAGCCGTTTTCTTCATGGCGACCATTCCTGAAGGCGAAGAACTGACCGAGAAATTCATCTTTGCCATCCTGCGCGGCGACATGGAGTTGAACGAGACCAAACTTGCCAATGCCATCGGGGCGCGGGATTTGCGGCCTGCGACGGAGAACGAGATCAAAGCTGCCGGAGCAGTTCCGGGTTTTGCCTCGCCGGTCGGCATTGGGCGACCGCAAGGGTCGCCTCTACAAATCATTGTGGATGACATTATCCCCGAATCGCCTAATCTCGTAGCCGGCGCAAACGACGAAGGATACCACCTGCTCAATGTGAATTATGGCCGTGACTACACCGCCGACATCGTCACCGACATCGCCGCGGCGGACGAGGGTACGGCCTGCCCGGATTGCAGCCGTCCACTGCGGATATCGCGTGGCGTGGAGGTGGGCAACATCTTCAAACTCGGTACGCGCTACTCGGACGCCCTCGGCTGCACCTATCTTGACAAGGACGGGCAGCAGAAACCGGTCATCATGGGTTCGTACGGCATCGGCGTGGGCCGCCTGCTGGCCTGCGTGGCCGAAGAACATCACGACGACCATGGGCTGGTCTGGCCAATCACGGTTGCCCCCTTCCACGTCCATCTGGTTCTCTTGCGCGGAAAAGGCACGCCCCAGGCCGAAGAGACCGCCGATAAATTCTACGCCGACCTGCAAGCCGCGGGGATCGAAGTACTCTACGATGATCGCGACGAAAGCCCCGGCGTCAAGTTCAACGACGCGGACCTGATCGGCTGCCCCATCCGCATCACCGTCAGCGAGCGCGCGTTGAGCGCGGGTGGCGTCGAGCTGAAACTGCGCCATCACTCAGACAAAGCGATTGTGCCGCTCGACGAAACGGTAGCCCGCCTCAGGTCCGAGATCGCCGCGCTGGAGGCCGAAATCGGCGCCAAAGTCCTCCCGGTGGATTACAATTCCACTGAAAACTAATCACTTATCACTGATTACTTGAACATGCCCGCCATTGACCTCGCCCACCTCAAATCCCAGGCCGCCCGGCTGATTGATACCTTTGATCAACCGGATTTTTTCGTCCGCCAACTACACGAAATGCTCGACTTTTATACCAACCTGACGCTGCGTCCGGCGCAAGCAGCCGTGCGCGCCTCCCTGCCCAGTTATCGCACGCCAAAGCCCGTGATGCGGCAAATCGAGAGAGAATTGGAAGCTCCGGCAGATCAATACCCGCTCCATGCAGTCGCGCTGACAAATGCCTTGTGGAAAGCCGGCTACCTGGAAACACGTCTACTGGCCTGCCATCTACTTGGCAGTATCCCCCCTGCCTCGGCTTTACCACTCTTTAGCCTTCTATCCGAGTGGATACTGCAATCAAAAGACGCAGCAATCCAGCAAGCTTTATTGACAGACGCCTTTAGACGACTGCGTCGAGAGAATGCCGAGGTATTTCTACTGTTGATCGAGGAATGGCTCAATTCAACCGATCACAGAATACAGGTTTGGGGTTTACGGGCGTTGCTCCCGCTGATAAACGAGCCTGGATTTGAGAACCTGCCATCCATCTTCCGCCTCCTGCGGCCGGCGCTTGAATCAGCCTCGCCGTCCACGCAACTGGATCTCCTCTCCTGTTTGCGCGCCCTGGAACGCGTATCGCTGACAGAAACCCTGCACTTCCTGCGTGAAGTCAGTTCTGCGTCTCAAAATCCACAGATGATTCGCATCCTGCGCCGTATGCTGCCATCTCTCCCGCTCGAGCTGCAAGAGGGGTTACGCGAGACTCTAAGAGTGCCCGCTAAAGGCTATTGACTGCCAGGAGATGATCTGGCTTGCATGCAAAAGTAGAGCAAGGCGTCCGTATCAAAGAGACAGGCAATCGTCTCGCCGCTCTTGAAATGAGCCAGCACTACCTGGTAAGTAAAACTGCTATACCCTGCATCATCTGCAAGCAGCATTGGGAAGCGCCCGAGGTCATCGCTCCATTCCAGAGTATAGTCCTGTCCTCCCTGGCGGGCTATTTGAGCAACTTGACGGAAGGCCGCAGGGATCTTTTCATTGCCGGATACCTGCGCCTCTTGTATATATCCGTTCATTTTATAAAGGGTTTTGCGCGCTTCCGCTGAATATAACGAAAAACTACCGATTAGGATGGCGAGTAAAACCAATGCCATCGGAATCTTCAAGGAACGCGCCCCCCAGCCGTGTGAGCGGATATTATTTTGAAATGACCCAGCCGCCCAGCGGAACAAACCGCTCAATGGGATAAACATCACCGCAATCGGCATGCCGATATATACATAAGTGAGGAGTACTACCGCTACCTGCCCGCCGCCGGCCAAGGCGTTCACCACGCTGGTAATAATCATGGCCAGGGTTCCCAGAAGAGACGCAACTGCCACCCCAATCACGCCTTGTTCCGGCCAATTGACCACATAACCCATGGCTGCGCCCGCCAGAGTAGTCAAAATCACGTGATTGAAGACCGCGGACGCGTCCAGGTATAACGGGATATCGCGAATGTAAATATGATTGATCGTGGCTGAAACCAGGCTGTAGATGAACCCCACCCCGGCCCCAAATAGTAAGCCCAGTATTCTTTTTCCGACCAGATTTTGCGCATTTAACATTAATGGTACTCCTTCATGCAACTACTAGTTAAAAAGACTCATTGGGAATCGCCGTGATTAAACCTTTTGCCTGCCCTGCCGTCTCGCACCGGCGTGCCGCCGTTGTTCGCGGCACGAACGGTGGCGGGCTAGGCCAGGGGACACGGATTACACAGATCCGCTACGCGCACGAAAAAAACACGGATTTTTAGGGTTTTTTCCGTGAGATTCCGTGAAATCCGTGTACAGAATCACGGCAAATCCCAGAGAGCCGTTAAAAACAAACGGGATTATACCTTCATTTTCTGGTATAATCCCGCCCGTGACTGGTCCTACCCGCGGCGCTGCTGCCGGTATGGAGACCTGCAAAATATTATCGAAGGAGAAAGCATACGTCATGCCGCTCAATAAAGAAGTCAAGACCAAACTGATCACCGATTACCACCGCCACGAGACCGATACCGGTTCGCCAGAAGTGCAGGTGGCCATCCTGACCACTCGCATCAATCAGTTGACTGCCCACCTGCGCGCCAACACACACGATGAATCCTGCCGTCACGGCCTGCTCAAGCTGGTCGGGCAGCGCCGCCGGTTGCTGGCTTATCTACGCAAGGCGGAGTACCAGCGTTACCTGGTGCTGACCGATCAGTTGAAACTTCGCCGCAAATAGAAAGTGGTTCGCCCGAGTAGATGGGCATCGGCCCATCTACTCTTTTTATTCACCCGCCCGTCGGGAATTGAATAGTGCTGACAACACTCATTGTATATTCGTTCATTCGTTATACAACAGCCGTTGCCGCCGCTCTTCAGTCCCTGACCAGGCGGGAATAAGTAGCGCAAAATTAATTTTGCGCAACAGGAGAAATATTATGAAACCCGAAACAAAACGCTACACCGCAACAGTGGGCAGCCGGACTATTGCCATTGAAACCGGCAAACTGGCCGCCCAGGCCGGTGGCGCCGTAACCGTTCACCTGAACGACACGGTCATCTTCGCCGCCGCCACCATGGGCGGTGTCCGCGAGGGGATTGACTTCTTCCCCCTCAGCGTGGACTACGAAGAGCGCATGTACGCCGGCGGCAAAATCCCCGGCTCGTTCTTCCGCCGCGAAGGCCGCCCGTCCACCGACGCCATCCTGACCGCCCGCCTCACCGACCGCCCGCTGCGCCCACTCTTCCCCGAAGGCATGCGCAACGAAGTCCAGATCATCATGTATTCGCTCTCGGCAGACGCTGAAAATCCGCTCGACATCTTGGCCATCAACGCCGCTTCGGCCGCCATTATGATTTCCGACATTCCCTGGAACGGCCCGGTGGCGGCGGTACGCGTCGGGCGCGTGGACGGACAGTTCGTCGCCTATCCCACCTTCGCCGAAATGGACAAATCCGATCTCGACCTGCGCATCGCTGGCACGCGGGAGGCGATCCTGATGGTCGAGTGCGGCGCGGATGAAGTCCCCGAAGATATCATGGTCGCCGCGCTGGAATTCGGGCACAAAGCCCTCCAGCCGTTGATTGAGCTGCAATTTCAGATGCAGGCCGAGATCGGCAAGCCCAAGCATGAAGTCACCCTCTTCGTACCGGATGCCGATTTACAAAAGAAAGTATTCGAGCGCGTCAGCGGCGCGATCAGCAGCCTGCTCGACAAACCCCTGACGAAGAATGAATTCTACGGCGGGATGACGAGCCTCAAAGACGAAATTGTCGCCGAAATGTGCACTGTGCCAGACGGCGGCAACGCGGCGGGCTACCCGACGCTGGCCTCCGTCCGAGAGGCCTTCGACCAGACCGAGCAGACCATCGTCCGCGAGCGCATCCTGAACCTGGGCAAACGCCCGGATGGCCGCGCCCCGGCCGATATCCGCCCGATCTGGTGCGAGGTCGGATTCAGTCCGCGGGCGCACGGCTCAGGTCTCTTTACGCGCGGCGAGACCCAGGTCCTGACTCTCGCCACGCTCGGGACATTGCGCGAGTCCCAGGAAATTGACACCCTCAGCCCGGTGGACACCAAGCGTTACATGCACCATTACAATTTCCCGCCCTTCTCCACCGGCGAGACCAAAATGCTGCGCGGCCAGAGCCGGCGCGAGGTCGGGCACGGCGCGCTGGCCGAACGCGCCCTCGAGCCGGTCATTCCGGCCCAGGAGACGTTCCCATACACGCTGCGGCTGGTATCTGAAGTCCTGGCCTCCAACGGCTCGTCTTCGATGGCCTCCGTCTGCGGCTCGACACTGGCGCTGATGGATACCGGCGTACCGATCAAGGCTCCGGTAGCCGGCGTGGCCATGGGCCTGGTCAAGGAAGGTGAGCGTTACCAGATCTTGACCGACATCCAGGGCGCCGAAGACCACCTCGGCGACATGGATTTCAAAGTGGCCGGGACATCCCGGGGCATCACCGCCCTGCAGATGGACATCAAAATCTCCGGCCTGAGCGCCGAGATCATGAAGCAGGCGCTCGAACAGGCGCGCCAGGCGCGGCTCTTCATCCTGGATAAGATGCTGGAAGTACTGCCCGCACCGCGCCCGGACCTCAAGCCGCACACCCCGCGTGTCACCATCGTCAAGATCCCGGTGGATAAGATCGGCGCCATCATCGGCCCCGGCGGCAAGAACATCCGCGCCCTGCAGGAAGAGACCAAGACCAGGATTGACGTCGAGGAAGACGGCACGATCTACATCGCCGCGACCGACGGCGTGGGCGCAGAGATGGCCCGCGAGCGCATCGAAGCCATCACCGAGACGCCGCAGTTGGGGCGCATCTACACCGGCAAGGTCGTGCGCGTGGCCGATTTCGGCGCCTTCGTCGAGATCTTGCCCGGCACGGATGGCATGGTGCATATCTCACAACTGGACAGCGAGCGTGTCGAAAAAGTTGAAGACGTGGTGCGACTCGGCGACGAGGTGACTGTAATGGTCACGGGCATTGATCCGATGGGCAAGATCCGCCTCTCTCGCCAGGCTGTGCTCGAGGGCTGGACAGTGGAAGAAGCCCAGGAGCGCGACGGGCGCAAGAGCGGCGGAGGCCGTCCCGGTGGTGGTCGCCCCGGGGGCGGACGCCCTGGCGGAGGCCGCGACGACAATCGCCGCGGCGGCGGGTACAATCGCAGATGATAAAGTTCGGTACGACGCACTCGCAAGGTGCGTCGTACTTTTTCAGGCGAATTGATCCTCATCCTTTCTTGACCATTGGTTTTATGTGGATTATAATATGGATAACTATCAACGTTCAGGAGGTGAGCGATGAAAACTATTCAAATGACAATTGACGAACCCTTGTTGACTGCAGTGGATGAGGCAATTACAGGCTTGAACACCACGCGCTCCGCCTTCATCCGGGAGGCTTTATCGCTGGCTTTGCAACGATATAAAATCGCGCAATTCGAGCAAAAACATGCCGAAGGCTACGCCCGGCGCCCCGTCGAGCCTGGCGAGTTCGACGTGTGGGAAGTAGAGCAAGCCTGGGGAAATTCATGAAACGCGGCGACGTCCGCTGGTATTCGTTCAAAGCACCAGATAAGCGGCGTCCAGTGCTGATCTTGACGCGCACGTCGGCTATTGGGTTCTTGAACGCGCTGACCGTTGCGCCAATCACCACTACGGTGCGCGATATTCCTTCGGAAGTCTTTCTCGGCCGGGAAGATGGCTTGCTGACTGATTGCGCTGCGAATTTCGATAACATCCAGACAGTTCCAAAACATCAAATCGGTTCGCTGATCATGTCGCTATCGCCGCTGAGAATGCGTGAGGTGAGCCGGGCGATCCGCTTTGCGCTGGGGACGGACGAGGATCGTAATGTGTGAGGGTTAGAGATCGTTTCATTGCCGCGCTGGAACGCCGCCCGCTCGCAGGAAGGGTGCCGTACTTCGAGCTGATGCTCGATGTGTGGAGGCGGGGAGGGAATTATCGTGCATAGTTGCTTGACTTTTCGGGTGGGGAAATTATAATGAGTCGCAGTCGGCGGCGCTTGCCTCGCCGCGTGATTTGGCGTAGAATGAGCACAGACGAGGAGAATGTGTAATGACCACTTTCACTCTAAAACGTCAATTTATCACCGACGCCACCGGCCAGCCGGTCGGCGTGATTGTACCGTTGGAGGAATTCGCGATGGTGGAAGCGCTGCTGAGGCAACAATCCCTTACCGGCGAAACGGAAAAAATCGCGAAGATGGAGCAAGCCGTCCAAGATCGTCTCTTTATGGCAGATTTGAGCGAGACGATGGAGACATTTGCCAGGGTTGATGCCGAATGGTGGGAGCCAGCCCAATGACATACCAGTGGCATGTGTTTCTCGCATCGCTTGAGCCAGTGCAGGGCGCGGAGCAAGCCGGCGCGGCGGGCTTGCATGTGGATTCGATTGCCTTGTGCTATCAGATTCGCACGCTGGACAAAAGCCGGCTGGAACAAGATATGGGTGAACTAGCCGACGCTGGGCTGCGCCAAGCCATCCACGACGCGATGCGGTTTCAGTTGGATATGTAGGTTACGTGGCGAGAATATGGCGCGCTGGACACAGGCGCGGACGAGGCTGTGATCGCATCGGCACGCTACGCCCTCCGGCATGGGATGCCGGGCGGGGGCTACATCTTCTCCACCAGCAATTGTATTTACAACGGTATGCGGCTGGAACGCTACGAGCTGATGCTCGATGTGTGGAGGCGGGAAGGGAATTATCCGGCATAGTTGCTTGACTTTTCTGGTGGGGTAAATTATGATGATTATCAGTGGCATGAGTTAGCCCGCAAGAAGTATGTAAGTCCGTATTTAACGTCAGGATTGCCGCATGGGATATAGTTTCCAAAGTGGCATCGGTGGCAGCTATAGTTCCAGAGTTTTTCGTGGAGGTAGTGATGACAACCGGATTTGAACAAGTCGTTGATACTGTAATGGAATTACCTTACGAGCAACAGGAAATGCTCAAGGATTTAATTTCAAAATGGCATATTGAAGCCCGACGACTAGAAATAGCCCACGATGCGCAAGAATCATTGGCGCTCTTCCATGCTGGACAACTGAAATCACAATCAACGCAAACCATCATTACTGAATTGCGGCAATCTCTGAGCAGTGAAGAATGAAAAGGTCATTGGTCCTGACGCCCAAATTCACCCGCGCTTTTCGTAAATTTGTACGACACGATGCATGTTTGCAAAAACGGATCGAAGAAACTATGCGGCAAATGGAGACCGATGTTTTTGCGGTCGCATTAGGAACCCATAAATTGAGCGGCGTATTGTCAGGATTACGGGCATGCGCGTGTGGTTATGATTGTCGGATCGTCTTTTCCTTGGAACAAGATTTGGATTCTGGTAAAGAAGTCCTGGTGTTGCTTGATATTGGCTCCCACGATGAAGTTTATTGATTGCAAGCAAAATATATGTCAATTCAATCACGTAAGCGGGCTAACATTGCGTCAACCCGACCGCGCTTACGCGCGTGCCAGCGGCGGCGCAACGCGCTTTGGGAGTAGTTTTCCATTGTAGGTGCTTGCCCCGCAGCCGCGCGGCGGGTTATACTTTCTTCACCAGCAATTGTGTTTACACGGGCATGCGCCTGGAACGCTACGATCTGATGCTCGAGGTGTGGAGGAAAGAGGGAAATTATCAGGCATAGTGGCTTGACTTTTTGGGTGGGGTCATTATAATGATACTCAGTGGATGGTGGCCTTTTGCGTTATAGGTAGAAGGTAACCGGAATCATGTATCCTCTATGACAATCACCTGCTATAAGCAGCTACCTTGAGGTAGTCAACCAAGTACATAGTTAGCCGCGATGGCACAATCCTGGCTTCTGATTCAAACGATCGTTCATTCCATCTTTGGGGCATACACTCTGAGTTATATTTGATACGCTCCGATGAATTGGTATCGCATCCTTGTGATCCAGATAGGGTCGTTTGCTGACCGGAATTCGCCCAATCACTCATACGGACGACCTCGTCTTGAGGACGGCTGCTTCTGTTGAGAGGGGTAATGAGCCGGAGCAGAGGTCGAGGTGTGTACAGTGGTCGAAATCATTTCCATCAATTATTCTAAAATGCTACAATGAATACAGTCTCGAGTTTCTCTTCAGGATAGGAGAATGTAATGATGAAACCGATCTACCTTGTGCTCGTCTTTTTAGCGTTTCTATCAGCCTGCCAGCCTGCGCCAACGCCGCAAGCCACCAAGTCTGTTTCTGCCCCCAACATCTCTGCAACTTCACCGGCAACGCTTCCTGCTGGCTTGTCCCAAAATATGCAAACGCTCGAAGCTTGCGGTTTCACCGTTAACCATCCAGCGCTTTTGATCCCGGATGGGCAGGGCTACCAGGTGATGTTCCAATCCGATTCTGATCCACAGGTATCGGTTTTTATCCAGTTACGCCGTCGCGACCCATCTGAAGCCGATGTTTCCCTGGAAACCCTGGCGCTTCACCTCCAAATCCGATACTTCCCCGAAATGAGCAGTCTGGCCTTCGAGCCGATCACCGTGACAGATATTTTTAGCAATCCCCTGGCGGGACTGCAGAGAGATATCGTCAAAGACGGCCTGCATACCCGCCTGATGGTGGTCGTGCGCCCGGATACTTTGCTGGCCGATCTGCTGCCCGGTGACGTAATCTATGAGCTGGTCGCTCAAGCTCCCGAAGACGCCTGGGCAAAATGGGGCCCGTTGTTCGATGCCATGCTCCAGTCATTACAACCTCGTGATTGTGGAGGGGTCTAAAGTCTCTTTCTCTGCCTTATCGGATTTGGAGGAACAATGAACAAGAAAAGGTTTTTCGCTCTTTTATTGGCATTCACGCTTGCGGGAATCCTGTTGGCTTCTCCTGCTCTGGCGGTTCAACAACAACAACCCACCCCGACCCCCTATTACCTCCCCAGCCAGTTGTTCGCCACATACAGCGTGGATATCCCCGAATGCTACTGGGAAACTTACTATTCGGGATTTGTGCCATGCTTCTCACCGGAAGGTACAGCCGGACAAACCCTCGAGGCTATTTGGCCCACCACCATCCGCACATTCGAGTTTTCACTCTCGAAGGATACCTGGTTGCTTTTTGAAGTAGATCGGTTCATCGAGGAAGGACACCCAGTCGGATGGTATATTGGAACTCTGGGTGTAAACCTAGAACAACTCGGCGGCGATGGGAAATGGAAATGGTATCAACACATTACAATCGGGTACACGATAAATAAGGGTGTCCAGCAGCCAGCCACGTTCGATGAGAATTGGGCGAGTAAAGCTGCATACAACCCCAACTGGCAGCCGCTGCCGGCCGGGCAGTATCGTATCTTCGCCTGGGGGGAGTTTCACAACGGTACCACCTTGGATGCTTATTGGCCCTCCAGGGGTACGATCAAGGTTTATTCCTTTGATAATGTTCCTCCGCCAAGCGAGCCACCTGCCCAGATGGTGACACCAACGCTCACGCTGGAAGCCGGGAAGCCCCCCGTTTCCGGTGATCTATCCATCGAAAATGCCTTTGTCATGCTCCAGGCTGTGGAGGGCGGCAAACTGGTCGGCGGACGAGATGTGGCGGTGTTGGTAAAACCCTACTGGGCTTACCAGTATCCCGAAGGCCTGCCATCCGGATATAAGATCCAGGTCACGGTCAACGTGGACGACGCCCTCATCCTGCAAAACACCGCCGACATCGGCACGAACTTCGAGTTCATCCTGCCGGCCTCTCTCTTCCCAGAGGGGAGCGACACCCAGCACAAGCTCTCGATTCGTGCCCAAACGGTCGGCGCGCTGGTCGAAGACACGAACCAGGCCAATAACAACCTCGAAAAAACCTTTACCACCTACGCCTCGCACCCCATGCGGCTGCTGTTCGTGCGTATCCAGACACCCAGCGGCACTGCCATTGGCTATGGCGCATTGGATAAATTTGCCGGCGAGGCTATTGCCTACTTAAGGCAGGTGTACCCGGTGCCGCGCGTGGAGCGCATAAATGGCAGTTACCTGGTCCTACCCGGCGCCCAGACCAAATACATGGTCAGCCTCGAGGTCGCCAAGACCTTCTTGATGTACAACAACCAGCGCTGCCTCAAATATCTACCGGACGGTACGACACAATCTATCGTCCCCTGTAACATCCCCCCCGCCGACCTGGCGGTGGGCGTCTTCCCGGATCGAGTCTACGGCGACCTCGAAGGTTGGCTGTACGGGCGCGGCTCGAAAACATGGTCGAAATGGATGGATTGGACAGCCGAGGGGGTCGGTTGGACTTCGGGGGGACGCGGCGAACTCGATCGCGCCCCCATCACCTCCGTCAACAATCCCACGAACAGCGCTCACGAGATCGGCCACCACTTCGACCGGGAAGATGAGTATGACAACAACCTTGGTATCCCCATTCAAGCCACCCTGATCTGGCGCGACGGCAAGTTCTTTACCCCGCCGTTTTGCACTCGCGTTACATGCGTGACTTATTATAATTTCATGGGCAACGCCGGCGTCGGTTTGCCGAGCAGCGATTATTGGGTGAACGCCGACACCTGGAACATCATTCTGAACAATATCCGGCAACAGGGAATGGCGCGCGCCCCAATAGAAGTCGCCAGCTTGTACGGCATCCCACCTTTACGGACCACCCCAACCGAGGTAGACGGCCCCGCCCTGCTGGTGATGGGAACGCTCGACGCCCAGGGTAACGCCGCCATCCTGACGGTTGATCGGCTGTACCATTACACGGCCCCCTCCGCCACCACTGGCGAGTACCGGCTCGAAGCGCTCGACGACCTGGGCAACAGTCCCGGCTGGGCCGACTTCAACACCTATCCCCTCGACATCGACCAGCAGGTGCCCTTCCTGGTCACCATCCCGCTGGAAGGTCCCGGCAACGTCTACAACCTGGCCACCGAAATCCGCCTGAGCCGCAATGGCTCCACCATTGCCAGCCTGCGCCGTTCCCCCTCGGCTCCAACCGCCTCGTTTGCCACCACGCCCGATCTGTCCGCGGATCCTATCACCCTGAGCTGGACGGTCCAGGACGCCGACGGAGGTTCACTACGCTCATCAGTCTACTACACAGCCGACGACGGGCAGACCTGGCAGGTGGTCGCCCTGGATTTGAGCGCCAGCCAGATCGAGATCGACGCCGCCGCGCTGCCTGGCGGCAACGCCCAGTTCCGCGTGGTGGTCAGCGACGGGTTGAACGAGACTACCATCCTCACGCCCCCCACCGCCATCCCCGACCGACTGCCCAGCGTGGCGATTGACCTCCCCTGGGGCGCGGCATTCACCGAGGGCGAGCCGGTCATCGTCTCGGCCTACGCCTACGACTCCGAAGACGGCGACTTGCCCGAGACCAGCCTGATCTGGAGCGACGAGACCGGGCAGCAGATCGGGCAGGGCAGTCTGCTGAAAGCTTATCCCGCTCCCGGCGCGCACACGCTGGTCGTCACGGCGATTGACTCACAGGGCCAGCAGGCCAGCGCCTCTGTGACCGTGGACGTTCAGGGCAAACCGCCGCTTACCGGGTTGTGGTCGCCCATGCTCGTGCTATACCTGATTGGAGGCCTGGTCGGTTCGCTTGGCCTGGCGGTCATCGGGCGGGGTCTATGGCTGGCGGTGACACCGGCCGAGAGCGGGCTGGCCGCTTTGCAGAAGGAGGGTAATGCGTGGATTCGCCGTTATCAGGCCGGACAGGTGGCTCCGAATGCCGTCCAGCAAATCCTGGACCAGCTTCGTGCGCGTGATCGTCAAGGTATCTGGTGGGCATTCGATCCCTTCAAGGGGCAATGGCTGCGTTGGGATGGGCAGGTATGGCGCCCCACTCTCCCGCCCAAGCTGCGCGGCGGTCGCCTCGGCTGCGGATTGGCGCTGATCATCGCAGGTCTGTTGGTGATCACGGCGATGGCCGTTGCGCTTTGGTGGTTCGGCACATAAATCCAAACCAAGAGCACGTCAAATTCCCACCCCCTGTACCCCTTTTGGATGACTGGCGGTTCATTCGGTTTTGGCGGTGGTGCGCGCATTGCGCTTGGAGCGGCGCATACCGCCCAACCCCGCCCCCGCGCTCCCGCCTCCCCCCTCCCGCTAGCCCGCCCCCGCGCGCCCACCGCGCCTCCCCTCCGCGCTGACCTGCCCCGCGCGCCCACGCGCCTCCCCTCGCCCACCTTGCAGGCTACAGGAGTTTCATCATCGGCCCGTGGCGGATAGATACCTGGGGTGAAACGTTCCTCGCCAGTGCAATGGGTTTGTTTGCACTGCCGTTGTCCCTGCATTTGCTCAATGGGCTTGCATTTGCTTCCGGCTGGTTCGCGAGAGTTATGCTCGGCGACTCTTTCACCACAGAGCATGAATCCCACCAAGGGTGAAAAATTATACTTCCTGAACCTGTTACTTCAGCATTTCTTCCAATCTCTCTTTGACTTTCGGCCACTCGCTGTCCAGGATGCTGAAGTAGACAGAATCCCGGTATCCCCCATCGGGCAAAATGTAGTGATTGCGCAGCACGCCTTCCCGCGCTGCGCCGATGCGCTCGATTGCCCGCAGGGAGCGCAGATTGCGCGCATCGGCTTTGAACTGCACGCGGATGCAGCCCAGCACCTCGAAGGCGTGCTTCAGCAAGAGATATTTACACTCGGTATTGACCGCCGTGCGCTGGAACCCGGTGGCGTACCACGTACCGCCAACCTCCAGGCTGCGATGCTCCGGGCGGATCTCCAGGTAGCGCGTCGCGCCGATGGCGCGCCCGCTTTCAAGGTCTATGACGGCAAAGGGCAGGTCGGTGCCGACTGCCTGACGCGCAAGGATATCGCGCACCCAGACGAGCATCTTCTCCTCGTCCTCGGGATAGACATACAACATGTAGCGCCAGATTTTTTCGTCATGGGCGGCGAGGGTCAAATCTGACACGTGGGTCTCAGAAAGCGGCTCCAGGCGAACAACGCAGCCGGCCAGGGTTACCGGTTGAAGAGCTTGCCCTGAGTTAAGCGAAGGGTTGACAAGTTCCAGTTTGGCTTCTGTCATAGTGTTTTTGGATTTTATCGTGGAGCGGTATAACATCCCGCTCCACATCCCTTACTTGCATACCACTACCAATTTTCGAAGGGTCATGCACAAGAGGGCTAACCAGCCGACCGAGTAGGTGCTGCGCAAGGCCTACCCGGTGGCCTAAGCTTTCGGTTGACCAGCAACAGGGTGATCAGCGTGAGCGCAGACAGGATGACCAACATGACTGCGCCGGTTATGCTGAGAAGTACTCCAAGAGCATCTGGCTGGTTCCCGGCCGAGTAGGTGCTGCGCACAAGGAAGACGCGCAGGCTCCCGAAGACGATCATCACGGTCAGGGCGTTCCAGGCGCTATGGATGAGAACGGATAGGCCGTACAAGCCCAATAGTCGCAGGATACGCCGCTCCTGCCAGGCTGAGGCGATACCCCAGCCCATCAAGCCGGTCGTCAGGATGTGCATCAGGCTTCCGCCGGCGCGGGCCACGGCGAGCGCCCCCCAGTCCTCCCCGACGCTGCTGGCCGCCACCAGCCCTTCCACCAGGGCGAACCCTGCCCCGCTCAAAGCGCCGAGGGCGAATCCCTGGGCGGGTGAGTGCAAACGTCCCGCCATCAGCCATACCGGGATGGGCTTGACCAATTCCTCGATCAAAGGCACCAGACCCGCCATGACGACGATGGCTGACAGGATCGCGAGCGGATTCATCAGATATGGCGCAATGACCATCAGGAGGGTATCCAAGTCCTGGGTTGAGGATAATTGTGACTTTATCTGATTGAAGGCAGCCATCCATTCGGGGTGGGCAGCCAGAAGCAGGAGGCTCAAAACCACAAAGCCGAGGTAGATCAGGAACTCGAGCATTGCAGCCAGACCTGGCCCGGCCAACATCCCGACCCCGAAAGTGCTCCAAAATCGCTGGCGGGAGCCGAGCGGCAGGCCGCCCAGGCCGATCCATGCCAGGGTCAGCACAGGCAGGGCGATCGCCGGCAAATACAGGAGCGTCGTCATCAGCCAGCCTGCATTGAGGCTGGTCTCCAACATGTATCCCGAAAGGATTGCAGACAGCCAAAAGGCCAGGATTACGATCGCTTGCCAGACGCGGATAGGCCGGATTGTGACGGTTGGAATGGGCTTGCCGTTCAATCTCCTCAGGCTGTAATAAAGCGCTGGGAGCAGCAGTGCAACGCATAGGAACAGGCCGCCGGGCAGGAGAATATCGTCACCCGCAGAGGCTGCGGTATTCGGTATCAGCGCTGGTTGAGCGATCGCCAACGCATCCCTGAGGAGCAGGAACATTCCGCAGCTAAACATAGCCAGAATCCCCATTATGCTAAGGATGGCGAGCAAAATGGATGGCCAATGGGTAGTTGGGCGAGGCTGCATCAATATCTCCTCTCGAAGGCTTAACCGGGACAAGCCGGAACCAAACAGGAAAATTCAAACACAAAGGGCACAAAGGCTTTCACGAAGATCACAAAGTTTTTTCTGAATAAATTCCTGGTGCCCTTCGTGCTTCCCTTTGTATTCTTTGTGTTTTTTTTTGTACAAGAATTTCACTGCTAAGAGCCTACCTGTTGGGCGGATTGATCGCGGAGCATCCCCGAAGTACCCCGCTGGGGCACGAAGGGGGCAATCCGCCCTACTTTTCTTGGATGGTCACGCGGAACAGCGGGTCGCGGGCGGTGATCGCCGCCAGCACCTCCATGCCACGGATGACCTGGCCGAAGATCGTATACCCACCCTCGAGGTGTGGGGCTGGGCCGTAGGTGATGAAGAACTGGCTGCCATTCGTATTTGGGCCGGCGTTGGCCATTGCAACCACGCCCGGCTTGTCGAAACGCAGGGAAGGATCAATCTCGTCGCCGAACAGGTAGCCGGGGTTGCCCATCCTCGTCCCGCTTGGGTCGCCGCTCTGGGCGACGAAGCCGGGGATGACGCGGTGAAAAGTGACGCCATCAAACCATCCATGCCGGGCTAAAAAGACGAAGTTGTTTACTGTGAAGGGAGCTTTATCCGCATACAACTGGATGACCATCTCGCCATTGGCGGTGTGCAAAGTTGCGATGTACTGCTTGAGCGGATCAATGCCCATTGGCGGACAGGCGCTGAACTGCCGTTCGGTCAGTGCATACAGCCGGACGGTTTGATCCAGGCTGTCGAAGTCCGCCAAGCCGCGATAGGGCTGACCGTTGATCAGCAGGATGGGGAGAACTGGCGTTTGCAGACCGGCCGCGAATATCACCGCTTGTGCGACGCTGGCTTTGACAGCCTCGCTCATTAGATCGGCCTGGAAACGTTCTCCGTCCATCCCCAGAGCTGTTGCCTGATCCCGCGCCCAGGCCTCGAATGCCTCCGCCGTGAGCGCGGACCAGTCCCCCTGACTGGCATACAGCAAATCGTGCATCTGCCAGAACTTTCCTTGCAGGTCGGCCGCTTCGACGGCTTGCGCGGCGATAACAGCCTTGTCATGCTCGCCGCTCAAGGGCAGGTGACGGTAGACCAGCCGTAAGTCAGTGGGATGGGCTGCCAGCAATTCATTCATGCTGGCGGCTACCAGGGCGCAGTTTCGACATTGGAAATCGCTGTAAATGACGAGTGTGACCGGCGCGTTCGCCGGGCCGAAAACGTGATCCCCTTCCAGGATTGGCACGGCATCCGAGGGCCTGGGCGTCCCTGGGCCGGTGGGAATTTTGAGCACCAGACAGGTTGGGAGCGGCGCGGTCGGCGAGGCTTTGATCGCGCTGGCTGTTGCAGGAGTTTCAACCTGTGAAAGGGGTACATTGTTGCCACACGCGGCAATCAGCAGCGCGAGCAGGATGAGCAGGCAGATTTTTCGCAAGGGGATCATCTTGAATTCGCAGCCTGCAACTCTTGGAACGAAGACATCTGCGCGATTTTCCGCAGGAAAGCGCCCAGCGAAGGACTTTGGGCGCGCAGTTGACGCACCGCCGGGCCGACCGGGTCTGCGCCCGCCGCGCCGCCGGGGAGGTCGGCATAGGCGCCATAGAAGGCAAAGTAAGCCTGGTTGAGTTTGCGGATGGCATAGCCATTCTCCCAAAAGAGCTGGCGGCGCAGTTCCATATAGGCTTCAGCTTCTTGAATCTTGCCCTCGGCCAGCAGTTTATCCGCCGTAACGCGCGTGGTGTGCATCTCAGCCCGAAAGTCGAAAGGTTTGCGCAATTCGTTCGGGTCGGCGCGGCCCAGGTTCAGGCCGACCGACACGGTTTGGGATGTCGGTGTCTGGATCAATTCGGGGTAGTAACGCTGCAAGATGAGGGCGCCGATCTCGCCTCCGGCGATGGAGGCGGTTGTTTCGTTCATGGTACGCAGCTCGGGGCTGGCGTCGTAGTTCAATCCCAGCGGGCGCAGAGTGAGCCAGTTGTGGATCCACTCGTGGGCGATGGTATCGGTCAGCCAGATCAGGTCGGAGGTGCGTAAAACCATGCTTGGGTAGGAACCGATCCCGCCCACCGGCACGACCAGTGAGGAGACATCCAGGCCTTTGTCCACGCGCGCTTCGAGTGCAGCCTGGCGGTCTACGCTCAGGTCGGAGAGCAGCGAGATGCTGGCCTCGGACTGGATTTTATCGCGCCGCGAGACGATCAGGTTGTAAGGCAAGGGCGTGATGTGGAACAGGACGGGCGGGATGGGCTGTCCGCCGCTCGTCAGCCCCAGGTTATTGACTACCGCGCTGACCTGCTCTTGCAGTATCGCCTCGGCCAACGGCGCAAGTTCCGTCTGGCGCGCCTTGAACTGGCTTAATTCCACCCTCAGCCTGGCGGAGGCGGTTTCGGGATTCTTGACCTGCGGGTCGGCGTAGATCAGGTTCAGATTATGCTCATCCTGGATTATTTGCCCGGTCAGTTTCAGATACTCCGCCACGATTTGGTGACGGGCATTGCCATCGAAGTAATATGGTGTGCCAATCGCGCTCTGGGTGAATTTGATGCCAAAGGCATCCAAAGTCCAATTGAAATAGTCAAATTCTAGTGGGCGGGTGAAGGCGCGGGCGCGGTCGCTGGTCTCGGCGGGGGCAAGCAGGGTACTGCCTCCGAGCAACGCGCTGAGACAGATGACATAAACGGCGAAATCAACCGCGCGCCGCAGGTCTAACAGTAGGGTGCGAACAACCATGCGGGTGATTATAACCACCGGGCAGGCCTTTGGCAAATGCAAACTCATTCCAGAGACTTCGTAAGTCTGGGCACAACAAAACAGAGACGACCCGAAAAGTCGTCTCTGTCGAAGGGTTCACTTTATGTTACGGGCTATTGCTTTGCACCCCTTTCTCAGGGGGTTACATCGCTTCAGCACAGCCAGTCGCCCGGCTGCATCGGTTGCCTCCTGAGCGCAGCGAAGGACCATGGCGGCCTGACCCTTACCAGGACTGGACTTTCACCAGCAAGCAGACGATGACTTCTCAGGACACACCACGCTGTGTTGGACGGCGCTTTCCCGTGGTCAGACGAAGGGTACAAGAGATCAAGAGATCGCTGAGGCCACATGCGCAATCCATATCATGTCTGTGCTGTTATCAGCCAAAGGGTGCCGAGAGAAGTCGCCGTATACCGCATCCGCCGTAAAGCCTACTCTTGCTAGAACGTGCTCCATCTCAAAACGGAAGACGCAGTGTATTCGGGCGGGCGTCGTCTGCCAGGAATCTGTCACGTGCCCATCGGTATCCATTTCCTCCCAACGAGCACGGACAATAGCAGTCTGCGTGGAGGGTTCATATGACCAGGCACGATATGACTGGATCTCGCGTCCAGTAGTAGCGCGGATAAATTTCCCTTCTGCCTCGAAGTGAGTGTCTTTTTGGCAAAGGAGTTCTCCAAGCCATTTGAAATCCAGATGGTTCAGATGCACAACTAAATAGCCCCCTGGCATGAGGTGGCGCTTGATGCATTCGAGACATGCCACCTGATCTTCAGGTGTATTTAGGTGCTGAAACGCGTTCCCGGTGATAATTACTAACCCAAAAACATCGTCTAATTGAAAGGATCGCATATTCCCCTCAACCCATCGCGCGTTTGCGAGGTCAATGCTCTTGCGCCGGGCTACCTCGAGCATGTGCTGAGATAAGTCCAGTCCGACGACACTTGCGCCGCTACGAGCCAGTCGAATGGCCACTCGCCCTGTACCGCAGGCAAGTTCTAATACACTTCCGCCTGCGTGTTTTGCATTCGCGGCCATCTCTTGATAGAAATCGATCTCATTTGGCCAGTTGGGTACGGACTCGTCATACGTCTCCGCGTAGAATTGTGCACCGCGTTCATCTTGTGATTGGCTCATTGGCAAAGATTCCTTTCGTAACAGTGGTCTGGATGTCATTTGGTCATGCAGATGAATAATTACGTCTCGAGCGGTCTATGCTAGCGCCGCCCAACCATGTCTTATCCAGAATGATTCTACCTAAGACGCCAATCGGTTGTGTTATGCGCAATTATTCTGCCTAACGATTAAGGATTGATACGGCGGAAGGGATGAAAGCGGAGAGGAAGGCATTGATGCGCCGCCGTATCAATCCTAGTTGAACTAAGCCGCACGCAAAGGGTGCCTGCGCAAAGGATTTGGAAATTAAAGCACACTCAGTCTAAGCGAGCAGCGGTCGAAACGGTCAATCCACCAATAATTAAGAATATTGTACATGGAGAGGGGGAGTTTTGCAAGCAAAACATGTGGCTGAAAGATGGATGTAATGGTGTCAAGGGAAATGGGAACAAGGCTGCGGGAGGAAGCGCAGCCTGGAAGGAAGAACAAAGGGGAGGAGAGAGATTCAAGGAGAGCGGCATAGGGTAGGGGTGATGGCGCGTAAGAAAGACATTGACTGGCCGCACTTAGGGCAGATGGGTTGCTTTTGGGGTAGCGCAGGTTGGGAAGTGGTGGGATTGGTATTGTGCAGAGAAGCGGTTTGCTGCGGGATGCATTGTTGGATGTGCGCCTGGATGGAGGCAAAAAGTGGTCGTCGGGTGGGAGCCAGGAAGCCGAAGTAGCGCACCTTGACGAAACCTGAGGGTAGGACGTGCTGGAGGAAGCGGTGGATGAAGCGTTCCACAGAAGTGGTGCAGGCCTTGAGTTGGCCTGTATCCGAAGTGCGATATTGAAAAGTGACTTGGGAAGTCCCCAAGGCGCCGTTATCGGTGAACTTCACCAGTCGGCGGTTGCTGATGGCGATACGGAAGATGTAAGGGGCCAGGTACTTGAGGGCCGACTGTCCATTGCCGACAGGCTTGCAATGGACGACCCAATCCTGCTGCCAAACCTTTGGAGGTACCTGAGCAAAGGCGGGAGACTTTTTGAGGAGGTGGAGGAATTTGGCACGGAAGAGTTTGGAAAGGGCTTTAACTGGCAGGAAGAAATTGTTGTGAGAGGGCAGCCAGGCATGCCCTGCCTGCGCCAGTGCCGCAGGCACAGGTGAGCTTGGTCGAAGGGTTTGCTTGTCTGGGGCGATACCGCCGCCCGGGACAAGGTAGTGGACATGGGGGTGGTAAGCCAGGTTGCGGGTCCAGGTGTGGAGCACGCCCACCATACCGATCTGGCCGCCGACGTAACGGGGATCTTGGGCTAGTTTTTGTGTTGCTTCTGCCGAAGCCTGGAAGAGGGCGTGGTAGAAGAATTTTTGGTTTCGGCTGGCGGCCTCACGCAATCCTTCTGGGAGGGTGAAAGTAAGCATGAAGTAGGGGACGGGCAAGAGTAGCTGCTGTTGCAACTTGAGCCATTCTTGAGTCTGCTCATGCTGGCATTTTGGGCAATGGCGGTTGCGGCAGGAATGATAGCTGTAACGGAGCTCGCTGCATGAGACGCAGGAGTATACCTGCCCTCCCAAGGCTTCTGTGCGGCACTGCTCGATGGCGCGCATCACCTGGCGGTGACTGGGCAGCAGGCGGTCGGCGTACTTTTGGCGATAGGCAGGGCCGTAGCGGCGAAAGATGTCAGCCAGTTCTAAGGCCACAGCCCCGCCACTATCTCGTTGATCTTGTTGATTGCCTGCGCGTCAGTCGTTGAAGTCAGATGGGTGTAGATGGCGGTGGTAGCAGGGGAAGCGTGTCCCAGGTAACTTTGAATAATGCGCAGGTTCAGGCCTGCTTCCAGCAAATGGGTTGCATAGGAATGGCGCAGGGTATGAACAGTGGCATTCTTGTGTATTCCGCTCTCGTGCAGGGCGGCACGAAATGCTTTCTGCATACTGGATTCATTCATTGGTTCGTTTGCATGTTCAGGCGATTGTCCTGTGCGCAGGGCTGGAAACAGCCATACCCGATTGCAATGGGTCATCCAGTGTCGCCGAAGCATCTCCAGAGAGGCCTCCGGCAGCGGGACACCGTTCGTGCCGCGAGCAACGGCGGCACGCCGGTGCGAGACGGCATAGCGGTCTTTGCCTCCTTTTCCATGGCAGATGTGAAGCATCTTGCGAGCGCTGTCAATATTTTTGACTTGCAGGCGCACGCCTTCCAACAGGCGTAACCCGCAAGCGTAGATGACCGTCAGACAGACTCGATAGTGCTGAACATGGACATGCGCTAGAATAGCGGCCACTTCCTCCACGCTGAGCACCACCGGTAGTTTTTTCTCCTTTGCTGGCCGGGCGAATTCGAGAAAGTGCCATTGTCGTTCCAGGGTATGCTCATAGAAAAACTTGATACCGCACAACGCAATCGTACATGTATTGCGTGCGACATGTTTGACATTCATCAGGTAGAGAAAGTACTGGCGCAATTCCTCCTCATCAATCTGATCTGGAGACTTATGATAGTGCTTCGCCAACTGGCTTACTGCCTGCGCATAAGTCTCCTGGGTTCGGGCAGACAGGCCGCGCAGTTGCATATCCTCGATCATCTTCTGTCTTAAAGCAGTCATGGCTATACCTCCTGTATGGAAATAGGATCCGATACAGGAAATATAGCCCAGATCGAGGCTAAATGTGAAGTTTTAGAAGACCTTTGGGAGTGGGAGTAATCCCCCTGCGCGAAGCGCTTAGTTCAACGGCTTATGGACAGGCAGCCTGACATCCTAAATTCAAATAGGCATCAGGCTGCTATCGGTTAAAGACGATGAATTGAAATCAGTATAGCAAAATCGCGGAGAAAATGCAACGCCCGAACGGAAGTTATTTCTTGCTGCTCAGATACTCATCCATTGCCTGGGCAGCCTTGCGGCCGGCCACCATGGCCGTCACCACCAAGTCGGGGCCGCTGACCACGTCGCCGCCGGCGAAGACGCCCGCGCGGCTGGTGGCGCCGGTCTCGCGGTCAACCACGCTGATCAGGCCCCAGTCGTGGGTTTCGAGGCCGGGCGTGGTCTCGCCGATGAGCGGGTCGGGCCAGTAACCCAGCGCCTTGATGGCTGTATCCACTGCAATGCTGAAATTAGAGCCTTCGATCGGCAGCGGCTTGCGGCGGCCTTTGGCATCCGGCTCGCCGAGTTTCATCTCGATGCACTCGATGGCAGCCAGTTGGCCGTCTTCACCGGCGATGAATTTCACCGGTTGGGTCAAAAAGCGGTACTGGGCGCCTTCTTCTTTAGCCATCTGGCGGTCTTTCTTGCCTCCGGGCATTTCCTTTTCGGTGCGGCGGTACAGGCAGATGACCTGTTCTCCGCCGATGCGCAGGGCAGTGCGCAGGCAGTCGGACGCCGTATCGCCGCCGCCGATGACCGCCAGGCGCTTGCCGATGCGGGGACGCTCACGCTTGTCCTCCGGCAGCAAGTTCAGCCCCGTGTTGCCGCGCATCAGGAAGTCGGTCGCTTCGTAAACGCCGGGCAGGTCTTCGCCAGGCACTTCCATCTTGGCGTCAATCCCAACGCCCACGCCGACGAAAACAGCATCGAAACCTTCCTTGAATAAATCATCGATAGTCTTGTCTTTGCCGATGTAGGTGTTACCGACGAATTTGGCGCCGGCCTTTTCGTAATCGCCCCAGCGGCAGAAGAAGACTTCCTTGGCCAGTTTGAAGTTGGGAATGCCATAGACGAGCAAACCGCCGGGCGCGGGTTTGGAATCGAAGATGGTAACCGCGTGGCCTTCTTGCAGAAGTTGGGCGGCGCAACCCAGGCCGGCTGGGCCTGCGCCGACGATGGCGACATTCTTGCCGCTTGGCTGGCCAACCGGGATGGTCACTCCTTCCGTCTTGCGCTCGTAGCAGGTGACGAAGGTTTCAAGCGGGCCGCACAATACCGGTTCGTGAGTCTTGTTCAGCACGCAGGAACCCTGGCAGAGTTGTTCGTGCGGGCAAACGCGGGAGCAGATTTCAGGCAGCGAGCTGGTTTGACGGTACAATTGTGCGGCTTCGATGTAGCGCCCTTGTTCGATCAGCCACATTGCCGAAGGGATATCGTTGTGACACGGGCAGGCCAACATGCAGGGCGCCGGGTCGGGGCAGTGGATGCAGCGTGAGGCTTCCAGCATCGCCCGGTCGGAATTGAGCGGGACGACCACATCGCCAAAATCACAGACCCGTTCTGTCGGTGGGCGCAGCGTCAGGTCTTGATAGGGCATGTAGACACGCGCTTTGCGGTCTATTTCCAAATATTCGCCAGGTATTGTTTGCATTGGGCCTCCAGCACGTTGACGACACCATTATTAATAATACCATGATACCCAATCTTCTTATCGGAACACAGGTTTTAATGTCACCAATGATTGCGACAATAATCACAATTAGGAAGACCTCACAGGTTTCTAAAACCTGTGAGGTCTGCAGCAAAGAACCGAATAAAATCAAGGCGAAACTCGTAATGATTGGTGAAAGCAGATGACACGGCAGAAAGGATGCAAAGTGCTGGCGACCCTCACTGCGGAAACCGAAGCCGACTTGATTCTTAAGTCGCAGCAAGGTGACCGGAATGCTTTTGGAGAACTCGTCCGCCATTACTACCCGCGCGTTATAAATGTGGTCTATCGCATGTGCGGCGACACGGCCCTGGCCGAGGATGCAGCCCAGGAAGCCTTCCTGCGGGCATGGTTGCACATTTCATCCTTCCGCCGGGGCGAGCCGCTGCGCAACTGGCTGTACCGGATTGCCGTCAACGCCGCGCTGGATATTCTGCGGCGCAGGCATGAGGAACCCGCTGATGATGAAATGTTGCAGAGGATTCCAGAGCAAAGTTCAGGTCCAGAAGACGCGCTGATCGAGAAGGAACGTCTCGCCCTGTTCCAGCAGGCGATGAGTTCTCTGCCGGAGGCAGCCCGCAGCGCGCTCGTCCTGCGTGAATACGGAGAACTTTCTTACCAGGAGATTGCCAGCGTACTCGATATCCCCATCGGGACGGTCATGTCCAGGTTGAGTTACGGTCGCAATCGTCTACGCGAAGTGTTGAAAGAGCAAATTCTGCAAGCGGAGAGCGAAGATGTGTGAAAACATACACGCGTTGCTGAATGCGTATCTGGATGGCGAACTGCATGGGCAGCGCCGGCTGGAAGTGGAGAAGCATCTGGGTTCCTGTACGGCCTGCCGGAATGATTTGCAGGAATTGCGCACCGTTTCAGACCTGCTGCGCGCCGCGCCGGCCCCGGCCTTCCTGCCTGCCGAACGATTCGTCGCCCAACTGACCCTGCAACTGCCGCGCCGCCCCCTGCACGATCGGGCGCCGAAGCCGGCTGCCTGGGCCGGGTGGCTCGTTCCGGCGGGGTTGCTTACCGCCTGGTTTTTCTTGCGGACGATATTCACGCTGACGACAGCCATATCTGCGGCGGACGCGAGCGGCCTGCTCGGGCAGGCAGGCGCCTGGTTCACCGGCGGCCAGTCACAGGCGGTCTGGTTCGCAGCCATCACCAGTCTGTTCGGTGGCCAGATAAGCGCAGCCCAGCAGTCCACGCTTTCCCTCTTCAATCAGGTGAGCGTTTTCGGCGGCGACATCTTCAGCGGGTTCCTCTGGCAGGCAGTGGTCGTCCTGCTCTACTGGGGCTGGCTGGCGGCTTGGTGGTTCCGCCGCGGCTCGCGGCCAGCGAAAGTGACTGCGGCACCTTCGCAGAGTTAAATCGGAATTCACTAGCTTGACTATGTCACATTCCGCGCGGAGAGAAAATCTTCTAACACGAAGGCCACGAAGGGGCACAAAGAAGAGCAATGGAGCTAAAAAACGGTCGTTCCTTCGTGTGCCTTTGTGCCCTTTGTGTTAAATACCTTTTGTGTGGCATTGTCAAACTAAAAAAGGAGAAGCACCCATGATTGACTATGGAAAAATCCTAAAACGCGCCTGGCATATCCTGTGGAACTACAAAATCCTGTGGATATTCGGCATCCTGCTGGCTCTCACCGTGGGCGGCGGAGGCGGCGGGGGAGGCGGTTCCGGCTACCGGGTCCGCGGCCCTACCGGCGAGAATGGCGGCTTTGGCCCCGGAACGCACCCGCCCGCGCCTTTTCTGCGCGAGTTCAGCGCCTGGGCCGAGGAAAACATCCTCCCCCTGGTCGAGCATCCTGAACAGTTTGTCCCCACTTTCATCTGGATTGGTGCAGCCATTCTGCTGCTCATCATTGTCACGGCTGTAATCTTCGCCATCCTGCGCTATGTTTCGGAGGCGGCCGTCATCCGCATGGTGGACGAATACGAGCAGAGCGGCACGAAGGTCGGATTCAAACAAGGCTGGAAGGTGGGCTGGTCGCGACGCGCCTTCCGCATCTGGGTGATTGATCTGATCATCAACCTGCCGGCCATTCTCTTTATTGCGCTGCTGATTGGCTTGGGTGTGTTGTTCTTCATAAGCATCAGGAGCGGCAACACCAGCCTGGCCGTCGGCGGGATGATCGCGGCCATCGGGTGTATGTTCCTGTTTCTCTTTGCCTTTATCATCCTGATGGTGTTCCTCGGTCTGCTGCGCCAGTTCTTCATGCGGGTGGCGGCCCTGGAGAACGCGCCAGTTGGCGAATCATTCCGCCGGGGCTGGCAGATGTTCAAGTCTAATTGGAAGAGCGCCGCGCTGATGTGGCTGATCATGCTCGGAATCGGGATCGGCTATGCCATTGCCGGGTTCGCCCTGCTCATCATTCTCATCCCGGCTTTCATCATCACCGGGCTGGCAGGTCTGATCGTGGCTGCCATCCCCGGCCTGATCGCTTTCGGCATTGCCAGCCTCTTTACCAGTGGACCGTTGGCCTGGATCATCGGCATCCTGGCGGCGCTGCCCTTCTTCTTCCTGGTGCTCGGCTCGCCAATGCTGATGATTGGCGGCTGGATGCAAATCTTCCATTCCAGCGTCTGGACGTTGATCTATCGCGAATTCAAGATTTTGGGCGCCAATACGCCAGATGAGGTACCAGCGCAAGCCAATTTGAACCAGGAATGAACAGAGATGAACTGCGTAAGTGCTGCAAGTTTGATTTAATGGGTCTTCCGCTTTTAATGTGGTAAAAATTCTCAAACACAAAGGACACGAAGGGGCACGAAGTAAAACCCTAAAAACAGAGCGTCTTTATTCCCTTTGTGCTCCTTCGTGACCTTCGTGGTAAGATTTTTCACATTGAAAACGGTAGAGCCGATTTAATGAAAAGATACTTTTATGAAGGAAGGTAAAAAATGAAAAAAAAGTTGTGGATTATCTTCGGTGCAGTTGTGATAGTTGCTGGAATCGCTGGAGCTTTCTGGCTCAACACCCGTAATCAGGCTTCGGCCGCCGCTGGTCAATTCCAGACGGTCAAGGCGGAGCTCGGCACGCTGACCGCCACCATCGGCGCGACCGGCACGGTGCGCGCCCACCAGACAGCCATTCTCACCTGGCAAACCAGCGGCAGCGTGGAAACGGTAAATGTCAACGTCGGAGACTCGGTCGCTGCGGGCGATGTGCTGGCTACGCTTGCGGAGACTTCCCTGCCCCAAAGCGTCATTCTGGCACAAGCGGACCTGGTGACTGCCCAGAGAAACCTGGACGATCTGCTCAACTCCAATACGCAGAGTGCCCAGGCGCAACTGGACCTGGTCCTGGCTCAGGAGGATTACGACAGCGACGAAGCCACCCTGGATATGATGCTGGCCGCAAAC
The DNA here is from genome assembly GCA_964618215.1 of uncultured Chloroflexus sp. Classification (GTDB taxonomy): domain Bacteria; phylum Chloroflexota; class Anaerolineae; order Anaerolineales; family Villigracilaceae; genus CG2-30-58-95. The sequence goes on from CAZTZE010000019.1 coordinate 66,298, forward strand.
CGCGGCGGCACCTCGGCCGACATTCAGAACGCCGAGGCGGAATTAACCCTGGCGGAGGAGAGTTACGATCAGGCCGAGTCAGCCTATGACGACGTAAAAGACCGGTCAGGTGACGAATGGGATTGGAGCAAGGCCCAGGCATATACGAACCTTTACAATGCCACGCAGTCGCTCGAAGACGCCCAGGACAATCTGGATTACTTCCTGCTCGTACCCAGTGGCAACGATATTGACGAGGCGCGTGCCGAGCTCGCCGTGGCTCGAGCCCAATTGGAAGATGCTCAACGCGAGTGGGATCGTCTGAAGGACGGTCCGGACGCCGCAGATATCAAAGCCGCGCGCGCCAAAGTGGCCGCGATCCAGGCTACTTTGAACATGATGCGCCTGACCGCGCCCTTTGCCGGGACAGTCAGCGTTGTAGATGTAATGACCGGCGATCAGGTCAAAGCCGGCGCAAACGCTTTTCGCCTCGACAACCTTTCGCGTCTCCTGGCGGATGTGCAGGTCTCCGAGGTGGACATCAACAGTGTCAAGATCGGGCAGCCGGTGGTCATCACCTTCGATGCCATCCTCGGCAAGGAATATCATGGTGAGGTGACCCAAGTTGCCCAGGTCGGGGATGTTGCCGAGGGCGCGGTGAACTTTACCGTCACGGTCGAGATAAGCGATGCAGACGCTCAAGTCAAGCCCGGCATGACCGCCGCAGTTACCGTCGTTGTCAATGCGCTGAAAGATGTATTGCTGGTGCCCAACCGGGCTGTGCGTTTGGTGGATGGCCAGCGGGTGGTGTATGTCCTGCGCAATGGGCAACCCCAGGAAGTGAAGATCACGCTGGGCGCCAACTCGGATACCATGAGCGAGGTTGTTGGCGGCGATCTGAAAGCAGGTGATTTGATCATCCTGAACCCGCCGGCGACGTTCATATCGCTGAACGGTGGCGGTGGAGGTCCCTTCGGCGGAGGCAAGTAATGGAAAACCCAGTTATCGTTGCCGAAAACCTGACCAAAGTCTATAAGATGGGCGAGGTGGAAGTGCATGCCCTGGGCGGGGTCTCATTGAAGATCGAGCGTGGCGAGGTCGTGGCGATCATGGGGCCGTCCGGATCGGGCAAGTCCACCCTGATGAACATCCTGGGTTGCCTCGACCGGCCTAGCCGCGGCGAATACGTGCTGGACGGGGAGACGGTTTCAATGCTTAACGATGACCAACTGGCCGGCATCCGCAACCGCAAGGTCGGTTTCGTCTTCCAGAGTTACAACCTGCTATCACGAACGACCGCCCTGGGTAACGTCGAACTTCCTTTGCGCTATGCCGGAACAACCTCCGGTCGTAAGGAAAAGGCGCGCGCTGCCCTGGAGTCAGTTGATTTGGGCGATCGCATGGATCACCGTCCCACCGAACTCTCCGGTGGTGAGCAGCAGCGCGTCGCCATTGCGCGCGCCCTGGTCAACAAGCCGGCCATCATCATGGCCGATGAACCGACCGGCAACCTGGATTCAAAAGTCGGGCAGGAAATTATGTCACTGCTGCTGACCTTGAACCGCGAGAGCGACACTACCCTCATCATTATCACTCACGATCAAAGTATCGCTGAACAAACCCAGCGCATCATCCGTCTGCGGGACGGGCTGGTGGAGAAGAGCGCATGAACATCGTACAATCCATCTTCGAAGCATTGGAAAGCCTCAATAGTAATAAGCTGCGCTCCGGCCTGACCATCCTGGGCATCATCATCGGCGTGGCGGCGGTGATCGCCATGCTGGCTATCGGGCGCGGCGCCCAGTCCACCATCACCGGCGCGATCAGCGGGATCGGCACCAACCTGTTGTTTGTCTCTTCGGAACACGCTACCGAAGAGGTGCGTAACCCGCGCCCGCTGACCCTGGCCGACGCGCAGGCCATTGCCGATCCGCTTGCCGCGCCAAACGTGGAGGCCGTTGCGCCCAGTATCCAGGGCAAAGTGGAAGTTACCGCTGGCGGCGAGGAGACGACGACCAATATCGTCGGCGTTACGCCGGAATATTTCCCGATGCAGAGCTACGCGCTTACCGAAGGCGAGTTTTTGTCGCAGACGCACTTGCTGGAGCGCGCTTCGGTGGTCCTGCTGGGGCCGGATGTCGCTGATGAGTTATTTGGCCGCCACGATGGCCTGATCGGCGAGACGGTGCGCATCGAGGGGCAGCCTTTCCGGGTCATCGGCGTGCTGGCCTCGAAGGGCGGCGACATAGTTGGCAGCCAGGATGACCTCCTGATCGTGCCGTTCAGCACCGCTCAAACGCGCTTGATTCACCGAAGTGGTATCAACCAGGTTGATCTGCTCATGGTGCAGGCCGTCAGCGCGGAAGCCGTGACGCTGGCTACCGATGAGGTTGCCCAGATCTTGCGCCAGCGTCACCGCACGCCGGTCGGTGTGGACGATTTCAGTATCTTCTCGCAAAGCGACATGCTTTCCATCGCCACGACCATCACCGGTGTGCTGACCATCTTCCTGGGTGGCATCGCCGCCATCTCCCTGCTGGTGGGCGGCATCGGCATCATGAACATCATGCTGGTCTCGGTCACCGAGCGGACGCGTGAGATTGGCTTGCGCAAAGCTTTGGGGGCGCGCAAGCGGGATATCCTGATCCAGTTCCTGACCGAATCCTCGCTGCTCAGCCTGATTGGCGGCTTGATTGGCATCCTCTTCGGCTGGTTGCTCTCCTTCATCGTCGGGCGCATCGCCGCCAACTCCGGGACGCCGTTCAATCCATCCATCGGCATGGATGCGGTGCTGCTGGCGACGCTTTTCTCGGCCGCGGTCGGTCTCTTCTTTGGCATTTACCCGGCCAGCCGAGCCGCCAGCCTGGAGCCGGTGGAGGCACTGAGATACGAGTGATGAGTGACGTGTTGCGTGTACCGTGTACCGTGTACCGTGTGACGCGTGACAGGTATGGTTGAGATTGTATAGATGGCTGCACTGAAAAAACTCGATTTTGTCATGCTGCCTGCCCTGCCGTCTCGCACCGGCGTCCACAGGATCGCTTCGCTGATGCCGCCGTTGTTCGCGGCACGAACGGTGGCGGGTCAGGCCAGGGGACACGGATCCTTCGGCGGATAAACACGGAAAAAACACGGAATTTTAGGGGTTTTTCTGCCGAAGGCCTACTCGGTGAAAATCCGTGTACAGAATCACGGCAACTCCCAAAGAACCTGGTTTGTCGAAGCGCGTAGTGCCTCAAAGCAAAAGGTAACTTTGGTGGTAACGTTGCCTCAAAAGAAAATGTTACCAAACATGTCGGGTCTTTTTTCGACGGTGATATAATTATACTGCTCACTCGGAGGATAGGGCAACGCTGGAGAGCGACCCGAGCGCCGCAGTGAG